>JAEYPB010000010.1 GCA_023411175.1 Bacillota bacterium | reverse complement strand
TACCGGGGGGGGCCGGGGGGTACGCCCCGCGGGGCCGATTCTTCCTTGCGCAGGGAGCGATTGTTTACATTTCGAAAGGTTGACAAGGCGCGAAACCGCGCCTATACTGGAAGTGGAAGTCGGTAGGTGAGGCTACCACAGGGATACGGATTGCTGCCGCAAAGCCGTGGAGACACGGTGAGATGGTCGAACAGCCTGCGTCGAATGCAAGGCGCAGGATAATGCAATTTCATCGCCCTGCGAAGCCAAAGCTCGAACGATGGCCGCGGAGCGCATCTCCCCGCCATGTTTGGGCATGGTGGGGTTCGTTTTTTGGAAAGGGGTGAGCGGCATGACCGGTGGATCAGACGACCCTCGACGGTTTAGGGCAGGCGCCGGGCATTCGTTTGCTCGCTTATTCGGTCTGGACGGCGATTGGCCGCCCGGCCTTTGAGCGCATTCCATCCCGCCGCTTGTTCGCACAAGCGGCGCTTGTTTTTTGGAAATACTGAACTTATCTTGAAGCGAGGTGATGAACGTGCAACCCGGCCCAGGCGACGGTCGATCAGGAAAATCAAAACGCCGTGGCGCGACTCGCTGCCGGCGGACGGGGTGCGCTGTCCGCATATAGCGCCGCGCCTGGCATCAGGCCGTATAACGGCCAAAGGAGGTGCAGGCCATGAAGAAGATTTTTAAAGAACCAATCCGCGGCGCGTCCGCGCCCAGGACGGATGGCGTCCGGGCGGCGCAGGAGCGCCTGCGGGAGGCGGCTGCCCACACGCCCGAGGATGTGTATGCGCTCCTCGGCACGCGCCAGCGCGGCCTTTCGGCCGAGGAGGTCGAAAGCGCCCGGGTGCGCTACGGCGACAACGCCGTCCGCCGTGAAAGGCAGGCGGGCGTGTTCCGCCGGCTCTTCGAAGCGTTCATAAGCCCTTTCACCGCCATCCTTCTTGTGCTGGCGGCGGTTTCCACGTTAACCGACATCATTTTTGCCGAACCCGGTGCGAAGGACCCGACGACGGTGGTCATCATCACGGTAATGGTCGCTTTCTCCGGGGTTTTGCGCTATGTGCAGGAAACCCGCAGCGGCAACGCCGCCCAGGCGCTCAGCGAGATGATCCACACCACCACCTGCGTGGAGCGGCGCGAGGACGAAAAGGCCGAAATACCGCTGGCTGAGGTTGTGGTGGGGGACATCATCCATCTGGCGGCCGGGGATCTGATCCCCGCAGACCTTCGGATTTGCTTTTCAAAGGACCTGTTCATCAGCCAGTCGGCGCTGACCGGCGAGAGCGAGCCTGTGGAAAAGACCGCCCGGCCCGTAAAGTTTGACGGTGCGCTGACCGACTGCCCGAACCTGGCGTTCCTGGGCGGCAACGTCATCAGCGGAAGCGCCGTCGGCGTGGTGGTGGCGACGGGGAAGGATACGCTTCTCGGGCAATTGGCGAAGGATCTCTCCGGCAAGCCACCGAAGACGGCCTTTGACAAGGGGCTGGACTCGGTCAGTTGGCTGCTCATCCGCTTCATGATGGTCATGGCGCCTGTGGTGTTCGTCGTAAACGGGCTGACCAAGGGCGGCTGGCTGGAGGCGCTTCTGTTCGCGGTGTCCATTGCGGTGGGCCTGACGCCGCAGATGCTGCCGATGATCGTCACTACCTGCCTCGCCAAGGGCGCCGTGGCGATGTCCCGGGAAAAGGTCATCATCAAGAACCTGAACGCCATCCAGAACCTGGGCGCGATGGACATCCTCTGCACCGACAAGACCGGCACGCTGACGAAGGACAAGGTGGTGCTTGAATACCACCTCGACATCCATGGCAACGAGGACGTGCGGGTGCTCCGCTACGCCTTTCTCAACAGCTTCTACCAGACGGGGCTGAAAAACCTTCTGGATGTTGCGATCGTGGACCGCTCTCACGAGGAGCAGGCGGCGCATCCCGAACTGCGGGAACTGGAGATGGCCTACCGGAAGGTGGACGAGATCCCCTTCGACTTCGACCGCCGCCGGATGAGCGTGGTGGTGGAGCGCGAGGACGGCAGTACCCGGATGATCACCAAGGGCGCGGTTGAAGAGATGCTGAAGGTTTCTTCCTATGTGGAGTATGACGGCGAAACCAGGCCGCTGGACGACGCCATGCGCGGCGTGATCGGCGAAAACGTCGACGCGCTCAACGCCCGGGGCATGCGGGTGATCGCGGTGGCCTACAAAAAGGAGCACGCCCCCGTCGGCACGTTTTCAGTGGACGACGAGCGGGACATGGTGCTGATGGGCTATCTGGCCTTCCTCGACCCGCCCAAGGAGACCGCCGCCGCCGCCATCCGCGCGCTGACCGAGTACGGCGTGGCGGTCAAGGTGCTCACCGGCGACAACGACGCCGTCACCCGCAGCATCTGCCAGCAGGTTGGACTTGACGTGGGGAATCTTGTGCTGGGGCCGAACATCGATTGTCTGACCGACGCGGAGCTGGGAGATCTGGCCGTAAACACGACGGTGTTCGCCAAGCTCTCCCCGGCGCAGAAGGCGCGGGTGGTGCGCGCGCTCCGGGAGAAGGGCCATGCGGTGGGCTACATGGGCGACGGCATCAACGACGCCGCCGCGATGAAGGACTCCGACGTCGGAATCTCCGTCGATACGGCCGTGGACATCGCCAAGGAGTCGGCCGACGTCATCCTGCTGGAAAAGGACCTGATGGTGCTGGAGTCCGGCATTCTGGAAGGGCGCAAGACCTACGCCAACATGATCAAGTACATCAAGATGACCGCCAGCTCCAACTTCGGCAACATGCTGTCCGTGCTCGCGGCCAGCGCGGTTCTGCCCTTTCTGCCGATGGCGGCGCTGCACCTGATCCTTCTGAATCTGGTGTACGACCTCAGCTGCACCGCGCTGCCCTGGGACAACGTAGACCCCGCTTTTTTCAAGGCCCCCAAGAAGTGGGAGGCGCTGTCAATCTCCAGCTTCATGTTTTCGCTGGGGCCCGCCAGCTCGGTTTTCGACATCGCCACCTACTTCCTGCTCTACTTCGTCGTGTGCCCGGCGGCCACCGGCGGCCGGCTTTTCCATCAGCTGACCGATCCGGCGATGAAGGCGCTCTACATCGCGCTGTTCCAATCCGGCTGGTTTGTGATGAGCATGTGGACGCAGACCATGGTCATCCACATGCTCAGAACGCCGCTGACGCCCTTTGTGAAGAGCCGCGCTTCCGCGCCGCTGACACTCATCAGCTTTGGCGGGATCCTCGTGATCTCGGCGCTGCCGTACACAGTTCTGGGCGAGAAGATTGGCCTCGCCCCGCTGCCGGGGACGTTCTTCCTGTACCTGATCGGCATCGTCGCCGCTTACATGGCGCTGGTGACGCTGGTCAAGAAATGGTACATCAGAAGGCACGGTCTCCTGCTGTGAGCCGCTCCCCTTCGCACTTTCTATTCTTAAAGCGCGGAGAAAGCACTTGCCTTCTCCGCGCCTTTCTTATGGCCAAAGCCGGACGGGCCAGCTTCGGCGCGTCAGCGCTTGACCACCGGGATCACGATGTCGATCTGCTTGGCGGTCTCCTTCAGGCAGCGCTCGTCGTAGAGTTCGTAGTCTGCGCCACCGGGCGCGTACTCATAGCCGGACGAAGGGAACCATTCGTGATAGATGTACGACCATGTGTTTTGGATCGTGTCCACGAAGTCCTTTCCCTCGGCGGGTGGGGTGGTGAAGACGGCGTAGTTGGAGGCGGGAACGCGGGCCACGTGCAGACCGTCGGGAATGGGCGCATCCTCCGGCACCTCAAGCCCGATCACGTAATCGAACTCGCCGGTTTCCATGTCCATCTCGGTGCACAGGCCGTACTCCGCGTGGCTGACGGGGTTCAGCGCCTTGTGCAGCGACTCCGAGTGGTTTTTCATGTACTCCTGCCAGAACGCGGGGATGGCGCGGTTGTTCTCACCGTCTACCGAGGTGGTTCTGAGCGCGTAACCGGCCACGGTGAAGGCCGGGCGGGCGATGATCCTTGGCTCCATGACGATTCCTCCTGTCAGGTTGTAGGTGTGGTGCAGCTGAAGGCTGACCGGTCGGGGAGGCCTTGGCGACGCGTGCAGGCGGTACCGCTCGGGTGGCGCGCCGTAAGTCTTCTGGAACGCGTGGGTGAAGCCGGCATGGCTGTCAAACCCGTATTCGAGCGCCACATCCAGTACGCGGGCGCCGCTGGCCAGCCGGGACGCCGCGTGCTCAAGCCGTCGCCTGCGCACGAAGGCCATCACCGGCATGCCGGTGTACGCATCGAACACCCGGTAAAAGTGGCAGGCCGAGAAGCCCTCCCGCGCGGCGAGGGTTTCAACGGTGATGCGTTCCGTCAGGTGCGACTCGATGTAATCAATGCACCGCTGGATGTGCCCGCGATAGTCCAAATGCGTTCCCTCCCGATGGTTGCATTGTAGCAGTTTCCCACTCGCCGCGCTTGTCGGTTTTTCGCAAGACGGCTCAAGGCAAAAGAAATCCGCCCGCGCGTAAGTGCGGGCGGTACGTTTGATTTACAGGGACTTGGTGCGGATTTCCTCGGTCAGCTTCGCGACGAGCGCCTCCGCGCCCATCGCGCCCAGCTCGCCGTCCTTGCGGGAGCGGACCGCGGCCTCGCCGGTCTCGGCCTCCTTGTCGCCGATGACCAGCATGTAGGGGACCTTTTCCTTCTGCGCCTCGCGGATCTTGAAGCCGATCTTCTCGTTGCGAAGGTCGGTCTCGACGCGAATGCCCGCGGCGCCAAGCTTTCGCTCGAGCGCCTTGGCGGCTTCGTCCGCCCGGTCGGTGATGGTGAGAATTCGCGCCTGCACCGGGGACAGCCACAGCGGGAAGGCGCCCGCGAAGTGCTCCGTCAGGATGCCGATGAAGCGCTCGATGGAACCAAAGGCCACCCGGTGGATCATGACCGGCCGGTGCTTCGCCCCGTCGGGGCCGACGTAGGAGAGGTCGAACCGCTCGGGCAGGTTCATGTCCAGCTGGATGGTGCCGCACTGCCAGGTGCGGCCGATGGAGTCTTCCAGGTGGAAGTCAATCTTCGGGCCGTAGAAGGCGCCGTCGCCCTCGTTGACGATGTAGTTGACGCCCAGCGCGTCCAGTGCGCCCTGCAGGCCGTCCGTCGCCTTCTCCCACATCTCGTCAGTGCCGATGGAGTTCTCCGGCCGGGTGGACAATTCCACGTGATACTTGAAGCCGAAGGTCTGGTACACGCCGTCGATCAGTTTGTACACGCCGATGATCTCGTCCTTGATCTGATCGGGCGTCATGAAGATGTGGGCGTCGTCCTGGGTGAAGGCGCGCACCCGCATCAGCCCGTGCAACGCGCCGGAGAGCTCGTGACGGTGTACGAGGCCCAGTTCACCGGAGCGGCAGGGCAGGTCCTTGTAGCTCCAGATGCGGCGCTTGTAGGTGAGGATTCCACCGGGGCAGTTCATCGGCTTCAGGGCGAAGTCCGTCTCGTCGATCTTCGTGGTGTACATGTTCTGGCGGTAAGTGGCCCAGTGGCCGGAGGTCTCCCACAGCGCGCGGTTGAGCATGACGGGCGTCCGAATTTCCTCGTAGCCCGCTTCCCGGTGGATCTGCCGCCAGTAGTTTTCAAGTTCATTTCGGACGATCATGCCCTTGGGGAAGAAGAAGGGGAAACCGGGGCCCTCGTCCAGGATGTCGAACAGGTCCAGTTCGCGGCCGAGGCGGCGGTGGTCGCGCTTCTTGGCCTCTTCGATGCGGGCTAGGTAGGAGTCCATCTCCTCCTTGTCGAAGAAGGCCGTGCCGTAGATGCGCTGCAGCATCTTGTTCTTCTCGCTGCCGCGCCAGTAGGCGCCGGCGATGCTCGTGAGCTTGAACGCCTTCACCTTGCCTGTCGTGGGCAGGTGGGGGCCCGCGCACAGGTCGGTGAAATCGCCCTGCTTATAGAAGGAAATGATGGAATCCTCGGGCAGGTCCTGGATCAGTTCCACCTTGTAGGGCTGGCTGGCCTTCTCGCAGAACTCGATGGCCTCCCCGCGCGGCAGTTCAAAGCGAACGAGGGGCTGGTTCTGCTTGACGATCCGCGCCATTTCCTTTTCGACGTCCTTTAGAAATTCCGGCGTGAAGGGCTCTTCCACGTCGAAGTCATAGTAGAAGCCGTTGTCGATCGCGGGGCCGATGGCCAACTTCGCGTTCGGCCTGAGCTTCAAGACCGCCTGCGCCAGCACGTGGCTGGCGGTGTGCCGGAGCGTCTTGCGGCCGTCCTCATCGGCAAAGTCAAGGATTTGCAGGTCTCCGTCCTCGGCGAGGGGCGTGGTCAGCGAGACCACTCGGCCGTTGAACCTGGCCGACAGCGCGGTTTTGCGCGCGTCCGGATCCATGGCCTCCATGATTTTGAGCGGCGTCATGCCCTCTTCAAATGTGCGCTTCTGGCCTTCCAATACGATGTTCATGCGTACCCTCCGTTCTATCGATAAAACAAAAGCCCGTCCCGACGAAGGGACGGACTGTAAGCCCGCGGTTCCACCCAACTTGCAATAAAACCACTTTAACAGGCGATAACGCGCCTTCGCGCCGCCAGTCGGAGGCTGGTACACGCGCCTTCCCGCCGGGCCCGCTTTCAGCCTGCGGCGAACCCTCTCTGGTGCCTTCGTGCGCGATTTTTCCCCGTCATTCCAGCGGATGCTTGCAGTATAGGTCTTCTTTTTGCCGCTGTCAAGTTAACATTTCAGCCCGCATTTCTGCGTTCGGAAATAACTTGACAAACCGGCCCGACCGGATAGAATGTATGTTGCAAAACGAAAGATCGGCGCGGCGAGAAAAGCCGGGCCGGGGAGGATTCGTTACCGTATGCAGATGAAGAAAGTGGCGGCGTGCCTGACCAGCGCGATTGTGCTGGCGCTGGCGCTGCCGGTACTGGCGGGAGCGCAGACTGGCGAAAAGGCGGCGGAGGCCGCGACGCCCGCCGCGCAGGAAGCCCCGGAAGACACCGGAAAACCCGTTCAGTCCCCGAAGGCGGAGCCGGAAGCGGAAAAAGCCGCGACCGCCGCGCCGACGCCCTCCGGGACGCCCGAAACCCGAAACACCCAAAAGCCGGTGACGCCCGGCGCGCTTACCCTCACCTTCGGCGGAAAAGACGTGACCGGCGGCGCCGCGGCGCTCGGCTGGACCAACGCATCCCAGGAAGCGCCTACGGGGCTTCTCAAGGCGACGGGCCCCGACGGGCGGCCCGTGACGGCGGTCTACAAATCATCCAACGAATCGGTTGCGAAGATCGACGCCTCCGGCCTCGTCACCGCCGCGGGCTACGGCGTCACGACCATCTCCGCTTCTCTGAACGGACAGATGGTCAGGTTCGAGCTTGCCGTATCGCAAGAGGCTACCCGGCTTGTCATCATCGGCGAGGACGCGATCGCACCCGGCCGCTCGATCAAGCTGCGCGCCTTCGATCAGGACGGCAACCGCGTCAGCGCGATCTGGCGATCCTCCTCCGAGAAGCTCGCCACCATTACGCCCGACGGCGTCATGACCGCCAGTCGCACCGCCTCTGGCAAGACGGTGGAGATTACCGCCACGGCGGGCGAGGCGGGGGTCAGCGCGACGCTGACGATCCGCATTGAGTGACCGGCAGTTAACGTAAAATTATCTGAAAAACAAAGCCAAACTGTGGTATACTATTTCGGAAAACGCACTTTCGCCGATCTTCCCGGCGTTGCCCGAAAGGGTGCCGGGCGGAGAAGAAGCGGAAGGTGGTAAAAACAAGGAGGGAAACCCACATGGCAGTTATTTCCATGAAGCAGCTGCTGGAGGCCGGCGTTCACTTCGGCCACCAGACCCGCCGCTGGAACCCGAAGATGGCGCAGTACATCTTCACCGAGCGCAACGGCATCTACATCATCGACCTTCAGAAGACCGTCCGCAAGATCGACGAAGCCTACCTGTTCGTGCGCGACATGGCGCTGGAAGGCAAGTCCATCCTGTTCGTCGGCACCAAGAAGCAGGCGCAGGAGTCCATCGAGGCCGAGTCCAAGCGCTGCAATATGTTCTTTGTCAACAACCGCTGGCTGGGCGGTACGCTGACCAACTTCAAGACCATCCGCTCCCGGATCGAGCGCTTGAACACCATCGACGCGATGGAGCGCAACGGCCAGTTCGAAGTACTTCCCAAGAAGGAAGTCATCAAGCTCAACGCCGAGCGCGAAAAGCTGGAAAAGAACCTGGGCGGCATCCGCGAGATGAAGAAGCTGCCCGGCGCGTTGTTCGTGGTTGACCCCCGCAAAGAGCGCATCGCCGTGGCTGAAGCCCGCATTCTGGGCATCCCGATCGTCGGCATCGTCGACACCAACTGCGACCCCGACGAGATCGATTACGTCATCCCCGGCAACGACGACGCCATCCGCGCCGTTAAGCTGATCGCCGGCAAGCTGGCCGACGCGGTGCTTGAAGGCCGCCAGGGTGAGCAGGCCGAGGCGCCGGAAGCGCCCGCCGAAGCGTAATGGATTTAAACTGATAATCTGGAGGGGTACTCAATGGAATTTACCGCCAAGGACGTCATGGAGCTTCGCGGCCGCACCGGCGCGGGCATGATGGATTGCAAGAAGGCGCTCACCGCCACCGATGGCGATATGGAAAAGGCGATTGACTTCCTCCGTGAGAAGGGCCTCGCCGCCGCCGCCAAGAAGCAGAGCCGCATTGCAGCCGAAGGCATCGTCGACAGCTACATCCACATGGGCGGCAAGGTCGGCGTCATGCTCGAGGTCAACTGCGAGACCGACTTCGTTGCCAAGACCGATGAGTTCAAGGAACTGGTGCACGACATCGCGCTGCAGATCGTGGCTTCCTCGCCCGATTATGTCAGCCGTGACGAAGTCCGGGCCGACCATCTGGAGCACGAGAAGGAAATCCTCGCCGCCCAGGCCCGCAACGAAGGCAAGCCCGAGAAAATCATCGAGAAGATGGTGCAGGGCCGCGTCGACAAGTTCTACAAGGAAGTGTGCCTGCTGGAGCAGCCCTTCGTGAAGAACCCCGACATCACCATCGAGCAGCTCGTCAACGAGAAAATCGCCAAGATCGGCGAAAAGATCTCCGTCCGCCGCTTCGTCCGCTACAAGATGGGCGACGGCCTGGAGAAGAAGGTCAACGACCTGGCCGCCGAAGTCGCCGAGCAGACCGCGGCGATGACCAAGAAGTAAGGACCTTAAAGGACTGTCGCCGAGGCGGCAGTCCTTTTTCATGTTCGAGGAGGAACGCCCATGGCGAAGTACAAAAGGATTATCCTGAAACTCTCCGGCGAGGCGCTGGCAAACGGAAACGGCTGCTACGACGCGGCGCGGGTGGACACGGCGGCGGGTGTGATCGCTCAGCTGGTGGCGCACGGCGTCCAGCCGGGCGTGGTGATCGGCGGCGGAAACATCTGGCGCGGCCGCTTCACCGAGGCCATGAACCCCGTCAACGCCGACCAGATGGGCATGCTGGCTACGGTCATCAACGCTCTGTGCGTCGAGGATGCACTCGTCCGCCGCGGATGCGCGGCACGGGTCTTCACCGCTCAGCAGATGGACCGGTTTGCGCGGCTCTATACCGCGCGGGACGCGGACGAGTGCCTGGCTTCCGGCGGCGTCGCGCTGCTCGCCGGGGGAAGCGGCAACCCCTTCTTCACCACCGATACCGCGGCGGCGCTGCGCGCGGCGGAATTGAAGGCCGACGCCGTCTTCAAGGGCACCACCGTGGACGGCGTGTACGACTGCGACCCCAGGACGAACCCGAACGCAGTGCTGATCCGCGACATCACCTATCAGCGGGCGATCGAATTGGGTCTCAAGGTCATGGACACCGCCGCCTTCCAGCTGTGCAAGGAGAACCGGGTGCCCGTGATCCGCGTTTTTTCGATGGAGAACCTGGAGAATGTGCTGAAGGTCGCGGACGGGGACGACATGGGGACGATTGTGCACGGATGATTGGGGGCAATGAAAGTCTAATGCGCGGTTGATCTTTGCACGGGGTGTGACGCGGCCGGATCAGAAAAGCCGGCGTTCACCACCGGGAGCGTTTTCCAAAGTTCGGCCTTTCGCCGCATTTGAGGCTTGCCATTTGTGCCAAAACCCGATACAATAGATTGAAGATAGGGGCGCTTGCGCCACGATGGGAGGAGACCAACGTGTACAAGGAAACGGTGAAGGCCGCATCCGACAAGATGGACAAGACCATCGCGGTCATTCAAAAGGAGCTTTCGACGCTGCGCGCCGGTCGCGCAAATCCCAAGATCCTGGATCGTATCCTCGTGGACTATTACGGAACGCCAACTGCGCTCAACCAGCTGGGCAACATCACCTCGCCGGAGCCGAGGCTCCTTGTGATCGCCCCCTGGGAGACCAAGATGATCGCCGCCATCGAGAAGGAGATTCAGAAGTCAGACATCGGCATCAACCCCTCCAACGACGGCAAGGTGATCCGCCTTCTGGTGCCCGAGCTTACCGAGGAGCGCCGCAAGGACCTGTGCAAGCAGGTGAAAAAGCAGGTGGAGGAGGGCAAGGTGGCCATCCGCGCCATCCGCCGCGACTTCATGGAACAGCTGAAGAAGATGAAGAAGGATTCGCAGATTACCGAGGACGAGCAGAACCTCGGCGAGAACGAACTCCAGAAGACCACCGACAACCACATCAAGGAACTGGACAAGCTCGGCGCCGACAAAGAAAAAGAGATCATGAGCGTATGACCGAAGAACTTCTGGGGCTGAGGCTGGAGGATGCGTTTCGCATCCTCCGGGAAGCGGGGGAGCGGGAGCCCGACGTCCGACGGCTGCCCGATAAGTATCCGGAGGGAACGGAACGCGTGGTGCGCGTCCGCCCCGGAGAGTTTCTGACCGCCCGTTTTCCCGATGTGGTGGCCCCATGAAGATATTGGATCTGGCCCGCCGCGCCGCCGCCCTTTTAAGGCCCGGCGGCGCGGAGGATTTGGGCGGTGCACTTCCGCCGAAGATTCCGCGGCACGTCGCGTTCATCATGGACGGCAACGGCCGATGGGCGAAAAAGCGCGGCCTGCCGCGCTCCGCCGGGCATACCGCCGGTATGGACGCGATGATCGAGATCATCCGCGCCGCAGACGACTGGAAGATCGGGGCGGTCAGCGTCTATGCGTTTTCCACCGAGAACTGGGGGAGGCCCCAGGACGAGGTTGGCGCGCTGATGAACATCCTGGTCCAGTACTTCACGTCTGAGATCGACGAACTGCATGAAAAGAACGTCCGCGTGCAGGTGCTGGGCGATCTGGACAGGCTGCCGGCCCTCCAGAAGCGGACGGTCATGGACGCCATCGCCCGCACGAAGCACAATACCGGCCTTACGTTCAACATCGCGCTCAACTACGGCGGCCGCGCGGAACTGATCCGCGCCGCGAGGCTCCTGGTCGAGCAGGGCCTGAAGCCGGAAGAAATTGATGAAGCCGCCTTTGAAGCCCGGCTCTATAGCGCCGGCATGCCGGACGTGGACCTTCTCATCCGCACCAGCGGTGAGATGCGGATTTCAAACTTCATGCCCTGGCAGACCGCCTACGCGGAGATCATCTTTAACCCCGTGCTCTGGCCCGACTATACCCGGGAAGAGTTCCTGAAGGATCTCTTCCGCTACGCCGGCCGCGACAGGCGATTTGGAAAGGTGTAATCTCATTTGATGGAAGCCGCCGAAAGCAAAATCTCCAACATGATCCGACGAAGGATCACGGGCATCGTGATCGCCGTCGTAATGGCCGCCCTCTGGATTCTGCAGGGGTGGCCGCTGCGCGTTGGCCTTGTGGCGCTGATGATCATGGCCATGTGGGAGATGTACGGCGCGTTTCTTTCCCGGGGCGCGAAGCCCATCCGCTGGGTAGGCATGGCCTACGCGGTGCTGGCGCTGCCGGTGTACATGGTGCTGGGCGTTTCGGCGCTCAGCCCGCTGACCACGCTTTTTTGCATGCTGGCGCTGGCGGGCGTGATCCTGCGCGGAAAGATCGACTTCGATTCCGCGGTGGCGACGCTGTTTCCGCTCTTCTATCCGGGCATGCTGATTACGATGCTGTTTCCGCTGCAGGACCTTCAGCCGATGCTCTTGGCCCGGGTCGCCACGGCGCTCATGCTCCTGATCCCGCTGATGACGGACCTGTTCGCCTATGAGTTCGGCACCCACTTCGGGCGGCACAAACTGTCGCCTGCGCTGAGCCCAAACAAGAGCGTGGAGGGTTCGGTGGCCGGCCTCATCGCGGCTTCGGCGTTCGCGGTGCTCGTGCCGCTGGGCGCGACCCTTCTGACGGAATGGGTGCCCTTCTTCCAGCCCTATGCCGCGAAGCTGCCGCCGCTCTGGGCCTTTGCGATCCTGGGCCTCGTCGGTTCCGTCGCGGCGCAGATCGGCGACCTGACCGCTTCGATGGTCAAGCGCTACTGTGGCATCAAGGACTATGGCGCGATCTTCCCCGGACACGGCGGCATGCTGGACAGGATGGACAGCGTGCTGTTTACCGGCGTCATTCTGTACGTATTCTTCAGTTTTTCCGTGAGGTGGTAAATTGCGAACGCTTGCGGTTCTGGGCGCGACCGGCTCTATCGGACGCCAGGCGCTCGACCTGATTTCCAGGCACCCCGATTCCTTCAAAGCGGCGGTTCTGACGGCAAACCAGAACCATGAAGCGCTGTTCGACCTGGTGCGCGCGTTCCGTCCGGCGGCGGCAGGCCTGGTGGCCGAGCCGAAAGAGCTTCCGGAGGACGTGCGTTTTTGTGATTGGTATTTCGGGGAAGACGCCTCCGAGCGCGCGCTTCGCGCCCACCGTCCGGACGACTGCCTGGCCGCGGTGGTGGGCATCGCCGGGCTCGGCGCTGTCATGGCCGCCCTTGAGACCAGCCAGCGGGTGCTCCTTGCCAACAAGGAGGCGCTGGTCACCGCGGGCGACCTGGTGATGGCGCGGGCGCGGGCGCTGAATAAGCCGATTCTCCCGGTGGACAGCGAGCACAGCGCGATCTTTCAATGCCTCGAGGGCGCGGGGGACAACGCGCCCCGGCGGCTGATCCTGACCGCCTCCGGCGGCCCCTTCCGCACGTGGAGCACCGAGGCGATTGAGCGCGCCACGGTCGCGGACGCGCTGGGGCACCCTACCTGGCGGATGGGCAAAAAAATTACCGTGGACTGCGCGACCATGATGAACAAAGGCCTCGAAGTCATCGAGGCACACCACTTGTTTGGAATGCCCTCCGAGGCCATCGATGTGGTGGTGCACCCCCAGAGCGTCATACACTCCATGGTGGAGTTTTCAGACGGCGCGGTGCTGGCCCAGATGGGCGCGCCCGACATGCGCGGCCCCATCGGCTACGCGATGGGCTACCCGGAGCGGGTGCCCTACGGCGCGGAGCCGCTGAATTTCGCAAAGCTCACGATCACCTTTGAAGCGCCGGACGAGGCGAGGTTTCCCTGCCTGCGCCTGGCGCGGGAGGCGCTGGCATCGGGCGGCGGCGCTCCGGCCATCCTGAACGGTGCCAATGAGGCGGCGGTGGCGGCGTTTCTCGAGGGGCGCATCCCCTTCGGCGGCATCCCGCGGCTGGTCGGGACGGCGCTTGACCGGGTGCCCAAACGGGTAATTGATACGATGGAGGACGTCGCTGAGGCCGACCGCCTCGCGCGCGAATGCGTCAACCAGGCAATCCGGGCTTTATAGAAAAGGAGTAAACCATGTCCAGCGTATTGTATTTTCTTCTCGCGCTTCTGATCCTTAGTTTTATCGTGTTTGTGCACGAGCTGGGGCACTACCTCGCGGCGCGGGCTTCCGGAATCAGGGTGCTCGAATTTGCCATCGGCTTCGGGCCGAAGATCTTCGGCTGGCGCCGGAAGGAGATCGACTATTCCGTCAGGGTGCTGCCGATGGGCGGCTACTGCAAATTCGAGGGAGAGGACGATTCCTCCGAAGACCCCAAGGCTTTTTCAAACGCGCCGGTCTGGAAGCGGTTTCTGACCATTCTGGCCGGCCCCGCCATGAACTTTTTACTGGCGTACCTTGTGGTGGCGCTGTTTCTGATGTTCGCCGGCGTGGCCTACACGGTGCCGGTTGTATATGAGGTCGCCTCCGGCATGCCGGCAGAGGGCTCCGGCCTTCAGGCGGGCGATGTGATCACCGCGGTGGACGGCGAACCCATCGAGTTGAGTGAGCTGGGCGCGGCAAAGCTCGTGCAACTGATCGGAGAAAAGCCGGACGAGGCTGTGACGCTGACGGTTGACCGGAGCGGCGAGGCCGTGACGGTGACGGTATCTCCCAAAGACACCGAAGCGGGCGGAAAGATCGGCATCACGCTGGGCAGCCAGATCTACCGGTTCGGGCCGGTCAGCGCGCTGGCCGTCTCGGGCGAGCGGATTGTCGACATCACCCGCGTAATGCTGGATGGCTTCAAGGGACTCATCACAAAGGGCGAGGGCTTTGAGGAAACGATGGGCCCGGTGGGGATCATCAGCTTCATGACCAAGGAGATCCGCAGGGATTTTGAGATGATCGTCAACCTGATCGTCATCATCTCGCTGAACCTCGGCATCCTGAACCTCCTACCGCTGCCCGCGCTGGACGGCGGGCGGCTGGTATTCCTCGCGGTGGAGGCCGTGCGCCGCAAGCCGCTCAAGCCGGAGTACGAGGGCTGGGTACACATGGCGGGCTTCATCCTCCTGATCGGCGTGATTGTCGTGTTCACCTACCGCGACATCGTTCGGCTGATCAGCTGACATAGGGCGCCTGATTGTAGGCGCGCTTTCCCGGACCTGAACTTACGGAGGATTTCAATGACCAGACGCGTGATGGTGGGCGCGGTGCCTATGGGCGGCGGCGCAAGGGTTTCCGTGCAGTCGATGACCAATACCGATACCCGGGACGCTCAGGCGACCCTCGACCAGATCAAGCGGCTCGCCGAAGCGGGCTGCGACATCGTGCGGGTTTCCGTCTACGACGAGGCCTGCGCGGAGGCGGTAAAGCGCCTGGTGGCGGAAAGCCCCGTGCCGCTGGTGGCGGATATCCACTTCGACCACCGCCTGGCGATCCGCGCCATTGAAAACGGCATCGCCAAGGTGCGCATCAACCCCGGCAACATCGGCGGGGAGAAAAACGTCCGGGCGCTGGCGGACTGCGTGAAGGCGCACCGCGTGCCGGTGCGGGTGGGCGTCAACGGCGGTTCCCTCGAAAAAGAGCTTTTGCAAAGGCACGGCGGGCCTACCGCAGGGGCGCTGGCGGAGAGCGCGCTGAACCAGGCGCGGATGTTGGAGGGCATGGGCGTTCAAGACATCGTGCTGTCGATGAAGGCGTCTTCCGTGCGGACGACGGTGGAAGCCTACCGCATCGCCGCGGCCAATGCGGACTATCCGCTGCACCTGGGCGTGACCGAGGCCGGAACGCCGGAGGCGGGCACGGTCAAGTCCGCCGTCGGCATCGGCAGCCTCCTTCTGGACGGCATCGGAGACACCATCCGCGTGTCGCTGTCCGGGCCGCCGGAGAACGAGGTGCCCGTATGCCTCGATATTCTACGGGCGGTGGGGCTTCGGGACGAGGGCGTCGAGATCATCTCCTGCCCGACCTGCGGCCGAACCTGCATTGAAGTGGCGGACATCGCGGATCGCGTGCGGAAGGCCACCCGCGGCATCAAATCGCCCCTCAAGGTGGCGGTGATGGGGTGCGTGGTCAACGGCCCGGGCGAAGCGCGGGAGGCCGACATCGGCATCGCCGGCGGCAAGGACGGCGGCGCGCTGTTCGTCAAGGGCCGCCCGCCCAGAAAGGTCACGGGAGACCTGGCGGAGGCGCTGCTCGAGGAGATATGGCGCAGCCTCGGACAAATACCCGAAAAGAAGGACGACCAAGGATAGAGAGAATATACAAATGAACGATCTGTGGCGGAACATCTTCAAAGACGTCGATCCGGCGTTGGCGGGCTGCCTTTCGCTCGACCGGGTGCTGGTTTCACGGGCGGGGGACAAGCTGGTCGCCCGCTTCTTTTCGTCCCGCATTCTGGACGACCGGGAGTTTTCCACCCTCTCAAAGGCGCTGCGCGCCGCGTTTCCGCAGGCGAAGGCTTCCCTTCGGATCAGCTACCCGGCGCTTCGGGAGGACGTAAATTCAAACATTGCCGCCTACGCAAAATTCATCTGCCGCCTCATCGTGCGGGAGCTGCCCAGCGCCATGCCCTTCCTGCAATGGGAGGAGGCCAGCTGGAAGATGCGGGGCGACCTGTTGATCGCCGAGGCCGATAGGCTGGGCGTCGAGTACCTGACGAGCCAGGGCGTGGACCGGCGCGTGGAGATTTTGCTTCGAGAGCTGTTCGGCGTCGAGAAGCGGGTTGTGCTGGAGCCCAGGGGCGATGAGGAGGCGCGGCTCAAGGACATCGCCAGAGGGCGCGAGGAGGAGCAGGAGCGCATGGCGGAGCTGGCGCGCAAGGCCTGCGCCGCCGATGCAAACAGCGCCAGCTGCAAAACGCTGTCCAAACAGCTCCTGGGCAGGGCGATCGCTGAAGAGGCCATGCCCATGAACGAGCTGGGCGAGGACTCCGGCCGGGTGACGCTGCGCGGCGAGGTTTTGAAGAGCGAGCTGCGAGATCTCAAGACCGGCTCGAAGCTATGCACCTTCTCGATGACGGACTACACGGGCACCGTTTCCTGCAAGGCCTTTGTCGGCAGCCGCAAGTCACCCGGCGCCGAGGCCATCCAGCAGCAGGCGGAGGCGCTGATGGACGGCGTCAAGGAAGGCAAGTGGGTGCGCGTTCGCGGCGACTACCGCTACGACGAGTTCCAGCGCGAGATGGTCTTGATGGTCTCCGACGCGGTGCGTTCCGACGCGCCCCGGCGCGAGGACGAGGCCAGCGAAAAGCGGGTGGAGCTGCACCTGCACACCCAGATGAGCGCGATGGACGCCTGCGCGTCCCCGACGGATCTGATCAAAATGGCCGCCGGGTGGGGCCATCCCGCCATCGCCATCACCGACCACGGCGTGGTGCAGGCCTTCCCGGAGGCGTTTTCCGCCGCCAAAAAGGCGGGCATCAAGCTGATCCCCGGCTGCGAGGGCTACCTGATCGACGATAAGCCCAGCATGGTCAAAAAAGCCGACGCGCGAAGGCTCTCGAGCGCGACGTTTGTGATTCTGGACGTTGAAACCACGGGCCTCAGCCCGCTCAACGACACCATCATCGAGCTTGGCGCGGTGAAGTTCGTAAATGGCGAAGAGGTCGCCGAGTTTTCGCAGCTCATCAACCCCATGCGGCCGCTGCCCGCGAAGATCGTCGAGATTACCGGCATCACCGACGCGATGCTCACCGGCATGCCCACCATCGACCAGGTGCTGCCGGACTTTGTGAAGTTCTGCGAGGGCGCGGTGCTTGCCGCCCACAACGCGGATTTTGACATGGGCTTTGTGGGCCGCGCTTTCTCCGCCCTCGGCTATAAAATGGATCATCCGGTGATCGACACGCTGTCGCTGTCGCGCAACATGTTCCGCGCCGAAAAGAGCCACAAGCTCGGCGCGGTGGCCAAGCGGCTGGGCATCTCGCTCAAAAACGCCCACCGCGCGGTACACGACGCCCGCGCCACCGGCCTGGCCCTTGTGAAGATGCTGGACATGCTGGGGGAGAGCCGCCCGCTCAGGCTCCTCAGCGACATCAACGAGGCCTTTGACGACGACATGGGCGGCGCCAGCTACCACATCATCCTCCTGGCGGCCACTCAGGAAGGTATGACGAATCTCTATCGGCTGGTGTCGGAGGCGCACCTGAACCACTTCCGCAGGACGCCTCGGCTTCCGAGATCGGTGATCGCGAAGTACCGCGAAGGGCTGATCCTCGGCAGCGCCTGCGAGGCGGGCGAACTGTTCCGCGCGGTGCTGGAGGGCAAGCCCGACCGGGAACTCGAGCGCATCGCGAAGTTCTACGATTATCTCGAGATCCAGCCTACCGGCAACAATGAATTTCTGGTGCGCGATGGCAAGGCCAAGAACATGGAAGCGCTGGAGGCGATGAACCGGAAGATCCTCGAGTTGGGCGACAGGCTGGGGATTCCCGTGGTCGCCACCGGCGACGTGCACTTCAAGGAGTCCAGGGACGCCATCTTCCGGGCGATCCTGATGAACGCCAAGGGCTTCGAAGACTGCGACAACCAGGCGCCGCTGTACTTCAGGACCACCGATGACATGCTGGCCGAATTCGCCTATCTGGGCTCGAAGGCGGCGAAGCGCGTCGTCATTGACGCGCCCCGCGCCATCGCGGATAGGGTTTCGCCCAAGCTGCGCATCTTCGTCGAGCACCCGGACGGCGCGGAGACCTTCCAGCCTTACTGGGACTTCGCCGAGGAGGACATCCGCACGCTCACCGAGACCCGCGCGCGGGAGATTTACGGCGACCCGCTGCCGCAGATCGTGCGTGCCCGCATCGACAAGGAATTGGGCTCGATCATCGGCTACGGCTTCTCCACGCTCTACGACATCGCGGTCAAGTTGGTCAAAAAGTCGCTATCCGACGGCTACATCGTCGGTTCCCGCGGCTCGGTGGGCTCGTCCTTCGTCGCCAACATGACCGGCATCACCGAGGTCAACTCGCTGCCGCCCCACTACGTGTGCCCAAATTGCAAGCACTCGGAGTTCGACGTGCCCGACGAGTACACCTGCGGCCTCGACCTTCCGACCAAGGACTGCCCGGTGTGCGGCACAAACATGAACCGGGATGGCTTCGACATCCCCTTCGAGGTTTTCTTGGGCTTCAAGGGCGACAAGGTGCCCGACATCGACCTCAACTTCTCCGGCGAGTACCAGCCGAGGGCCCACGCCTACGTCAAGGAGCTGTTCGGCGAGGAGAACGTGTTCCGCGCCGGAACCATTGGCACCGTGGCGGACAAAACCGCCTTTGGCTACGTGCTCAAATACCTGGAGGAGCGGGAGATGACCGCCACCCAGGCCGAGAAGGAGCGCCTGGCCAAGGGTATCACCGGCGCGAAGCGAACCACCGGCCAGCACCCGGCGGGCATGGTCGTGCTGCCCAAGGGCTACGAAATCTACCAGTTCACGCCGATCCAGCGGCCCGCGGACGATCAGGACTCCGACACCATCACCACCCATTTCGACTTCAGCTCCATGCACGACGTGCTGGTGAAGCTGGACGTGCTCGGCCATGACGACCCGACCATGCTCAAAAAGCTGGAGGATCTGACCGGCATCACGCCCCAGCAGGTGCCGCTGGACGACAGGGAGGTCTTCGAGCGCATCCTGTCGCTGTTCACGGGCCCCGAGGCGCTGGGTGTGACCAGCGAGGAGATCGGTTCGCCCACGGGCACCCTGGGCATCCCCGAATTCGGCACGCGCTTTGTCCGGCAGATGCTGGTGGACACCCAACCCCACTCGATGGAAGAGCTGATCCGCATCTCGGGTCTTTCCCACGGGACGGACGTGTGGCTGGGCAACGCGCAGGACATCATCAAGGCGGGCATCGCGCCGTTGAAAAAGTGCATCTGCACCCGCGACGACATCATGAACCAGCTGATCAAGTGGGGCGTGGAGCCGAAGACCGCCTTTACGATCATGGAGTCCGTCCGCAAGGGCAAGGGGCTCAAGCCCGAATGGATCGAGTCCATGAAGGCGGCGGACACGCCGGACTGGTTCGTCGAGAGCTGTCAGAAGATCAAGTACATGTTCCCGAAGGCCCACGCGGTGGCCTACGTGACGATGGCGCTGCGCATCGCCTTCTTCAAGGTGTACCATCCGGGCGCCTACTACGCCTGCTACCTGAAGCGCAACGCCGAGGCCTTTGACGGCTCCACGATGGTGGCGGCGCTGCCGGTGCTCCGGGTGAAGCTCGCCGAGTTGCAGGCGCTTGAGAAGGACGAGAAGGCCAAGAAGGAAGACCAGATCACCCTCATCGAGATTCTGATCGAGATGTGCTGCCGCGGGATTTCGCTCAGGCCCATTTCGCTGTACGAATCCCACGCGGAGAACTTCCTCCTGATGCCGGACAACACCATCCTGCCGCCGCTGTCATCGCTTCCGGGCGTCGGTCTCGCCGCGGCCGAGAACCTGGCGCGGGCACGGGAAGCCGGGCCGTTCATATCCCAGGAGGACATGACGCGGCGCAAGGTGGCAAAATCGGTGGTTCAGGCGCTGGCGCTGAGCGGCGCGCTGGGGGGACTCCCCGAAACCAGCCAGATGAGCCTGTTCGACTTCGGCTGATGCGGCGGCGCGGAACAATATGCCCGTGCGGTACGTCATAAAGCCACAATAAATTTGGAACTTCAAGGGGGTGCGGCTGTGAGGCGTGTTTTATGTCTCTGCCTGATGCTCGTGATGATCTTGCCGGCGGCGCACGCTGAGGCGCCCGGCGTTGCGCTGAATGTGGGGAAGAGCTGCGTCCTCGTCGGACAGGACGGATCGGAGCTGGTGCCCGAGGGGCTCTACGCCAACATCGACCTTTTGAGCGATCAATCGCCCTATTTCTACGCCGCCTATGAACTGGGCGGCGAGGAACCGGAGCGTGTGAAGCTGCTGGACGCCACCGGTAAGCCGCTGACCGACTTCAAGTACGAATACTTGACCATGATGGGCGACTGGATCTGCTTTGAGCAGGAAGGGCTCTTCGGCGTGATGAACCGGGACCTCGAGGTCGTGGTGCCCGCCAGCTACACCAGCATCGTCAATAACGGTGACGGCGGTTTTCTGGCGCTGACCACCGACCCTTACGACGAGCGGCCGGACGGCGTGTACTACGTCGGCCCGACGGGCGCGGAGACCGCCACCGGCATCCGCGTGCTCTACGGCCTGACGGAATTCACCAACGGCCTGATGCCGGTGCTTTCGGCCGATACCGGCCGGACGGGGTACCTGAACCCCCGCGGCGAGTGGGCGATCCCCGCCCAGTTCAGCTACGCGGGCTCGTTCAACGGCGCCTTTGCCGACGCCGCCATCGACAGCGGCGCGGGGCTCATCGACGCTTCCGGCAACTGGCTGATTACCCCCAAATACGAAACGCTGACGTTAAGCGGCTCCAAGCCCGTGATCGTGGCGCAGACGGACGGCACGAAGATCGCGCTGATCGACCCTGTAACCTTTGACGTACTGCGCGAATTTACAGGCAGCGACATCTACTATTCCGCCGGAGCGGACAGCCGGCTGATCACAATCTACATGGACGACAAGCTCCTGCTGGTGGATGAAAAGGGTGATACGGTACTCGAAGCCACCGACGCTGACAGCTCCATCGAAAGCGACGACGCGCGGGTGATCCTCCGGGAAGGCCCCTGGGGGGACAAGAACGCCTACCTGTGCGACATGACCGGAAAGCGGCTCACGGGGCCTTATCAGGACATCTGGCGAGTCAGCGCCGATGGCCAAACGCCCTATTACGCGTTCGCCTCCTTCGAGACCCAGACCGAGAAGCTGGAGGGCAGCGATTACGCATACCTCAACGAAGTGCCCGACAGCCGCCGGACCGGCCTGATGGATGAAAACGGCGCCGTGCTTTGGCCGGAGGGCGACTACAGCGAGCTGTACTCGCCGGCGGACGGGCTGTTCGTGGTGCAGATGCCCGGCAAGGCCGGCGTGATCAAGGCCGACGGCACGTGGCTCAGGCACTACGATGTTGCCTCGGACGACGAGGGATGAGAAACCGCAGGGGGAGCGCTATCCCGTGCCCGGCGTACACGCGACCGGGAATGATGTTGGCCCCCTGGGCACTTTGCTGATTGTCTATGCCGGGCCGCCTGTGAGGGCGGCTCGGTTCATTGTCCGGAACATCGGACGGCGAAATTGTTGACGCGCGGTGCGCTTTCTTCCTTTTTTGCGTTATTTGTGTGTTGGAAAGGTTGTATTCAGGGGCCGGATGTGATACAATGACCTCTGTCTGGGGATTTCCGGGCCAGTTCTCCCCACACCGGGGAATGAGGGTGTTCAATTGCCGAAACCATCCGCGCCGCTTGGGAAAGCGCAGGAAATCGCTGCAAAGGTTGCGGCGCAGCAAGGGCTCATATTGGTGGACGTTGAGCTGGTCAAAGAACCGACCGGCCGCTTTTTGCGTTTCTACATTGACAACGCGGACGGCGTGACGCTCAACGATTGCGAGGCATTTCACAGGCGGATTCAGCCGATGGTGGAATTTGTGGATTACGACTACATGGAGGTCTCCTCGCCGGGGGCCGACCGCCCGCTTAAAAAGCCGGAGGACTTTGAGCGCGCGGCGGGCGCCCAAGTGGAGGTACGCCTGTATAAGCCCGTGGACGGACAAAAGGTATTCCTCGGGATGCTCAAGGGGCTCGTGGACGGCAGGATCGTCATCGAGGACGCGGGCGGACAGGAGCGGTCCTTTGAGCTCAAAACAGCGGCGCTCGTCAAACCCATGCTTGATTTCGACGAAGACGACCTGAAAGACGAAGTGTGAGCGCGCACCGCGCGATTTTCTGATAATTAAGGAGTGTGCACGAATGCCAGGAACCATTGACAGCGGCGAATTTATCAGCGCGCTGGACGCGCTGGCCAAGGAACGGCGCATTAACAAGGATGTGCTCTTCGCCGCCATCGAATCCGCACTGATCTCCGCGTATAAAAAGAATTTCGGCAAGAGCGCCAACGTGCGCGCCGCCATCGATCGCGAAAAAGGCACGGTGGAGGTTTTTGCGCGCAAGACCATCGTCGAAGAGGTCGAGGATCCGCAGACCGAGATCAGCCTCGAGGAGGCCCGTGCCATCCACCCCAAATATGAAATCGGCGACTTGGCCGAGCTGCGCGCCACGCCCAGGGATTTCGGGCGCATCGCGGCGCAGACCGCCAAGCAGGTGGTCGTGCAGCACATCCGGGAAGCCGAGCGCGGCGTGATCTACGACGAGTTCATCGAAAAAGAAAACGAAATCCTCACCGCCATCGTGCAGCGGGTGGACAACCGTCAGGTGTACGTCGAGCTGGGTCGCACCGAGGCCCTTCTGGAGCAGAACCAGCAGATGCCCGGCGAGGAATACCACGTCAACGACCGCCTGAAGGTTTACGTTCTGGAAGTTTCCAGGCTCAGCCGCGGGCCGCAGGTGCTGGTCTCCCGAACCCATCAGGGGCTCGTCAAGCGCCTGTTTGAAATTGAGGTTCCGGAGATCCGCCAGGGCATCGTGCAGATCAAGTCCATCGCCCGGGAAGCGGGCTACCGCACCAAAATGGCCGTGTACTCCACCGATCCGATGATCGACCCGGTGGGTTCGTGCGTCGGGCCCCGGGGCATGCGCGTGGAGAACGTGGTGGCCGAACTCAAGACCGAGAAGATCGACATCGTCAAGTGGTCCAGCGACCCGGCGGAGTACGTGGCCTCGGCGCTCAACCCGGCCCGCGTCATCAGCGTGTTCATCTCCGACAAGGAGAAGGCCGCCCGCGTCGTGGTGCCGGACAACCAGCTCTCGCTGGCCATCGGCAAGGAAGGGCAGAACGCCCGGCTTGCCGCCAAGCTCACAGGCTGGAAGATCGACATCAAGAGCCAGAGCCAGATTGAGCAGCAGCTGGACACCATTGAAACCGACGAAACCAACGGGGAGGAAGAGGCCTGATTGCTCAAACAGCGCAAAACGCCCATGCGCATGTGCGTGGGCTGCCGCGAAATGAAGCCCAAGAAGGAGCTTCTGCGGGTGGTGAAGTCTCCCGCGGGTGCCATCGCCTTTGACCGGGTGGGCAAGGCCCCCGGCCGCGGCGCCTATGTGTGCCCAAACCCGGAGTGCCTGAAGAAGGCGCAGAAGTCAAAGGCGCTCGACCGGGCGCTGGAGACGGCGGTGCCCCAGGAGGTATACGAGATGCTCCTCGGGCAGTTGGGCGAGGCCACATGAATTCGCTCACGAACTTCCTCGGGCTCTGTGCCCGGGCGGGCGCGCTCAAGACGGGCGAAGCGGTCTGTGAGCAGCTGGCGAAGGCCGGTGGCGCCTATGTGGTTGTGGTGGACGGCGGCGCGTCGGAAAGATCCCGGAAAGCGATGCGCGACGCCTGCGACCACGCGGGGATTCCGCTGATCGCGCTGGAAGAAGGCGCGCTCGGACAGGCGGTGGGCAAGCCCGGCCGCATGGCCGCGGCGGTGACCCAAAAAGGCTTTGCGGATAAAATAATACAATTGGCGATACGTTAACGCGGGGGTGCAAGGTGGGAATGACCAAAGTCAGGTTACAGGATGCGACAAAGGAAATCTCTACGGGCGCGGGCAGGCTGCTCGAGTCGGTCGGAAAATCCAAGCGACAGGTGCAGGATATCCTGTTGTCGCTTCGGCATGCTTCCGACGAAATGAACCGGCAGCAGCGTGCGCAGGCCGAGCAGGAAAAACGCGAGGCGCTGTCCCGCCAGTATGAGGAAGCAGCTTCCTTCATGACCGCGTATTCCACCGAGCAGGTGCCCCAGCCGGTCGCTGCAAAACCGGCGGAGTCCGCGGCGGCGCCCGAGAGGCCCGTCGAAGAAAAGAAGGAGCAGCCTGTTCCGCAGGCCGCGGCTACGCCCGCGCCGGAGGCTGCCCCTGTTGAGAGCGAAAAACCGGCGGCCGAGCGCGAAGCCCGGCCTCCGCAGGCGCCCCAGCAGCCGCAGGCTCGTCCGGCGGCACAGGCGCAGTTCGGCCAGCAGCCGCAGCGGCCTTACGGCCGACCGGTGCAGCCCGCGCAGGGCCAGGGCGGCCCCTATGGCCGACCGGTGCAGCC
>JAEYPB010000096.1 GCA_023411175.1 Bacillota bacterium | reverse complement strand
GGGGCGGGGGGCCCCCCCCCCCCCGCCCCCGCCCCCCGGTCCGGTTCTATATTCTTCTGTCTCAGACGACGTAGGCCTTCAGGTCATCCTTCAGGTCGTCGTTCGCGCCATCACTGACCAGATCCAGCGGCTTGGTCAGATCCATGGAGAAAATCCCCAGGATGGACTTGGCATCGACGACGTAGCGGCCGTGCACCAGCGACAGGTCTTCACTGTACTGCGAGGTGATCTTGACGAAATCCTTGACCGAATTGGCATCCATGAACTTCACTGTGAGCTTCATAACGTTTCCCTCCCGTTCGCTCGGTTTCTTTCTTCTTCTCTTTCCGACGACTATATGATAACCCGGGATTGTAAAAGGGCAGTACTGTATCGGTAACGTTTCCGATCACTTTTGGCGACTGCGTGTTAAGTACTTTGGAGGGGCACCCTGGCCCGCGCGCGCAGTTGATTTTTTGCTGAGTTTAAGGTATTATGGGGGAAATCAGCCGGATTTTTTTGCGGGAGGCAAACGCGTGCCCACATTCAATCAGGAAAACATCAGGAATTTTTGCATCATCGCGCACATTGACCACGGCAAGTCGACGCTGGCGGACCGCCTGCTCGAAAAGACCGGCGTGATGGCGCTCCGGGACATGACCGATCAGGTGCTCGATTCGATGGAGCTGGAGCGCGAGCGCGGTATCACCATCAAATCGAAGGCTGTGCGCATGCCCTATACGGCGGCGGACGGCGTCACCTACACGCTGAACCTCATCGACACCCCCGGCCACGTGGACTTCACCTACGAGGTGTCCCGGGCGCTTGCGGCGTGCGAGGGCGCGGTGCTGGTGGTGGACGCCAGCCAGGGCATTGAGGCGCAGACGCTGGCCAACGTCTACATGGCGCTGGAGCACGACCTGGAGATTGTGCCGGTGATCAACAAGATCGACCTGCCCAGCGCCCAGCCGGAGGTGGTGCGCCATGAGATCGAGGACGAAATAGGCCTCGACGCGTCGGACTGCCCGCTGGTCTCGGCCAAGCAGGGCGTGGGCATCGAGGATGTGCTGACCGCGGTCGTCAGCCGCGTTCCGCCGCCCAAGGGCGATGTGAACGCGCCGATGCGCGCGCTGATCTTCGATAGCTACTACGACAACTACCGGGGGGCGATCAGTTCCGTCCGGCTCATGAGCGGCACCGTGCGCGTGGGCGACCGCATCCGAATGATGGCCAGCGGCCACGAGTTCGATGTGACCGAGGTCGGCGCGTTCCAGCCCGGCGGCTACAAGCCCTCCGAATGCCTGTACGCGGGCGAGGTGGGCTACATCGCCGCGTCCATCAAGGACATTGCGGACATTCGCGTGGGCGACACCATCACGCTGGCCCAGAAGCCCGCCAAGGAGCCGCTGCCCGGCTACAAGCCGGTGCTTCCGATGGTCTACTGCGGCATCTATCCGGCGGACGGCGCGGAGTATGAGGACCTCAAGGACGCGCTGGAGCGGCTCCGGCTGAACGACGCGGCCATCTTCTACGAGCCGGAGACCTCCGTCGCGCTGGGCTACGGGTTCCGCTGCGGCTTTCTGGGGCTACTGCATATGGAAATCATCCAGGAGCGGCTGGAGCGGGAGTTCGATCTGAACCTCGTCACCACCGCCCCCAGCGTGGTCTACCATGTGGTGAAGACCGACGGCGAAGAGATCACCATCGACAACCCCACGAATCTGCCGCCGGTTCAGGAGATTGACTGGATGGAAGAACCCTTCGTGGACGCCCAGGTTATCACGCCCCAGGACTATGTGGGCGCGATCATGGAGCTGTGCCAGGACAAGCGCGGCACCTTCCGGGACATGAAGTACATCGAGGGCGGTCGCGTGCTCCTGAAGTACGACCTGCCGCTCAACGAGGTCATCTACGACTTCTTCGATCAGCTCAAGAGCCGCACCCGAGGCTATGCGTCGTTTGACTATTCGCTCAAGGGCTATGTAAAGAGCGATCTGGTCAAGCTGGACATTCTCCTAAACGGCGACGTCTGCGACGCGCTTACGATCATCGTCCACCGGGACCGCGCCTACCCCAGGGGCCGCTCCATCGCCGAAAAGCTGAAGGACGCGATCCCGCGCCAGCTGTTTGAGATCCCGATCCAGGCGGCCATCGGCGGCAAGGTCATCGCCCGCGAGACGGTCAAGGCGCTTCGGAAGGACGTCCTCGCCAAGTGCTACGGCGGCGACATCACCCGGAAGAAGAAGCTGCTCGAAAAGCAGAAAGAGGGCAAAAAGCGCATGCGCCAGGTGGGCAACGTCGAGGTGCCCAGCGAGGCGTTCATGGCCGTGCTCAAGATGGATTAGGGGGCGTCGGGATGCAGGGAGAACGGGATCAATCGCGTGCGCCGTCCGTGCAGGAGGCCCGGCGGGAAAAGCCGCGCTATGAAATCGTCAATACCCTGAAGCGGGAGGATCTTGCCGGGTTTTACCGCGTACATCTGATGCACCAATACCGCTCGGGGATGTGGGTGGTGCGCATCGCGGGCGTCGGGCTGATTGCGCTGGGCGTCGTGGACGTGTTCTACCTCGGCGGCGGCGGCGCGGTGTTTGAAATGGGCTGCGGCGCGGGCTTCTTCCTGTTGTCGTTCCTGCTGGGCCGCCTCGTGGGGTTCTCCGCCACCCGCTCCTTTTCCGGCACGGGCCGGGCGCGCTACCGGTTCTATGATGGGGAATTTGAAGTCAAGTACGAAACCGGAACCGAGCGGCACCCCTACGCCGCCGTCCGGCAGATCTTGGTGTCGCAGGGCACATTGTACCTCTACATCGGCAAGATGCAGGCCTTCGTACTGAACGGCGAAGCGCTGGGCGGGCGCCTGGCGGAACTCGCCGCATTCCTCTCCCTGAAGGCGGGCCACAAGGTTGAGCCCGTTGGTCGCGCGTCATGAAGCCTGTCGCACTGTATGTTCACATCCCCTTCTGCGTAAAGAAGTGCGCCTATTGCGATTTCCGCTCCTGGCCGGGGCGGGAGCGCGATTGGGCGCGCTATTTGAATGCGCTGGAGGAAGAATTCGCGTCCGCCGCCAAACGCTATGGCAAGGTGCCGATCCGAACCGTTTTCATCGGCGGCGGCACGCCGTCCGTACTGCCGGAGGACGCGGTGATGCGCATTCTGGCCATGGCGCGGGCGCGGTTTGAGATGCTCCCGGACGCGGAGGTCACGGTCGAGGCAAACCCCGGTACGCTGTCGCCGGAGAAACTCCGCGCCTACCGGGATTCCGGCGTCAACCGCCTGTCCATCGGCCTGCAGGCCGCGCAGCCGGGGCTGCTTCAAATGCTGGGGCGCGTCCACAGTCCGGAGGACGCCGTGCGCGCGGTGGCGTGGGCGCGGGACGCGGGGTTTCAAAACATCAACCTCGACCTCATGTATGCGCTGCCGGGGCAGACGATGGCCGCGTGGGTGGAATCCGTCAAGTTCGCGCTGAGCCTGAACCCGGAGCACCTGTCGCTGTACAGCCTGATCGTGGAGCCGGGCACGCCCATCGAGCGCGCCGTTGCCTCGGGCGAACTGACCGCCCCGGAGGACGATGCCTCCGTCGCGATGCAGCGCGCCGCCGGGCGCATCCTGTCCCGGCGGGGGTTTGTCCGCTACGAGATCTCGAACTATGCGCTGCCCGGTTTTGAATGCCGCCACAACCTGGTCTACTGGAACCGGGGCGACTATCTGGGGCTGGGCTGCGCCGCGCATTCGATGATGGCGGGCGAGCGGTTTGAGAACACCGGCGACCTGGACGAATACCTTTCGGGCGTCCGGGAGGTCGCGCGACGCGCCGTCACCGCCGACGAGGCGCGGGAGGAGGAAATACTCCTCGGCACCCGCACCGCCCGCGGCATCCCGCTGGAGCTGGTCGCGAAAAAGCTGGAGGCGGTCAAGCGCCTGGAGACGGGCGGCTTCGTAAAGCGGGCAGGCGGGCGGCTCATGCTGACCGAACGGGGCATGGAAGTACAGAACGCGGTGGTGCTGGAGCTGGTTTAGCTGTTAAATCCGCGGTTTCCCCTTGACAGGAGCGGGGAATCGCGGTATTCTATGGGCAGAGAATTAGAAGATTGTCTAAATATCTAAGAACGGAGGGATCGCAATGGGAGATGCCTGGGACGCGCTGGCCGACCCGACGCGCAGGCACATCCTGAAGCTGCTTCGCACGGGCGACCTGAACGCCGGGGAGATCGCATCAAAATTCGATATGACCAAGCCGTCGATCAGCCACCACCTGAACATCCTGAAAAACGCGGATCTGGTGCGCGCGGAGCGCAGCGGGCAGAACATCGTCTACTCGATCAATACGAGCGTTCTGGAGGACCTGATGGACCTGATCGCCGACATGACCGGAAGGGGAATGAAAGAATGAAAATCAAGGCGTTTCTCATCGGGGCGGCGCTAAGCGCCATCGCGATGGCCTTTGTGATCGCGGGCATCGAGGCGGACATTGTGCCGATCCACTTCAACTATCTGGGCGAGGCCGACCAGTGGGCGAACAAATGGGTCTACCTGATCTTCGCGATGATCCCGCTGGTGGAGATGGTCTCCTACCTCATTTACCGCAGGGTGAACGCGAACAACGAGAAGGTTCAGAAGAACGCGCCTTATGAGGAAAGCGTGGTGGCGCTGACGGGGCTTTTCCTCATGGCGGTGGGCTGGTTCTTCCTTCTGATTGTGCGCTCGGGCGCGAACCGGCTGGACACTTCCTGGGCTTGTCTGATTCTGGGGGGCGTTGGACTTCTGATGGTGTACATCAGCAACTTCATGGCGAAGATACGGCCTAACCACACGATGGGGTTCCGGGTAAAGTGGACGCTTCGTGACGAGACGGTCTGGATCAAAACCCACCGCATCGCGGGGTATACCGGCGTCGCCGGCGGGCTCATCATCCTCGTCGGCAGCATTCTGGGCATGGCGCTTCAGGTGTGGGTGGCGTTTGTCGGGTTCGCGCTGGGCACGGTCATCATGGTGGGCATCCCGCTTTTCTACGCGCGAAAGCTCTACAACGAGCTGCACCCGAGCGAAAAATAAAGGACCCGCGTTCATCGTCCCCCCGGCGGCGCATCCGCCGGGGGGACTTTCGCGCAAAATCGCCGGGATTCTGCTTTAATTCGCCGTTTGGGCGTCCATCGCGGGTGCAAGGATTATTCGCTTCGCAAAATAACCTGGGGCAGCTATACAAACATGGCCAAATCCGGTATAATAGAATATCCGATTTATATTTGGGGGAAGAACATGCGTTGGATTGCAAGCGCGGCATTCGGGCTCGAGGGGCTCGTTAAGCGTGACCTTGAGCGATTGGATGCCAGCGGCATCCGCACGTTGCCCACGGGCGGCGTCACCTTTGAGGGAGACGGCGCGGAAGGTTTTCGCGCCAACCTGTGGCTGCGAACCGCCGACCGGGTGCTGCTCGAGATGGGCCGATTTGAGGCGAAGTCCTTTGAAGAACTCTTCGAGGGCGTGAAGGCGTTGCCCTGGCCCGATTTCCTGCCCCGGGACGCCGTGTTTCCGGTTCGCGCGCAATGCGCGCGCTCCCAGCTGATGAGCCCCAGGGATTGTCAGGCCATCACGAAAAAGGCCATCGTCGAGCGGCTCAAGGGCGCCTACCGCGTCGACTGGCTGCCCGAGACCGGCGCAACCTATGCGGTTGACGTATCGATCCACGAGGATCAGGTGGTCGTGGCGCTGGACAGCTCCGGCGCGGCGCTGTCGCGCAGGGGCTACCGAACTTGGAACGGCGAGGCGCCGCTTCGGGAGACGCTGGCTGCGTCCCTCGCGCTCCTGTCGCCCTGGCGGCCCAGCATGCCGCTTTTAGACCCGTGCTGCGGCACCGGCACCATCCTGATCGAATCCGCGATGATCGCGCTGGACCGCGCACCGGGTCTTGTCCGCTCGTTTGACTGCGAGGCCTGGGCGTTTATGCCCAAGGGCTCGATGAAAAATATCCGCGACGAAGCCGTCGCCCGCTTCGAGGCCGCGAAATCCCGCCCGGTGGACATCTGTGGCTCGGACATCGACCCGGAGGCGCTGAAGCTGGCCGAGCGCCATGTGGCGCAGGCGGGGCTCACGGGTCGGATCCGCCTGGAGCAGGCGGATCTCCGGGACGTCAAGGTGGGCGAGGGCTTCGGCCACATCGTTACAAACCCGCCCTACGGTGAGCGCCTGGGCGACCGTCGCGCGGCCCAGGCCGTGGCGAAGGCATTGGGCGACCTTCAGCGGCGCTCCGGCTGGAACCTCTCGGCGCTGACCGCCGACCGCGGCTTTGAGCGCGCCTTCGGCCGCCGGGGTGACAAGCGCCGCCGCCTGTACAACGGGCGCATCGAGTGCGAATTCATTACCTTTACCGGAGGACATGCCAAATGATCGGAAAAGCCATCTTCAGCCGCGCGCCGCTCATCCAAAACCGACTCGCGCCGCTTCCGCTCGGCGCGGTCCGCCCGGAGGGCTGGCTGCGCGATCAACTGGAGGCGCAGGCGCAAAAGGCCGCGGCGCTCATGAAAGAAACGCCCGCCCTCGGCGCGGACAACGCCTGGCTGGGCGGAAAGGGCGACGCCGGTGCCCTCGCGCCGATGCTTCTGGACGGCCTGGTCAGCCTGGCCTGGGTACTGGACGACGAAGGGCTTCAAAAGGCGGCGCAAAGGTTTCTGGATTGGGCGTTTGACTTTCAGCAGGAAGACGGATGGTTCGGTCCCGCGGAAAACCCGGACTGGTGGCCGCGCATCCTCGTTGCCCGCGCGGCGCAAGGGTACTTTACCGCCACCGCCGACAAGCGCGCGCTGGTTTTTCTGGACAAGTTCTTCCGCTTCCAGCTGGCGAACCTCGACGCAAAGCCCCTCGAGGAAACCGCCACTGCCCGCGCGGCGGACAACATGCTCCTCGCGCTGTGGCTCTACAACCTGACCGGGATGAGCTACCTTTTGACCCTTGCCAAGAAACTCAAGGGCCAGTCGCTGGACTGGACGAACCATTTCCATATCTTCCCGCACATCCGGCCGATGGAGAAGCAGCGCCCCTGGGCGGATCTCTCCCGCGCCATGGAGGCGGAGGAGCCGCTGACGGGCGTCGCCCAGCCCTATTACCGCAAGGAGGCGGCACTTTCAAACGCCGTCAACGTGGCGGCGGGCCTCAGGGCGCCGGGCATCGTAAACCTGTTCAAGTCCGGCTTCAAGGAGGTCGGCGCTTTCAAGGTTGGCTGGCACAAGCTGATGAAGCACCACGGCGTGGCGCTTGGCATGTTCACCGGCGACGACCATCTGGCGGGCGCGAGCCCCGCCCAGGGTGTGAACTTTGAAGCGGTGACGGAGCTTTTGACGACGCTGGAGACGCTGCTTGCGGTCAGCGCGGAGGACGCGCCGGAGCTGGGAGACCTCCTCGAAAAACTCGCGTTCAACGCGCTGCCCTCCATGGGCACGAAGGAGCCGGGCGCATGCCAGCGGGTGGGCCAGGCCAATCAGGTGGCCGCGACCCGTGCGGATCGCCCATGGTACAACGAGGATCAGAGCGCGAACCTCTACGGCGTTCGGACCGGCGCGGAGTGCGCCGTGCCGCTGATTCAGGCGTGGCCAAAGTATGCTGCCTCGCTGTGGTATGCCACCCAGGATGACGGGCTTGCCGCAGCATCCTACGCCCCCTGCCAGGTCAACTTCGTGGCGGGCGGTACGCGCGTCCGCCTCAAGGTGGATACGGCCTATCCCTTCGACACTCAGGTGAGCGTGGAGGTCACGGTCAAGCGCCCGGCGGAGTTCCCGCTGTATCTGCGCATTCCGGCTTGGGCCGAGCAGGCGATCATCCGGCTGCCGGAGGGCGAACTGATGTCCCTTCGCGCAGGGGAAGCGGGCTGTGTGCGCCGCAAGTGGACCGGGAGCGAGCGGGTGACGGTGGATTTGCCCATGCAGCCGCGCCTGACCCGGTGGTTTCATCAGTCGGCGGCGGTGGAGTTGGGGCCGCTCGTCATGTGCCTGAGGCCTGAGGAAACATGGAAAAAGCTGGAGGACGGCGCCCTTGAGGTGACCGCCGGTTCTCCATGGAAATGGGCGCTGGTGGGCGACGCCGCGATGAAGGCGGTCGTCGAGCCGGAAAAAGCCTCGGCCTTCAAGCGCGGCGAGGACGCGGCCCGGGTTCTGGCCAAGGCGGTTCCCATACCCGGCTGGGAAATGGACGGCGCGAGCGCCGCGCCGCCGCCGATCCAGCCCGAGGCGGACTGGCCCGGCGAACAGGTGATCGAGCTTACACCCTTTGGGAATTCCTCCGTACGAATTGCGCAATTTCCGACCGTTAAAATGAACGGATAGGGATCGTGATTTAATGGAACAGATCGCCCGGCAGCCGCGCAGAAGCTTTTTATCCGGCTTTATGAAGCTGGCGTTGCCCATGATGGGGCAGACGCTCATGATGGCGACCATGCAGGTTGTGGACAACGTGCTCGTCGGGCGGCTTCAACTGGGCGAGTACGCGATTTCCGGTGTGTCGCAGGCCAACAGGATCTCTTTCCTGTTCCAGTTGGCGGTATTCGGCATGGCGGGCGGGGCTTCGGCGTTCTTTGCCCAGTACTGGGGCAAGCGCGATCAGGCAGGTATTGAACGGACGCTGAATCTCAGCGTCGTCTTCGGGCTTCTGATCGCGCTTCTGTTTGCGATTCCTTCCATCCTCATGCCCGAACGTCTGCTGGGCTTTTTGATCGCGTCGGACAGGGCGGTCGAAATCGGCGCGGTGTATCTTCGAATTGTGGCGATCTCCTTCTTCCCCTACGCGATTTCGATGGCGATGGGCGCGTCGCTCAAGTCGACCGAGCGGGTGGTGCTGCCGATGTACGCCAGCATCGCCGGCGTAACCATCGACGCGGTGATGAGCTATGTGCTGATCTTCGGCCGGTTTGGCGCACCGCGGCTGGAAGTGGCCGGGGCGGCGGCGGGCTCGGTTCTGGGCGTCGTGGCCGAGATGCTGATTCTGGCATCGGTGGGCCTGTATAAAAAGTACATCTCCCTTTCCTCGGTTTTCGCGATTGGGCGCATACCGCGCGTCTTTGTGAAGAAGTTCATGAAGGTCGTGCTGCCCGTGATGGGGAACGAGCTTCTGTGGGCGCTGGGCATCGTCGCGTATTCGGCCACCTACGGCAACATGGAAAACGCCGCCGTCGCGACGGCGGCGGTCAACATCTTCTCCAACGTGGAGGTCATGGCATCGGTGGTCCTCAGGGGGGCGACCCAGGCCGCGGCGGTCATGATCGGGATATCCATCGGCGCGGGGCGCGAGGCGCAGGCGCGGCGGGACGCCTGGCGCGCGCTCAAGGTCAACGTAGTGATTGCCGCGCTGACGGCGGTGCCGGTGTTTTTGTTCGGCGGATGGGTGACGGACTGGTTCAAGGTGGCGGACACGACCAAATTTGCTTCGCAGCGCCTGATGCAGATATACGCCTTTGTGCTGCCGCTGATGGCCGCGAACTCCGTAATGATCGTGGGCATATTCCGGCCGGGTGGGGACACGACCTACTCCATGTGCCTGGACCTGCTGCCGCTGTGGCTGGTGGGCGTGCCGCTGTCGGTTTTTGCCGCGCTCATTCTGAAGCTCCCCATCCAGTATGTGTTTTTGGCCACGCGGTGCGAGGATTTGGTCAAGCTGGTCTTCTCGCTCAGGCGGCTTAAAAGCGGCAGATGGGTGCACAATCTGGTGAAGAAATAGGCATCGAACCCACTGTGGTTTTTTCGATGCGAGGGAAAAAGCCTGCGTGCGCCTGTAATTCTCTGGAATTTCCGAGCGCACTGACCAAAGATGAGAATAACGCCACCAGTATTCGCACTGGTGGCGTTATCCCGTCCCCGGCGTACACGCCGCCGGAAACGATTGAAATTCCTAGGAGATTGATGGTATGGGGGCTGCCCCGTTGAGACAGCCCCATTTGACGTTCAAATTTCAGGCATTTTCTATTTGATTAGGTAGCGCTCCACGATGAACTTCGGCCGGCGCTTGACTTCCGTGTAGATCTTGCCCACATAGGTGCCGATCAGCCCCAGCGCCATCAGTTGGACGCCGCCCACAATCCATAGGCTGACCATCAGGGATGCCCATCCGGAGACAGTCTGGCCCAGGCACGCCTGGACGACGGCGTAGAGCGCCATCAGAAGGCCCAGCAGCGCGAATATGAAGCCCAGCGCGATGACCAGCCGGATCGGCTTGACGCTGAAGGAGGTCACGCCCTCCACCGCGAAGGCGATCATCTTGCGCAGCGGGTACTTGGACTCGCCCGCCACCCGCTCGCCGCGGTCGTAATACACCTGCTCCGTTTTAAAGCCCAGAAGCGGCACCATGCCCCGGAGGAAAAGGTTGACCTCGCCGAAATCCGCCAGCGCGTCCAGCGCGCGGCGGCTTAAAAGCCGGTAGTCGGCGTGGTCGTTTACCACGTCGGCGCCCATCATGCGCATGAAGCGGTAGAAGGCGTGGGCGGTCGCCCGTTTGAACGCGGTGTCGGTGTCGCGCTTTTTGCGGACGCCGTAAACCACGTCCGCGCCTTCCGTCATCTTTTCCAAGAACTGCGGGATGGCGTTCACGTCGTCCTGAAGGTCCGCGTCGATGGTAACGACGGCATCGGCTTTTTCACGGACGGTCATCATCCCGGCCCATAGCGCGTTTTGATGCCCCGCGTTGTGGGCCAGTTTCAGCCCCTCGACCTCGGGGTGGCGCGCGGCGAGGGCCTCGATCACCTTCCAGGTCTTGTCGCGGCTGCCGTCGTCCACCAGCGTGAGGCGGCTCCGGGGATCAATCTGCCCATCCTCCACCATCTTCTGAAGGAGCGCCACCAGCTTCGGCGCGGTGTGGGGGAGCGCCTCCTCCTCGTTGTAGCAGGGGGTGATGATGTAGAGTACCGGCTTCATACTTACGCTCCTTCGAATCCAGCCGCATGCCGGGCGCGTTCGCCGGCGAGTGCGGTGAGGCGCGCGCGGTCGCACGTCGCGGACAGGATCGCGGTCAGGTTTCCTTCAATCCACGCGTCGCAGACGGCGGGGATGACCAACGTATCGCCGGAACTAAGCGCGATCGCGCCACCGTCCCAGCCGACGACGCAGCGCCCCAGCGCGGTCAAAAGCCGCATCCGGCCGCTATCAAGGGCCATGCGCCCCGTAACATCCAGCCGCCACAGTTCAAAATTTCCGTCGCAGATGTAGCAGGTCTCCTTGCCGCCGGAGACGCTGAGCGATACGCCGTCCAGCGGCGCTCCGGGCAGCGGCCTGGCCACGTTCAGCGCGTCCTCAAGGTGCAGTGCCCGCTTCTTTCCGTCCGGGCCGGTGCGGTTCCAGTCCCACAGGCGGTAGGTCACGTCGGAGGACTGCTGGATCTCGTACACCCGGATGCCGCCGCCCAGCGCGTGCACCAGCCCGTGTGGGATGTAGAGCACGTCTCCGGCGGATACGGGAAGCCAGCTCAGCGCGTCCTCCAGCGTCCCGTCCTGAACGGCGCTTCGAAGGTCCGCGCCCTCCTTGAGGCCCAATACCAGCTGCGCGCCCGGCGGCGCGTCGAGAATCACCCAAGCCTCGGTCTTGCCGAGCTTTCCGTGGTGCGCCGCGGCGTATTCGTCGCCCGGATGCACCTGAACGGACAGCATCTCCCGCGCGTCGAGCAGTTTCACCAGTAGCGGAAACGCCGCATCGTCGGCGAGGCCGGTCAGCGCCCCGCGGTACTTTTCGTAGACCGCATCGAGCGTCCAGCCCGCCAGCGCGCCGTTTTCCACCGTGCAGGACAGGTCCGGAAGCGCCGAAACCTCCAGGCTCTCGCCGGTCAGGTCGTCCGGGATGGCCTTGCAGAACAGTTCGCGAAGGCCTTCGCCGCCCCAGGGGGTCGCCACGCCGTGCCGGAAGACCGGCCGCATCTTCATTGGATACAAGCTATCATTCCCCTTGCGTTCTTTCCATATAACCGATACAATGGTTACATTGTAAGTTTCTGGAGCACGATTGTCAAGGAGGGGCGGATGGCGGCAAAGGATCGCATCAGCGTGCGCGCGCTGGCGGAGTTCGCGCTGGAAGGCGGCGACCTGTTCCGCGAGGCGGGCGCGCTGGACCGCATGCTGGAGGGCGCGGAAGGGCACCGGATGCATCAGGCTGGCTACGCGGACGGCTTTAAAAGCGAGGTGGCGATCTCGCTGACGGCGGAGGTCTCCGGTCGAATACTGACCTTGTACGGGCGCATCGACGGCCTGAACGAGAAGGTAAGTCCCCCCGTCGTCGAAGAGATCAAGACCACCCGGCTAGCGCCTTCCGTAATCCGCGAAAACGACTTTCCGGTGCACTGGGCGCAGGCGGAGCTCTACGCCCACATGCTCGCGGCGCGGCGCGGATACCCTTCTGTCGCGGTGCGCCTCGTCTACCTGAACCTGAACGGCGACAGCGCGCGCTTTGAGCGCGTCTACGACGTGGCGGAACTGAACGAGCTGTTTCTCGGCTACGCCGAGCCGTACGCCGCGTGGCTCATGCGGCTTGAAACCTGGCAGCGGACGAGCCGCCCCACCATGCAGAAAATGACCTTTCCCTTCGGAAGCTACCGGGAGGGCCAGCGGGAGATGGCCGCCGCGGCTTACCGGGCCATCAAGGCGAAGAAAAACCTGATGGTCTCCGCGCCCACCGGCATCGGGAAGACCGCCGCGGCGCTCTTCCCGGCGGTCAAGGCGCTGGGGGAGGGGCTTGTCACCCACATCTTTTACCTGACCGCCCGGGGCACCCAGCGGCGCGCCGCCGAGGACGCGCTGGAGCGGATGCGCGCCGGCGGGCTCGTGATCCGCTCGGTGGCCATCACCGCCAAGGAAAAGGCCTGCCCCTTTCAGGGCGTGCCCTGCGATCCGAACGCCTGCCCGCGGGCGGTGGGCTACTTCGACCGGCGGCGCGACGCGCTGAACGAGGCGCTTGCCCTATCCAAGCTGGATGAGGGCGCCATCGCCGCCCACGCGGAGAAGTGGTCGCTGTGTCCGTTTGAATTGTCCCTTGATCTATCCGAGCAGGCGGACGTGATCATCTGCGACTACAACTACGCCTTTGACCCCAAGGTGCGGCTGAAGCGCTTCTTTCTCGACAAGGGGGAATACGCGCTGCTGATCGACGAGGCGCACCATCTGCCGGAGCGCGCCCGGAGCATGCTGTCCGCCCGGGTGGAAAAGCGGGACTTTCAGGCGCTGCGCAGGGCGCTCAAGGCTGACGAGATCGCCCGGCCCGCCTACGACGCGCTGGAGGCCATCCTGAAGGCGATGAAGAAGCTGCAGCTCGAATGGGAGAGCCCCGCCCAATTGGAGGAGCCGCCGGAGGGGCTGTACCAGCCGATGGCGGACTTTCTGGACGCCGCGCGGCCGCTCCTCCCGGAGGGGCTTTCGGCCCACGAGCAGCTGTTCGAGTGCTACTTCCGGGCACTGGACTACCTGCGCGTGGCGGACGCGTTTCAGAGCGATTACCGGGCACTGGTCGAGCCGTCGGAGAAGAACCTCGCGGTCAAGCTGTGGTGTGCCGATCCATCCCGCGCGCTGAAGCAGGCGATGAGCCGCGTGCGCGCATCGGTATTGTTCTCGGCCACGCTGTCGCCCATCGAATACTATATGCGCGCCTCGGGCCTCTCGGAGGAGGATGGGGACGCGATGCTCGCATTGGATTCGCCCTTTCCCCGGGAGAACCTTCTGGCCATCCGGTACCCGGTGGACACGCGCTACGCCGCACGGGAGCGCACCGCGCCCGTCGTTGCCCGCGCGCTGAAGGCGATGTGCGAGGCCCGTCCCGGCAACTACCTGGCCTGCTTTCCCTCCTATGAATACCTCAACCTGACGCTGAACCACTTTCTGGCGCTCGGCGCGAAGGCGGAGGTGCTCGTGCAGCGCGGCGGCATGTCGGACGCCCAGCGCGCCGCGTTCCTCGAGCGGTTTACCGAGGCTCCGAAGCGGTCGATGATGGCCTTCGTGGTGATGGGCGGCGTGTTCGCAGAGGGCATCGACCTGCCCGGTGAGAAGCTGATCGGCGCGGCGATCGTCGGAGTGGGCATCCCGCAGCCGTCGTTTGAGCGCGAGGTGCTTCGTTCTCTCGAGGACGGCGACGAGGGCGAGGGCTTCCGCGCCGCCTACGTGTACCCCGGCATCGAGCGGGTGCTGCAGGCGGCGGGCCGCGTGATCCGCACCGAAACCGACCGGGGCGTGGTGCTCTTGCTGGACGAGCGCTATCAGGCCCCTGAATACCGGCGGCTGCTGCCCCGTTTCTGGCGCGTCCGCCCGGCGGCGGACGGCAAGGCGCTGGGCGAGATGCTGCGCGAATTCTGGATGGGACAGGCGTAAATGGCGGTCGCGCTCATGGAAAAAGCCGCCCTTCGCATAGAGAAGGACGGCTCAGAGCATCAGAAAAGTCCCCGAAGGGGTTCAAACACCTTTGGTGAAATCCCGAAGGATTCCAGGCCCGCGCAGGTTTTCCCTTTGCACCCGAATAGCCGCAGGCGTTTTTCGATGCCTCATTCGTGGGTTGTGGGGCAGTGCCGAGGCTATTCCTCGGAAGGCCACAAACGGTCCGGGTACGCGCCCGAGGCCTTCAGCGTCTGAACGGCCCGGCGCACGCCGGGCAGGTCGTCCAGATAGGTGACGCCATACCACTTTTCGCCGCAGGGCAGCACCCGCACCGTGGCGCGCTTTTCCTCGATCAGCCGGTTGACCACGTAAGGCAGGTAGTACTCCGCCCGGAGCGGGTTTTCCTTCAGGTTCTTCTCAAGGAAGGGAATGAAATACGCCTCGATTGCGTCCATCATCGACGCGCAGAAGCCCCACATGTTCATCGAGACCGGCGTTCCGGCGGGCAGCTTGACCCAGGTTTCGCCGTCATCGGTGTAAGCGGCGCCGTCCGCTTCGGGACGGATTTTTGTGCGCTCGACCACGCCGGTGAGTAGGCCCCCTTCAACGCTGCATACGCCCCGGGAAACCGTGCCGTTCTCGGTCAGCGTGTTTTCGATGCGGTAGCCGCACATGGCGTGGCTGTCGCGCTGTCCGTCCAGAAGCGCCCCGTAGATGGCGGAAAACGCGCCCGCGCCGTAAAAGTCGTCGGCGTTGATGGCCGAGAAGGGGCCGGTGACCTTTTTCCGCGCGCAGAGCACCGCGTGGGCGGTTCCCCAGGGGCGCGTGCGCCCTTCGGGGAGGGCGATGCCATCCGGCAGCACGTCCAGCCGCTGCTCGGCGTAATGAAGGTCCACGGAGGAGGCGATCCTTCGACCGATCGCATCGTGAAACTCCTGCTCCATGCCCGGCCCGATTACGCAGACCACCCGCTCAAAACCCGCCCGGACCGCATCATAAATTGAAAAATCTATGATGCTGTGGCCGCGCTCATCCACGCGGGCAAGCTGCTTCAGCCCGCCGTACCGGCTGCCCAGGCCCGCCGCCATGATGACCAGCTGTGGCTTGTCCATTGACACCGCTCCAATATTCGAATAATTCCAACCTAACTATTATACTATGCGCCCGGACCGTATGCAAGCACACCCCGAGGGAGCAACGCGCAAAAAAGCGGACCCGAATCCCTTCGGGCCCGCGGAACTTGCCGCCTGTCAGTCGCAGTCACAGCCCAGGCTGTGCTTGACGCGGTCGTGCTCTTCGGCGCGCTTGCCGTTGTTGAAGCGGTCCAGCGTGCCCACCAGGTAGCCGGTGATGCGGCGGATGCGGTGGAAAGGCACGGAGCCGAAGTCATAGTCGATGTCCACGTAATCGCCGTCCACGCGGATTTCCATGCCCAGTGGCTCGCGTCCGAATTTTTCGCGCGCGCGCGTGATATACGCTTCGATTTCCTCCTGGGGCAGGGTGCCATTGACGATGTTGACGTTGATGCTCATCTGGGGTCGACCTCCTTCGTATGAGCCCATTATACCACCAATATCTTGGGCGTAAACAGTCAAAAGCCACAAAATATGGGATCACACACTTTTTTTGGAGGGCGAAGTATCCCGCTCGCCGAGGCTTAAAAGCACCAGCCCCATCAGGACCAGAAGGACGCCCACCGCCCGGTAGATCGAAAAAGCGCCCAGAATCCAGGCGTCCAGCGCGAGCGCCGCGGCCATCTGGCTGACGAAGGACAACAGCGTCATGCGCAGGCTGGAGATCTTTAGTGCCACCAACGACGAGAGCATCACGACCCCGACGCCCATCGGCCCGCCGAGGTACATGAACGCGCTCCCCGCGTGTGCCGGCAACGACAGGCGCTCCCCGGCGATCAGCATCGCGAGGATGGATACGATTAGGCCCACCCAATAGTTGTTGAATGTCGAGCGGCCGAGGCCGATGCGCTCGCATGCCTGGGCGTTGAGCATGCGCCCGACGACGATGCTCACGCCCGACAGCGCGGCAAGCAATTCCATCATGGCGGATTCCTCCTCACTCCATCAGCATGACCGCGATGCCCACGGCGATCAGCGCCATCCCCGCCGCCGTCTTGAGGCGAAAACGCGCCTTCTTCGCGCCCATCAGGCCAAAGCCGTCCAGGATCGCCGAGGCGGCGGACTGACCCAGAAGCCCCAGCGCCAGCGTCGCGGATACACCGATCACCGGCGCGCTCATGTTGGTGAACACTGTCGTCAAAACGCCCACAGCGCCACCGAGGTAGAGCGCAGGCCGCATGCGTATCCGGGTGAAAGGCCTTTCGCGCCGGATCAGCATCCAGCCGAGCACCACGAGAAGCCCGGCAATGTGAATGACCACCGCCGCCGCCCAGCTGCCCCAGGCCGAGGACAGCTCTCCGTTCATCAGGATCATCACCGAAATCATCGCGCCTGACAGCGCGGCGAGAAAATCCATCACGCGCATCGCCTCCCGCTTCATGATAGCCGATTCCGCTTGCACGGTGGTATGACATATGTCATACTAAAGAAAAAAGGGGGAACGGGCATGCGGCGGGTATCGGACGATGCGAGGCTTTGCCGGCATCTTGAAGAGACGGGGCTTGCGGAGTTGGCGGCGGACTATCCGACGGCGCTCTATTACTGCCCGGCGGGGCGGGACATCGCGCGGCAGGGTGAGCCGCTCACGAGCCTGTACGTGTTTCTGGAGGGGCGGGCAAAGGTCGTCCGGCTGATGGAAAACGGCCGGACGATGCTGCACGACTTCTACCAGGAGGTGGCGCTCCTGGGCGATCTGGAACTGTGCCGGGGAGATTTGACCGCGAGAACCACGGTGCGCGCCGTGACCGACGCGTGGCTGATCGGCTTCTCGCTGGAGGGCCGCCGTGAGAAGATGCTGGGCGACGCGCGGTTCCTCCGGCTGATGTGCCGGGAACTGGCGGGAAAGCTGGAGCGGTCGTCGGAATCCGCGGCCCAGAACCTGCTCTATCCGCTGGCGGACCGGCTTATGGCCTACATGGCAAAGGCTCAGTCCGGCGGCGTGTTCAGCGAAAACCTGACCGCAACGGCGGAGATCCTGGGCGTCAGCTATCGCCACCTTTTGCGAACGCTGCGGGATTTCGAGCAGGAGGGTCGCATCCGCAGGGTTCGCGGCGGCTACGCGCTGCCCGAGTGAAGCGGATGTTATTTCTTCGCGCGCGCTTGACAACCACTCCTTCATATCCTATAATTCAGATTAATTATATATGAAATGGCGAGGAGGCGGTCCTGTGCGTGTAACAACGATCAAATTCTATCCTTCGGACAGGCGAATGTGCCGAATGCAAAACGGCGCCCACCACGTGCCTGATTCGAAATAGGATAGAAAGAGGGATGCCCCATGTCTGATTACCGCTTTGAGACGCTGCAGATCCACGCCGGCCAGGAAGCGCCGGATTCCGCCACCGACGCCCGCGCGGTGCCGGTTTACCTGACCAGCTCCTACGTGTTCAAGGATTCCGCCACCGCGGCGGGCCGCTTCGGCCTCTCCGAGGGCGGCAACATCTACTCCCGCATCATGAACCCCACGACGGATGCCTTTGAAAAGCGCATCGCGGCGCTGGAGGGCGGCGCGGCCGCGCTGGCCACCGCGTCGGGCGCCGCGGCGATTACTTACGCGATTCAGAACATCGCCCGGGCGGGCGACCACATCGTGTCCGATCACGCCATCTACGGCGGCACCTACAACCTCTTCGCCCATACGCTGAAGGATTTCGGCATCGAATCATCTTTTGTGAACGGCCTTGATCCCGAGAACTTCCGAAAAGCCATCCGGCCCGAGACGAAGGCGATCTTCATCGAGAGCCTCGGCAACCCCAATTCCACCATCGTGGACATCGACGCGGTGGCCGCCATCGCCCACGAGAACGGCATCCCGCTGATCGTGGACAACACCTTTGCCACGCCCTACCTCCTGCGCCCGATCGAGCACGGCGCGGACATCGTGGTGCACTCCGCCACGAAATTCATCGGTGGCCACGGCGCGGCCATCGGCGGCGTGATCGTGGACGGCGGCAGGTTCGACTGGGCGAAGAGCGGCAAGTTCCCGGGCCTCTCCACCGCCAATCCCAGCTATCACGGCGTGGTGTTTACCGATGCGGCTGGTCCGATCGCTTACATCATCAAGGCGCGGGTCACGCTGCTTCGAGACACCGGCGCGACGCTGAACCCGCTCAACGCCTTTCTGTTTCTTCTGGGGCTTGAGTCGCTCTCGCTGCGCGTTGAGCGGCACGTGGAGAATGCGCTGAAGGTCGTGGACTTCCTCAAAAAGCACCCGAAGGTTGCGGCCGTCAACCACCCAAGCCTGCCGGAACACCCGAACCACGCGCTCTACACCCGGTATTTCCCGAACGGCGCGGGCTCGATCTTCACTTTTGAGGTTCAGGGCGGCGCGGCCGAGGCGCGCTCTTTCATCGACAACCTGAAGCTGTTCTCGCTCCTGGCCAATGTGGCGGACGCGAAGTCGCTGGTGATCCACCCCGCCTCCACCACCCACTCCCAGATGAACGAGCAGGAGCTTCTCAACTCGGGCATCAAGCCCGGCACGGTGCGCCTGTCGATCGGCACCGAGCACATCGACGACATTCTGGCGGACCTCAGCCAAGCCTTTGAAAAGACCTTCGGTTGATCGCTTGGAACAGGCAAGGGGCTGTCTCAACGTGGTTTCCACGCGTAGAGACAGCCCCTTCTTTCCGCCCGCGGCGTTTCCATAGGGGCAGAAAAAGCGGGATCCTCGCTGAGGAGCCCGCTCGTTCATAGCTTTATTGTGCGAACATCGGCGTGGACAGGTAGCGCTCGCCGGTATCCGGAAGCACGGCCACGATCAGCTTGCCCGCGTTCTCCGGGCGCTTGGCGAGTTCCGTCGCCGCCCAGACCGCGGCGCCTGAGGAGATGCCCGCCAAAAGGCCTTCCCGCTGCGCCAGCGCCCGCCCGGTGGCAAAAGCGTCTTCGTTCTCTACGCGAATGATCTCGTCATAGATGCCCGTATTCAGGACCTGCGGTACAAAGCCCGCGCCGATGCCCTGAATCTTGTGGGGGCCGGGATTTCCGCCGGACAGAACCGGCGAGGCGGCGGGCTCCACCGCGACCACCTTGATGTTCGGGTTCTGGCCTTTCAGGTACTCGCCCGCGCCGGTGATCGTGCCGCCGGTGCCTACGCCGCCGACGAGGATGTCAACCTTGCCGTCGGTATCTCGCCAGATTTCTGGGCCGGTGGTGCGCCGGTGGATCTCCGGGTTGGCGGGGTTGGCGAACTGGCCGGGGATGAAGCTGTTCGGCGTTTCCTTCGCCAGCTCCTCCGCCTTGGCGATCGCGCCCTTCATGCCCTTGGCGCCCTCGGTCAGGACAAGCTCCGCGCCGTAGGCCTTCAGGAGGCTCCGCCGCTCGACGCTCATGGTCTCCGGCATCGTGAGGATCAGCCGGTAGCCGCGGGCGGCGGCGATCGCGGCGAGGCCGATGCCGGTGTTGCCGCTGGTGGGCTCGATGATGACCGAGCCGGGTACCAGCGCGCCGCTTGCTTCAGCGGCGTCGACCATTGCGGCGGCGATGCGGTCCTTGACGCTGCCGGCGGGGTTGAAGGACTCCAGCTTGCCCACAATGTTGGCCTTCAGTTCGTGCTCGCGGTTGTAGTTGGACAACTCTAGCAGCGGGGTGTTGCCGATCAGCTCCGAGATGTTCCGGGATACCTTCATGGAAGTTGCCTCCTTGCTATGGCGGTCACATTCTATATCATATAAAGCCCGTATGATTTAGTGGTTTGATGATAGCGCATTTCAATGCCCATGTCAAGCGCGGCGGGAGATTTTACAGTTCGCAGCAGATTTTGTGGTCCCCGGCACCCACGCTTGCCACGGTTTGACAAAGAAGCCGCCGACAAGTATAATCAGATGGATTATGGAACGCGTTCGTTTGGAGGATGCAAGAGACAATGAAGTCGCTGATTCTGGCCGCGGGTTACGCCACGCGGCTCTATCCGCTTACGCTTTCAACCCCCAAGGCGCTGCTCAAGATCGGTGAAAAGCCTATGCTGGACCACCTTGTGGGCGAGATCGCCACCCTTGACGGCATGACCGAAGTCCACATCGTGTCCAACCACCGCTTCATTGGCCAGTTTGAGGCGTGGGCGGCGGACGCGAAGGGGCACTATCCTTCGCTCCGCTTCACCGTCTGGGACGACGGTACCACCTCGAACGACGATCGACTCGGCGCGGTGGGGGACATCCAGTTCGTGATCGAGACGGCGGGGCTGGATGACGATCTGCTGGTTGCCGCCAGCGATAACTTCTTCACCTTCCCGCTGCGCGACTTCGCGGCGGACTTTTGGCGCACCGGGCGGGACACCCTTCTGACAGCGCGCATTGAAGACATCGAAACGCTGCGCCGCTTCGGCGTGGCGACGCTGGGACCGGATAACCGCGTACTGGACCTCGTGGAAAAGCCCCAGAACCCGCCCAGCGACATCGGCGTCTACGCCCTCTACCTCTACCGGAGGGACACGCTGCCGCTGTTTCAAAAATACCTGGAAGAGGGCAATTCCAAGGATGCGCCCGGCCATTTCCCGGAATGGCTCTGCAAGAAGAAGGACGTGCGCGCCTACATCTTCGAGGGCGAATGCATCGACATCGGCTCGCCCGAAGCCTACCGCGACGTAAACGAGCGCTTTGCCGCCGGAGGAAACCATGAGCAAATGGGATAAGCGCTTCATGGAGATGGCTTCGGTCATCGCCGGCTGGGCAAGCTGTTATCAGGAAGGGCGCAAGATCGGCGCGGTCATCGTGAAGGACAAGCGAATCATGACCACCGGCTACAACGGCGCGCCCGCCGGGGTCAAGACCTGCGTGGAGCGGGGCGAGTGCCTCCGGAAGAAGCTGGGCATCGCCTCCGGCACCCACCACGAGATTTGCTACGCAGTACACGCGGAGCAGAACGCCATCATTCAGGCTGCCCGGCTGGGCGTGAGCATCGCGGGCGCGACGCTGTACTGCACCCATCAGCCCTGCGTCTTGTGCGCGAAGATGATCGTCAACGCCGGGATCGAGCGGGTCGTCTACCGGGCGGGATACCCGGACGAGTTCTCCGTCACGATGCTCTCCGAGGGCGGCGTCAAGCTGGAAAAGTATGAGGAGGATGCGCCGGATGGTGAGTGAACTCGCGGTTTCAGAGCTTTTCGACCTTTCAAAGACCATCGCAGCCGACATTTTCGAAGGACTCGAGTACCCGTGGCAGGCGCTGCCGCTTCTAAAGAAGTTCATCCTGGCGCTGGGCGAGAAGCTCCCCGAGGATGCGTATGAACGGCGTGATGGTGGCATATATATTTCTAGAAGCGCAAAAATATACCCTTCCGTGTACCTCGAAGGGCCGTTGATTGTGGACGAGGGCGCGGAGATCCGCCACTCGGCGTTCATCCGCGGCAGCGCCATCGTCGGAAAGTTCGCGGTGGTGGGAAATTCCACCGAACTCAAAAACTGCCTGCTCTTTGACAAAGTGCAGGTGCCCCACTACAACTATGTGGGGGATTCGATCCTGGGCTACAAGGCGCACATGGGCGCCGGAGCGATCACCTCCAACGTGCGCAGCGATAAAAAAAATGTCGTCGTGCACGCGGCTTCCGGCGACATTGAAACCGGCCTTCGCAAGTTCGGCGCGATGCTCGCGGACGAAGTGGAGGTCGGCTGCAACGCGGTGCTCAACCCCGGCGTCGTGCTGGGGCGCGGCGTGTGGGTGTATCCCACGTCGCTGGTGCGGGGCGTGGTGCCCGCCATGCACGTGGTCAAGGACGGCGGGCGCATCGCCCAGAGACGGACATAAAGGAGAGCTTTCGGCATGGGAAGACTTTTTGGAACCGACGGCGTGCGCGGCGTCGCGAATGAGACCCTGACGGTGGAACTGGCGCTGCGCATCGGCCGCGCGGCGGCGATGGTGCTCTCCGGCGGCAGTCGCCGCCGCCCGGTGTTCGCGGTGGGCATGGATACCCGCGTCTCCAGTGACATGCTCTCCGGCGCGCTGTCGGCGGGCCTCTGCTCGGTGGGTGCGGACGTCATCATGCTGGGCGTTGTGCCCACGCCTGCGGTGGCGTACCTGGTGGGCAAGTACAAGGCCGACGCCGGGATCATGATCTCCGCCTCCCACAACTCCGCGGAGTTCAACGGCATCAAGATTTTCTCCGGCGACGGCTACAAGCTGCCCGACGACCTGGAAGAGCGCATCGAGGCGATCGTGCTGGATCATGTACAGACTGAAACGCTGGCCGCCCCCGCCGATATCGGCAAGGTGATCACAAAGCCCGGCGCCATCAAGGATTACGTGGACCACGTAAAATCCTCCGTCGCGTTCTCGCTCGAAGGGCTGAACATCGCGGTGGACTGCGCAAACGGGTCCGCCAGCGCGTCCGCGGCCCGGCTCTTTTCGGAACTCGGCGCGAAAGCCACCATTCTGTTCTCGGATCCCGATGGCCTCAACATCAACATGGGCTGTGGCTCCACCCACATCGGGGCGCTCAGGGATTACGTTCTCGAGCATAAGCTGGATGCGGGCGTCGCCTTCGACGGAGACGCGGACCGCTGCCTGATGATCGATAATGAAGGAAACCTCATCGACGGCGACTTCATCATGGCTGTCTGCGCGCTGGACATGAAAAAGCGCGGCAAGCTGAACAAGAACACCGTCGTCGGCACCATCATGACCAACCTGGGCTTTATCAAGTTCTGCGAGGAGAACGGCATCCGTTTCGAGGCCACCAAGGTGGGCGACCGCTTCGTGCTGGAGGAAATGCTGCTGGAGGAGTACGACTTCGGCGGCGAACAGTCTGGCCACGTGATCTTCCGGGACTTCGCCACCACCGGCGACGGCCAGCTGACCGCGGTGCAGCTTTTGTCCCTTCTGCGCCGGGAGGGCGGCAAGCTCTCCGAGATGGCGAAGGTCATGAAGCGCTATCCGCAGTCGATGATCAACGTCCAGGTTTCGCCGGAGGGCAAGCTGCAGTTCTACACCGACCCCGCCGTCAAGGAAGCGGTGGAGGCCGGCAAGAAGCTGCTGGGCAAGGACGGGCGCATCGTGGTGCGCGTCTCCGGAACCGAGCCGCTGATCCGCGTGATGACCGAGGGCGCCGACGAGGCGCTGATCGAGCGCGTGGCGCAGGACACCGCCCAGGTCATCCGTACCCAGCTGGGCGGCGCGTAGAGGAATTTTTGCGCTCCGCTTGACAAGCGGATCATTTGATGGTATAGTGTCCTAAATCACATAACAAACCGTAGATGAAGGCGAGTAGTCGGGGAAGGTTCCTCAAAGAGAGCCGCGGGTGGTGGGATCGCGGCAGGAAACGCTCTGATGAATGGACTTCGGAGGGCGGGGCGAAAGGAAACGAGTAGCCTTACGACGGCATCCGGCCGTTATACCGGATCGCGCATGTTGGTGCGCGGCTGAGTGGTCGTAGCAATACGGCAAATTGGGTGGTACCGCAGGAGTTGTCTCCTGTCCCGACGGATGTCGGGACAGGAGTTTTTTCGTGAAAGGGGGAGATTGGTCGTGCGCATGCTCGAGTGGAATTGGCGATGGCGCCGCTTCGGTTGCCTGCCATTCTCTGAAGACAAGTACGTTCCATTGACGAAAGGAAGGGTAAATCCATGAAAAAGCACATCGTACTGTTGGCCCTCTTGACAGTTCTCGCGCTCCTCGCCCCCGCTGCTCTCGCGGAGGACACCGTTGGCGTCATCCAGTTCGCGACCCATCCCTCGCTGGACAACTGCTACCAGGGCTTCCTGGAGGGCCTGGGCGAAGGCTACGCCGTTGACTTCCAGAACGCCACCGCGGACATGAGCGTGTCCGACCTGCAGGCCAAGACCATGGTCTCCCAGGGCGCGAAGATGCTGGTGGGCATCGCGACCCCGGCGGCCATGTCGGCCTATGCCGCGGCCCGGGACTCCGGAACGCCGGTTGTGTTTGTCGCGGTGTCCGATCCGGTGGCGGCGGGCATCGTTCAGTCGATTGAAGCGCCCGGCGGCAACTGCACCGGCGTCAGCGACGTGCTGAACTTCTCTGCCCAGCTTGAGATGATTCGCGCTTTCCTTCCGGAAGCCAAGACCATCGGCGTGATCTACACCACCGGCGAGCCCAACTCCGTCAGCCAGCTGGCGAGCTTCGAGGCGCTGGCGGGCGAGTACGGCTTCAGCGTGGAGGCCGTCGGCATCACCGGCCCGTCCGAGGTGGGCTCCGCCGCGTCGTCCCTCGTGGCCAAGGGCGTTGACTGCCTGAACAATTTCACCGACAACAACGTAGTGGACAACCTGCCTCTGGTGCTGCATGCCACCGATGAGGCGCGCATTCCGGTGTTCGGCTCCGAGGTGGAGCAGGTGGCGAACGGCTGTCTGGCGGCCCAGGGCATCGACTACGTGGCGCTTGGACGCCAGGCGGGCGAGATGGCGAAGAAGATCCTCTCCGGCGAGGCCGATCCGGCCACCATGCCCGTGGTGCAGGTGTCCGAGGTAACCCCCTGCTACAATTCCAAGGTCGCCGAGGCGCTGGGCATCCAGCTGCCGCAGAGCTACGCGGATGCGGGCATTGCCGACGTGGCAAAATAGAAAGGGCGCGCCGGCCGGTTTTTTCCGGCCGGCGCATGAGGAGACAGGATGAGTCCGTTTTTGCTGGTTCTTTTCAACATTCTCGAGGAGGGACTCGTCTATGGCCTGATGGCGATGGGCGTGTTCATCACCTACCGGGTGCTGTCGTTCCCCGATCTGACGGTGGACGGCAGCTTTCCGCTGGGCGGGTGCGTTACGGCGGCGCTGATCGTCGCGGGGGTCAACCCGATCCTGGCGCTCGTCGCCGCGTTCGCCTGCGGCTGCCTTGCGGGGCTGACGACGGGACTTCTTCACGTCAAGCTGGGGATCACCGATCTTTTGAGCGGCATTCTGTCCATGACCGCGCTGTGGTCGGTCAACCTTGTGATCGCGGGCGGCAAGGCGGTGGTGCCCTTCTACAACAGCCCGACGATCTTCTCCGGCGGGCTTGTTTCAGTTTTGCCGGAAGCCCTTTACCCCCGAAGGGTGCTGATCGTCCTTTTTCTGATCGCGCTTCTGGTAAAGCTCATTCTCGATTGGTTCTTCAGCACGAAGTCGGGGCTTCTCCTGCGCGCCGCGGGCGACAACGCCCAGTATGTGAGCGCGCTGGCCGTGAACCCCGGCCGCATGAAGATCCTGGGGCTGATGCTGGGCAACGGCCTGACGGCGCTGTCCGGCAGCGTGCTCGCCCAGCAGGCGGGCAGCGCCAACGTGGCCAGCGGCACCGGCATGGTGGTGATGGGGCTGGCTTCGGTCATCATCGGCGTCAACCTGTTCGGCTGGCTGCGGGTGGCAAAGGGCACCGGCATGGCGGTGCTCGGCGCGATTGTCTACAAGGCATGCCTTGCCGTCGCGATGCAGCTGGGCTTGCCCGCGAATTTCCTGAAGCTTCTGATGAGCGTGCTGTTCGTGATCGCGCTGGTATCCGGAAAGGCCGTAGGCGGAAGGAGGAAGCGCCATGCCTGATAAAGCGCTGGTGTGCCTTTCCCACGTGGACAAGACTTACAACCCCGGCTCCGTCCACGAAAAGGCCATGTTTCGGGACTTCAACCTGTCGATCCGCCAGGGGGACTTCGTGTCCGTGGTTGGCAGCAACGGCTCCGGAAAGACGACCCTGCTCAACCTGATCTGCGGTTCTCTCACGCTGGATGCGGGCGAGATCACCCTCGGCGGCCGCTCAATCGCCGGCTTGCCGGAGTTCAAGCGCAGCCGCTACATCGGCCGGGTGTTTCAGGACCCCGCCAAGGGCACCTGCGCGAGCCTGACGATCCTTGAAAACATGGCGCTGGCCGACAACAAGGGCGCGGCCTACAACCTGACGCGCGGCGTGAACCGGCGGCGGATCGGAGAATACCGCGAGATGCTCTCTGGCCTCGGGCTGGGTCTCGAGACGGCCGTGAACCAGCAGGTGGGCAGCCTGTCCGGCGGACAGCGGCAGGCGCTTGCGCTTCTGATCGCGACGATGACGCCCATTGAGCTTCTAATCCTCGACGAGCACACCGCCGCCCTCGACCCCAAATCCAGCGAAACGGTGATGCAGCTCACCGAGCGGATCATTCGGGACAGAGGGCTCACGGCGCTGATGGTGACGCACAACCTGAAGCACGCCATCCGCTACGGCAACCGCATCCTGATGATGCATCAGGGCGGCGTCGTGCTGGATGCGGCGGATGAGGATAAGGAAGCCCGGACGGTGGACGACCTTCTCAAGATATTTACCGAGATCAGCGTGGAGCTGGGTAACTAAAATCATACGAAGACAACGCCGCCGCCAGCATGACTGACGGCGGCATTCTGATCCCGGCGTGTGCCGCCGCGATGAGGCACGGGGCCTTCTGACAAAAAACGGGAACCGGCATTTCTCCGATCCCCGTTTTTGTCTTGTCAGTAGCGCTCTCTGCGCCGCTCCTTGCGAAGCAGGCGCCGTTTTTCGCCCGCCTGCCAATCTTCCTTCTCTTCCTCGGTTTCGGGGATGAGCGGCGGCACCGGCGTGGGGCGCTCGAATTCATCCAGCGCCACCATCACGAGGAAGGCGGTGTTGATGAGGCTTCGCTCGCCGTCCAGCGCCTCCACGTATGTCTTGACGCAAACCTCCATCGAGGTGTGGCCTACATGGGTGATCTTGCCGATCAGCAGCACCGTGTCGTTGGCGCGGGCGGGGCCGGAGAACTGCAGGTTGTCCACGGCGACGGTGGTTACGTTCCGGCCGGAGTGCCGCCGGGCGACCACAGCGGCCACCACGTCGATCCACTCCATCAACTGGCCGCCGAAGAGGCGTTTGAAGCCGTTGAGCGCGCCCTGGGTCAGGATCTGAACCTGCTCGGCACAGGATTCCGACGGGCGTTTCGGGTTCATGTTTCTTCCTCCTGCGCGGCCTGGGCCTGCGCCGCGCCGCCCAGCGTCAAGGTGATTTCGGGCTTCTTCGCGGCCTTCGGCGGGCATTTCGGCAGCGCGTAGGGGTTCTCGGACAGGCCGTCCTTGGCCATCATGCGCTCCAGCACCGTGATGTCGGAGGAGATGTCCAGCGCGTCGGCCTCAAACATCTGATCCAGCTGCTGCTCGAAGGCGAATACCAGCTGCGAGAGCATCTTTTCGATGCGCTCCTTGCTGACGCGGATGTTCTCACCCGCCACCGTCTGGCGCTCCAGCTGTCCGTAGGCGGAGAGCAGCTTCAGCGTGGTGGGCAGGTAGTAGTTCATGAAGGTGTGGATCTGATCGAGCTTTTCGGGATTCTGCTTGACCTGATTGAAGATCAGCGCGGTGACCTCCTCGATCCTGCGGATCTTCTGGGAGACCTCCTCGTTTTCGATCAGTTCGTCCATGCGGCGGATCTCGGCCAGCTTGGCGAGGTACGGATCCTCGGAATGACTGGTCTCCGGCTTCGGCTTTGCCGCGGCGGCGGTCTTTTGCGCGGGTTCGGCCTTCGGCGCGGGTCTCGTGGCCTGGGGCCGGGACTCCGGCTCAAAGGTCAGCTTGATCTCTCGCGGGGGGGCTTCTTCCGTCGTGGCACCGTCGATCACCAGCGCGCGGGTGCTCATGTCGAGGTAAGTGCCCTCGGGGAAGCGGCCGTCGTCGATCATCTGCTCCAGATCCTGCCGGGCCTGCTCCTCTGAAACCGGGATGGCCGCCGCGATGTCCCGAAGGCGCATCACCTTGCGGCTTCCGACCACGGCGAGGTACTTGTCAAAGCGCTTGCGCGACTTGTCCAGCTTGCCGGAATAGCTGAAGAGCGATATGCCGCCCACCAGAAGGAACAGCGCGGGGAGGAAGCCGATGCCTACGCCGCCGACGAGCGTCAGGACGCCCAGCGTCATCAGAACCCAGGCGACCGCCGAGAGGGGCCGTGCGCGGCGCGCCGACACCGGGCCGCCGGATACCTTCTGCAGCTTTTTGGCCAGCATAATAAGGCCTACCGGCCAGAAGATCACCAGCATGATGATCGAGGGAATCCAAGACTCCAGGTCCTGCTCGCTGTTGCGGCGGTCCCTGTCTCTGTCCCTGTCACGGTTGCGCTGCCTCGCCATGACCGTCCATCGGCCTCCTTACGCACAATTCGCGCATAGTATAGCACAAACCCGGCCTTTTAGAAAGGCCGGGCGCGTAAAATCCGCAGAGGCGCGTACCAAACGACGGGTTTGACGCCTTGACGTTCGGCTTTACTCCACGGTGACCGATTTTGCCAGATTCCGGGGCTTATCCACGTCGCAGCCCCGGAGCACCGCCACGTAGTAGGCGAAGAGCTGCAGCGCCGTGGCGCTGACCAGCGGGGTTAACAGCGGCTGGACGCGGGGGAGCAGCAGCATGTCGTCCGCCGCGCCGTCGTCCGGCGCGCCCTCCTGCGCGATCAGAATGACCCTGGCGCCCCGCGCCTTGACCTCCTTGACGCCGGACAGGAGCTTCGGGTACAGCGCGTCGTCCGTGGCCAGCGCGATGACCGGCATGCCCTTTGTGATGAGCGAAATCGCGCCGTGCTTGAGTTCGCCCGCAGCGTAGGCCTCCGAGTGGATGTAGGAGATCTCCTTGAGCTTGAGGGAGCCTTCCTGCGACAGCGCCCAGTCGAGCCCCCGGCCGATGAAGAACAGGTTTTCCGCGTGGCGGTAGTCGTCGGCCAGCGCCTGGATTTTCTCCCTTTGCCCAATGACGCTTTGGATCGCCTCGGGGACCACGGTCAGCATGTCCCGGACGACCGCCTTCGCCTCGCCGGATTCGATGGTCTCCCGCGCCAGCGAGAGCTCCAGCGCCAGGAGGTACATGGCCACCAGCTGCACCGTGAACGCCTTGGTGGAGGCCACCGCGATCTCCGGCCCCGCCCAGGTGTAGACGACCCCGTCGGCCTCCCGGGCGATGGACGAGCCCACCGCGTTGACGACGCCCAGCGTCGTCGCGCCGCGGGACTTGGCAAGCCTGAGCGCAGCCAGCGAGTCCGCCGTCTCGCCGGACTGGGAGATCACGACCACCAGGTCGTTTTCGGTCAGAATCGGATCGGCATAGCGGAATTCGGAGGAGATGGCGACCTCCACCGGCAGCCGCGCGAGGCGTTCGATCGCGCCCTTGCCCACCAGCCCCGCGTGCATCGCGGTGCCGCAGCCGACGACGATCAGCCGGTGAAGCGCCTTCAGCCGCTCTCTTGTCAGCGCGGACAGTCCCAGCGCGGGCAGGCCCTCCGAGACGCGCGGGCGCAGCGTGCGGAGGATGGCGTCCGGCTCCTCGTGAATCTCCTTGAGCATGAAGTGGGCGTAGCCGCCCTTCTCCGCGGCCTCCACGTCCCATTGGGCGGTCTCCAGCTCTTTTACGACCGGCGCGCCGGAGAAATCCACGATCTCGATGCCCTCCGGACGGAGAATCGCGATCTCGCCCGGCTCCAGCTGGTAGTAGGCGCGGGTGTACTTGAGCAGCGCCGGGATGTCGGAGGCCATGTAGCTGCCGTCCTCGCCGGGCGCGACGATGAGCGGGCTGTCCTTCCGGGCGGCAAAGATCATGCCGGGGGCGTCCCGGAACACCACGCCGAAGGCGTAGGCGCCGGTCAGCTCGCCCGCCGTCTCGGTCAGGGCCTTGAAGGGGTCGCGGGATTTCGCGTAATGGTAGTCGATCAGCTTCGCGGCGACCTCGGTGTCGGTCTCGGTCTGGAACTGGTAGCCGTGGCTCGTAAGAAAGCGCTTCCATTCGAGGTAGTTCTCTACGATGCCGTTGTGCACCAAGTACAGCCGCTCGGTGCCGTGGGGGTGGGCGTTGACGTCCGAGGGCTCGCCGTGGGTGGCCCAGCGGGTGTGGCCGATGCCGCAATGGGAGGAAACGGGGTGCTCACCCAGGATTTTTTCGATGTTCGCAAGCCGTCCCTTGGCCTTGACGATTTTGAGCGCGCCGTTCTCAAATGCCGCGATGCCGGAGGAATCGTACCCCCGGTATTCCAGCGCCGTGAGCCCCGCCATAAGCCTGGAGACCGCGTCCTCGCGGCCGGTATATCCGATAATCCCGCACATACAAACTGCTCCTTTAACGCCCGTCGCACGAAAAAGGCAGACCCTGCGTGCCCCGCCGCGTTAAAGAAAACGCAAACAGAGCTCAGGCGTCATTGTTCCCGGCGCTCGGGCCACTTATTTTATGAATGATGAAAACGCGCGCTTTGTTCTGCGGTCGCCCGCATATTTCCCGTGCGTCTAAGGATGGGCGCATCCCACCCGAGCGGCATCCGCCGAATCTTTCGATGCGCGCCGGTCTCCCGGCGCTACCGCTCTCCTCGTCAACTGCCCGACGATGCGCCAGCTCCCCATAAGGGAGCGGGATCGGGCAGTCCCGGCGCTTGCTGGCTGCCGTTCAGTTCCGCAAAGGCATTCCCCCTTTCAAAGGCTTCCCTCTATGGGTATGCGCCGTCAGTCCGTTCCGGTTCTTCGCAGGCGCTCGATGAGCACCATCAGAACCGATATGTCGCCCGGCGATACGCCGGGGATCCGGGCGGCCTGCCCCAGCGACCGGGGCCGGTGGGCGTGGAGCTTCTGCCGCGCCTCGATGCGTAGCGGCGTGATCGACAGATAATCGATGCCTTCGGGCATCAAAAGCTGTTCCGCGCGGTCGAAGCGGTCGATCTGGGACTGCTGCCGCGCAAGGTACCCTTCGTATTTTATCATGATTTCCGCCTGTTCGAGCGCGTCGGCGGGAAATTTTTCAATTTCGGTACCCTCGGCGAGGTCGCGAAGCCGCGCCTCCGGCTGGCGCAGCGCGCTGTCCAGGCGCAGCTCGCGGATCAGCGCCACGGCCTTTTCGGCATTTTCCCGCTTATTGAGCATCCGCTCGTACCGCGCGCGGCTGGCGAGGCCGGCGTGATAACCCCGCCCGGTCAGGCGCAGATCGGCGTTGTCCTGCCGGAGGTTCAGTCGGTACTCTGCCCGTGAAGTCATCATCCGGTAGGGTTCGTCCACGCCCTTTGTGGTCAGGTCGTCCACCAAAACCCCCAGATAGGCGTCGGCGCGGGTGAGGATGAGGGGCGCTTCCCCCTTCAGCCACAGCGCGGCGTTCAGCCCCGCGTAGATGCCCTGGGCGGCGGCCTCCTCGTAGCCGGAGGTGCCGTTGACCTGCCCGGCGAGGTACAGCCCGCCGATCTCCCGCGCGCCGAGGGTGGCGGTGAGGGCGGTGGGGTCTATACAGTCGTACTCAATGGCGTAGGCGAGGCGCAGAATGCGGGCGTTTTCCAGCCCGGGGACGCTTGAATAGATCTCCCGCTGCACGTCCTCCGGCATTGAGGTGGACATGCCCTGCACGTACCATTCGACGGTGTCCGCACCCTCCGGTTCCAGAAAGATCGGGTGACGGTCCTTGTCCGCGAAGCGCACGACCTTGTCCTCGATGGACGGGCAATAGCGGGCGCCGGTGCCGTGGATGTCGCCGGCGTACATCGGTGCGCGGTGCAGGTTCCGCCTGATGACCTCGTGGGTTTCGGGGGTGGTGTAGGTCAGGTAGCAGGGCATGCGGTTTTCGAGCGCGCGGTCCGTCATGAAGGAGAAGGGGATGACCGGCTCGTCGCCGGGCTGCAGCGTCATCTTTGAAAAATCGATGGTGCGGCCGTCGAGGCGGGCGGGCGTTCCGGTCTTGAAGCGGCGAAGCGGGAACCCCAGTTTTTTGAGACAGCTCCCGAGCGTCTGAGAGCTCATAAGCCCCTGCGGGCCGCCCCGCCAGGAGCATTCGCCGATGATGATGCGGCTGTCAAGGTACACGCCGCCGCAGACGACGACCGCGCGGCAGGGAACCCTGGCGCCCGTCGTGGTGCGAACGGCGGTGACGCGCCCGTTTTCGGTTTCAATTTCGCAGACCTCCGCCTGCCGGAGCGTGAGGTTTTCCTCGCCTTCCAGCGCGCGGCGCATGCGCTTTTGGTAGGCGCGCTTGTCCGCCTGCGCCCGGAGCGAGTGCACCGCAGGCCCCTTGGCGGTGTTGAGCATGCGGGACTGAAGCATCGTGTCGTCGATGGCAAGGCCCATCTCGCCGCCCAGCGCATCCACCTCCCGCACCAGGTGGCCCTTGGCGGTGCCGCCGATGGACGGGTTGCAGGGCATCAGCGCCACGCTGTCCAGGTTGAGCGTGGCGACGAGCGTTGAAAAGCCCATGCGGCTGAGCGCCAGCGCCGCCTCGCAGCCCGCATGGCCGGCGCCGATCACCACCGCGTCGAATCGTTCCGGTGTCATGGTTCGCCCTCTTCCCGGGGAAGTTTTCACCCATTATAACGTATGCCCGCCCGCCGGGACGGCATTTTATTGAACTTTAACGCGTATAACCGATTGACAGCGCCTTTGGGCGAGGGCTATAATTCCTTTGGTTAGAAATAGCTAACTTACAGAGGAATTTTCAGTTGGGAACGACTGACTGCGAGGGGGCTGTGCCAATGGCGGAGCTGACGCTGGATCACCTGAAAAACGGCGAGAGCGCCGAGGTGACACAGGTATTTGTCGAAGGAAAGATCAAGCGGAGGCTTGTGGAGATGGGCATCACGCCGGGAACCCGCGTCACGGTCACGAAGCGCGCGCCGCTGGGCGACCCGATCGAGATACAGCTTCGGGGCTACAAGCTGACCATCCGGCAGGCCGACGCGCGGGGCATCCGCGTGTCGGGAAAGGCGGGCGCATGAAGATTTCCATTGCCCTCGCGGGCAACCCCAACAGCGGCAAGACCACGCTGTTCAACGCGCTGACCGGCTCCAACCAGTACGTGGGCAACTGGCCCGGCGTCACGGTGGAGCGCAAGGAGGCGCTGTTTGAACTCGAAGGGGACGAGGCCACGCTGACCGACCTCCCCGGCGTCTACTCGCTGTCGCCCTATTCCATCGAGGAGAACATCACCCGCCACTTCATCGCGCAGCACCGGCCGGACGTGGTTTTGAACATCGTGGACGCGACGAACCTGGAGCGAAACCTCTACCTGACGCTGCAGCTGATGGAGCTGGAGCGCCCGCTGGTGGTGGCGCTGAACCTGATGGACGAAATCGAGCGCCAGGGCGGCGGGATCGACTGCGCGAGGCTCTCGGAGCAGCTGGGCGCGCTGGTGGTGCCGATCTCCGCGAAGAAGCGCACCGGGTTTGACGAGTTGTTTGCCGCGCTGCACCATGTGGCCCACCACCCGTCGGCCTCGAGCGCGCTCAAGCGTTACGACGCCGCGACCCGCATGGCGGTGGCGGAGATCGTCGCCGCGCTGGGCGGCGCGGAGGCCCATTCCGCCTTTGACGTATCGGAGCACTTCGGGCACCGGGACGAGCGCCACCGGGACGACGACCATACCGCCGAGGCGCCCCACGCCCACATCGGCGGCTATGAGGACGAGGGGGATCTGGACTACGCGCCGCCTACGGGGTGGGTCGCGCTGAAGCTGCTCGAGGGCGACGAGACCATCCTCTCCACCGCCCACCTGACGGACGATCAGCGCGAGAAGATCCGGCGCTCGGTTTCCGACTATATCGCCCAGGGGCAAAAGCGCCACCCGGGCATCGACGGGCTGACGCTGGTGGCCGACGCCCGCTACACCGCCATCGAGCACATGCTGCGCGCGTCCGCCTTCCGCCGCTCGGCATCCGCCGCGGAGGATTTATCCGACCGCATCGACAGGGTGATGACCCATCGGGTGTTCGCGTTCCCGATCTTCCTCTTCGTGATGGGGCTTATGTTCGCGGTCACTTTCGGGCCCGTGGGGCAGAGCCTGTCGGACGGCATGGAGTACCTGATCAACGACATTCTGGGCGCGGGGGTTCAAGGCCTACTCGCCGCCGCAGCCGCCCCCCAATGGATCGAATCGCTCGTTCTGACGGGCGTCATCGCCGGCGTCGGCGGCGTGGTCACGTTCCTGCCGCAGATTCTGATGATCTTCCTGTTCCTGTCGATCCTCGAGGACAGCGGCTACATGTCCCGGGCGGCCTTCATCACCGACAGGCTGCTGCGTCGCTTCGGGCTTTCGGGGCGGTCGTTTATCCCGATGCTGATGGGCTTTGGCTGCACCACCACCGCCGTCATCGGCGCCCGGGCGGTGGAAAACCAGCGAGACCGGCGAATGACGATCCTCCTGACCCCCTTCATGTCCTGCGGCGCGAAACTGCCGGTGTACGGGCTGTTCGCGGCGGCGTTTTTCTCGAAGGGACAGGGACTGGTCGTGTTCAGCCTGTACCTTCTGGGCATGCTGATGATGGTCTTGGTCGGCCTGATCCTCCGAAAAACCGCGTTTCGCGAGGGCGAGACGCCCTTTCTGATGGAGCTGCCGCCCTACCGCTGGCCGACGGTCAAAAACGTCGCCCGGCGGCTGTGGGAACGGGCGAAGGACTTTTTGACCCGCGCGGGCACCGTCATCTTCGCGATGAGCGTGGTCATATGGTTTTTGCAGAGCTTCTCCTTTGGCCTTCGGTTCGTGACGGACAGCGAGCTGAGCATGTTCGGCGCCCTCGGGCGGTTCATCTCGCCGCTGCTCGCACCGCTGGGCTTTGGTGACTGGCGCAAGGGCGTGGCGCTCCTCTCCGGCCTCGTGGCGAAGGAGGCGGTGGTCTCGACCCTGCAGGTGCTCTACGCCGCGCCGGACACCGGGCATCTGGTGGGCACGCTGGCGCGGGAGTTCACGCCGCTTTCCGCGTATTCGTTCATGGTGTTCACGCTCCTCTACCCGCCCTGCGTGGCCGCGATGGCCGCCATACGGCGCGAGCTGGGCAGCGCGAAGTACCTGTGGCTGTCCATTGCCATCCAGGTGGGCGCGGCATACGTCGCGTCGCTGATCGTCTATCAGGTTGGGAGGCTGTTTTTCGCATGACGTGGATTTCTTACGCGGTGGCTGCCGCCATTCTCGGCCTCGCGGCGTTCTTTGTCTACCGGGGCGTCAGGTCCTTCATAAAGACCGGGGGGCGCTCCGCCTGCGACAGCTGCCCCTATTCCGGCGGCTGCGGCGGAAGCTGCGACAAAAAGCCGGACGAGGAATAGTTTCCGCGTTGATCGGCAGAATAGCAACCGGGGGTGCGTTTTTTGCGCGCCCTTTTTGCTTGACTGGGGCCTGCGCGGATGATACCATCTTCTGGGAGGGAAGACCATGCATGTGTTTGACGTCATCGGGCCGGTAATGATCGGCCCGTCCAGTTCCCACACGGCGGGCGCGGCGCGCATCGGCCGGGTGGCCAGGCGGCTCCTGGGCGAAGCGCCCCTGAAGGCGGAGGTGGGGCTCTACGGCTCCTTCGCCAGCACCTACCGCGGCCACGGCACGGACCGGGCGATCGCGGCGGGGCTTCAGGACATGGGCGTGGACGACGCGCGCATCCGCGACGCGCTCAACTTGGCGGAGGAATCAGGGCTTTCGATCGCCTTCCGCCCGGTAGACCTGAAGGATGCCCATCCGAACACCGCCGTCATCTACGCCGAGGGGCCGACGCGCTCCGTCACGGTGGAGGCGGCGTCCGTGGGCGGCGGATCGATCCGCGTCCGGCGGCTGAACGGCCTTCAGGTGGAGTTCACCGGCGAGGCCAACACCATCGTCATTCGCCACCGGGACGAGCCGGGGGTCATCGCCCAGGTGTCGGGGCTTCTCGCCGGCCAGGGCGTCAACATCGCCACGATGCAGGTGTTCCGAAGCGGCGTGCGTGGCGACGCGGTGATGGTCATCGAGGTCGACGAATTGCCGGGCGAGAACGCCATGCAGTGCCTGAAGGCCATCCGGGGCATCCGGGACGCGATTCTCATGGAGAAGCTGTAACCGGCGGGAGGAATAGCATGCTCAGAACCGATTCAATAGAGGAACTTGTACGCGAGGCGGGGGACGGTTCCATCGCGCGGGTGGTGCTCAGCGACCAGGCGGAGCGGGACGGCATTCGCGAAGAGGCCTTGACCGAAACCATGCTGAAGACACTTCAGGTGATGCGCGAATCCGCAGAAGCGGGGCTGAAGCCGGACGTCAGGTCGATGTCCGGCCTGACCGGCGGTCAGGCGGCGAAAGTGATGGCGCGCGTCGCCTCCGGCGCTTCCGCGGCGGGAGATGTCTTGGGCGAGGCGATGGCGGTGGCGCTGGGCGTCGCGGAGCTGAACGCCGCGATGGGGCGCATCGTGGCCGCGCCGACGGCGGGGGCCTGCGGCATCCTGCCGG
>JAEYPB010000043.1 GCA_023411175.1 Bacillota bacterium | reverse complement strand
CGATGAACCGGGGGGTGGGGGCATCCACGCACTGAAGATGCATGACGCCCGCGGAGGAGCCGGTGTCCAGGAGCGCGAAACGCCTGCTGTCGTCAAAGCCGTAAATCCCGCTGGGGAAGTGGACGATGTCGTCCTCCTGAATCTCTAGGGGTCCGAAATCCCTGGTTTCAATCACCATGCGCTGTCCTCCGTCATGAGCCGGATTCACCATTTGTCGATGTAGAATTCCACTGAATATGGAACGTAGGTAAACTCAATGCTTTGGGGTTCCCACTCTATATCGACCTGATTGCGCTCGGCGTTTACAGTAACTTTGCCGCCGCTCCAGTTAAGTTTTGGTTTTTCGATAGGAACGACCCCGACGGACGTCTTGGGCGGGGCTGTGGCCTCTGCGGCCGCGAGCTGCGCCGGATTCATCGCGTTGGGGCCCAACATGGCGTTTTTTTCGCGCGTATACCTACCGACGGCATCCTGTGCCGCCGCCTTGCCTTTTTGCGCTTGCTCTTTTGCCTGCGTCGCGGTGGACTTGATGCCGATCGAATCGAAGAACCCCCTGTTGTCAATGGTGAGCTTCAAGGGGTCCTGTTCGATCTTGACGTCGCCGCGTTTGACCGAGATGTTCATCTTGGCCGGAGTGATCTCATAGAGCAACTGCGCTCTGGTTATTTCATATTGTAGGCGTAACCTTTCTATCTCCACTTTTCTCCCACCTGTCAGGTTCCTCAGTTGAGATACTCAAGCAGCGAAGGCTGCAAAATCTTTGTACCCATCTGCAGGCATGCGTTGTACATATTCTCCTGCTCCGCGAACATGATCGCGCCTTCCTCGATCGAAAGCCCTTCAAGCTCCGTCTGCCGGCCCGTTGCGGTGATTTTTTCGGTAGACAGCCGGTCGAGGAAGAAGGAAATGTAGTTGGATTTTTCGCCGATGCCCACATACTGCATGCGGATGGCGTCGGCGCGCTCCTCAAGTTTTTCCGTATAGTCGCCGATATCCGTCAGATCCCCGGCTTCGATCTTGTCGGCGATCTCGCCGATCAGGTTGTAGATGTTGTTGGGGAAGCCGTTTGCATCCACGCCCGTGCCCAGGAGCTGTGCGCCGGAGTAAGCCACGTCCAGCGCAGAATGGGGCGAGACGGCGCCGCCCGAGACGTCAAGGCCGATGCCGACGTCCACGTAGCGGTGCTCTTCGGAAAAGGTGCCGGTATCGACGTTCACGCCGTTGTACAGAAGCTCGCCCGATCCGCCTACCGTGAAGGGGGTCTGGCCGAAGCTCGAGCCGCCGAAGATGAATCGGTCGGAAGATTTCACGTTGGCCGCGCCGAGGATCATCTCCTGATAGCCGCGAAGCGCGCCGGCCATCGTCGCGCGGTCGGTGGCGTTGAGCGTGCCGTTGGTGGCCTGAGAGATCGTTGTGAGGGCCTCCGTCGCCATGTCGTTGATGATCGAGAGCGAGTTTTCCGCCTCGTCCAGAAGCGCCTGGCTGTCGGAAAGGGTGGACGTGTACATCTCCATCCGGTTCAGATCCTTGCGCAGGCCAAAGGCCTTGACCGCGCTGGCGGGGTTTTCCGACATCTTCATGAACCGCCGCCCGGCCGCGACCTTGGTGTTGAGGTCGCTCAAATCCTTGAGGTTGCGGTTCAAGCTCCTCATGTAGTTGCCCGTAATCATGTTGTCCGTAAGGCGCATGCCGCGTCACCTCCTGTTTTTTTACCGGCCCACCGTGCCCATGCGGTTGATGATGACTTCCAGCGCTTCGTCCAGCGCCGTCATCACTCTGGCGGAGGCGGCGAAGGCCTTTTGGTATTTGATGAGGTTTGCCGTTTCCTCGTTCAGCGAAACGCCCATCTCCGACTCCCGCTCGTTTGATATCGCGTTCAGCACCATCCCGGTGCTCTCGGACATGTCTGCGGTGTAGTCAACGTCGATGGCGATGTCGCTCATCACCGACAGGAGGAAGCCGCCGAAGTTCCCCGAAAAGCTCGGGGTGATCGCCCGGTCCGTGCTCATTGCGGAGATCATGTTGAGGATGTTGTCGTTCTTGCCCTTTTCCCCGCCGGGGTCCAGCGTCGCGGTGATGTGGTTCGGATCCGCCAGCCACTGGCTGGAAATCGTGATGCCCGCCGCGGTGGTGCCGGAGAACAGCGGCTTGCCCACCCCGTTGAGCGTGTTGAAGGTCGTGGATAGGCTTTCCGCCAGCGCGTCCAGCGAAGCCTGATAGTAGGGGATGCCGCGAAACGCGTTTTCGCCCGCTGCGGCAAACCCGCCCTTGCCGTTGAGCACTTCCATGGCCCCGAACAGCGAGCCGCCCGTCAGGTTCATCTGGACGCCGTCCGCCATAAGGCGCATTCCGCTCGCGGGGTTGTCGTCCATTTCGATGAGCGCCACGGTGCCCGCCTGCGAATCGAGGAGCGACGTAGTGCCTGAGTCGACGCTTGCCGTTCCGTCCATATGGTAGGTAACTTTGATGTTCATGTACGTGGACAGCTTGTCCAGGTACTGGTTTCGCATGTCGTTTAGGGCGTTGGTGTCGCTCTTCTGCATCGTCGCGATCCGAAGGGACTTGTTGACCTCGTCGATCTTGTCGAGCAGCGTGTTGACGTCCTTTACCCCGATGGACATTTCCTCCGCCGTTTGGGCGCGGATGACGGAAAGCTGGTTCGCGTACTGGTTGAACGTCTGGGTGACCTTCTGGGCGCTGGAGCGGACGAGGCTCGAGTACTCCACTTCCCCCGCGTTGAGCGAAAGGATTTGAAGTTGGTTGGAGAAATCCTCCAGCATCGCGCTGAGGCCGTTGTTCTGGGTTTCGTCGAAGTTGTTTTCTATGTCGGTCAGGACGCTGTGGGTCTTGGCGTTGGCGCCGCTTTCCGCGTTGGCGTCCCGGTATCTGAGGTCCAGGAACTGGCTTCTGACCTGGCCGATGCCTTCCAGCGTCACGCCGATCCCGCCGGAGTGCGGGTGTTTTGCCGCGATCTTGTCGCTGCTTGAACCGAGGTAGGTAGCCGTTTGATCGACAATCTGCCTGGAATATCCTTCCGTGGACAGGTTGGCGATGTTGTTGCCCGTGGTATCCAATCCGGCCTGAGCGGCCGTAAGGCCGCTCCGCGCGGCCTCAAACCCAAAAAACGTTGATCTCATGGTTTCCTCCGCCCGTTACGCCCGAACCTGCATGCTCTTGGAGTAGGTGTTGTCCTGAAGCCCCAGCCGCTCTTTCATGAAGCGGATGGTCGTCAGCCGGGTCTCAAGCAACTTTTGATTTCTGGCGTTCTTTTTCTTGAGGGAGGTTACCGTTTCGCTCAGCGAATTGAAGACCGGGTCCAGCGCCTCGTGGCACTCGGGGCTCGAATCGACAAGCTCGCGCAGCGTCTGGTGCTCCATGCCGTCGCAGATGGCCATGCGCTTTGCTTCGAGCCCTCTGGCCTGAACCATCAGCGCCTGCTGTGCGCTCATGACCTTGGTGAGCGCTGCGGCGTCGCCCTTGATGAGCGCCTGCGACTTTTCTTCCTCCATCTCAAGCATCTTCGCATAAGTTACCCGCTGGGTTTCAAGTACCTGCGCCAAGGCTTTGATATCTTTCATGCGCCTAGACCCCGGTGTCAATCTTGCCCAGCATTGCGGCTGCGATGGCCTCGGAGGAAACGCGGTAGGTGCCGTTCTGGATCTGATTCTTGTAATTTAGGAGACGCTCCGCGGAAGTGGACTTGGTGGCCTCTGAAACCACCATGTTCACCGCGCTGGAAATCTCCGAGCGGTTCTTCGCCGCCTCGGAAATGGACAGGCTGTCCTTGCTGCCGATGGCGGTTTGCTGACGCTCGGCCTCTTTGGAGGCCGTGGAAGCGTTTTCCGCCGACAGCGCGTTGTACAGCTTATCTACCTGATTCGGATTAATCTTCATCGTCCATCACCTGCTCTATATATCGTATAGAATCGACGGAAGTTTAGCGCATGTCGTGGGTTACATCCGAAACTTAATGAATTTTTTTATTTGTTACCCACGGAGGGTATTGGCGGTTTGCTCGATCTCGTCGATGGTCTGCAGCATGCGCGCATTGGCCTGAAAACCACGCTGGGCGAGCATCATGCGGGATACCTCGCCGGCGAGGTCCACGTTGGAACGCTCCAGCATGCCCTGCTGCAGCGTGGAGTTTTCGTCTTCGGCCGGCTCGCCGGAGGCTTCGCTGGGCACAAAGCGCCCGCCGCCCAGCGCAGTGAGCGCGCCGGGGTTCTGGAAGGCGTACAGCTGCACCTGACCAAAGGCAGCCGCCACGTCCCCGTTCGCCACCTCGATGCGCTGCCCGCCCTGATCGAGCACGTAAAAGCCGCCGGGGGCCGTCAGGTACATCGCGCCGTTTTCCTCTGCCAGAGAGAAGGATCCGGCGCGCATGTAGGAGACGTTCTGCTCCGCGCCCTCGAGGGGGTTTATGACGGCGTAATAGCCCTCGCCCAGGATCAGCGCGGAGAGCTCGCCCTTTTCCTGAAAAGCCCCCTGCTCGACGACGCGGGATGTGGAGAGAACGCGGCTTCCGTTTCCCGCCGTCACGTCCGTCCCCTGGGTGGCCGTGTAGATCAGGTCGGCGAAGTTGGTGGTTCTGGTCTGATAGCCCTCGGTGTCGACGTTGGCGATGTTGTTGGCCGTCACGTCCAGGCTGAACTGGAAGCTCCTGAGCCCCGATTTTGCGGCGTAAAACCCGTTGATCAAGGGGATCCCTCCTTTTTCCGCGCCGTGCGCGGCGCGGGCCGGCTGTGGCGGCGCTGCCACCTTTGGCGGATATGCCGGGAGCATCCCGGCGTTTGGCGTGGTCTAAGCGGCTGGCCGGATGGCTACAGGCGCCCGATCTCTGTTACCGACTTTTGGTTGATCGTATCCAGAATGCGCACGGCCTGTGCGCAGGACTGGAACGCGCGGGAGGCCGCCATCATGGCCGCCATCTCCTCCATCATGTCGACGTTGGAGTGCTCCAGCGTGCCCTGCAGGATGCGCCCGGTGAACGCGCCCTCGCCCTCCGGGCGTTCCAGCGTGTTCGGGGCCTCCTTGGCGGCGGCGTTGCCTTCCTCGCCGGGCACGAGAATCGCCAGCGTATCGACGGCCTGGCCGTCGGAATAGACGATGCCGTTTGGGTCGATGGTCACCGCGCCCGCGCCCACCTCGATCCGGCCGTTCTGGCCCAGCACGTAGCCGCCGGTGGCGGTGCGCAGGAAGCCATCGGGATCCACTTCAAAGCTGCCGTCCCGGGTGGACGCCTCCTGGCCGTTTTCAGTCTCGATGGAGAAGTAGCCGTCGCCGGCGATCGCGAAGTCCAGCGCGCGGCCGGTGGCCTCGAAAACGCCCTGGGTGTAATCGGTGATGACCTCCTCCACGATGGCGCCGTGGGTATCCGCGCCGATGGCCTGGGACGCACTGTCCAGCCTAAGCGCAACGCTTTCGCCGAAGGTAGAGGTGATCAGCCTGTCCCGCTTGTAGCCGGAAGTGCTGGCGTTGGCCAGGTTGTGCGCGGTTACGTCCAGCGCGCGGCTGCGGTTCATCATGCCGGTGGTGGCGGAATAGACGGCTTTGTTCATGGTTCCTCCTTAATCCTCCATGTACTCTGCGACGCGCGCGCGGAGCTTGGACAGCGCCTTGGAGTGGATCTGGGACACTCTGGAGACCGTCAGGTTCAGCACGAAGGCGATCTCCTTGAGCTTGAGTTCCTCGTAATAGTACAGCGAGATGACCGTCCGCTCCTTCTCCTCCAGTTCGTCGATGAACCGGGCGATCTGCTTTCTGAAGTCGTTTTCCATCAGGCTGTGCTCGGGGGACTGCGCCTCGGCGTCCTCGGTTACGTCCAAGAGGGTCATGCCGGTGTTGTAGAGCGTTTCCTCAAAAGACATCACGTTGTAGTTCACCTCGTCCGAGCGTATTTTTGCCAGATCCGCTTCGGTGATGCCCAGCCTTTCCGCCAGCTCGGCGTCCTCCGGGAAGCGGCCCAGTTCGATCTGCAGCGCGTCCGACGTCTGATTGACCTGCTTGATCTTTTTGCGGATGTCGCGGGAAACCCAGTCCTTCTTGCGGATGTAGTCGATGAGCGCACCGCGAACGCGGATGGAGGCGTAGGAATCGAACTGGACGCCCCGCTCCACGTCGTAGCGGTCGATGCAGTTGATCAGCTCGAGTACGCCCTGGCTGGCCATATCCTCCGCGTCGTCCTTGTTCCTGATGAAGGTCTGGGACTTCTTCAGGGTATAAGTGACGATGGGGAGATAAGCCATCAGAATTTCATTCCGAAGGCCGATGTCCCGGGTCTTGGCGTACCGTTGCCAAGTTTGCTCGGAGATCTTTGCCCCAGGGGTTCGCGTCTGTTCGTTCATGTTTGTACCGTCCTAGCCCTCGCGGGGTCCGTCAGATGGAGATGGTCCCCAGCGCCTGGATGTTTACGTCGTGGTTGATCTCGTTGAAGGACAGGATGACCGCTTCCGAGGAGAACTGCTCGATCATCTTTCGGTAGTAGCACCGGACCACCGGGGAGGTGAGCACGACGACGTCGTTCAGTTGATCCTTGAGCCGGTTTTCCTGCTCCATGTGGGCGCTCAGAATATTCTGCATGACCGACGGCTCCAGCGACACGTAGGCGTTGCCGGCGGTCTTGCGCACGCCGCCCATGATGAGATTTTCGATCTCCGGGTTGAGCGTAATCACCTTGAGGCTGCCGTCCTGGGCGAACCGCCGGGTGATCGTACGCTTGAGCGCCTGCCGCACGTATTCGGTCAGGAGGTCGGTATCCTTGACGTTCGGCGCGTACTCGCCCAGCGTTTCAAGGATCGTCTGGAGGTCTCGGATGGGAATCTGCTCGGCCAGAAGGTTGCACAGCACCTTCTGAAGGTCCAGGTGGGAGACGACGCCCGGCACCAGGTCCTCCACCAGCTCCCGGTTGAATTTTTTCAGATTGTCCAGGAGCAGGATCAGTTCTTTGCGGCCGAACAGCTCGTGGGCGTTCTTCTTGATGATCTCCGACAGGTGGGTCACGATGACCGAGAGCGGATCGATGACCGTATAGCCGCTCATCTGGGCCAGGTCGCGTATGTCGGCGGTGATCCACTTGGCGCGGATCTTGAAGGCGGGCTCCAGCGTATCGATGCCCTCGATTTCCTGAGCGCCATCGATGGGGTTCATGGCCAGGAAGTGGTCGGCCAGCACCTCGCCGCCGGCGATGGCCTCGCCCTTGAGCTTGATGACGTATTCGTTCACGCCCAGCTCGGCGTTGTCGCGCAGCGTGACCGCCGGCACCACCATGCCCATCTCCTCGGCGAACTGCCGCCTGAGCATCACCACGCGGTTGATGAAGTTGCCGCCCCGGGCCTCGTCCACCAGCGGGATCAGGCTGTAGCCCACTTCCACCTCGACGGGCTCGACGTTTAAGAGCGAGTAGATGTTTTCGGTGTTCCTGTAGAACTCCGTGTCGTTGACCGGCAGCGAGGCGTCTGCCGACGACGCATCGGCCAGCTCGGACTCCGGCGCGCGCCGCCGCTCCAGCATAAGCGCCAGCGCGATCAGGCCCCCGCCCACGAGGAGCAGCACGATCACCGGAAAGCCCGGGATCAGCGACATCACGATCAGAAGAGCGCCCGCGATCATCAGCGCGATGGGGTAGGAGACGATCTGGGTTTTGAGGTCCTCGCTGAAGCTGTTGACCGACGCGGCGCGGGTCACCAGCATGCCGGTGGCGGTGGAGATCATCAGCGCCGGGATCTGGGCGGAGAGACCGTCGCCGACGGTGGCGATAATGTAGGTGGACACCACGTCCTGCAGGCTGCTGCCGCTCATCACAAGGCCGATGATGATGCCGCCGACGCTGTTGATGAGCATTGTGATGATCGAAACGATGGCGTCGCCCTTGATAAACTTGGCCGCGCCGTCCATGGAGCCGTAGAAGTCGGCCTCCCGCTGCACCTTCTGGCGGCGGATCTTGGCGGTGGCGTCGTCGATCAGGCCGGAGTTGAGGTCGGCGTCCACGGCCATCTGCTTGCCGGGCATGGCGTCCAGCGTGAACCTCGCGGCCACCTCGGCCACGCGCTCGGAACCCTTGGTGATGACGATGAACTGCACGATGACGATGATCAAGAACACGATGAATCCGACCACCGCATTGCCGCCGATGACGAACTGGCCGAAGGTCCGGATGACCGAGCCGGCGTCGCCGCCGTTGCCCAGGATCAGCCGGGTGGAGGATACGTTGAGGCCAACGCGCAAGAGCGTCGTGACCAGGAGCACCGACGGGAACACCGAAAATTCCAGCGCTTCCTTGATGTACATCGAGATCAGGAGGATCACCAGCGACACGGCGATGTTGATGATCAGCATTACATCAAGAAACGCCGTGTTCAGCGGGATGATGAGCAGGAATATGATGCCGACGACGAACAGCGTCAGCGCGTTGTCGAGAATTTTCTTCATCCAGGCCGCCTCTTCTTCAGGTTGTCGGCTTTCTCCGGCCGATTTTTTTCGTTTCCGGCGACATGCGCGCCGGAAACGCTTTTCCATAGCCAGTGCGCACACTGGCGGCGGAAAAACATCCATTGGTCAGCGGGCCGCCCGGAAATTCCGGGGAATTTCAGGCCCGCGCAGATTTCGTACCTTCGCGCCGCGAAAACCGGAGGGATTGGCGGCGCGGCGCGTCAGCGCGTGGTCTTCATCCAGGCCGCCTCTTCTTCAGGTTGTAGATAAACGCGATGATGTCGGCCACGGGCTTAAAAAACTGCTCGGGGATCTCATGGTCAAGCTCCACCGCTTCGTAGAGTCCGCGGGCCAGCGGTCGGTTTTCGGTGACGTACACGCCGTTTTCCTCCGCGATGCGGATGATCCGAAGGGCCACCAGGTCGACGCCCTTGGCCACCACCACCGGGGAGGCGTTCCGGGACGGCTCATACTTGAGCGCCACCGCGTAGTGCGTCGGGTTTTTAACGACCACGTCGGCGGTGGGTACTTTGTGCATCATTCGCGCCTGTGCCATGCGGCGCTGTATCGAGCGGATTCGACCCTTGATGTTCGGGTCGCCCTCCATGCGCTTGTGCTCTTCCTTGACCTCTTCCTTCGTCATGCGCATCCGCTTTTCGTAGTCCCACCACTGGTAGAGGTAGTCAAAGGCGGAGAAGATCGCCATGAACATGGCGATGCGCACGGTCATATCGAAGACTGCTTCCGCCAGCCAGCGCATGCTGCTCTCGGGGTTAATCAGCGGGGAGAGCGTGGCGGCGGAGAGCCGCGCGCTGATGTCGGAGTAGAGGATGAGTCCGATGATCGTAACCTTGATGATCGATTTGAGCAGCTCGACCACCGTCTTGGGGGAAAACAGGTTCTTGAGGCCGGACAGCGGGTTGATCCGGGAGAGTTTCGGCCCCAGGAGGCTGGGCGTGAACAGGAACCTGGTCTGAACGCCCGTCAGCGCGAGCCCCATGAACATTGACGCCGCCGCGACGGGCACGATGAGAACCGCCATGTCGATGCTGAAGTTGGCCATGAACCCCGCGGCTTCCTTGACCGTCAGCGTTTGGGTGAGGGTGAGGCTGGCGCAGCCTTCGCGCATGACCCGCTCCATTGTCCCGAACAGCCAGTTGCCGCCCAGTTTGAAGAGGTAAGCGATGCCGAGCAGCGTCACCGAGTTCGTAATGTCCTTACTTTGGAATATATTGCCTTTTTTTCGCTCGTCTTCTTTTTTTCTCGGTGTTGCGCGTTCGGTCTTGGAGCCGTTGTCCACTGTCCCACCTCCCTTCGCACGCCGCGGTTTATCCTTGCAGCAGCATGGTCAGGCTCTTTTGCAGCTGGATGAACATCTCGGAGAGCGTGGCGTCTATCAGCCGGGTCATGGCCGGCAGCGCCAGAATCACCACCGCGATGCCGATGCCGATCTTCAGTTGAATCCCCACCACGAAGATGTTGATCTGCGGGGAGATGCGCATCAGAATCCCCTGACCCGCTTCGGTGAGCAGTTCGATCGCCATGACCGGCATCGCCAGCTTCAGCGTGAGCACCAGGATGTCGCCCATTAACAGCGCGATGTGCCGCCCCACCTCGAAGCTGACCATCGTGGGCCCCGGCGGAAACATCTGAAGCGATGTTGCCAGAATCCGGATCAGCGTCAGGTGGCCGTCGGCGGCGAAGAAGATCAGCGTGATCAGGATGTTGAGCGCGGTGCCGGTGACCGGCATCGAGACGCCGCTCTGCGGGTCGTAGATCTTGCTGACGCTGGTGCCCATTTCCATGTCCATGACTTCGCCCGCCACAAGCACCCAGGACAGGAACAAGTTCATCACGAGGCCCAGCGCGTAGCCCAGAAACATCTCCCGAAGGAGCGCCAGCATGAACGAGAGCTGGGTGGGGAAGGTGGGCGCGGCGCCGGTAAGGGTTGGGGCCGTCACGATCGCCAGAAGCAGCGAAAGGCCGACCTTCGCGATGACCGGCACGCTGCGGCGCGTGAAGAACGGGTTCATCAGCAGCGCGCCCGACATGCGGGTGAACACCAGGAGAAATTGAAGGAATTGGCCGTAGTCCAGCGTCACTCGCGCGCCTCCTTTCGCCCCGTCAGCCGATCGCTTGGGCAGCGGGCGACGCTATTTCATCGAGTCAATGGCGGCGAACGTCCGCGAGAACAGGTCCACCCCGCCCGCGATCAGCCAGGAACCCGTCGCGATCAGAACGAGCGCAATGGCCAGCACCTTGAACACGAACCCGACGTTCTGCTCGTGGATCTGCGTGGCCGCCTGGATCACCGACACCACGACGCCGATGCCCACGCTCACCGCAAGAAAAGGCGCCGACATGGTGAGCGCCGTCGACAGCGCGTCCCTGAGCACCGAAACAATTCCCGCCTCCGACATCCGTCTTCCTCCTCGCGCGCCACATGTCTGGCGCTTTAAAAAGGCCGCGCAGGCCTTCGCGCCCAAAGCCCATTTTCTTTCGGCGCTAGTTGAAACTCATCACCAGCGACTTTATCACCATGGCCCAGCCGTCCACCAGAACGAAGATCATCAACTTGAACGGCAGCGAGATGAGCACCGGCGGCAGCATGACCATGCCCAGGCTCATCAGCGTGCTCGCCACCACCATGTCGATCACCAGAAACGGCAGGTAGAGCAGGAAGCCGATCAGAAACGCCCGCTTGAGTTCGCTGGTCACGAAGGCGGGGATGACCACGGTAAGGTTCACGTCGTCCAGCGACTCCGGCTGCTCGTAGTTTCCAAGCTCCAGAAACAGGTTCAGGTCCTGCGTGTTGGTGTTTTTGAGCATGAACTGGCGCAGCGGCGTCACGGCTTTGGTCATGGCCTCCATCTGGGTGATCTCGCCGCGCTCGTAGGGCTGGTAGGCGGTTTCGTTGATCTCCCCGACCACCGGAGACATGATGAACAGCGACAAAAACAGCGCGATACCCACCAGCACCTGGTTTGGCGGCGTCTGCTGAAGGCCGATGGCGTTTCTCAGGCAGCTCAGCACGATCACGATCCGGGTGAAGCAGGTGGTCATGATCAGGATCGACGGCAAAAGCGCCAGCACCGTCAGCCCCAGGAGAATCTCCAGAAGGTCCGAACTCTCGCCCAGATCGATGCCTCCGATGGAGGTGATCGGAAGTACCGAGCTGATGCCCCCTGTATCGGTGTCCTGAGCCGATGTCACCGGAGCCGCCGGGGTTACCGGGGCGGCGGGCAACGCGCTTTCGGCCAGAGCCGTGGGTGCAAGAACCAGGAAGAGCGCCAGAAGGATCGCCGGAAAGAGCGCCGGTCTAACAATTCTTCGCATCATCGCCGTGCGCCTCGCCGGGGGCGCTCCTCCCGATACTGATCCTCGTAACGCCGTGCGCGCTCGTCTGCAGGCGTTTCGCGGAAGCGGCGCGGGCGCTCGTCTGAGTACTCGTCCCTGAAACGCCGTGCGCGCTCGTCCGCGTGCTCGTTCTGGAAGCGGCGCGGTTCCTGCTTAGGCGCCCGCCTGAGCCCGTTCATGCGCTGGGAGAGCAGCGATTCAAAATCCTCCGCCGAGTGCTCCAACCCGCCCGGGGAGACCGCGCCGTCCGCCAGCTCGCCGATTTGATCCACCCGGCCGGGGCCGACGGAGAGCAGGTACGTCCGCCCGCGCACGCGCACCAGCGCCAGGTAGGTATCCCGGGTCAGAGGAACACGCTCGATCACCCGGATGCGCTTGCCCGCGGCGGGCTTGAACGAACCGCGGGTCGCCAGCCACTTGGTGGTGAGGTAGGCCAGGATGATGACCGCCACAACCCCCAGCATGGGAGAGATCAGGGAAACGGTATCCAGTGCGTCCGACAAGCTGCCCACCCCTTAAAAACGCAATTTGGCCGCTACGGTTTTGTCAGGCTGCCGACGATTTCGGTGATTCGTACGCCGAAGTTGTCGTCAATGACCACCACGTCGCCCCGGGCGATCAGCTTGCCGTTGACCATGATGTCCACGGGCTCGCCCGCCTGCTTGTCCAGTTCGACGATGGAGCCCTGCCGGAGCCCCACGATCTCCTTGACCAGCTTTTTGGTGCGGCCGATCTCCACCACCACGCTCAGGTCGATGTCCATCACGAGATCCAGATTGACCTGATCGGCATCCTCCGAGCCGCCGTTGTCCAGGCTGGCGAAAGCGAGGGGCTTGACCTCCACGCTCCTGCGCGGCGCGCGGCGCTCCGGAACGGGTTCCGGCTCATACCTGGGGTCGTACCGGGGCTCATACCGCGGTTCCGGACGGGGTTCCGCTTTTGGCCTCGGAGCGGGCTCCGGCGGCGCTTGGCGCTTGTGGGTGCTTTTCGGCGGCTCGGTCGGGTAGTCCGCGTCATAAATGGGCGCGGGAACCTGCCTGTGCCCGGTGATCGGATCCGAATCATCGTCGTACTCCGGTAAGGCTTCATGGGGCGGCGCGCCGTCGTCTTCCTCGTCGCCCATCGACATCGCGTTATTGACCAGATCCCGCGTGAATTCCACCGGCATGACGGTGATGAACTCGCTGTCGAGGAGTTCCTCCACCACGAAGCGGAAGCCAACCGTTACAATAAATTCCTGCGCCTTCAGCCAATCGAAGCGGTCGGTGGATTCCGACATCTCGAAGGATTGGGGCGGGGAGATGTTGATGCTTCGATTCAGGAAGGTCGCCAGCGCGGTGCTGGAGGCACCCATCATCTGGTTCATGATCTCGCCCAGCGCGCTGAGCTGCAGTTCGTCCATCTCGGCGCTGGACAGGGACTCCTCGCCGCCGCTGTCCTGCAAAAGAAGCCCCACGATCGCGCGGGCATCCCTGACGCTCATGATCATGATGTTGGAGCCGTGCAAACCCTCGCTGTATTCGATTTCGATGCCCAAGGCCGGTTCAAGCCGGGTGAAATCGAACTCGCTGGGTGGAATGACCTTTACGGTGGGCGTCGTGATAACCACCTGGCGGCTCAACATCAGGGAGATGGCCGTTGCGGCGGCGCCCATGCTGATGTTGAGGATCTCGCCGATGGTATCGATCTCAATAGTATTGAGACCCGGCGCTCCGTTGTTCTTTTGCAAATCGTTCTTGCCCATCTTACGAAACGACCTTCCTCACACGGCGTACTGCCGGTTGATGCGCAGCGCCATTTTGTTGCGATTGATTCCCGGCGAGCCGAAGAACCATTTTTTCCCGTTGACGGTGATAACGGCGGGGGTACCCACGGTCTGGTCCAGGCGGATGACGTCGCCGGGCTGCAAGTCCACGACCTCGCGCATGGTCATCGTGGTGGAGCCCAGGATGCCGCACACATCGGCGGTGGCGTCCTGAAGCCTTGTGAGCAGCGCGCCCCTGGATTCCGCGGCGGCCGCCTTGGACTCCTCGTCCTCTTTGTGGTTTGTACCGGACTGTTCGGCAATTGCATCCTCCAGAAGGGGCAATAGCTCCATGCACGGCATGCAGCACGTGATGGTGCCCTTGACCTGGTTCAGCGAGACCGACAGAACCATCGTCGTCACCATGTCGTCCATGCCGATGGACTTGATAAAGCGCGTGTTGGTCTCCATCTGGCGCATAGAAATCTGCACGTCCGGGGTGAACGTCCACGCCTCTTGCAGAAGCGCCGCAATGCGCCTTACGATGCGCTCCATCAGCGTGATTTCGATGTCGGTGAACTCCCGGGCCGGGGGTTCACGGTCGATGATCGCGCCGCCAAACATGCGCTCAATCAGCGCGAAGGTGATGGTGTTGGACAGATCCAGAAGCATCGCGCTCTTGACGAGGTTCATATCCAGCACGGCGGTCACCTGCGTATCTGGCAGCGCGTTGTTGTATTCCATGTAGGGATGCTCCTCCAGCGAGACCAAGTTGGCCTCGCAGTAGGTGCGTGTCAAACCCGCAAGATACGAGGCGAGATGCCGCGCAAAGACCTCGCCCAGGCCTCGCAGCACCTTCTGCTGATCCCTCGTCAGCTTTTTGGGGTTTCTGAAGTTGTAGGCCCGGACCTTGCGCTCCTCGATGGTGGCGGCGGCGGCGGCCTCGTCTTGGCCGGCGAGTTCGCTCAAAAGCGCGTCGATCTGGCTCTGTGACAGGACTTCGGGCATGGATTATTCCTCCGAATCGCCCCGTCCGCCTCGCGAGGCGTCGATGTTCGCGCATAGGTTCAGCGGATCCATCGAACGGGACAGAATCTTGACGCGGTAATCCTCGATCCCGGAGGCCACCTCCTGGCCGGATTCGCGAACCAGGTGTTTTTTCCCGTTGGTCATGGTGACGAGGGTATCCGGAACCATTTCGATCAGTTCGATCAGGCCTGGGTTCAGGTAGATCCGCTCGCCGTTCAGGCTGGTCAACAGGATCAAGGGCGATCACCTCCGGGCGAAGATTTATGCGTCACTTAGCGCTTGAGGTTGACCAGCTCTTCCAGCACCTGGTCGGAAGTGGTGATGACGCGGGCGTTGGCCTGAAAGCCGCGCTGCGCGATGATCATGTCGGTAAACTCCTTGGACAGGTCGACGTTGGACATCTCCAGGCCGCCGGAGACCAGCGCGCCTGCGTTGGGGCTGCCGGCAGTTTCAAAGGCCGGTGCGCCGGAGTTGACCGTCTCGGAGAAGTAGGAGGTGCCCGACTGCAGAAGGCCGTTGGGGTTCTGGAACACCGCGATGGCCAATTGGCCCAGCGTTTCGATGGCGTTGGTGTTGGTATTGGTGCCGGTGATGGTGCCGTCGGGCTGGATGGAGATCGAGGTGTAGTCGTCAAAGTTGGCAATGTTGATGATGGTCGGCGGGTTGGGCATGGGCGGAAGCGCGGCGGGCGGAGCGATCGGGGGGGTCGCCACCTGTCCCATCAGGATGTTGCCGCCGGAGTCCAAAAGGTTTCCGGCCGGGTCAAAGGACAGCGCGCCCAGGCGGGTGTAGTTGACCTCGCCGGCGCTGTTCTGCACCACGAAGTAGCCCTCGCCGGAGATGTACAAATCCAGCGCGCGGCTCGTCTGCTGGAAGGAGCTGCGGGTGTTGGTCACGTCCACGGTGGACACCATGGAGCCGTAGCCGATCTGGGTGGGGTTGTTGCCGCCGGCGGTCGCCGTCGGCGCGCTGGCCGCGCTGAGCGTCTGGTAGTAAAGGTCGGAAAAGATGACGCGGCTGGACTTGAAGCTGGCGGTGTTCACGTTGGCGATGTTGTTGCCGATGACGTCCAGCATGGTCTGATGGCCGCGAAGGCCCGAAACCGCTGAAAACAGGGATCGAATCATGGTGTATTCCTCCGTTTCTGTGCCTCGAATCCCGCGTTAGCCTTCCTGAGCGGGGGTGCCGATTCCGACTTCCGTCACTTCGGACAGGTTGTAGTAGACGCCGTCCACCATCAGTTTGGGGCTATCCCCATCGTAGCGCACCTGCGATACCGTGCCGCGCACCGAGATCGGCACGCCCTGCTCGTTGGCGGTGGACACGTTCACCGACTTGCCGATCATCGACACCGCCAGGTTGCTCTGAAAGGCGCCGGACAGCTCCTCCATCTGGGAAAGCGTCGAAAACTGAACCATCTGGGACATGAATTCGGCGTTGTCCACCGTGTCGTACATGCTCTGGTTCTGCAGCTGCGCCGCGATGAGCTGGAAGAAGTCGCTGATCGTCAGGTTGGATGCGCCGAGTTTTGAAGGCTTTGCCGCCGATGCCTGAACGCCGGCGTATGCCCCGATGCCCTCCACGCCCATGAGAAAACCTCCTTCGCGGCCTGGCCGCTATGCTCGAAGATTGATCGCGCCCGCGCGCATTTCCGGCGCGGGACCGCGCCGAGGCGCGTCTGCCACCGGCGTGGGGCGCGCTTCCGGCTGCCCGCCGCCCGCATTCCGGCGCTCCTGCCCACCATGGAAGGCCGAAGAGGCCTCGCCGCCCGCGCCGCCCCCGGATACATCCACGCTGAAGCCGCTCAGGCGGTAGTCGCTGGACGCGAGTTCCAGCTTGAGCGCGCCAATCTGGTTCAGGATGATTTCGCGGGTCGATTCGGACTGGGTGCGGATCGCGAGATGAAGCTCCCGATCCCGTGCGCTGATCGCCACCGCCACCTCGCCCAGACCCTCCGGACGCAATTTCAGGCTGTACCTGGTCTCGCCCCGGGAGAGCGCCGCCGTGGTCGCCCTGAAAAGCTGCGCTGCTGCATCCGCCTCGCGGGGGGAGGACGCAGCCTCCGGGCGCTGCGCTTCGGCGGACTTGTCCAAGCCAAGAACCGGTTCGGCTCGGTGTTCAGGGAGAACCGACCCCGGCAACGCTTGGCGCTCCTCGACCGGGCGCGGCGCGCCTTCCTCGCCGGAATCGCGGTTCGAAGGCCTGCCCTTCCCGGAAGCGGCGACCTTTTCCGCCTGCGCCTGAACCTGTGTGTACCGATCCGCGGTGGACCGGTTCGCGGCGCCTGATTCGGCGCCGCCGCCCGTTGCGCCTTGTCCGGCGCCATAGGCCGGACCCAGAGCGGGCCCATCCGACTTCGGGGACGCGCTGACGGTGTCGGAAGCTGCCTGATCCCCCGACCGCTGAGGCATGGAGGCGTTGAGCGCCTCTGAGGCCTGCGACTTTTGCCGGATCCGAGGGTTCGCCAAAGCCATCTGGCCCGCGAAGGATGGCTGCGGCTCGGCCGCGGCCGAGGTCTGCACGGCGGCGGGCTGCTCCGCCCGGGGGGGATGCGGCGGAGCCGGCTGTCCGGCGGCGGGCTGCTCCGCGTGGGGAGCCGCGGAGGCGGTTTTTTCGCTGCCGTGAAGTAGCGTGGGTGCCTGTGCGCCGGCATAGGTCGCGGCAAGCGCGTCTTGCGCTCCCCGCGCCTCGGGCAGGGACTGAGTTTGCGGCATTCCCTGCACCGCGGACATCGATGACGGGAGAAGGAATGCCGCGTCGTCCTGCGTGGCCGAGCCCTGGACGCCGACTGCTTCCTCGGCCTGAGAGGGGAAGGGCATGGCGGGCGCCTGGGAGACGAGCGCCGCGACGTAGGCGTACAGTGCCGCGTCGTCAGGCTCGGCCGTTTCTCCCGCGCGGGTGTCGCGCGCGGCGCGGGCCCGGGATTCCGGCCCCCCTTTCGCGACGGCCCGGGCGACCACCTCGCCAAACGCCGTCTCCGGCGCTTCGCGGACGGCCGGTTCCGCCGAGCCCTCCGCCGGGATCTTTGCGCCCAGCGCTACCGCTGCGATCATTCGGTTCACCCCTTTCGAAGGACCCTTTTTCCGTGATGCGAGGGGTCGGAACGATTTATCTTCGGTGTCCGTCAGGCCTTCGAGTGGGCGGCCTTGTTGGACAGGAAGTCCTCGATGAACAGTTCGTTGCTCTTTCGCTCGGCTGCGAGGTAGCTCTCCCAGGAGTGGGCGCGCAGCTTCTCGATCATCTCTTTGTCCTGAGTGACGGCCACCAGCTTCTCCCGCTGTGCCTCGATGCGGTTCGACTGCTCGATCAGCTGGGCGCGGCTCTGAACGAGCCGCTGCGAAACCTCCATAATGTATCGGCCCGTGGCGGCGGCCCGACCGGCGTTCTGGCCGTTTTCGCAGTCCAGCTGATACTGCCGCTTGAGTTCCAGGTATTCACCGGTCAGCGCGTCATGCCGCTGCTTCATCTCCAGATACTCGGCCTGCAACAGACTCATCGCATCGGCTTCGTTCTTCTGGATAAACCGGTCGTAATCGAGCACCTTTTGCAGTCCGAATTCGTATCGCTTCATTTGGCCTCCGCGGTTACTTGCCCGCGACCTTCTGCATCTGCCGGATGGTCTCTTCAAAGGTCAGTTTTTCGTTGATCTCCTGCCGGAGGAAGGTATTGATCTTGTCGATGTTGGAGATGGCGTGGTCGATTTTGGGATTCGTGCCCGCCTTGTAGGCGCCGATCGAGATCAGGTCGGCGTTTTCGTAGTAAGCCGACAGCACCGAGCGCAGCGTGGACGCCATCTGCAGATGATCCTGAGGCGCGATCTCGTTCATCAGGCGGCTGATGGAGGCGAGGATGTCGATGGCCGGGTACTGGTTGCGCATCGCCAGTGAGCGAGACAGTACGATGTGGCCGTCGAGGATGCCGCGCACGGTGTCGGAGATGGGCTCGTTGGTGTCGTCGCCCTCCACCAGCACCGTGTAGAAGCCGGTGATGGAACCCGTCGTGAACTTGCCGGAGCGCTCGAGGAGCTTTGGCAGCATCGCGTACAGCGAGGGCGTGTAGCCCCGCGCCACCGGCGGTTCGCCGATGGCCAGGCCGATCTCGCGCTGAGCCATTGCGAAGCGGGTGAGGGAGTCCATGACGAGGAGCACGTCTTTGCCCTGATCCCGAAAGTACTCGGCGATGGTGGTGGCGGTCATCGCGCACTTGAGCCGCATCATGGCGGACTGGTCACTTGTGGCGACCACCAGAACCGAACGGCCCATGCCCTCCTTTTGGAGGTCCTTCTCGATGAAGTCCCGAACCTCGCGGCCCCGCTCGCCCACCAGCGCGACCACGTTGACGTCGGCGGCGACGTTTCGAAGCATCATGCCAAGGAGCGTGCTCTTGCCCACGCCGCTGCCCGCGAAGATGCCCATGCGCTGCCCCTTGCCGCAGGTGAGGAGCGAATCGATCGCCCGGACGCCGATGAAGAGCCTTTCGTCGATCCGAGGGCGGGAGAGGGGGTTGCTGGGCAGGTTCTGAACGGCGTAGTGCCGGTCGCAGCGGATGGGACCCGCGTTGTCAATGGGGTTTCCGAAGCCGTCGATCACGCGGCCGACGAGGCCTTCGCCGACGGGGATTTTCAGCACGTCTCCGGTCGACTCCACCACGCTGCCGCGAACCACGCCGTTCAGGTCGCCAAAGGGCATCAGCAGTACCCGGTTCCCCTTGAAGCCGACGGCCTCCGCATAGGTCCAGGAGGATTGCTTCGCGTCGTATACGCGGCAAATCGTGCCGATGTCCACCACCGGCCCGGTGCTCTCAATCACCATGCCGATGATCTGGTCAATCTTGCCGTTGCGCTGGATGGGCTCCACCCTTCGCACGGCCTGACGGCAGAAGTCAAATACCAAGCCCAACCCTCCCACCGAACGCACTGCGCGCAACTAGCTGTTGCGGACGTACCGAGCGTCTTCGACCGCCTGAACGAGCACTTCCAGCTGCTTCTGGGCGCTGGCGTCGATCACCACATCGTCTGTGTCCACGATCAGCGTGCCGGGCGCGGCGTCCTCGAGAACCTGAACTTCCAGTTTCTCGGCGTCCTGCACCATCTGAAGCAGGTAGTCGGCGTGGGCGGTGACAAACTCCGCTTCGTGACCGGAGACGCTGATTTTGACGATCTTCTGGCCGCGCATCCCCTCGACGGCTCGCTTGAAGATGGCGGTGAAGGCTTCGTCATCCTGCTCGACCTTTGCGCCGACCACCTTGCGGGCGATGTCCAGCGCTAGATCGATCATCTGCTGCTGATACGCTTCGATCTGTGCCTCGCGCCCCTGATCCAGGGACGCCATCAGCGCCGTCAGCTGTTCCAGCGTCTTTTCGTTTTCGGCCTGAGCCTGAAACCGGCCCTGCTCCAAGCCCTTCTGGTATCCCTCCCGGCGCGCCTGTTCGCGCAGGCGTTCGGCCTCCCGGAGCGCACGCTCTCGGGTATCGGCCGAAAACTGCTCGGCGTGCATCATGAGTTCCCGCGCCTTCCGGGTTTCCGCTTCCTGGGCGGCGAAGCGCGCCTGATCCTCTTCGAGGGAGGCGTTTCTCGCGGCCTCCGCGCTCAGGTACGGCGCCGGGACGTGGTAAACGTAGCTCTCGGACTCCAGGCGGACACAGTGGCCCTTGACAAGTCTAGACAATCAACTCATCCTTTCGCCCGCGGGTGATGCTGATCTCACCGGCCTCTTCAAGCGAACGCACGAGCGCAACCAGCTTCTGCTGCGCCTCCTCAACCTGCGAGAGCTTCACGCCGTGCAGGTACTTGGCTTCTTCCTCCAGGGTCTGCTTGAGGCGGGTGGACATGTTGGCGTAGAACACGTCCGCGATGTCCTTGCTGCAGCCCTTGAGGGCGATGAGCAGATCGTTGCTGTTTGCATCCTGCAGGAACCGCTGGACGAACACCGCGTCGAGAGAGGCAATGTCCTCGAAGACGAACATGCGGTTGCGGATCTCCTCCGCCAGCTTGGGGTCCTGCCGGAACAGCTCGTCCATAATGTACTTCTCGGTGCTGCGGTCGACGAGGTTCAGGATGCTCGCCATGTACTTGGTGCCGCCGATCTCGGCAAAGCCAATGGATTCGCTGACCGACAGCTTGTGCTCGATGATGCGCTCCACGTCTCGTATCGCCTCCGGGGAGGTGGCGTCCATGGTGGCGATGCGGCTGGCTACGTCCATCTGGATGCTGGCGGGGAGCTCGCTGAGAATTTCCGCCGCCTGGTCGGCCGGGCAGTGGGCCAGAATCAGCGCGATGGTCTGCGGATGCTCGTTCTGGATCAGGCTCAGCAGGTGCTTCGGGTCGGCCTCTCCGAGGAAGCTGAAGGCTTTGCTCTGCAGCGAACGGGTGATCTTTTCGATGACACCGGCCGCGCCCGACATGCCCATCGTCTTCTCCAGAATGGCCTTTGCGTATTCGATGCCGCCCTCGGTGATGTACTTCTGCGCGACGCACAGGTTGTAGAACTCCTCCATCGTGGCCTCGACGGCCAGCGAGGACAGGTTTTCGAGCGTGGCGATCTGCAACGTGATCTGCTCGATCTCCTCGGGCTTGAGGTACTTGAATACCCGGGAGGCTTGTTCGACGCCGAGCGACAGAATCACCGTTGCGGCCTTGCGAACGGATTCACTGTTTTTTGCCTTTGGCTTCACTTGGCGTTGTCCTCCTTCATCCAGGATCTCAGCAGCTGCGCGACGATTTCGGGGTTGACGGCGGCGAATTCCTTGACCTGGCGCTTGAGGCCCTGCTCACGGGTCTCGCTGAGCACGATCTCGCCCGGGATGGGGCCCTTCCTGGGCCCGCGGCTTACCGGCCGTTCGCCCTCCTTGCCCTCTTCGTATTCTTCGTCTTCGTCCGGCAGATCCTCCGCGCCGATGGCTGCCGCGGGCCTGGCCGGTGAGCGCCGCTTGCGGGCCTTGTTGCGCAGGATCAGGAGGAGGATGAGCAGCAGGATCAGCACGCCCAGCCCAATGCCGCCGTAGATCAGAACGTCCATGGGCAGAAGGCCCAGCAGGGACTGGCCGGAGGTTGCGATCTGGCCGGAATCGGTGAACACCGGCGTCTCCGGCTTGGCCAGGAATTCCGCATAGGTGATGAACACCTTGTCCGTCGGAATGCCGACGCCGTAGGCCACCATTTCGCGGTACTTTTCCAGCGTCTCGGCGGCGAGTTCGCGGCTGTTGATCATCATGGACACCGTCATGTCCTCGATCTGGCCGCCATTGTCCAGCGCGCTCTCGACCACCTGATTGACCAGGAATTCATTGGTATAGCTTTCGCTGGCGCTGCCGTCGTTTCCTCCTTCTTCGTCATTGTTCTCATTCTGATAGGAAGGAACGCCAACATTCGATTCGGTGCCCGCGACGCCGCCGCTCAGCGTGGCGCCGTTTGTGGACTGCCGGTCGACCTGCTGCCGGGAAAGGATGCCGCTGGTATCGCCCACTACGGGGGTGTAAGTGGTTTGCTGGGTGTTTTTCTGCTTGAAGCTCATCTTCACGTTGACCGACACGCTGACGCCGTCGCTGCCGAAGACGGGCTCCAGGAATTTGGCGATCTTGTCCTCGTAGAGGGCGTTGATCTGGTTGACGGCCTCCATTTGGGAGCCCGCCAGGTCCGCGCCGTAGTCGCCGCCCGCTTCGTTGAGCACCGTGCCGTCGCCGTCGACGATGATGACGTTTTCCCGTGTAAGCCCCGGGACGCTCTTGGCCACCAGTTCCTCGATGCCCCTGATCTGCTTTTTGCCCAGGTCCGCGTAGGGGTACAGATCAAGAACCACCGCGGCGGAGGATTGGGTGGCCTGGGATTTGAGCACGTAGGCGCTCGAGTCCGCCACGTTCAACGTAACGATGGCATCCCTGACGCCGGAGAGCGTCTTGAGGGATGCTTGGAGCCTATCCTGCAGCTGGAAGATCAGGTACTGTTTTTTTTCGTAGTCGGTGGTCATTAAGTCCGACTGGCTGGTGAAGACATCGTACCCGAGGGTGCTGCTCGGGAAGCCCTCCGCGGCGAGCTGCATCTTGAGCATCGCCTCACTGGTGCGGGGCACCAGGATCGTGCCGTCGCTTTCAATGCGGTAGTTGACGCCGGAGGAATCCAGCATGTTGACAATTTCGACGCTTTCCGACGCGTCCAGGCCGCGGTACAGTACGGTGTAGGAAGCGTTGTCCAGGACTTTTGTAAGAACAACAGCACCAACGATCAGGATGGCCGCGGAGATGGCGAGCGCCATTTTTCTTCCGTTGCTCATCTTCTGAAAGTAGGCGCTGAGATTTTTGGTGAGTCCTGAAATCGATACGTCCATGCTGCCCCTCTACATCTCAAGAATAGCCGTTCGGCGGCCCGCTTTCGCCTAGAGGGTAATGCGCATTATCTCGTTGTAGGCGTCAAGCGCCTTGTTCCGCACCGTCACCATCGTCTGGATGGCCAGGTCCGCCTTGGCGGCGTTGATGGTGATCGAGTGCAGCGCGTCGGTGTTGCCGGTGGCAAGCTTGATCACGTCATCACGGACGGTCGCCTGCGTATCGGCGATCTGGGAGACCGATTTCTGCAGCATGCTCTCAAAGGATACCGCGCCGGAAGATAGCGGCGAAGTGCGCTCAACCCCCGGCATGCTGCCGGTGATTTGCGCAAATTGGATGGGATCAATCGTCATCTCGACACCTCAGCTCTGCCGTTATTTTCCGATCTCCAGCGCCCTTGAGGCCATGTCCTTCATGGCGTTGAAGGCGGTGATGTTGGCCTCGTAGTGTCTGGAGGCACTCATCATATCCACCATTTCCTCGGTGGTGTCCACGTTGGGGAGCTCCACATAACCGTCCTCGTTGGCGTCGGGGTGGGTGGGATCGTACTCTACCTTGAAATCGTCGTTGTCGTCTACGACCTCCGTGACGCGCACGCCGCCGGGCGCGCTGCCCGAAGCGCTGCGAAGCGCCTGGGCAAAGGTACCCGTGGAGCCGATCTCAGACAAGAGCACCAACTTGCGCCGGTAGGCGCCGCCTTCCTCTGTGCGGGTGGTATCGGCGTTGGCCAGGTTCTGGGCCACGATCTCCATCCGGTACTTCTGCGCCGTCAGGCCGGAGCCGCTGATGTTGAGGGAATCCAGGAAGCCCATCACTAACCACGCCCCTCTGTTACGACGTATTTCATCCGGCTGATTTGGGAGGACATCGAGTTGACCAGGTAGTTGTACTCGATCAGCGCCCGGACCATTTCGACGCTTTCCTTTTCCTGGTCCACGTTGTTGCCGTCCTCCCGGGCGGTGGTGCCCTCCTGACGGATGACCTGCGGCTGCGTCCGGTTCAGCGCGTCCAGGACGGAACGGTCACTTTCACCGCTTCCGGACAGGCGCCGTTCCAGCAACGATTCGAACTCCAGAGACTTGCTCTTGTAACCGGGCGTCGCCGCGTTGGCGAGGTTTCCGGCGATCACCTGCTGCCGCATCCATACGGCGTCCAGCTTCTTTTCGAGAAGCTCCATGCTGGCGTTGTTCAAAAAATCGCCCATACCGTACCCCTTTCCGCACCAGATGACCGCAGACATTGATTGTGGATAACCTGTGGCGAAACCTGTGGATAATTGTTGACTAATATGCTAAGTATACTGGAATCTGACTGGCTGTCAATAGATTTTTTGCCATATTACGACAATTCTCAATTTTTCACTAAACTTTCGCGCCCTACCGCCGAAATATGACTAGAATATCCTCAAAATGCTGCGAAAAACCATATTTTGTGGACAGCCAGCCCTGCGCTAACAAGATGTCGAAAACCGCCGATATAGTTTTATAGATGCCCCCGCACAGAAACCGGCACGGTTTGGAGGTGCCGGGTTTTTATTTTTTGCGCGGGCTCAAAGATACAGGAGGGTATCCCAAAAATGAAAACCATGAAACTCGCTTCCAAACTGATGTTCGTAATCATGGCGGTCGTCGCCATCCTTCTGGTCGCGGCGTTTGGATTCCTCTATCTGGACGGCCAGCAGCGCGAACTGAAGAATGCGCACTTCAGCGCCGAAGCGCTCGCAAAGCAGAGCGGCGCTCAGATTGAAAGCTGGATGCTCCCGGCGCTGCACTCGGCGCGGGCGCTTTCCGCCGCGCTGGGGGGATACCAGGATTATCCGGTAGAAGTGCGGCGCGATGTCGCCAATTCCATGATTAAAAAACTGACGGAAGGCAACGCCGACATCCTTGGCGCGTGGGCGATTTTTGAACCCAACGCACTGGACGGGCTGGACGCCCAGTACGCCGGCCAAATGGGCCACGGGTTGGACGGCAGCTTCGATTCCTACTGGGTCTGGGAAAACGGCACCGTGGCACAGGTAATGATCGCCGGAGAGTCCAGACCGAATGACTACTATCAGATCGCCTTTGCCAGCGGAGAAGAGACGGTGCTGGAGCCCTATGTGGATACTGACACCGGCGAATCGATCACGATGACATCCTTCGCCGTCCCGATCCGGGACAACAAGGGCACCCTGGTGGGTGTGGCCGGCGTGGACCTTTCGCTTGAGCAGCTCGGCGCGCTGGAATTCGAAAAGGGAGACTATGAAACGGCGGGCTTTGCGCTCCTGTCCAACGCGGGCACGTTCCTCGTCCACGCCGATGCCGCGTTGACCGGCACAAACCTGGCCGAGAGCGCCCTTGACCAGGGCGACGCAGAGATGATGCTGCGGGCGATCAAGGCCGGGGAGACCTTCACCGTCGAAGGTGAAACGGCGCTTACCGGTGGCGTCCAGAGCCTGATCACCTTTTTGCCCGTTCATCTGGGCAATACCAGTACGCCCTGGTCGGTCGAGGTGGCGATCGCCCAGAGCGAGGTTATGGCCGAATCGACAAAGGACGCGCTCGTGATGCTCGCGGCGTTCGCGCTGACGCTTCTCACCGTCTTCGCCGCCATCGGGATTTCGGTCAGACAGGTCATCAACCGGAGACTGAGGCAGCTGGTTGAAATCGCCGGGCGGCAGGCGCAGGGCGATTTTTCCGAGGTGATCACGACACCCTATGCCGACGAGCTGGGCATGCTCTTCCGCTCGCTGGGAGACGTCAACGACAACATGAACGGCCTCTTGGCAAACCTGAGAAGCGCGGCCGAGCAGGTGGATTCCGGCGCGCGGCAGATATCCGATTCCTCCGTCGCGCTGGCCCAGGGGGCGACCGAGCAGGCCAGTTCCATTGAGGAACTGACCGCTTCGATGGAGCAGATCTCCGCGCAGACCCAAGTCAACGCGGACAACGCGGCGGCAGCAAACCAACTGGCGGATAAGGCAAAGGAGGATGCTGAGAGCGGCAACGGGCAGATGGAAAAGCTGCTCACCGCGATGGAGGACATCAACGCCTCTTCGAAGGGAATCTCCGGCATCATCAAGGTGATTGACGACATCGCATTCCAGACCAACATTCTATCGCTCAACGCCGCGGTGGAGGCTGCGCGGGCCGGGGAACACGGCAAGGGCTTCGCCGTGGTGGCGGAGGAGGTCCGATCCCTCGCGGCCAAGTCCGCCCAGGCTGCCGGAGAGATCACGCGGATGATCGAAGAATCGATCAACAAGGTCACGGCCGGCGGCAGGATCGCCGACGAGACCGCACGGGTACTGAAAAAAATCGTTGAAGAGGTCGAAAGGGCGGCGAAGCTGGTGAGCGATATCTCCGTCGCCTCCGGCGAACAGGCTGCGGGCATCGCGCAGATCAACCAGGGAATTCTGCAGGTCTCGCAGGTGGTACAGTCCAATTCCGCTACCGCCCAACAGGCCGCCGCCGCCAGCGAGGAGCTGACCGGCCAGGCCGAAAACCTGATGCAGCAGGCCGCCCAGTTCAAGCTGCGCGAGGACGCGAAGGGCGCCGGGTTCGGTTTGCGGGCGTAAACCTCGGGCTGGATCAATCAGGGCCTGAAAACCATCCGCCGAGGGGAAACGCGCGCTGAGACGTCGGCGCGGCCTCCGCTTAATATAATCGCCGGCGGCGGAGATGGTTTCGGGCGATCAGGACCGGAAATACTTCAGCAGCTATCCACAAAAGTTTCGGCGCGCCGCCAAGCCTCGCATTCCCCCGTTTTGCCGCATCCCGGCCGGTTTAAATAGGAAGTGCGCCGCACGCGGCGCGCCTGATCAATTTCAGAGGATAATTTGTGTGTGGGAGGCGCAGGATGGAAGGAAAGATTGTCGATCTTGACAGGACGGTGTACCAGCTTTGCGCCGCGGACCCCGCCATCGCGGGGATCCTTTCCGAAGCCGGGTTCCGGGAGGTGGTCAACCCCGGCATGCTGACCACCGCGGGTCGGTTCATGACCATTCCAAAGGGCGCGGCATTGAAGGGCATCGACATGGAGCGCGTGCGGCGGGTTTTCGCCGCCCACGGCTACGCGATAAAGGAGGGTTCCTGATGAGCGGGGAGATCAACAACCGGGCGTATCGACAGAAGGTGCTCAAGGAATTGATCGAGCGCCTGCACGCGGGGGAAAGCGTGGACGAGGTCAAGGGGCGCTTCAGCGAGGTGTTTGACGGCGTTTCGGCGGAGGAGATCGCCCAGGCGGAGCAGGCGCTGATCGCGGGCGGGCTGCCGGTATCCGAAGTGCAGCGGCTGTGCGACGTCCACGCCGCGGTGTTCAAGGGCTCCATCGAGGAGATCCACGCCGCCGCGCCCCAGTACGCGCCGGGGCATCCGGCGGACACGCTGAAGCGCGAGAACCGCGCCATCGAATCGCTGGCGGGGGAGATACGGCAGCAGCTTCTGATGCGGTCGCTGGGCGGGCCCGGTGCGAAGTTCGGGGAACTGCTGAAGCGGCTTGCTGAAATCGACCGCCACTACCTGAAGAAGGAGAACTTCTTCTTCCCCTACATGGAAAAGTACGGCATCACCGCGCCGCCCAAGGTGATGTGGGGCGTGGACGACGAGATTCGCGCGGAGATCAAGGCGGTGCTGGAGCCTGATGCGGCGGGCGGCGCGCGTGAAAGGATCGAGGCACTTCTGGGCAGGATACAGGAGATGGTCTTCAAGGAAGAGAACATCATGCTGCCGATGCTCCTTGAAAACCTGACGCTGGATGAGTGGAAGCACATCGCGGAAGAGGAAGGAGATTTCGGCTACTGCCTGATCGATCCCCCGCCCGCATGGGCGCCTGCGGAGGGTGAGAAACCGACCGATAACACGCCGCAGGCCGCGGCCGGCGAGATCCGGCTGCCCACCGGTGTACTGCGGGTGGAGGAACTGACGCGGATTCTGGACGCGCTGCCGGTGGACATCACCTTTGTGGGAAGGGATGACACCGTGCGCTACTTCTCCCAGGGCGCGGAGCGCGTGTTTCCGCGCACAAAGGCGGTCATCGGCCGAAAGGTGTCCAACTGTCACCCGCCCGCCAGCGTCCACATCGTGGAAAAGCTGGTGGAGGATTTCAAGGCTGGGCGCAAGGACAGCGAGGACTTCTGGATTCATATGGGCGAAAAATACGTGCTCATCCGGTACTTCGCCGTGCGGAGCGAGGCGGGCGAGTATATGGGCGTATTGGAAGTGACTCAGGACATCCGCCCCATTCAGGCCATTACCGGCGAAAAGAGGCTGGTCTCGGATTGATGCGGGCGTGACTCCGGTTCTGTCCGGCGGGCGGCCGGAAAGGAATGAAAGGGAGGGAAAACCATGAAGGCGATGCTCGACAGGAGCGGCTGCATCGGGTGCGGGCTGTGCGCGGACACCTGTCCGGAGGTGTTCCGCATGGCGGATGACGACCTGGCGGAGGTAATCCGAGAGGATGTGCCGGAGGACCTTGAGGACAAGGCGGAGGAGGCGCGAGACAACTGCCCGGTCTCGGTCATTTCGCTGGAATAGCGCATGAAAATGGCGGCGGTACTGGGAAGTGCCGCCGCCTTTTTCGTCGTCAAAGATCCGAAGGGCGTCATTTGCTTCGGCGTACGGGCTTATACGGAACGGGACAACGCTGCCGGTACGGGTTACTGGTGGCGGCTACCGGGTCAGCGCGCCGACGACGGCGTGGGGCACATAGGGCGTTTCGAGGCGGGCGATTTCGTCGTCCGTCAGGGCGAAATCCACCGCGCCCACCGCGTCTTCCAGGTGTTCGATCTTCGTCGCGCCGACCACCGGCGCGGCCAGCATTTTTTTCTGCAGCAGCCACGCAAGAGCCACCTGCGTCATCGTGACGCCGCGCTCTCCGGCGATCGCCTGCACGCATTCCACGATGGGCCTGTCCGCAGCCTCCGTTGCGCCGTACTTGGACTTTGCGGTTTCGTCGGTCTCTGCGCGCAGCGAAGTCTGGTTGACGGGACGGGCGAGCCGGCCGGCTGCCAGCGGGCTGTAGGGCGTCAGCGCCACGCCCGCGTCCTGGCAATAGGGAACCATCTCCCGCTCGTCTTCCCGGTACAGAAGGTTCAGGTGGTTCTGCATGGACGCAAAATTGGCCCAGCCGTGCGCTTCGGCGACGGTCCTCGCCTTTTGAAACTGCCAGGCGAACATCGCCGAAGCGCCCAGGTAGCGCGCTTTGCCCGAGCGCACCACGTCGTTCAGCGCCTCCATCGTTTCCTCCACCGGCGTATCGTAGTCCCAGCGGTGGATGATGTAAAGATCCACGTAGTCGGTGCGCAGCCGCCTGAGGCTCTGGTCGATCTCCGTCAGGATGGCCTTGCGGGAGAGGCCCCGGCCGTTCGCGCCGTCCCGCATCGGAAAGAACACCTTGGTGGCGATCACTACCTCGTCCCGGCGGGCCAAGTCCCGGAGCGCGCGCCCCAAAAACTCCTCGCTGGCGCCCATCGAATATACGTTGGCGGTGTCGAAGAAATTGACGCCCAATTCCAGCGCCCGACGGATGATCGGGCGGCTCGCAGCCTCGTCCAACACCCAGGGGTGAATCCAGCGGCCCGCATCCCCGAAGCTCATGCAGCCCAGGCAGATCCTCGAGACATCCAGGCCGGTGTTTCCAAGTTTCGCATATTTCATGGTCAACCCTCCCATTCTGTGTGCTCTGACCCATCCTAACACCTGGAGTTTGCTCCAAGTCAATGGGCGTTGCGAGAATTAACAATTCCAACTTTGAAAAACCTTGACCGGGAGCGCGCTCCGGGTGGTATGCTGGACATGCACATGAGGAGGTAGTAACATGACCATTGCGGAAACGGCAAAGGCGTACGGTCTCTCGGCCGACACGCTTCGGTATTACGAGCGGGCCGGGCTGATCCCGCCGGTCGGGCGCACGCCCGGCGGCGTGCGGGATTACCGCCCTGGCGATCTTCGGTGGGTAGAATTCATCAAGTGCATGCGGGATGCGGGCGTTTCGGTCGAAGCGCTGGTGGAGTACGTCGCGCTGTTTCGCCAGGGGAAGGCTTCCATCGCGCGGCGAAAAGAGATCCTCGAGCGGCAGCGCTCGGAGATCGCCGGACGCATTGAAGCGCTGCAGGAGACGCTGGCGCGGCTCGATAGAAAGCTGGACGGCTATGAGGAGCGCATGATGCGCATCGAAGAAAACCTGTACCAAGCGCCGGACTGAAGGCGGGAACGCTCAACTTGCCGGGATAATCGCGCCGCGCCTTGACGCTGTGATATATAACCAATATAATACTATCGGCAGGGGATTGCGCCGCCCTTTGGGCGTGCGCGCGGCCTTTCCGCCCGTGCACCCCGGCGCAGGCAGCTCAAACCCGTATTAGGAAAGGAAGGATTATCATGCTTCCCAACTGCGAAATATCCCAGATCCGGATCGGCACCTGTATTCCCGGCGGCGTTGCGCCGGAATGGGCGCCCGCCATGCTCGACGCCGGGTTTGAAACCCTGTCCATCAATTTCCACATGGAGTACGGCGACGTGGACATTCTGGAGCAGGGCCCGCGGATGAAAGCGCTGGCAGAGGAAAAGGGCGCGGAGATCACCACGCTGGGTTACTACTGCAACGCGCTGGAGAACGAATCCCATCGGCGGAACCTGGAGAAGGCCATCGATAGCGCCCACCTCTACGGCGCGAAGACCGTATCCACCTTCGCGGGTGCGTTTGAAGGAAAGCCGGTGGACGAGGCGATGCCCAGGTTCGGTACGGTGTTCCGGGAGCTCGCCAGGCGCGCCGAAGACAGGGGCGTGAAGCTCGCCATCGAAAACTGCCCGATGGGCGGCAGCTGGGATAGGGCCACCTGCAACATCGGCTTCAATCCCCGCGCCTGGGAGCGGATGTTCGACGAGGTGAAGAGCCCCGCGCTGGGCCTGGAGTGGGAGCCGGCCCACCAGATGATCCAGTTGATCGACCCGATCGCGCAGCTGCGCAAATGGGTGAAGAAGATATACCACTTGCATGGCAAGGATGCCTCCGTCGACCGCCGCGCGGTCGAGGACTACGGCGTTCTGTGCAATACCGACTGGTATGCGCCGGAGCGCACCCCCGGCTTTGGCGACTGCGACTGGCGGAACATCTTCTACATCCTGCACACCGGCGGCTACACCGGCGACATCTGCGTTGAGGGCTATCACGACCCCATCTATAAGGGCGATTGGGAGATGACCGCCCAGAAACACGCCCTGGGCTACCTCAAATGGTGCCGCGGCGGCGATTTTTCGAAGAACCCCTGGTGATTTTTTTGTCGAAGCCCGCGCGGGATGAAAATCCCGCGCATTTTTCAGGCCTATAAAGACGTGGAAGGCATCCGATGAAGTACATGCACAGCGGGTGGAAGGGAAGACTCGCGCACTGGAAGGAAACGCTCAAACGGGACTCTGCCTTGCGGTGAACCTGCCGTTTGCATTCGCTTGGAAATGCGACATGCTGGAAAACAAAAATGAACGGCTTTCTTTTAGAAGAGCGCGGGAGTGCATGCATCTGCGCCCGTTTGAAGTGGAAACGCTGCGCCTTTGTAGGGTTTGACAGTTCGGCGGGCCGCGCATGCCATGCGGCTCGTTTGTTATAGGCATTAACAGTACTTTGGTCTTCTTTTGCGAATGCCAAAGAGAAAAGACCGAAGTACTTTTTCTGTGCAGGAGAAACCTGGCGCCGCCTGTTGCGCGCGGTAAATACAGGGTAAGCGAGGTTATGCGGTTGCGCGAAAAACGAGGTAGGTTATGTTACCTGGATGCGTGATCAAAAGACCTTTGGGTGTGTTGGCGGTACGAGGCAATCCCGATCATCCCCTCGGCGGCGAGCGCGGCAAAGTCGGGCAAAAAACAGACCGTTTTACCTGTGAAAAACAACTTGCAAAACACATGGCGTTACAAAAAATTTCTTAAAACAGCGCATGTGCTATTTGAAGAAGACATAAATATGGTATAATGGTTTCGCTTATCAACTGGGAGAATCCCCCAAACCGCAGATTGCTGTTGCGCCCGGCTCAAATGGCCTTGTTTCCATCTTGAAAAGCGAAGGATTCAGGTACGGTGTGCTGACAGATCCGGTTCCGGGGGACTGCTTCTGCTTCTATAACTAAGCTAGAGAAAGATTCTTTGTGACCGCGCGGCTTTGACGGTTCGGTTTCCCGCAGGCGGCCATAAACCGCGCGCGGAGGCGTTGACGCATGCGTTGGTCGGCGCACAGGGGGTTTGGCAGGACGGCGTGCGCGAAGGGTGCCAAGAAAAGGATACCCCTTTTCTTCATGCGACTTCAATACAATGCGTAACCCGTATGCAGGCTGCATTCCATGGGTTTTGTCGGCGAAAACCAGCGATTTTGAGGCTGGCGCGCAGTGGATGACATTTCATGGGAAGACTCGCCGGATTAAACAGAGATCGAGGGTATGAATGTAACCGGCCCCGTAACGCCTGTCCCTTATAATGTGCGCATAGACAGGCAAATCCTGCCATGAAAGTACTCGGAATTAACAAAATGTTTCCAAAACAGGGGGCGATCGAAACCATGAGCATAGCGGTCAGAAAGTTGTTTCTCGGAGGGCTTGCCTCCATTCTGTTCTTTGTCATGTGCGGCGTCCCAGCCATTGCGGAAGCGCCGTCCGTGCTCGAGGAGCCGGTCATGACGGAAGCGCAGGAAGCACCCGCTCCATCCGTTTCCGTGGATGTGTCTGAGCCTCAGGAGCAGAGCGGCGAACACCTTCTTAATGAAGAAACCGAGCCGGAACCGGCTGGGGAGATCGAGATCATCGAGGATGAGTTGGTGCCGCTCGCCGGTGGCCCGGCGCCCAGCGTCGTCATCCGCGCCAACCGCGACATCAAAACACTGCGCGTCGGGGATGAGCTGGTCCTTACCGCCGAGCTCAACGGATTTCAGGGTCTCGAGTACGCGATTCGCTGGCAGGCCTGTGAAGACGGCCAGTGGAGAGACATAAAGGGGCAGGACTCGACCAGGATGATCATCCGCATCACGGAGGACAACGCCTCCTGGGCATACAGGGTCGCGGTGGACGCGGCACCCACTCTATAGCACCCGTATCAAGCCGGAACGAAAGTTCCGGAATTTGGCTTTTACGGACGACAAAACAGACCGAAGTTCAATCCATACCACCTGGAAGACGAGGAGGTTTATACCATGAAGAAAACGAACAAGCTGGTCGCCCTGATCGTGGCTGCAATGCTGCTGTTCAGCGCAACAACCGCCTTCGCTGCCACCTACGTCAGCGATCCGGTTTCCCCTAGCATCGCCAATCCGGGTGGAGACGAAGCGCAGCCGGAGTCCCCCGAGGCGCTTCCCACCGAGGAGCCCGGCGCGGCCCCGGAAGAGACCGCAGCGCCGGAACCTGTGGAAGTTGAAGCGGTCATCCAGACCGAAGAGGAGGGCGGCAGCGTAAACATCCGTGCCGCCGCCAGCATGGACGCCGAGATCATCGGCAAACTCACGAGCGGAATGAGCGTCACCACCCTCGGCACAGAGGGAGACTGGACGAAGATTCGCGCCGACGGAGTCACCGGGTATGTATACTCGGCCTTCCTCAGAATTCCTGAACCCGTGGAAGAAGCGCCTGCGGAAGAAGCTGCGCCGGTTGCCGCTGAGCGCGCGGTTCGCGTCAGCAGCACATTGAGCGAAGTGGTCAACCCTGGCGATACCATTACGATGTCTTGTGAGTTGATTGGATTCGACGGGCTGACTGTCCAGCTCCAATGGCAGCAGAATAGCGGCGGCGGTTGGCGCGATGTTGACGGTGCGAACGGTCGATCCCTCAGCTATACCGCCTCTCAGGAAACCGTCAACAGCCGTTGGAGGGTTCTCGCTACGGTTGTAAACTAGAACACAAAGGCAGCTCGCCCGAACACGGTCGGTTTTAAAGATATCGGCCGGAAGATTTGAGGATATTTGATTATTCAGGTTGAGGAGGATGCCGCATGAAAAGCATGACCCGAAAGATACTGTCAATCCTCTTGACGGTATTGATGCTTGGTCAGTCGTTACCCGCGACGCTGCCTTTCGCTTTTGCCGATGACGGCACCACGATTGGCGAAGCAACGCCGATGCCCAGATATCATACCGTGGAATTCAGGAACGCCGACGGAGCCAATACCCTGTTGGCACAGCAGCTTGTGGCGGAGGGTGCTACGCCGATTCCTCCGGAAACGCCCACGCTCGCCTCGCCCAGCGACGATTATGAGCTTGAATTCGCCGGCTGGAACCCTGGGATAGGGGCGGTTTCCGGAAGTGACGGCGATACAATCACCTATACCGCCACCTATGATAAGGTGGAAAAAGTCAGCGTCACGATAAACTACGTTAAGCCCGATGGCGCCGGTACGACCGCCGCCGCGACGCCGGAAACGGTTCAGCTGAAGGCCAAGGGTGACTCGACGACCGTCGCTTCGCCTTCTGTCTCCGGGTTTACCACGGCGCAGACGCCTGTCACCATCGAAACCTCGCAGACCGGCGCATTGACGGCTTATTACGGAAATGATCCCGCGAACGCACTTCCCATTGGCGCAGGCAACACCATTACGGTGACGTATGCTGCAGCCGCCGCCAACTATGTCATTCGCTACTTCTTCCAGGATGTGTCGGCAGACACCTACGCCCAGAACAAAGCCAGTTATCCGGACATCCCCCGTTCTGGCATCGCCAACGATCTGGTTGAGCCGGATGGCGCGGAGTACAAAGCCATCCCCGGCTTCATCACGCCTTCGGGTGTGATGGGCGTGCTGATCGCCAACGAGACGATCAACCTTGATCTGTACTATGATCGTGAGATCGGCACCATTCTCTTTGACAGCAACGACGGCACGTATGTGGCTCCGATCTCCGCCCGCTTCGGCGCGGCGCTGACCAAGCCCGACGATCCGACGCGCGTCGGCTACACATTTGACGGGTGGTACTCGGACGAGGCGTTGACCGCGAAGGTCAACGTATTCCCGACGACGATGGCCTACCCCGCTGGCGTGACCACGCTGGATCGCACTTACTACGCCAAGTGGACGCCGAAAAACGTTGGGTACAAGGTCGTCTACTGGCTGGAGAAGCCGGGCCTTGACCACGATCCGGTTCCGGGAACGCTGTCCGACTACGATTACTTTGACCAGATCACCAACCGCACGGCACCTGTTGGCTCTAAGGTCAATGCAACCACCGGCAGCGGCGGCGATACAACTAAGGAGTTTACCGCTTACCAGGTCAACAAGGACCCCAGCACCAACAATGGCGTAAAAGTATCAACATACCAGGATAGTGATGAGGACGTCCTGGTCAAGCCGGACGGCACATCCGTGCTCAACGTCTACTACAAGCTCAAGTCATTTACGATCAAATTTGATCTGGATGGGAACAGCAGTGGCTTCCTGTTCAATGGAGACTCGGCTGGCAGTCGGAAGACGGATGACAATTACAGCATCCAAGTCAAATATGGGCAGAGCATCGATACCATCTGGCCCAGCACCTACAACGGAGTATTCCAGTACAAGGATGGGAACACTTGGAAGAACCGCGGCACCTCCAATGGGTTCCTCGGGTGGACAAATTCAAGCAAATCCACGTGGATCACCCACCGGTGGACAGTCAACGCCGAGCTGTTGCCGTCTAGCGGTACCAGCATCACCTACAAAGCAACGTATGACGACTCACGAAATGTGACCGTCAAGTACTGGGTTGAAGCCATCGCTGGCGATGATAAGCCGACTCCGCCATACCCCACCGGTTCGGGCACGACGGTAAACGGTTACTGGCAGCACCAGGCTTCTCAGAACCTGATTCTGGGAGAGAACGATGGCTTGGGCGGTAAGGCCCTCGAAGGCTTCACTTACTCTAGTGCATCCAATTCGGACGTTTACAAAAGGACTTGGAATGGTACGCTCTACAGGAATTACAACTTCTACTACACGCGCAACAAGTACGTGTTCAGCTACAGCTCGCTGACCAGCAACGGCACCGTCGTGACGACGAACATCGCCGACGTGCCCTATGAGATGAAGTTGAGCCTGCTCAAGAATTCTCCGTTCAACTGGAACTACGACTGGACGGGGAACACCATCACCATTAACGGCAAGGTGATGGACTTCGCCGGGTGGTATACAACCCCGACTTTCGTGGATGGCACGAAGATCGAAATCGCCGACTTCGCGAACAGGAGAATGCCCGCGGGCAACCTGGCGGTCTACGCCAAGTGGACGCCCAGGAAGGTAACGCTGTCCTACGACCCGGTGTCCTTCGGAAAGAACATTCCGTCGGAACAGTACAACAGCGGGGACGAGGTCACCGACCTGAAGGGGCCGAACGACAGCGCCACGTCCGAATTCATCGGCTGGTTCAGCAACCCGGAATGCACCACGCCGTTCAACCCCAACAGCAACATCTACGTGGACACCACGCTTTACGCAGGCTGGAGAACCGTGATCACCCAGTACACTGTCCTTTACGTGGACGAACTGGGTAACGCCCTCAGCGCCGCAAAGACCGTGCCCAACAAGGCGGCCGGAACGGTGATCACCGCGGGCTCTTCTAACGCGGATGAGACCCCGATCGCCATCAAGGGTTACGCTTTCAAGAGCGTTGCTCCCGCTGCGCTTACGCTCAGCAAGGTCAAGGCCAACAACGTCATCACCTTCACGTACAAGCCCTTTGCCGGATACAGCTACACCGTCAATTACGTGTATGTGGATGAGGGCGGTGTGGATCATCCGATCCCCGGCGTTGATCCCAAGATCGTAACCGGTTTTGCGGACTCCCGCGTTGTGGAGTACTACAAGCCGATTCTGGGATACTACCCGCTGCCGGGCAATTACATTAAGGAAATGACGCTGTCCGCGAATCAGCCCGAGTCCAATGTGATCGTCTTCCGGTACAAGCCGTACAAGGTAGTGACCATCACGGTCAAGCACTACCCGCAGCTGCCGGACGACACCTATGGCGCGCCGGATGAGTCGCAGACCGTAACGGTAACCAAGCGCGTGGGGGATTCCTACACCGCGGCGATCGGCACCGTTGCGAACCAGCACTACGACCATGCGGAGGATGCTCAGGGGCAGCTGCTCAGCAGCAGAACCTACCTGGTTCAGAGCACCTCTCCCGACGCTTACACCATCAATCTCTACTACAAGTGGGACATCTACACCGTAACGTACAAGATCGACAGCGTAGTGGTTGGCTCCGTTGACCATGTCGCAAACGGCAAGAACGTCTCGGTGAGAGGCACGCCGACGGTGCCGCCCGGATATACTTTCAGCGGCTGGTTCACAAGTGATGTGGATGCGGAAGATTGGCAGGACGGCCAGTTCACAATGCCGAACCACAATGTGCTCTTTACGGCCACTTTTACAAAGAACTCCTACACGGTGACGTATGAGGTTCCTGCGCAATACGGAACAGTGGTTGGATATCCGCTCATCTTCGCGGATGTTCCCGTTGACTCCAATGTGACCCTGCAGCCCGGGCCGGTCATTGAAGGCTATACCTTCACAGGCTGGTCGACGCCGGATGTGACACTGGGCGCGACAAGCTTCACAATGCCCGCAAAGAACGTGACGCTGACGGCCTCCTATACGCTCCGGAACGACTACACATACACGGTGGAGTACCGCAAGGGCAGCACGACTGGCGACAAACTGGCGACGGACGCGGTGAGGACGAACAGAACCTTCGACGAGACGTACCCGGAAACGGCGAAGGATATCACCGGATACACACCGGACGCTCAGACGAAGCAGATCAAGGTGGACGCTGCGAACAAGGTACTGATCTTCGTGTACACCGCGAAGAGCGACTACACGTACACGGTGGAGTACCGCAAGGGCAGCGAGACTGGCGACAAACTGGCGACGGATGCGGTGAGGACGAACAGAACGTTCGACGAGACGTACCCGGAAACGGCGAAGGATATCACCGGATACACGCCGGACGCTCAGACGAAGCAGATCAAGGTGGACGCTGCGAACAAGGTACTGATCTTCGTGTACACCGCAATCGACTACAGCGTGACGTACGAGATCAGCGGCGCACCTGCCGGTACGACGTATCCGACGGATACGACGGTGTACCACGTGGGCGACAAGGCGACGGTCAAGGCGCACACGCCGGTCGAAGGGTATACCTTCGGTGGCTGGAAGTACGACAATACGACGTACGGGACAGACGACGAAGTGTCAATGCCCGCTGGCAACGTGGTACTGAAGGGCGAGTACTCGCCTTCGAACACCACCATCGAGGTGGAAGGCACGAAGCTGTGGGCCGGCGATGAGGATTACCTCTTCAAGCGCCCGGGCCAGGTCACGATCGGCCTGTTTGTGGGCGGCGCGACGCAGGCCTCCGATACGACCACCGCGAGCGCGACAAGCGACCCGGCGTGGACGTACAGCTTTGACGACCTGCCTGAGTTCAGCTACGATGCCGCCGGCATCGCGACCAGGATTCAGTACAGGGTTGAAGAGATCAACCCCGCCCCCGGGTATCTGCCGAGCGCGGTGACGGGCACCTACGACATCCTGAATACATTCACCGTGCCCAGGACATCGTTCGCCGTCCAGAAGGTCTGGAGAGACGACGGAGAGAACGAGAGCCTGACCAAGGTCGACGTGACGCTGCAGGGCTATGTGGGCGATACGTCGCTGGGCGATGACTACAAGTTCACCGCTTCGCTGAAGAAGTCTGAGGGTTGGACGTACGTGTGGACGAACAACCTTCCGGAGATCGTGAGCGGTAGCGGCCCGCTGGCCGGCCAGACCATCACCTACAAGGTGACGGAGAATGTGCCGAATGGCTACACCGCGATCATCACACCCACCGAGACCGGTGCGACGATCACCAACATCAGGCTGACCAGCTTCAAGGTTGAGAAGAAGTGGCTGGACGGCAGGGGAACGGGTCGCCCGGACAAGGTAACGGTGACGTTGAGCGGCTCTGACAACGCGACGATCCCCGGCGCACAGCAGGATCTGACGAGCAGCAATGGCTGGAAGTACACCTGGAACAGACTGCCCAAGTACACACTGGGCGGCAGGAAGATCGACTACTCCGTCGCGGAGAACACGGTGGCTGGCTACGCTTCCAGCACCACGCCCTGGCGCGACGGCAAGGGCGCAACGATCACCAACACGAAGCTGACCAGCTTCAAGATCAACAAGACCTGGGTGGATCTCGGCACGGCCAATCGCCCGACGTCTGTGAAGGTTCGGCTGTACAGCGGCATTAGCCCCGCGCCGATCCAGAACAACGAGGTTGATCTCAGCGGAGCGAACAGCTGGACGTATACCTGGACGGATCTGCCCAAGTACGACTTGAACAATTGGGAGATCATCTACAGCGCCAAAGAAATCGATCTGAGGGGCGACTATAAAGACAGCTACGAGCCCCTTCAGGGCGAGAACGGTGTCGCCATCACGAACACGCTCAAGCAGGTGTGGATCAAGGTGGAAGGCACCAAGGAATGGGACGACAACGGCGACTACTACAACAAGCGGCCCGACTGGGTGAAGATTGAGCTGCTGGCGGACGGCGCGGAGATGAATCCGAGGCAGATCAAAACCGCGGCGCCGAGCTACTACTCAAGCTTCAACTGGAAGTACAAGTTCGAGAATCTTCCGAAGTACCGTTACGCGGATGGCAGGGCGTATGAAATCATCTACTCCGTCCGCGAGAACGACACGACGGAAGGGTACGAATCGGTCAAGGGGACCGGGCAGTACGACATCAAGAACGTGTACACCGTGCCCAAGGTTACCTTCAAGGTCACCAAGAGCTGGGTGGACGGCCAATCCCAGAACCGGCCGACCTCCGTGCAGTTTGAGCTGCGCGCGGACGGCAGCGCGACAAACTACGGGAACAAGACGCTCAATGACGGCAACGCCTGGACGGCCACGTGGGATAACCTGCCCAAGTACGCAAGGGGCGGCAGAACCATCGTTTACAGCGTCAGAGAGGTTGACCTGAGGAGCGACTACGAGGACTTCCACACCGGGCTTGAGGGAGAGAACGGCGTCGCCGTTAAGAACAAACTCAAGCAGGGCTACGTGGATGTCGGCGGCACGAAGAAGTGGATCGACGACAAATCAGAAGATCCCCGGAAGCGCCCGGATGTAACCATCAAGCTCTTCCGCGACGGAAAGCTGTACAGGACCACGGAGATTGAGGATGGCCGCGGAAGCTACATCTTCCGGAACCTTCCCAAGTACGCGGTCGGCAGCGCGGTCGGCAGGGGCGAGGTTGAGGACGGCCACACCTACATCTACACGGTGGAAGAGGTGACGCCGGATACCTACACCAGCACGCAGGACGGGCTGAACTTCATCAACACGATAAAGCAGGTCAAGATCAAGGTCGAGGGCACCAAGAAGTGGGACGACGACAGGAACTACTACGGCAGGCGCCCCGCTTCCGTTGAGATTGAACTGCTGGCGGACGGCAACCCGCTTACACCCGCCAAGAAAGTCAGCGCCACAGGCTCGAGTTGGAGCTACAGCTTCACGGAGCTTGACAAGTACCGCTACGTCGGCGACAAAGCCTACGTGATCGACTACTCTGTGCGGGAGAACAACCCGGCAGAAGGGTACACCTGGCGCTTGGAAGAGGGCGACCGGAGCAGACATTCGGGCGGGGACTGGGACAAGGACGAGTATGACATCGTGAACAAGTTCACCATGCCGAAGGTGTCCTTCAAGGTCACCAAGACGTGGGTGGACGGCGATGGCGAGCTTCGTCCGGAAACGGTGACGGTCCGGCTGCTTGCAGACGGCCAACCCGCGCCCAACCAGGACACCAAGACGCTGAACGACGGCAACGGCTGGACGGCCAAATGGGAGAACCTGCCCAAGTACAAAGCGGGCGGCGCGACCATCGTCTACAGCGTGGAAGAGACCAATCTGGACGATGCCTACGAGCCAACCTACACGCCGATGACGGCCGAGGCTGGATCGACCATCACCAACCGGCTCAATCAGGTCTATCTGGACATCGGCGGTACGAAGAAGTGGGTGGACGACAAGGCCGACACCCCGTGGCTCCGCCCGACGGTGACGATCAACCTCTACCGTGACGAAGTGCTCTTCAAAACCGCACGGATCACGGGCGGCGGCACCGGCTACCTCTTCGAGGACCTTCCGAAGTACGCGATCGGCGGCGACGTGGCTGCGAACGCGCCGGAGGATGGGCACACCTACAGCTACCGCGTGGAAGAGGCTACCGTGCCTGGTTACGACAAGGCGCAAAACGGCTTCGACTTCACGAACACGATTACTCAGGTGAAGATCGACGTGCGTGGCACCAAGACTTGGATGGACAGCTTCAACTTCTTCAACAAACGGCCTGGCTCCGTGGAGATCGAGCTGCTTGCGGATGGTGAAGTGTTCGATCCCGCCAAGAAGGTCAACGCCACCGGATCGAGCTGGACCTACAGCTTCACGGGGCTTGACAAGTACCGCTACGACGACGACCACGCCTACGAGATCAACTACTCCGTCCGGGAGAACGACACCACGGAGGGGTATACGTCGACCAAGGGCCTCGGAAAGTACGACATCATCAACTGGTATGTCGTGCCCAAGACGACCTTTACCGCCACCAAACAGTGGGTGGATGGGAACGCTTCCAACCGACTGGCTGAGGTCTGGGTTACCCTGACCGCCGACAACATTCCGGTTCCGCTTAGCAGCAGGAAGCTGACGAACAACAACGGCTGGACGCACACCTGGGATACCCTGCCGGTTTACAAGCAGGGCGGCGGCACCATCGTCTACGGCGTGGTGGAATTCCCCGTCCCAGGCAAATACACGGTCAGCTATCAGAAGGCGACGGACGGCCGCAGCGCGACGGTCACCAACACGATTAAGCAGCGGTACACCCAGGTGACCGGCACCAAGGCCTGGGTGGACGACAAGGCCAATACCCCGGCGGAGCGGCCGGATGTGACGATCAACCTGTACCGCGACAGCGTGTTCTACGCGAGCACGACCATCACGAACGGCGGCGGAAGCTACAGCTTCACGAACCTGCCGGTATACGCGGTGGGAGACGCGGTGAAACCCGGTGAAACGGTTGACGGTCACGCCTACACCTACACGGTTGAAGAGGTGACGCCGGATACCTACGAGAGCGATCAGGATGGCGAAGACTTCTTCAACACGATCAAGCAGGTGCTGTTCGACATCGAAGGCAGCAAGAGCTGGGTGGACCACCTCGGTGAGACGCCCGAAGAGCGGCCGGATGTGACGATCAACCTGTACCGCGACAGCGTGTTCTACGCGAGCACGACGATCACGGACGGCGGCGAAAGCTACAGCTTCACGGACCTTCCGACCTACGCGGTGGGCAGCGATGTGAATCCGGGCGAGACGCCGGACGGCCACAAGTTCAGCTACAGGGTTGAAGAGGTGACGCCGGATACCTACGAGAGCGATCAGGATGGCGAGGACTTCTTCAACACGATCAAGCAGGTCGAATTCGACCTCGGCGGCAGCAAGGCCTGGATCGACGGATACGCCGAAACACCCGAGCTTCGCCCGACGGTGACGATCAACCTGTGGCGCGACAACCCGAACCCCGGCGAGAGTGACGAACCCTACAGGAAGGCGACGATCACCGGCGGCGGCACGAGCTACCTCTTCGAAGATCTGCCGACCTACGCGGTGGGCGATGCGGTGCTGGATGGCGAGGAAGCCGACGGACACGTCTACGAATACCACGTGACGGAGTCCCCGGTGGAAGGCTATTCGAGCGAGCAGGACGGCATGGACTTCACCAACACCAAGCTGGCGGATGTCATCATCCGGAAGATCTGGGACGACGGTGACGCCTTCTACAGGCCCGCCACCCCGCTGACGCTGGAGCTTTTGAAGAACGGCGCGTTCGACAGAAGCGCAACCATCGCCGACCCGCAGGGCAGCGGCGCGAGCTGGTCCTACGTCTTCGAGGATCTGCCGGAGTACGACGAGAACGGCAAGATCGACTACACGGTGTACGAACCCGTCGTTCCGGCAGCCCCGCGTTACACTGCGACCCACAACGGCTTGGAGGTGACCAACACTTCCTACGTGACCATCACCTTCGTGGACTACAACGGCATCCCGCTCAAGCAAGTTAAGGTCAAGCATGGCGGCTCGACCACGGCGCCGACGGTTACCTCCGATCGTGTGAACTACACCTTCATCGGATGGGATAAGCCCGCCTCCGCCTGGGACGGCAACGTGACCAGAGACACCACGATCAACGCGGTGTACGCGCTGATTGAGGAGGCCGCAGTCGAGCTCACAGAGCTGGGCATCCCGCTGGCGGGCGGCACGGTGGCGAACGTCGGCGACAGCTTCGACTGATCGAGAACCAGATACTTAAGCGCCCGTAAGCGGGCAGTCATCCGGCCGGCCGAGCAATCGGCCGACCGGATGTCCCCGGCTTTGGGCACCGAGAACCGACCTAGTCCAACAGTACGAAAAGGGGTGACCCAACAATGAAAAAGATCCTGGCGCTTCTTCTGATCCTGCTCGTGTCCGTGCAGGCTGTCGCCGCAGCCGAAGCGGTTGGCGATGCGCAGGCCGCGGTCGTCGAGACACCGGTCAAGCTGATCCTTCGCGTTGTGGACGGACAGGGCAACCCTCTGGTCGGCGCGCAGGTGACCGTGCGCGGCTACAACACCGGCGAGCTGGCGTACGAGTACACAGCGGACTCGACGGGCATCGCCACCATTGATACGCTGCCCACGGGGGTGTACACCGCGAAGGCGGTCGACCCGTCGGACGGCTATTCCGCGGCCGAATCCTTCAATCTCTTGGAGGATACCGCCATCGACCTGGTCGTCCGCAAACTGGCGGAAGGCTCCAAGGTGACCGTCGGCTCCGGCACCGAAGTGAGCGGAAACTTCTTTACGGACATGTGGGGAAACAACACCTCCGACATCGACGTGCGCGCCATGCTGCATGGCTACGCCACCGTCGCCTGGACCAATGAGGCCAGCTACATCCCGGACGCCACCGCCGTGACGGTCACAGGCACCGAGGTGGATGGCGCGGGCAACAAGACCTATACATTCGACGTTAACCCCGGCCTGACGTACAACGACGGCACGCCCATCACCGCCCGCGATTACGCATTCAGCGTGCTTTTGCAGAGCGCGCCGGAGACCGCGGCAATCGGCGCCGCGACGTACGGCTACAGCCAGCTGGTCGGGTTCACCGCGTATTCTAACGGCAGATCCAACGTATTCTCCGGCGTCCGGCTGATCGACGAAGACACCTTCAGCCTGACCATCTACAACGGATACCTGCCGTATTTCTACGAGCTGACCTATGTCAACGTCACGCCTTATCCGATCGGCGTCATCGCGCCCGGCTTTACCGTGGCTGACGACGGAGACGGCGCCTACATCGCGCCGGAGGGCGAGGCGGCAGCCGAGGCCAGCATTACCTCGGAGCTCCTCAAAACCACCATTCTGGATCCGGACACCGGCTATCTGAGCCACCCGATGGTGACTTCCGGACCCTATCAGCTGGTCTCCTACGACCGCGCCACCGGCACGATTGCCTTCAAGGCCAACCGCGCCTACAAGGGCAATTATGAGGGGCAGCGCCCGCTGATCGACGAAGTGACGCTGGTGCCCGTCAAGAACGCCGAGGCGCTTGCGAAGCTTGAGGCCGGCGAGCTGAACATCATCAACAAGATCAGCGACGCGGCGGTCATCACCGAGGGCGTCTCGCTCTACGGGGAACAGAAGCTCAAGATTTCCAACTACCTGCGCTCCGGTTACGGCTTCATCGGCTTCGCCAATGAACAAGGGCCCACCGCCTCCGCCAGCGTGCGCAAGGCGATCGCCCATGCGCTGGACAAGGAAACTTTCGCCAAGGCCTTCACCGGCGACAACGGCCAGGCGGTCTACAGCTACTACGGCCTCGGCCAGTGGATGGTCAACCAGTACGTCAACGAGATGAGCGAACTCGTAACCACCTACCCGCTCGATCTGGCGGCGGCCAGGGAGCTTCTTGAAAAAGACGGCTGGACGCTCAATGAAAAGGGCGACAAGTTCGTCGAAGGCACCGATCTGGTGCGCTACAAGCTGCTCAAGGGCGCCGCGCTGCGCGCGTACAACGCGGTGGAGAATCCGGTCGTCGAGGCGGTCAAGGTTGGTGACAGCACGCTCCTGCCCCTCAGGCTGCACTTCGCCAAGCTCAAGGACAGCCAGGCGGCGACGCTTCTGGACGAGATGATCACCGCGAATCTCACGGGCCTCGGCTTTGACGTTCAGATCACCGACGTGGACTTTGCCGAGATGCTCGCCTCCGTCAACCGCCAGACCAGCCGCACCTACAACATGTTCGCCTTCGCTACGAACTTCACCTACGTGTTCGATCCCTACTTCGCCTTTAACGGCGATTCGGAGTACCAGGGCTCGCTCAACCAGTACGGCATCAACGACGACAAGCTTCTCGCTCTGGCCTTGAACCTGCGGGAGACCACGCCCGGCGACGAAGCGGCCTACACCGAGCGCTGGCTGAAGCTGATGCAGCGCTACAGCGAAGTGCTGCCGACGATCCCGCTCTACTCCAACGTGTACTACGATTTCGCCGACAACGAGGTGCAGGGTTTCCTGCCCAACGCCCATTGGTCGTGGCCGTCGGCGCTGATGTACGCGTACCTCGGCGAGGCGCTGGAACTGCCCAGTCTGACGGAGCCCGCGGCCGAAGTGCCTGCCGCCGAAGCGGCTGAGCCCGCCGCCACGGAAGAACCCGCTGCCACGGAAGAACCCGCTGCCGAGGCGGTCGAACCGGAAACCACCGCGGCGCCCTAAACCCAGCGCGCATTGAACCTTCTCAATCGCCCGGGCCGAACGGCCCGGGCGATTCATCTGTACTGAACCTGCCGGGGAGGCATCCTTCGCGCGCGGAAGCTATTGGCAGAGAGACGGGCGGCTGCTATAATCGAAACATGAGCCATAAGGATGGGGGAGAAAGCATGATCCTTTGTGTGGGTATTGCGGTATGCGACGTGTTGGTCAAGCCGGTATCGGAGGAGACGCTGGCCCGGGATACCACGCGGGCGGATTTTGTCAGGCTGCTCGGCGGCGGCGACGCGTTCAATGCCGCGGGCAACATGGCGGCGCTCGGCGCGAAGGTTCGGCTGGTCTCCGGCGTCGGTCGAGATGAGTTGGGCGACCTGCTGCGCGGAAGCCTTGTCCGGCAGGGGGTGGAGGCCCGTCTGGTGGAGAAGGACGCACCCACATCTGCGGCGGCGGTTTTGATCCGGCCGGACGGCGAGCGCAGCTTTGTCTCCTTCCGTGGCGCGAGCCACCAACTGGCGGAGCCGGACATCCGGGACGCGGCCTTTGAAGGCGCGGGGTTAATGTACGTGGGCAGCGCCTTCGGGCTTCCGGGGCTTGACGGGGAGGGAATGGCGCGGCTGATGGCGCGGGCGAAGGCCGCAGGCCTTGTGACCGCGCTGGACGCCACCAACGAAATGGCGCAGGAGCATCTCGCGCCCTTTTCCCATGTGCTGAAGAATGTGGACATCTTCCTGCCCAGCCAGCGGGAGGCGCGCAGCCTCACCGGCTGCGACCGGCCAATCGACGCCGCCCGCATCTTTGCCAGCATGGGCCCTCGGACGGTGGTGGTCAAATGCGGAGTGCAAGGCTGTGTGGCGCTCTCGGAGGGCAAGGAATACGCCTCGCCGGGCTTTCCGGCGGAGGTGGTGGATACCACCGGCGCAGGTGACGCCTTTGTGTCGGGCTTCCTGGCGGCGCAGGAAAAGGGCTATGGGCTCTCAGACTGTCTCGTTTATGCCAACGCCGCGGGGGCGGTGTGCGTCGGCAAGGTGGGCGCTTCCGGCACCCTCCGGGACTTTGAGGAGCTTGAGCGCATGACGCGGGTACGAAGCGTGCGGGAGGACGTGTAAGATGGCGGGGCGCAGGTTTGAGCTCACGGTCAGCGGATTCGGCCTATCGGCATTGCTCTCCGAAGCGTCGGAGCGCACTCTGGAGGGATTGATCGACCATCTTTTTGCCCAACAGGCGGCGGGTGGCGGGCGTCTGGTCGCCTTCCTCGCGGGTCCGCCCGGCGCGGGCAAGAGCACGCTGTCGCTTCTCATGGAGCATCTCGCGGCGGCGCGCGCGCCGGGTCTATTGCAAGCGCTGCCAATGGATGGCTTTCACTACCCTGCGCGATACATTGCAGCCCATACGGCGGTTCGGGATGGTGAAACCTTGCCCATGGCTCGGGTCAAGGGCAGCCCTGAGACGTTTGACGCGGTGGCGCTCGCGGATGCGGTGCGCGCGCTGAAGGCTGGCCTCGGGCGCTGGCCCGCTTACGACAGGCGGCTGCACGATGTGGTGGATGGCGCCATCCCGGTGACCGGTAAAATCCTTTTGGTAGAGGGCAACTGGCTGCTTCTGAACGAACCGGGGTATTCGGGCCTTCGGGATGGATGCGATTATGCCATTGCGCTGTGGGCGGACGAAGCGGTGCTGAAGGATCGGCTGATCCGGCGTAAGATGCTGGGCGGCGCGGACGAGGCGGAAGCCCGCGCCCACTATGAGGGCTGCGACGGGCCTAACATCCGCCGCTACCTCGGGCACAGCGCGCGGGGAGACGTCAACTTCCGGGTCGCTGGCGACGGCGAATACGCGGAAATGTAGCGGTTTGAGTGCAGGGATGGCGTCCGAAAACGGACGCCATTTTTGCGTTTGCGTATTGTGTATATTAACAAATTGTGCCATAATGGAGCGGGCAAGCGCCCACCGTACTACAAGGGACAAACGACGCTTGGAGGGATGCCGGTGAATTGGGACAAGCTGTTCATGCTGCCGGGGATCGGGTGGGTCGGCCTCGCGGTGGTGGTCATGGTACTTTTGATCGCGTTTCGTGTGCAGTACGTCAAGGTCGCGCCCAACGTGGCGCTGATCATCTCGGGGCGGCGCAGGAAGTACCGCGTCAAGGACGATAACGGGCGCGAGGTGGTCAAGCGCTTCGGCTACCGCATCGTGCGCGGCGGCGCGACCTTTGTCATTCCGTTCTTTGAGCGCGTCGATCAGCTCAACATGGGCATCATGCAGGTGGACATCCGCACCACGCAGCCGGTGCCGTCTCAGGAGTACATCCCGGTCATGGTGGATGGCGTCGCCAACATCAAGTTCGGCTCGGACGACGTATCCATCGCCACCGCTGCCGAGCAGTTCCTCGGTTGGAAGCCGGCGGACATCGCGGCCATCGCCACGCAGGTGCTGGAGGGCAACATGCGCGAGATCATCGGCCGCATGACCATCGCGGACCTCGTGCAGAACCGCGACAAGTTTGCGGCGGAGACCTCCAAGGCGGCGGCTTCCGACATGCGCAACATGGGCCTTGAAATCGTCAACATCACCATCCAGAACTTCTCCGATGACGACAGGGTGGTCGAAACCATGGCCACCCGCAACATTCAGGAGAAGATGCGCGACGCCGCCATCGCCAAGGCGGAGGCCGAGCGCGATACGCAGATCCGCTCCGCCGAGGCGCGGCAGCAGGGCAACAAGGCTGAGCTGGAGGCACAAGCGCTGATTGCCGAGCAGGCGAAGATTCTTGCGCTCAAAAAGGCCGAGTACAAAATTCTTGAGGACCGCTCCCGCGCGGACGCCGACATCGCCTACGACGTGCAGAAGGAAGTTGCGCGCAAGACGTTCGAAGAGGAGCGCGCCGCCGCCGAAATGGTGCGTCTGCAGCGCGAGACAGACCTCAGCCGCCAGCAGGTGGAAGTCGAGCGCGAGCGGCTCAACGTCGAAATTCGCGAGAAGGCGAACGCCGAGCGCGACGCCCGCATCGCCCGGGCCGAGGCCGAGCGGGCCGAGCGTCAGGCCATCGCGGACGCCCAGTTCTACGAGGCGCAGCGGCAGGCAGAGGCGATCCTCCTCAAGGGCAAGGCCGAAGCGGAGGCGCTGGAACTCAAGGCCGACGCCATGCAGAACTACGGGCAGGCCGCGATGCTGGAAATGGTGGTCGATCGGATGCCGGAGATCGCCCGCGCCATCGGCGAACCGCTTGCAAAGACCGAGAAGATCATCCTCTTTGGCGAGGGCGCGACCAGCGGCCTCACCCGGGACGTGACCGGGTCGATGCTCCAGACCTTCGAGGCGATGAAGGCCTCGGTGGGGCTGGACGTCCCGAAGATGATCCGGGACATCTCCACCGGCGGATTGGTGGGCCGCGCGCAGAAGGAAGCGCCGGAGGGCGCGCCGAAGCCCGATGCAGCCGCGGATGCGGCGGAGACCGTCTAATCTGAAGAGGACACAAGACGGTAGTGCTTTGAGGCGACAGAAAAAGGCGGCGATGGTTTCATCGCCGCCTTTTGGTTATGCTTTTATCCCTGTGCCTGAGCGACCTTCATCATCAGCGCGCACTCGATGCGCTTTTTGAACAGCTTGCAGCCGTACTCGTACACGCCGGTGATTGAGCCGGTGGCGTGATAGGCGTTGGCCGCGCAGCCGCCGGAACAATAGAGCTTCGCCCAGCAGTCCTGGCACTCGGGCCGCGCATAGATGTTGCACTTCGCGAACTCGCCCGTCACATCCCGGTTGGTTACGCCGTCCCAGACGTTTCCCACCTTCATGGAAGGGTCGGACGCGAACTGGTGGCAGGGGAACAGGTCGCCCTGGGGTGTGACGGCGAAATACTCGGTGCCCGCGCCGCAGCCGGTGAGTCGCTTGATCAGGCAGGGACCGTGTGTCAGGTCGATCATGTAGTGGTAAAAGGTGAAGCCGCGCCCCTCGCGCTCGCGCCGGAGCATCTCCTTTGCGAGCAGTTCATACTGCTCGAGCAGCACGGGCATATCCGCCTCCGTCAGCGCGCTCTTGTCGCCGGGGGCGGAGACCACCGGCTCCATGCTGATCTCGGTAAAGCCGAGGTCGGCGATGTGCAGGATGTCGTTCAGAAAATCGGTGTTTTCGTGGGTGAAGGTGCCGCGCACGTAGTAGCTCTTTTTGCCGCGGCTCTTCGCAAACTTCTGGAACTTCGGCACGATGCGGTCGTAGCTGCCCTGCCCCGCGTAGTCGCGGCGCAGCCGGTCGTGCACTTCCTTGCGGCCGTCCAGACTCATGACTACGTTGTGCATCTCGCGGTTCGAGAATTCGATGACGTCGTCGTCCACCAAAAGGCCGTTGGTGGTCAGCGTAAAGCGGAAGCGCTTGCCGCTCGCTGTCTCGCGCCCGCGGGCGTAGGCGACCAGCCGCTTGACGACGTCCCAGTTCATCAGCGGCTCACCGCCGAAAAAGTCGACGTCCAGCGTCTTGTGGGGCCCGGCGTTGTCGATCAGAAAATCGATGGCGCGCACGCCCACCTCATAGGACATCAGCGCTCGCTCGCCCTGATAGCGGCCCTGGCTCGCGAAGCAGTATTCGCAGTTGAGGTTGCAGGCGTGGGCCACGTGCAGGCAGAGCGCCTTGACGTAGGGCTTTCTGGGCGGAACCGCGAAGCCTTCGTAAGGGTCGGGGGCGAACAGCTTGCCCGCCTCTTTCAGCGCAGCCACGTCGTCGATGCACGAGCGGATTTCGCTCTCGTCGACGGCGGGATCGGCCGCGTACTTTTCCAGCATCCGCCGGACAATTTCATCCGGCGCTTCGCGTTCAAAGAGAGCGATCACGTCGTAGGCCAGCGGATCGACCGCGTGTACCGACCCCGAATGGACGTCCAGGACGATGTTGTAACCGTTCAGCGTATATTGATGGATCATGTGTTTCCTCTGTCATAAAAAATGCCGCCTTGCGCGCATGCGTCAGGCGGCCCGGAGACGCCGGAGGTTCAGTTCTCTTGCTCGCACTGCTGGTTGGCGATGCCGCAGGAGGTTTTGCAGGCCGACTGGCAGGAAGTCTGGCATTCGCCGCAGCCGCCGGTCTTCGCGCTCAGTTCGCGCGTTTCGAGGGTGATGATTCTCTTCATAATGATGCATTCCCTTCGGTGGATTTCTACTTCCGTACATTATAGGGCATGCATCCCTGCCTGTCAACCGTGGCGAGGTTATTTCGGGGGAACGGCCTGCGCGCCGCGAACGACCCAATGAAGCCCCTCCGCGGGGCCGCCGCGAAGGGCGATCCCGGCGCGAAGGCCCCGCGCCGCTTCGCGGAGGAAGCGGCCGTCCACCACTTCGCCCGGCGCGATCAGCGGGATGCCGGGCGGATACGCCCAGGCGTACTGGGCGCTGACGCGGCCTGCGGCCTCAGAAACCGGCACGGCCTCCCGTTCCATCAGGAGCGCCTGGGCGATGGGCATGGCCCGTTCCGGCAAAAACGGCGCGCCGCCAGAGTCCAGGGCGCTTGCCGGGGCGCATTCGCGGTCAATTTCAAGGAGCGCCGCAGCCAGCGCTTCCAGCGCGCCGTCCTGCTCTGTGAGGCCGGTCATCGCCAGCGCGTAGTCCCGGGCCGCCATTTCCAGTTCGATGCCGTGCCGCGCGCGGAGCAAATCCATCAGCTTGGGGCCGGTAAGGTTCAGCCCCCGGGTGGAGATGACGATCTTGCTGCGGTCAAAGGCGAACATCGACCGTTCATTTTCGCCGCGCTCCAAAAGGGCGATGCGCCGAAGCGCGCGGGTTGCATCTTCAAAGCCCGAGAGCCGCGTTGCCCAGGCCTCAAACAGGCATTCACCCTCCCGCTCGATCAGCCGGACGCAACCGTCGATGGAGGCGAGGAGCAGGTAGGAAGGGCTGGTGGTCTGGAAGATGTCCAGCGCTGCCTGAAAGCGATCCGGGTCGGCCAGGCCGCCCGCGTGGGCGATGGCGGTCTGGGTGAGGCTGGGCAGCGTCTTGTGCACGCTCTGGACGACGATGTCCGCCCCCGCGCGCACCGCGCCGCCGGGAAAGTACGGGTGAAACCCCAGATGCGCACCGTGGGCCTCGTCCACGAGAAGCGGAACGCCCCGGGCGTGGGCGGCGCGGGCGATGGATGCGATGTTTGAAACCGCGCCGTCGTAGGTGGGGCTGGTGACAATGACGAGCCGCGCATCCGGGTGCGCGCGGAGCGCCTGCTCCACGGACTCCGGCGTCACCGAGCCGGGCAGCCCGGTGACCTCGTCAAAGGCGGGCAGCACATAGGCCGCGTCCAGCTCCATCAATTCCAGCGCGTGGTATACGGCTTGGTGGCTGTTCCGGGCGACGATCACCTTGTCGCCGCGCGTTGTCAGCGCGCGCACACCCGCAAGGATGCCTCCGGTCGCGCCGTTCACAAGAAAATAAGCGCGCCCGCTGCCCCATAGCGCGGCGGCACGGGCCATCGCGTCCCTGAGGATTCCCTCGGGCGCATGCAGGTTGTCGAAGCCGTCGATTTCAGTGATGTCGAGGCGCGCGCCCAGCCCGGCGAGATACCCGGCCGCACCGGCGCCGCGCTTGTGGCCGGGCATATGCATCGCGAGAATGCCCTTCGCCGCGTAGGCTTCCAGCCGTTCAAAGAGCCCCTCGTCCATGCGCTCGCCCCCTTACATGCCGTGCGGCTCCGAAGACGTGCCGCCCACCCTCGCATGATACCAGACTCCGGCCCGCCATGCAAGGCGTTTGCGCCTTTTCTGGTTGACAGCCAAAGCATCCCAAGTGTATGATGGGGCGGGAACATACACCCGTTGAAAGGATTGAAGCGCATGCGCTATCCGAAGATCTACCTCGCGATCGACAACTGCTTTGCGTCCAAGCGGTATACCCATCCTTCCGAGTGGGCGGAGGTCATCCGCGATCTGGGGCTCACCTATGTGGAGGCCAGCGCCGACAATGAGTGTGACCCGATGTACATGGGGCAGGAGTACCTCTCCTGGTGGTCGGGCGAGGTGAAGAAGGCGATGGCCGCGACCGGCATTGTGGTGGCGAACCTCTACTCCGGCCACGGCACCTACGCCACGCTGGGGCTCAGCCACACCCATCCCATCGTCCGGGACAGATTCTTGAACAAATGGCTCAAGCCCATGGCGAAGACCGCCGCTTCCGTCGGGGCGGGGCTGGGCTTCTACTGCCACGCGTTCACCGATTCCGTGCTGCAGGATCCCCAGAAGTACGCCGAGGCCGAGCACACGCTGTACCGGGATCTTGCGGAGCTCGCCGCCTTTGGGGCGGCGGAGGGGCTGGGCATTCTGGGCGTGGAGCAGATGTACACGCCCCACCAGATTCCCTGGACGGTCGAGGGCTCGGAGAAGCTTTTGCGCGAGGTGTACCTGATCGGCGGCGCGCCGTTCTACCTGACGGTGGACGTGGGCCACATGAACGGGCAGCGAAAATTCTCGCGCCCCGACGACGAAAGAATTCTTGAAATGCACGCGCGGTACAAGGCGGGCGACCCGGTTCCGGAGCTTTGGCTTGGGCCGAAGAAGGCCGTTAAGCTGTTCGAAAATTCGGACTCGCTGCCACTCAATGAGATCAACGCGCTGATGGACGAATACCCGCACATGTTCGCGCCCGCGGAGGACGGCGATCCCTACCGCTGGCTCGAGCGGCTCGCGGGCTATTCGCCCATCATCCACCTGCAGCAGGCGAACGCCACTTCGTCCCCCCACTGGGCGTTTACGAAGGAGAACAATGCCCGTGGCATCGTCGAGCCGGAAAAGGTGCTCCGCGCCATCAAGGCGCATTACGACGCCGCGCCCGCCGAAGGGCTGCCGCCGCTGCTCCCGGATCTCTACCTGACGCTTGAGATCTTCACCGGCACCGCCGACATCAACCGCGCCGTACTTCAGCGCATCCGCGAGAGCGTGGCCTACTGGCGCGCCTTTATCCCGGAAGACGGCCTGACGCTGGACCGGCTGGTGTAAAATAATGTCGCACCTTGAAAAAAGCGCAAATTCGCGTTGACAGCGGGATTTTGAGCGTTTATAATGATTCCAATCCATTACGGAGGTACCCTGTATGCAACAGTTCGTGCGGTTTTACGCGTATTACTTTGCCGGCTTTACCGGCAAGGTCTTTTGCGCATGACTGCATGAACCGCTAGACCGGTTCAACGAGGCCCCGCAGCCAGCGCTGCGGGGCTCTTTTATTTCAAAAGGAGGGGAATACGATGGTCGTCATCCTGAAGGGAAAAACCGATAAGGCACAGATGAACAACTTTCTGAACTGGCTTCACGGCATGGGGCTGGAGACGCATCTTTCCGAGGGCAAACAGCAGACGATCGTGGGCCTGGTGGGCGACACCACCCGGGTGGACATGGACCTGATCCGCGCGCTGGAAATTGTTGAAGACGTGCGCAGGATTCAGGAGCCCTACAAGAGCGCCAACCGGAAATTCCATCCGGCGGACACCGTCGTGGACATCGGCGGCGTCAAGATCGGCGGCGGCCATTTCCAAATCATCGCGGGCCCTTGCTCGGTGGAGAACAAGGCGCAGATTGTGGAAGTGGCAAAGCGCGTCCGGGATGCCGGCGCGGGGCTCCTCCGGGGCGGCGCGTTCAAACCGCGCACTTCGCCCTACGCGTTCCAGGGGCTGCACAAGGAGGGCATCGACCTTCTTCTGGAGGCCAAGGCGGCCACCGGCCTTCCCATCGTGACGGAACTCATGGACGCCGCCCACATCCCGCTCTTCAAGGATGTGGATGTGATTCAGGTGGGCGCGCGCAACATGCAGAACTTCGAGCTTTTGAAGGAATTGGGCCTGCTTCGAAAGCCGATCCTCTTAAAGCGCGGCCTTGCGAGCACGCTTCAGGAGCTCTTAATGAGCGCCGAGTACATCATGGCGGGCGGGAACGAGCAGGTGATCCTGTGCGAGCGGGGTATCCGCACCTTTGAAACCGCCACAAGGAACACGCTCGACATCTCGGCGGTGCCGGTCCTGAAACACCTGACCCATCTGCCCATCGTCGTCGATCCCAGCCACGCAACCGGCATTTCCCGCTTCGTGGAACCGCTGGCCATGGCGAGCGTCGCCTGCGGCGCGGATGGGCTGATGATCGAGGTGCACAACGACCCGGAGCACGCGATGTCCGACGGCCCCCAGTCGCTGACGCCGGAAGCCTTCGACAGACTCGTGCCCAAGATCATGACGGTGCGCGCCGCGGCGGTCGGGGTGGACGCATGAAAGCAATTGTCGTCGGGCTGGGGCTGATCGGCGGCTCGGTGGCGAAGGCGCTGGCCGCAAACACCGATATGGAGGTCATCGGCTGCGACAAGGACCTCGGCGTCGTCCGCCGGGCGCTCTCGGACGGTGCGATCCGCGCGGCCTTCCTGCCGGAAGACCTTCCGGAGGCCGACCTGGTCATCGTGGCGCTCAGGCCCCAGGACGCGGTGGCGTTTTTGAAGCGCGCGCTCCCCAGAATGAAGCCGGGCGCGCTGGCGGCGGATTTCTGCGGCGTCAAGCGCTACGTGGTGCGGGAGGTCGAGCCCGTCGCCCGCGACCGGGGCGTGCGCTACGTCGGCGCGCATCCGATGGCCGGGCGCGAGGTCGGCGGGTACGCGAATGCCGATGCCGGGCTGTTCCGGGGCGCTTCGCTGATCATGACGCCTTCGGACGGACGCCCCTGCGGCGCGACGGAGGCGCTCTCGGACATCGCAAGGGCCATGGGCTTTGGCCGCACCGTGGTCACGACGCCGGAGGCGCATGACCGCATGATCGCCTACACGTCGCAGCTTGCCCACGCGGCGTCGTCGGCCTATGTGATGAGCCCTGCCGCACCCGGCCATCAGGGCTTTTCCGCGGGCAGCTTCCGGGATATGACGCGGGTGGCGCGTCTCGACGCCGACATGTGGGCGGAGCTGTTCGACCTGAACCGCGACGCATTGAGCGACGAGTTGGGCGGGTTGATCGCAAGGCTCACGGAGATCAGGCGGGCGGTGGACGGGCGGGATCTGGCGCGGCTGCGCGCGCTTCTGGACGAGGGCAACCGGCGCAAGCTTCAGCTCATCGAGGGGGAGGGAAAGGCATGACGGAGATCAAGGTGCGCGCGTCCGGCGAATACACGGTTCGCGTCGAGTCCGGATCGATGGCACGGCTCGGGGCGCTGATGCCCAGTCTGCCCAGAGCCGCGGCGCTGGTCGCGGAGGATGCCGTGGACGCGCTCTATGGCGACCTGGTCGCGGAGAGCCTCCGGGCGGCGGGCGTGCGCGTCGAGCGCTGGACCTTCCCTGGCGGCGAAGCGGCAAAGAGCGGCCGGACGCTGTTTGAGCTTCTGGAATTCCTCGCGGAGCGGAAGCTCAGCCGCGGCGACATGCTGGTCGCCCTCGGCGGCGGCGTGACCGGCGATTTGACCGGCTTCGCGGCGGCGGTCTACCTTCGGGGCATCCCCTTTGTGCAGGTGCCGACCACGCTGCTCGCGATGGTGGACGCCTCCGTGGGCGGCAAGACCGCGGTGAACCTCGCGGCGGGGAAGAACCTCGCGGGCGCGTTCCATCAGCCGGCTTTTGTGCTGATTGACCCGGAGGCCCTTATGACACTCCCCCGGGATGTGTTGGCGGACGGCGTCAGCGAGGCGATCAAGTGTGGCGTGATCTCGGACAAGGCGCTCTTCGACGCCCTGGCGCAAGGCTTCGATCTCGCCGGGGCGGAAGCGATCATCGCCCGATGCGTCTCGATGAAGCGGGACCTGGTGGAGCGCGACGAGCGCGACACCGGTGCGCGGCAGCTTTTGAACCTCGGCCACACCATCGGCCACGCCGTCGAGCGCTCCAGCGGCTACGAAATCTCCCACGGCCGCGCGGTGGCGATCGGCATGCTGGCCGAGGCGCGGGGCGCGATGGCCGCTGGTTTTTCGGAGGAAGACTGCGCCGAGCCCATCCGGCGCGCGCTGGTCAAAAACGGCCTGCCGACGGATTGCCCCTACCCGGCGGAGGCGCTGCTCGAGGCGATGCTCCGGGATAAAAAGGTGCGCTCCGGGCGCATCGCGCTGGCGCTGCCAAAGCGCGTCGGCCACTCGGCGCTTTATGAAATCGATGTGGACGCGCTGGGCGGCTTTCTCGCCCGCGCGCTGGAGGGCGCATGATCGCCCGGGTGCGACCCGGCGCGCTCTCCGGGCGCGTGGAGGCCATCGTCTCAAAGTCCGCGGCGCACCGGGCGCTGATGCTCTCGGCGCTGTCGGACGGCCCCACCCATATTTCCCCGGAGGCGCACTCCGACGACATCGACGCGACCCTTTCCTGTCTTCCCGCGCTGGGCGCATCCCACGAAACCGTACCCGGAGGCTTTCTCATAAAGCCGGGCGCATTCCCGCCCTGCGGCGCGGCGGACTGCCGCGAGAGCGGCTCCACGCTGAGATTCTTGATTCCCCTCGCCGCCGCCTTGGGCGTGCCTACCCGCTTTGCGGGCCGGGGCAGGCTGCCGGAGCGGCCGCTGGGCCCCCTCGTAGAGGCTCTCGCCGCACACGGCTGCGCATTCGACGGGGAAAAACTGCCCTTCACACTCTCCGGGCGGCTGACCGGTGGCGACTTCCGCCTGCCGGGGGACGTCAGCTCCCAATTCATCACAGGCCTTTTGATGGCGCTGCCGCTGGTTGGCGGCGGCCGCATCCATTTGACCACGCCCCTTGAATCCGCGGGCTATGTACGCATGACGGTCTCCGCCATGGCGCGCTTTGGCGTACGCGTCCTGGAAAACGTGGACGGCTGGACGGTGCCCGCCGCGCGCTACCGATCGCCGGGCGCACTGGCCGTAGAGGGCGACTGGTCGAACGCCGCGTTTTTTCTCGCGGCGGGGGCGCAGGTGGACGGCCTCGATGAGGACTCCGCCCAGCCTGACCGGGCGATCCGCGCCATGCTGGCGGCGCTTAACGCGGAGCGCCGCGAGTTGGACGTGCGGGAGACGCCGGACCTTCTGCCCATTCTCGCGGCGGTGGCGGCCTTGACGCCGGGAGAGACGCGGTTTTCCGGCGCGGCGCGGCTGCGCATCAAGGAGAGCGACAGGCTCCGCGCGATGGCGGAGGGCATTCGCGCCATCGGCGGCGATTGCGACGAATTGGCGGACGGACTCATCGTGCGCTGCGCGCGGATGCCCGAGGGCGGCACCGTAGACGCGGCGGGCGACCACCGGATCGCGATGGCTTTCGCCATCGCGGGTACCCGCTGCCGTGGCCCGGTGACGATTCTGGGGGCGGAAGCGGTGAATAAATCCTATCCAACGTTCTTTGAAGATTTCAATAGACTGGGGGGAGATTCGGATGTCATCCAGCTTTGGGACGATCGTTAAGGTCAGCGTATTCGGCCAGTCGCACAGCGAGGCCATCGGCGCGGTGGTGGACGGGTTGCCGTCGGGTGAAGCCATTGACATGGAGCGCGTGCACGCCTTCATGCGCCGCCGCGCGCCGGGAAACGCCGCGCATGCCACCAAGCGGCGCGAGCCGGACGAGCCGAAGGTGCTCTCCGGCTTTGTGGACGGCAAGACCTGCGGCGCGCCGCTCATGGCCTTGATTGAGAACACCGACCAGCGCTCGGGCGACTACGACGCGCTGAAAAACCTGCCGCGCCCCGGACACGCGGACTTCACCGCCCGCGTCAAGTACGGCGATAGCGTGGACCTTCGCGGCGGCGGGCACTTCTCCGGGCGGCTCACCGCGCCCATCTGCTTCGCGGGGGCCGTGGCAAAGCAGATTCTGGAGCGGCGCGGCATCGTTGTCCGCGCGCGCATCTACGAAATCGGCGGCATTCTGGATGCCTTCGAGGGCGACCTCGCCGCCGTGGAAGCGAAGGAGTTTCCGGTCTTCGACGATCGCGCGGGCGTCATGATGCGCGAGGCCGTCGAACGGGCGCGCCTCGACGGCGACTCGGTGGGTGGCGTCGTCGAATGCGTGGCGGAGGGCCTGCCGGCGGGCCTCGGCGAGCCGATGATGGACAGCGTCGAGAGCACGCTTGCGCGGCTGATGTTTTCAATCCCCGCGGTTCGCGGCGTGGAGTTCGGCGCGGGCTTCGCCGCCGCCCGGATGCGCGGCAGCACCCACAACGACGCCTTTGTCGTCGAAAACGGACGGATTCTGACAGGCTCGAACCGGCACGCGGGCGTCTTGGGCGGCATCACCACCGGCATGCCCGTGGTGTTCCGGGTGGCCTTCAAGCCCACCTCGTCCATCGCAAAGCCCCAGCGCACCGTGAACCTGGCCGAGATGCGCGAGGAAACCCTCTCCGTGGGCGGGCGGCACGACCCCTGCGTGGTGCCGAGAGCCGTGCCCGTCGTGGAGGCGATGGCGGCGCTGGCACTCATCGATCTTTACATGATCCGTTCCGGACAAAAGATCTAATCACCGTATATGTATATAAGGGAGGTAATCTCAAATGGATATGAACGAACTCCGCGCCCGGATTGACCAGATCGACGACCAGATGGCGGATTTGTACGTCAAGAGGATGCAGACCGTGCGGGACATCGTGGAGGCCAAGCGGGCCGGCGGCATCGCGATCTCCGACCCCGGCCGGGAGCGCGCCATCCTGCAGCGGTTGACCGCCGCCCATGACCCGATCTACGAGCCCGACCTGAAGCTGATCTACGCGCTGCTCTTTGACCTCAGCAGAAGCGCCCAGTCAAAGCTGATGAGGCCGGAAGCGGAATCCTTTGCCGACGCCCTCGACGCGGCGGTGGCCGCTACGCCCAAGCTCTTTCCCAAGAACGCGCTGGTGGCCTGTCAGGGCGCGGAGGGCGCCTACTCGCAGCAGGCCTGCGACGTGATGTTCAACATGCCCGGCATCCTCTACTTCTCGGGCTTCGAAGGCGTGTTCCAGGCGGTGGAGAAGGGCATGTGCCGCTACGGCGTGCTGCCGCTGGAAAACAGCCTCGCAGGCTCTGTCACCGATGTATATGACCTGATGAAGGCGCATAAATTCTTCATTGCGCGGTCCGTGAAGCTGCGCATCGAGCACCGCCTTCTGGTGGCGCCGGGCGTGAAGCTCTCCGAAATCAAAGAGGTCGTCGCCCACGAGCAGGCGCTCCGGCAGTGCGGTCGCTTCCTCTCTGGGCTCAAGGATGTGAAGCTGACGCCCTACGCCAACAACGCCACCGCCGCGCGGTACGTGTCTGAATCCGGGCGCAGGGACGTCGCGGCCATCGCCTCGGCGCGAAACGCCGAGCTCTACAGCCTTACGCCGCTTGAAGAGCGCATCATGGACGACGGCAGCAACTACACCCGCTTCATCTGCATCTCCCGCGAGATGGAGGTGTACCCGGGCGCCAACCGCATCAGCATCATGGCATCGCTGCCCCATACGCCGGGCTCGCTCTACCGCACGGTGGCGCGCTTCGCGGTGGAGGGGCTGAACCTTCTGAAGCTGGAGAGCCGCCCCATCCCCGGCAGGGACTTCGAGTTCATGTTCTACTTCGACTTCGAGGGCTCGGTGGTTGACCGGGATGTGAAGCTGCTCCTGTCAGAGCTCAGCCAGTCCGGCGGCCTCACGTTCCTGGGCAATTACAGCGAGGTGTGACATGGCGAAGGTTTACGGGCTTCTCGGCGGCAAGCTGGGCCACAGCTATTCAAAGCTGATCCACGAGCGGCTGTACGATTGCGAATACCGCCTCATCGAGCTTGCGCCGGGCGAACTTGAGTCCTTTATCCGCGGCCACGGCTTTGACGGGCTCAATGTGACCATCCCCTTCAAGCAGGCGGTGATCCCGTTTTGCGACCGCCTGACGCAGGAAGCAAAGCGCATCAGTGCGGTGAACACCCTCTATTTTGATAAAGACGGCGCGCTCACCGGCCACAACACCGACCATTACGGCATGACGAGGATGCTGGAGGGGTTTGACCTCGCCGGGAAGACCGCGCTCGTCCTGGGCGCCACCGGCGGCACCGGAAGGACCGCCGCCTGTGTGCTGAACGACCTCGGCGCGAAGGCCGTCCCGGTGTCGAGGGACGGAGAAGTCGACTACGAAGGGGTCTACAGATTGCGGGCAGATTTCGTTTTGAACGCCACGCCCGTGGGTATGTACCCGGATATGCTCTCTGCGCCGGTGGAGCCGGGGCGCATCGAGGGACTTCAGGGCGTCGCGGATGTGATCTATAACCCCGCTCGGACGCTTTTGATGCAGCGGGCGGCGGAGAAGGGCCTGACGGCGGTGGGCGGGCTTTCGATGCTGGTGCATCAGGCGGCGGCGAGCGCCTGGCGCTTTCTCGGTGCGCCGGTTCCGGAAGAACGGGTTTCGGACACGCTTTCGTGGTTGGCCCGGGAGACCCGCTCCATCGCCCTCGTCGGCATGCCGGGGTCCGGAAAGTCCACGGTCGCCCGGGAGGTGGCGCGCCTCCTCGGACGGCAGGTTTTTGACACGGACCAGATGATCGAAGCGGTGCACGGGCCGATCCCGGGGATCTTTGCCCGGGAGGGCGAGGCGCGCTTTCGCGAATTGGAGGCCGCGGCCATCCGGGAGGCGGCGCTGGCCCGGGGCGCGGTGATCGCCACCGGCGGCGGCGCGGTGCTCCGCGCGGAGAACCGGGCGCTGCTCCGGGCGAACTGCTTTGTGGTACAACTCGAGCGGCCGCTTTCGGAGCTTTCGACGGGCGGGCGTCCGCTTTCGACAGGGCTTCCCGCGCTGGAAAGGATGCACGCCGCGCGGGCGCCGCTCTACGCGGCGGCGCGGGACATCGGCCTGACCCTCGAGCGATGCCCATCGCAGACTGCGGGGGAGGTCGTCAAACGCTTTCGGGAAGAGGTGCGCGTATGAAAATTCTTATCATCAACGGACCCAATCTCAACATGCTGGGTATACGGGAGCCGGACATTTATGGCCGGAAGACCTATGGGGACCTCGTTTCGGAGATCGAGGCCGCCGCCCGGGACATGTGCGTTGCGGTCAAGTGCTTTCAGTCCAACCATGAGGGCGCCATCGTGGACGAAATTCAGGCCGCTTACGGCGCGTTCGACGGCATCGTCATCAACCCGGCGGCCTATACCCATACCTCCGTGGCGATCCTGGACGCGCTCAAGGCGGTGGGTCTCCCGGCGGTGGAGGTGCACATCTCCGACGTAGATTCGCGGGAGGCGTTCCGCAAGGTTTCCTATGTGACCGCCGCGTGCCGGACAAAAATCGCCGGGCAGGGCTTTCAGGGGTATGTGGACGCGATTCGTTTTCTTCTTGAGACCGCCGTATAAGGGTTCGAAAAGCGTTGCGCCCCGTTGTATTTCCTGATATAATACGGTATAAATGGAGGATTATGGTTACATAAAGGAGAATGTAACGGGACGGAGGCCGAGCGCGGTATGAAAAGATGGCGGAAAGCCGCGTTGAACGCTATTGCAATCGCCTGTGCGCTCGTAATCGCGCTGACCGCTGTTTCTCTTCACGCATATCTCGCGGATGTAACCAATGCGAAATATCCGGAAGCTGTCGGGGAAACCGTGTACGAGGGTTCTGGCGTGACCATCGACGCAAGCAACGCGTCCGGCGGATACCTGATGATCAAGGCTTCGCGCAAGAAAAAGCTCAAGCTGCGGATCGTCAAGGGAGACGGAACCTACACCTACGATCTTCCCACCGGGGAGTACCAGATCTTTCCGCTGCAACTGGGCAGCGGCACCTATCAGGTGACGGCGTTCGAGCAGGTTCGCGGCAGCCAGTACGCGCAGCTTTACGCCAAGAAGGTGAAGGTAGCGCTTTCGGACGAGTCCGGCTATGCGCTTTACCCGAGCCAGTACGTTTCCTACGACGCCAGCTATGCGGCGGTCGCCAAATCCAGCGAACTCGCAAAAGGGCTGGCGGACGACGCGGCGATCACCAAGGCGGTGATCGATTACGTCGTGGGCACGGTGCTCTATGATCACATCCTGGCCAAGACGGTTCAAAGCGGCTACCTGCCCGATCCGGACACAACCTTATCCACCAAAAAGGGCATCTGCTTTGACTACGCGGCGCTGGTTGCTTGCATGCTTCGGGTTCAAGGCATCAAGTGCAAGCTGGTCATCGGGTACGCGGACACATTTTACCACGCGTGGAACGAGGTTCTGCTGGGCGGCGAATGGAAGCGATATGACACCACCAGCATGGTCACCGGCCTCAAGGTGGTAAAGTATACGACCGAACGGTTCTACTGAGCGAAAGATGGGGGAAGAAGCGATGGGCAGCCGCACCCGTTACCTGCCTGCGGACGAGACGGCCCTGTTCTGCGAGCAGGTGGCGCTACTACTAAAATCGGGCATCGCGCTGTACGACGGCGTCGAGGCGCTGTGCGAAAACTACGCCGCCACCCGCTACGGCGAAAGGTTTCAGCGCCTGAACGAGACGATGAAGCGCACCGGCTCGCTGTACGAGTCGGTGGCGGCGCTGGACGTCTTTCCGCCTTACATGGTTCAGATGGTGCGCGTGGGCGAACAGGCCGGTACGCTGGAGCGCGTGATGCAGGGGCTCGCCGCGCACTACGCGCGGGAGGCCCAGGTGCGCGCCACCGTGCGCAGCGCCGTTACCTATCCGCTCCTCATGGTGGGGCTGATGACGCTGGTCGTGGTGGTGCTGGTGGTGCAAGTGCTGCCGATGTTTTCAGAGGTGTTGCGCAACCTCGGCGGGGACCTCTCCGCTACCACCACGGCGCGCATGGATGCAGGCCTCGGGGCGGGCGCCTTTGTGCTGACGCTGGCGGGGCTGATTCTCCTCGCTGTCTTGGGGGTTGCGCTTCTGCTCAGAACAAAAAAGCGGGATGCCGTGATCCGTTTCCTCCTGCGCTCGTTCAGACCGCTTCGCCTCGTGGCGGACAAGCTGTCCGCGGGGCGCTTTGCCTCCGTGATGGCGATGCTGATGGGCAGCGGCTTCCCGCTGGATCAGGCGATGGACCTCGTGCCGAACGTGATGACGGATGAGGGCAGCCGCGCCAAGGTGGAGAGCGTCCGCGCCCGGATGCAGGAGGGCGCGGCCTTTGCCGACGCCATCGAAGGCGCGCGCATCTTCGAGCCGATTCACGGCAAGATGATCCGCGTTGGCGTCATGGCCGGTCAGACGGAGACGGTCATGGAGCGGTTGGCGGAAACCTATCAGGACGAGGTGGACGACGGGATCCGGCGGTTGGTTTCGACCATTGAGCCGACGCTGGTGGCGATCATGTCAATCGTCATCGGCGGCATTCTGCTCTCGGTCATGCTGCCGCTGGCGAGCCTGATGTCGTCGCTGGGGTAACGGCATGCGTCAGCATCTCTATGAAAAGCGGCCAAAGGGCAATCTTCGAGGGCTGATCGTGACGGCAGCCGCGCTTTTCGCCGTCATGCTCGGCTTCATCTGGGCGGTCGGCGTCGCCGGCGCACAGTCGGACGCCGAGCAGGAAGCGCAGCTTCGCGAGGCCGTCCGGCGCGCGATGGTCACCTGCTACGCGACGGAAGGACAGTATCCGCCCTCGCTGGACTACTTGACGGACAACTACGCGCTCGCGTTCGACGGCGACCGGTTCATCGTCTCCTATGATGCGTTCGCGTCCAACATCATGCCGACGGTCTCGGTTTTGAGAAGGGATGATGGCGCATGAGCGTTGGGAAGCGCAGGGAGCACAGCGTCAGCGGCCTGTTCGCCTTTGTGCTGGTCGGGTTGTTTACGCTTATGTCGCTTACGATCGTCTTGGCGGGCGTCCGCTCCTACCGGGCGATGGGGGATTCCGCGCGGGTTGTAACCCAGGAGCGCATCGCGCTGGGCTACGTCAGCGGCAAACTGCGCGCCAGCGGGGATCGGAAAAGCGTATCCTTTCGGGAAGAACAGGGGGTAAAGCTCCTGGTGATCCGGGACGAGGCGGACGGAGAGACCTACGAGACGCGCATCTATTCGAAGGATGGCAGACTCTACGAACAGTTCTACGATGTCTCCGTTCCATTCAGCCCGGACGACGGCGAGCGGATCGCTTCGTTGCCCGGCTTCACCTTCTACGGGGAGGGCGCGCGGATCATCCTTCGCGCGCATCTGTCCGACGGCACCGTGGCCGTGACGAGCGTCGCGCTGCGCGCCGGGGAAGGGGGCGAAACGGGTGCGCTATAAGGGCAATCTGGTGCTTCTTGAGCTCTTGATCGCGCTGGCCTTCTTCGCGGTATCTGCGGTGATCGCCTCGGGCGTGCTGGCCCGGGCCCACCAGATCGGCCTTGACAGCCGCCGCACCACCGAGGCGCTGTTTATCGCGCAGGATTGGGCGGAGCGTATCGCCGTCTCGGACGACCCCGCTTCTCTTATCAAGGGCGCCGGCACCGAGGCGGAGGGCGGCTACGCGATCGAGCAGGACGGCTATACCGTGTACGCGGCCCTTACGCCCGAAGCGGAAGACGCGGGCACCCTCTACGACATCCGACTCACCGTCTCCATCAGGGACAAGGCGCTCATCACGCTGCCGGCCAGCCGGTACGTTCCCGGGGAGGTGGCGCCATGAACCGGCCCAAGCAGGAATACCGGGTCGGCATCGGCGCATCGACGATGCTCACCATCTTCGCGGTGCTGTGTGTGACGACGCTGGCGCTTCTGGCGCTGTCCGGCGCGCGGGGCGACGCGGCGCTGACGGGCCGCGCGGTTGCGCTGTCCGAGGCGTACTACGAAGCCTCCGACCGCGCGCAGCGGGTGCTGGCACAGCTGGACGGAATCGTCCGGAATGCGGCCGCGTCGACCTCCGACCGGGAAGCCTTCGAGGCGGCGCTGTCCGGGCGCGAGGCGGGAGGGGTTCCGCTGGATTTCGACGGAGAGATGTTGTCCTTTACGGTGGACGCGGGCGGCGGACGGGTGCTGTCCGTGGCCGTCAGGCCCTCTGAGACGGCGCCGCATTGTACGGTTGTGCGCTACGCGCTGATCGGTGGCGAGTTGTGGACGGGCGAGGACCGAAACCTCAACCTGTTCAGTTGACGCATGGGGGAACGTTTGTGGAACTAATAAACCTTCTCAAGGCGGCGGTGGAAAAGGGCGGCTCGGACGTATACCTTGTGCCGGGCGCGCCCGCGACGGTGAAGATCGGAACCGTCATGCAGCCGCTGATGGGTGAAAAACTGAACATGAACGACACCCGCGCGCTGATCGAAACAGCCTACCAGCTTGCGGGGGGACGTGCGGTATCGCGGCTCACCGAGACGGGCGACGATGATTTCTCCTTCTCCGTGCGGGACATCGGGCGTTTTCGCTGCAACACCTACATGCAGCGGGGTTCGCCCGCGGCGGTGCTCCGGGCAGTGCCCTTCGGCCTGCCGGATTACAGGGCGCTGGGCATTCCGCAGGTGGTCATGGACCTTTGCGCGAAAAAGCGGGGCATGATTCTGGTCACCGGGCCGGCCGGCAGCGGAAAGTCCACCACGCTGGCCTGCATGATCGACCGGATCAACCGGGAGTCCGACAGCCACATCATTACGCTGGAGGATCCGATCGAGTACCTGCACCCGCACCAGAGATCCATCGTCAGTCAGCGGGAGATCGCGCTGGACGCGACGGATTTTGCCCGCGCGCTGCGCTCCGCGCTCCGGCAGGCTCCGGACGTGATCCTCCTGGGCGAGATGCGGGACTATGAAACCATCCACACCGCGCTGACCGCCGCCGAGACGGGGCACCTTCTGCTCTCGTCGCTGCACACGCTGGGCGCGGCCAAGACCATCGACCGCATTGTGGATGTTTTCCCGGCAGCCCAGCAGGCGCAGGTGCGCGTGCAGCTTTCGATGGTGCTCCTGGCGGTGGTCTCCCAGCAGCTGATCCCCACGGTGGACGGCGGCCTCGCGCCGGCAATGGAGGTTATGGTGGTCACGCCCGCCATTTCCAACATGATCCGAGAGGGCAAGGGCCATCAGATCGACAACGCGATCTACGCGGGCAGCGCCCAGGGCATGATCTCGATGGATGAGGACATTCTGAAGCTTTTCCGCGCGGGGCGCATCACGCGCGACTTCGCGCTTTCATACGCGATCAACCCGGATATCATGGGCAAAAAAATCTAGCGCGCCAATCGGAAGGGGGGCCTCCAGATGGAGGAAAAGCACCGGATTTCGATCAGAATGCTGGGAAAATTTGATGTGCTGGTGGACGAACAGAGCGTTGAAAAACAGCTCGCCAAGACCAGAAAGGGTACCCGGCTTCTGCAATACCTCGTGCTCAGGGGCGGCGAGTCCGCGCCGAATTTCAAGCTCTACGAGGTGCTTTGGGAAGACGAGCAGAGCTCAAACCCCGAAGGCGCGCTGAAAACGCTGGTGAGCCGCACCCGCGCGATCCTCTCTGAAATTGCGCCGGAGTTGGGCGCGGCGATCATCACCGAGCGCGGCTCCTATCGCTTCAACAGTCAGGCGGGCATTGAGGTGGATACGCTGGAGTTCGACCGGCTGGCTGCGGAGCTGAACGACGTCTCCGCGCTGGACGATTCGGTCCACCAGAAGTTCAACCGGCTTCTGTCGCTGTTCCAGGGGGATCTTCTGCCCGGCCTCGAGCAGGAAGACTGGGTGGTTTCCCGCAGCGTCTACCTGCACAGCCAGTATCTGAAGCTGGTCTACAGCTACCTGGACCTCCTGAAGGAAGCGAAGGACTTTGAGCGCATGATCCACGTGTGCCGGCTGGCGCTGGACGTGGACGTGTTCGACGAGCGGCTGCATTTGGCGCTGATGAACGCGCTGATCCGCACCAACCGCAACAACGAGGCGCTGATCCAGTACAAGCACGCCACAAACCTGCACCTTCGCTACTTGGGCATGCAGCCGCCGGAGGCCATCCAGGAGTTCTACAAGCAGATCCTGAAGGCCGGCAAGACGCTGGACATGGACATCGACGCCATCCGCAAGGAGCTGACCGAATACGGCAGCCAGCGAGGCGCGTTTGTGTGCGAGTACGCGGTCTTCAAGGAGATCTACAACCTGCAGATGCGCAACCTCGAGCGCATGGGCTCTACGATGTTCATCGCGCTGATCATGGTCACCTCCATCGGCAGCAATCCGCTGGAGCCGATGCGCCTCAATGACATCATGCAGACGCTGCAGAAGACGCTGGTGGGGAACCTTCGAAAGGGCGACACCATCACCCACTTCAGCGCCTCGCAGTACGCGCTGCTTTTGCCGCTGGTCAACCACGATACCGGCAAGATGGTGCTGGAGCGGGTCAAGCGCGCGTTCTACAAGGCCTGCCCCAATTCGGCGATCATGTTCTCGTACCGCCTGGGCCCGATCACTTCCGGCGCGCCCCAGCGGGGCGGGGTTCCGAAGCCCGCGCAATAAAAGACATATAGCAAAATGCCGGAACCGTATGGTTCCGGCATTTTTACATCTGCTGGGGAAGAATCAGTAGATTACGATTTTGCAGCCGGCCTTCAGGTTCTTCAGCACCTTGATCATCACGCTCTCGGGGATCGCGATGCATCCGGCGGTGTACTTGTTGGAGCCAGTGCAGTGCAGGAAGATGCAGGAGCCCTTGCCGGCGGTGCCGGAGGCGTTGTAATCGATGAACGCGGCGTAGTTGTACACGCCCTTGTAGTTGATGAGGTATTCGTCGGAGCGCGTTCGGGCGCGGTTTGTCAGCCGCGTGTCGATCAGCTGGTTGTAGTATTTGGAGCCGGAGGTGCCGCACCAGTAGTGGTACTTGGTCACCTTTACGTAATCAAGGCTCGTGCCAGGGTTGGACTTGATGCCAAAGGGCGTCTTCAGGTTGAAGGTGCCGGTGGGGGTCTTCTTGTCGCCCTCCTTGGTCTTGCCGATGCCGTTCCTGCCAACATAGGCGGTGGAGGACAGGGTCTGCCGCCATACGCCGTCCGAGTCCTTTTCGTGCATGGTCAAGGTGGCGGTGGAGCCGCTCTTGTACTTGACGACAACCAGCTGGTCGCTGGTCTTTGCGGCCGGGAGATCCGCCGCAAAGCTGTTCGTCTCGGATGGCTCGGGTTGCGTAGAGAGGGTGGGGAAGGTGATGTCCTTGCCCGCGGGGCTGATGGACAGACCGCCGGAAGGGTAGCCCTTTTTTGAAAGCGACGCGGCCGAGGCGGTCTTGTAGCCCGCGCCCAGCAGCTTCAGGATGGAAACATCAGCCATCAGCTGGCCGTTTTTCTGATAGACCCGCGCTTTCAGGGCCTTTTTCTTGCCGTCTACCTTGGCAAAGCCGTAGCCGGAGGCCACCACCACGCGCGACTTTCCCGCGCCTTCCATGTACATGCGCTTGCCGCCGTGGGAAGTGGTGTATTCGATGGACAGCGCCTTCAAGACCGTCTCCAGCGGGATGGTTACGCGGCTGCCGCTTTTTCCGACGTAGCCGGTGGACGACGAAAGCGCGATGCGCTCGCCGCTTACGACCAGAGAAATCTTGGGCAGGGTGGTCGCGGCGCTTGCGGGCATCGCGAGGATAATTAAAAGCGCCAGGGCCGCTTTGATCAGTTTGCGCACATAAATCCCCTCCGCATGGTATTATACCACGCCGAGGGCAAGGTGTAAATATAATATGACAATTTTATTACAAAATGAAACAAACAATCCTGGATGCTGGGATTATTACGCGGGATCTGTATCGAGGCGCGCGTTGAGCTTTTCATAGACGGGGCGCATCCACGGCTCGGAGCAGGCGTCTACGGCGTCCGACAGCGGGAACCAGGCAACTCCCCGGTTCTCGTCGGGCTTGATGGTGAGATGGTCGGATTCGTCCGCCTCCAGAAGGTAGGTCAGGTTCAGGTGCAGGTGCGCGGGCACGTACTTGCCGCGCTTAATGTGGGGGTTGACGGTCAGCGTTTCCAGCGAATACACCGCCGGGCGCAAAAGCCGCACACGGGCTCCGGTCTCCTCCTCGGCCTCGCGCAGCGCGACCCTTAACAGGTCCTCCTCGCCGTCGGCGTGTCCGCCGGTCCAGGCCCAGGAGTCGTACAGGTTGTGGTAGACCATCAAAGCCTTTGTCTGCGGCGGGTTTACGATCCACGCGGACGCGGTGAAGTGCATTACGAGGTTTTCCCGGGTCAGCAGCTTTTCGCCCCGCTCAAGCGATGCGAGCATCACCTGCCGGTCCGCCGCCTCCTGCGCGCAGCCGGGCTGATACGCGCGGATGATTTCGATGAGGGACATGTCTTGTCCACCTCCCGCTTCCATTATAGCACCTTCGTCAAACCCACTGATTCGCCGGGGCGTTTTGCGGTATAAACAAAGCGTGGCATGGCGCGGCGTCCGATTGCGCACGCTATGGCAGAACGATTTGGGAGGGAAGCACTATGGACACTGCACAGGAGCCTTCGGTCATTTATTTTGCCGGAGGCTGCTTTTGGGGTATGGAAAAACTGATGAGCATGGTGCCCGGCGTCGTGGACGCGATGAGCGGATACGCCAACGGGCATGTGGTGAACCCGACGTACGAACAGGTCTGCACCGGGCGGACCGGTCACCGGGAGACCGTCCGTGTCGCCTATGACCCCGGAAGGGTCAGCCTGGAGGCGCTGGTCTTTCTGTTTTTTTCGGTGATCGACACGACGGTGGAGGATCGTCAGGGCAACGACGTGGGCCCCCAGTACCAGACCGGCGTTTTTTACGAGAATCCGTACGACGGGGAGATCATCCGACAGGCGGCGGAGATCGAAAAGGGGCGCAGGGAGGCCTTCCGCGTGCGCATCGAGCCGCTGACCAGCTTCTACCCCGCCGAGCAGTATCACCAGGATTATCTGGACAAAAACCCCACCGGTTACTGCCATCTGGGTCCGGCGGCGTTCGCCAGAGCGAAGGCGCTGACCGTCGATCCGAAGGGCTTTATCCGCCCAGACGACCGTAAGCTCCGGTCGATTTTGACGCCCATCCAGTATGCGGTGACGCAGGGAGACGCCACCGAGCGCCCCTTTGAAGGCGAGTACTGGCGCTTTGATGAAAAGGGCATCTACGTGGACGTCGCCACCGGCGAACCGCTGTTCTCCTCAAAGGACAAATACCGAAGCGACTGCGGCTGGCCGGCCTTTGCAAAGGCCATCGACGACAACACCATGGTCTACCGCCGAGACCGCTCCCATGGCATGATCCGCACCGAGATCAGGAGCCGCGGGGGCGACTCCCACCTCGGGCATGTGTTCGAAGGCGACCGCGAATCGCCCTCCGGCGTGCGCTACTGTGTGAACAGCGGGGCGCTGAAGTTCATACCTCTCGAGAAGATGGACGAAGCGGGCTTCGGCCACCTGAAAAAATATGTGGAGTGATGGACTAAAGATAGAAAAAGCGCCGCTTGTCGCAAAGCGGCGCCTTTTCATTGCGTAATTAATGGTCGTGCCCGTACAGTTCGTCCTGGGCCGCGTCGCTTAAGGCTTCCTCCAGCGCGCTCAGCTGCTTTTCCACATCGCGCTGGGTGGCGTACATGGAAAGAAGCTCCTGCCGGGCCGCGTCGTCAAGGCCGTCAAGGCCCATCACGTAGTTGGTCTCCTCCGCGACGCGCAGTTTGTCGTCCAGTTCGGCGATGGCCTTCACCTGTGCCTGAATCTGGTCGTTTTTGAAGTGGATCAGGCCGTCCAGCACATTCTGCTCGGCGGGATCGCTGGAGGCTTGGTAGGAGGCGGACAATTCCTCCACATCACCGGCCAGCTTTACGATCTCCGCGTTGGCATCCATCAGCGTCTTGAGTTCGTCCTCGGTCAGCACGCCCAGATCGCGAACGTACTGTTCATAGGCGGCGTCGTCCATGACTTCGCCGTCCTCATCAGTCAGCGAAAGCCCGAACTGAAGGTAGATTTCGGTCTGCCGCGCGCCCAACGCCTCAATCTGCGCATGGAGCGGATTCGCTTTTTCCCAATAGGTGGCCAGTTCCTCCTCTACGGTCTGCGCGAAGGCAGGGAGCGCGATCAGGACCAGCGCCAGGACCAGCGCAGCGATTCTGTGTTTCATCTCTTTTCTCCTCTTGTTTCAATTGGGTTTTACCGTTTCTTGCCGGAGACCCCGCTTGCCTCCACCGCGAACACCTGGACGCTTTTGACCGCGGCTTCCTCGTACTGGTAATCGTCCGTGCCCGTTACCCGCGCCATGATTGTCTTGAGCGCCGCCAGCTTATCATCGTAGGCTTCGATGAAGCGGACATTCCCCTCGCCGTAGAGGCTTGCGTAGCGGTATGTATAGCGGCAGGCGGTGGCGCCGGTTACCAGGCGGTGGTCGCAGTCCATCTCGAAGGACACCTTCGGGTGTTCCTTCAAAAGGTCGATCTTGCGGCCCTTGGGGGCGCTGTGGAAGTAGAGCGTCAGGCCATCCGTCCAGGTATAGCCAAAATTCATCGGGACAATGTAGGGCGGCTCGCCGTAGATGCCCAGCCGACATACCTTGCAGCTGTCCAGAATTTCCTTGAGCTGTTCTTTTTCGGTCACTTCCAGGTCTTTCCTGCGCATGAGAGTCCTCCCAATCCATGAACGGGTTTTTGTCATTATACCATTCCGGATCGGGTTTGGAAAGACGGGAAAGTCCACCGAACCGCGCGGCGGTCAGGCGGCTCTGAAAGCAAAAAGCGTCGCATGGAAATCATCATCCATCCGGCGCTTTTTGCGGTCATAGAGCTTCTTGCTGGGCTTTGTTCGCGTGACCGGGGAAACCTGCCACGTGCGCCGGGTGCTTTCATCCAGCGTGCGGCGCTGGCGCTTTCCCATCTTTTGTCTGGGAAGATTGCTCATAGGGGTCCCTCCTTGGTGGAAATACATCGGTTAGACGGCGGAAAAACCTTCACGGTTCCCCGGGAAAGTGGTATAATGGCAGCGTTTGCATAGGTAAAAAGGCGAAATGCAATGTGGGATAAAGGGGAGAGGGCAATGGCCGTGACGGTGGTGGCCGCGGCGGTGGAGCGGGACGGCCGGGTGCTGGTGCTCCGGCGTGCGCCGGGGCAGAAGCTGGCGGGCATGTGGGAGTTCCCCGGTGGCAAGGTGGAGCCGGGCGAGCGCGAAGGTCGCGCGTTGGAGCGGGAACTTTGGGAGGAACTGAGCATCTCCGGCGAGACCCTGAACTTCGTCGCAGAATGCGACCATGCGTATGATTTTTATCCGATTACGCTAAGACTGTACAGGTTCCGCTGGACCGGCGGGGAGATCGCCCTTTCCGTGCACGACAGGATGGAATGGGTGACGGCCGAAGGGCTTGAAACCGTCGATTTCGCGCCTGCGGATGTGCCGCTGGCGGCGCGGCTGTGCGAGGTATTGCGCGCGGAGGCGCGTAAAGCGCCGTAGCCTGGCGCAAAGCGCTTGAAACACGCAACAGAAGCACCTCGGGGGGATGTATGGGCATTTTCCAAAAGTACTATCTGACCTACAAGCGGCCCTTCCTTCTCGCGATCCTCTGCGTGGCGATGGAGGCGGTTTGCGATCTTCTCGGGCCGACGATCATGGCGCGCATACTGGACGAGGGCGTGCGCGCGTCAAATCTCGAGCGCGTGGGCTACTGGGGCGGCGCGATGCTCCTGGTCACCGCGGTGGGCGCGCTGTTCGCGCTGGCGCGGAACGCGCTGTCCAGCCGGGTTTCCCAGCAGGTGGGCGCAAACCTTCGGCGCGACCAGTTTGAAAAAATTCTGAAGTTCTCCGAGGCCGGTGCGGACAGGATCTCTACCGGATCTCTGATCACCCGGCAGACGAGCGACATAAACCAGATCGTTCAGTTCGTCAACGGCGCGATGCGCATCTTTCTGAAAGCGCCGATTACTTGCTTTGGCAGTATCCTGCTGGCGTCGATGCTGAACCTGAAGCTCAGCCTCGTGGTCTACGGCGTGGTCTTTCTGGTGGCGGGGCTGATCGTCCTCAGCATGCGCCTGAGCTACCCCCGCTTCGCCCGCCTGCAACTGGCGGTGGACCGGATGAATTCGGTGGTGCAGGAGTACCTGGCGGGCATCCGGCTGGTCAAGGCCTTCGGCACCTATGATGCGGAGTCCGCCCGGTTTGGCGAGGCCAACGAAACCCTCATGCGCCGGGAGGTCTCGGCGCAGATGGTGATTACCCTGCTGTCGCCGTTGATGACCCTCGCCATCGGCCTCGGCACCGCGTTTATTCTCTATCTGGGCGGAAAGCTGTTTGAATCCGGCGCGGCGACGCCGGGCGACATTTCCGCCTTCACGGTTTACATGGCCCAGATTCTCATTTCCCTGACGATGATGACCAACATCTTCACGGTCTTCGTGCGCACGAAGGCCTCCGCGCTGCGCATCAAGGAGGTCTTTGAAGCCGAGGAGGACTTTGCGCCCGAGGAAGGCGCTCCGGAGCCTTCCGGCGGCAGCGTGGAATTTGACGGCGTGCGCTTTGCCTACCCCGGCGGCAGCGGGCTTTACGCGCTGGACGACGTGAGCTTTAAGGTGGCGGCGGGGCGAAGCCTCGCGGTAATCGGCCCCACCGGCAGCGGAAAATCCACGCTGGCATGGCTTTTGCTCCGGTTTTACGACGTGAGCGGCGGAAGGATTCTCCTGGGCGGCCGGGATGTCCGAGATATGAACGTGGAGGCGCTGCGCGCCGCGGTGGCGCTGGCGCCGCAAAAGGCGCTGCTCGTTACCGGCACCGCGGCGGAGAACCTCCGCTGGGGCGACCCTGAGGCGACGGATGGAGAAATGTGGGCGGCGCTGCGACGAGCGCAGGCGGACTTTCTGGAGGATGCGCCCGAGGGATTGGAACGCCGGCTCGAGAGCGGCGCGGTCAACCTTTCGGGCGGGCAGAAGCAGCGGCTCTCCATCGCCCGGGCGCTGGTCAAAAAATCAAAGGTGCTGATCATTGACGACGCTACCAGCGCACTGGACGCGCTGACCGAGGCGAAGGTTCGGGATGCCCTCGTCCGCGCGCGGGAAGGCCGAACGCTGGTCCTGATTACCCAGCGCACCACCGCCGCGATGTTCGCCGATTCCATCCTGGTGCTGGACGGCGGCCGTGCGGTGGGCCTCGGCACCCACGCCGAGCTGATGGAAACCTGCGAGACATACCAGGCGCTGTACCGCTCCCAGGTGGCCGGAGAGGGGGCGATGGCATGAGCCAGCGGCAGCCGTCTGGCAAGGATCCCCAGATCGGCCGTGGATTTAGCAGCATGGCCGCGCGGTTTGCGCCGCGCGAGAAGGCGCGGGACCAGCGCGGCACGCTGATGCGCGTGGCGGCGCTGTACCGGGAGCAGAAGGCCATGCTGGTCGCGGTCGCACTTCTCACCGTCGCTTCGGCGGCGCTGCAGGTGCTGATTCCCTACTGGACGGGCCGCGCCTTCAATGCCTTTGCCGGGGAGCGGCTGGATGGGGATCTTTTTAGAAGCTGTCTGACAGCCATCGTGCTTCTGACCATCGCGAATTATCTTTCCGGCTCCGCCTGCGACCTAATGATGCTCCGGGCGTCCCAGCGGCTGGTGCGGGGCCTTCGCGAAGCGTTCTTTGGGAAGCTGCAGCGCCTGCCCCTCCGGTTCTTCGACACCCGCCCCCACGGCGACACGATGAGCCGCCTGTCAAGCGACGTGGACAACATCTCGTCCACCATCGCCCAGTCCACCACGCAGATTCTGTCGAGCGTGCTGTCGCTTGCGGGGTCTCTTGCGGTGATGCTGTCCATGAGCCTGCCGCTGACGGGGGTTACGCTTCTGTCGGTGCCGCTGGTGGCGCTGCTCATGCGGCTGATCGCGAAGAAGAGCCGCGCACATTTTCTTGCACAGCAGCGCGCGCTGGGGGCGATGAACGGTGTGGTGGAGGAGACGATCACAGGCCTTCGGCTGGTCAAGGCGTTTTCCCGGCAGCGGGCGGTGCTCGAGGCGCTCGACGACATCAATGGGAAGTTCCTTGAGAGTGCATACCGCGCGCAGATCTGGGCGGGCCTCATGATGCCGCTGGTCAACGTGATCGGAAACCTCACCTTCGCGCTGGTGTCCATCGCGGGCGGATGGCTTTCGATCACGGCGGGGCTGTCCATCGGCGCGGTGGTCAGTTTTCTCAGCTACTCCAAGCAGTTCTCGCGGCCGTTGAGCGCGGTGGCCGGGCTATTCGCGAACCTACAGTCTGCGCTGGCCGGCGCGGAGCGGGTGTTCGAAGTGATGGACGAGGAAGAGGAAGCGCCGGACGCGCCCGGCGCGGCGGAGATGGACGCCCGCGGCGGCGGCGTGCGGTTTGAGGATGTGAGCTTTTCCTACGACGGCGTCAAACCGGTGCTGGAGCGCGTGTCGTTCGACGTCCCCGCAGGGCAGACCTGTGCGCTGGTGGGGGAGACAGGCTCCGGAAAGACCACGATCGTGAACCTCTTGACCCGGTTTTACGACCCGGATTCCGGCCGAATCGAAATCGACAATCAGGACATCCGGCGCGTGACGCGGGAAAGCCTTCGCCGCGTATTCTCGGTGGTATTGCAGGACACATGCCTTTTTACCGGCACCATCATGGACAACATCCGCTATGCCCGCCCCGGCGCGCCGGACTCGGACGTGATCGAGGCCGCGAAGCTGGCCCGCGCCCACGGCTTCATCGAGCGGCTACCGAGGGGCTATCAGACCGAATTGACCGGAAAGGCCGACTCCCTCAGCGAAGGGCAGCGGCAGCTCCTCGCCATCGCCCGGGCGGTATTGTCGGAGAGCCGCATCCTGATCCTGGACGAGGCCACCTCTTCCGTCGATACCAAGACCGAGAAGGACATCCAGCGGGCGATGCTGGGGCTGAAGGCCGGGCGCACGTCCTTTTTGATCGCCCACCGCCTGTCCACCATCCGCGATGCGGATCAGATCCTGGTGCTCTCCGGCGGCCGAATTGTTGAGCGCGGCAATCACGAGGCGCTGATGGCGGCAAAGGGGCGCTATTATGAAATGGTGGTCAGCCAGATGGGCATGGCAATGGAAGCGCAAGAGGTTCTGCTAGAGGAGGAGAATCGTCAAGGGTGATTCGACGCCCTGACGTCCGAAAAAGGAAAAGCACAGGCGGACAAGCGTCTCGCCTATGCTTTTCTTGTTTTTATGAGCTAGCCGTTGGCGCCCTCGCGGGTCTTGCCCAGGTACGCCTCGCGCACCTGCGCGTTTTCGAGCAGTTCCTGCCCGGTGCCGGAGAGGGTGATGCGCCCGGTCTCCAGAACGTACCCGGTCCTCGCGGCGCGAAGCGCGGCGTTTGCGTTCTGCTCGATCAGGAGGATCGTGATGCCCTCTGCGTTGAGGGTTCTGATGATCGAGAAGATGTCCCGGACGACCATCGGCGCGAGGCCCAGCGAGGGCTCGTCCATCATGAGGATCCTGGGCTTGGACATGAGGCCCCTGCCGACCGCCAGCATCTGCTGCTCGCCGCCGGAGAGGGTGCCCGCCAGCTGCCAGTGCCGCTCCTTGAGGCGCGGGAACAGGTGGTAGACGTGCTCAATGTCCGATTCGATGCCGGCCTTGTCGGTGCGCATGTACGCGCCGATCCGAAGGTTCTCCAGCACCGTCAGGTTCGGGAATACGCGGCGCCCCTCCGGCACCAGCGCGATGCCCTTCTCGACGATTTTCTGGGTGTCCATGCCGCCGATGGACTCACCGGCGTAAGTAATCGTCCCGGCGGACGGACGCACCAGGCCGCTGATGGCCCGCAGGGTCGTGGATTTGCCCGCGCCGTTTGCGCCGATCAGCGTGACGATGGCGCCTTCCTCCACCGAAAAGGAGATGCCCTTGAGGGCTTCGATGCCGCCGAAGCTGACCTTGAGGTCCTTGACGGTTAACAGGCTCATGCTTCTTCCACCCCCAAGTAGGCCTTGATGACGTCCGGGTTAAACTGCACCTCGGCGGGTGTGCCGGAAGCGATGTACTTCCCGAAGTCGATCACGTAGATGCGGTCGGAGATGTCCATGACCAGGTTCATGTGGTGCTCGATCATGAAAACGGTGAGGCCGAACCGGTCCTTGATCTTGCGGATGAAGTCCGAAAGCTCGTCGGTCTCCTGCGGGTTCATGCCGGCGGCGGGCTCATCCAGAAGGAGCAGGCTCGGGTTCGTGGCCAGAGCGCGGACGATCTCCAGCACCCGCTGCTTGCCGTAGGGGAGGGAGGAGCTCTTTTCGTCCTTGACGCTGCCCAGCCCCAGCGAATCGATCAATTCCAGCGTCTCGCGCCGCATGCGCCGCTCTTCCGCCCAGTTGAGCTTGAAGGTGGCGGAGAGCACATTCGACTTCACGTGCAGGTGCTTGGCGATCAGCACGTTTTCAAATACCGTCAGGTCCTTGAAAAGGCGGATGTTCTGGAAGGTTCGCGCCACGCCCTTCATCGTGATCCTGTCGGGCGTGTTCGAAATCAGCTTCGTGTACTCGCCGTTGTGCCCGGCGGCGTAGAGCTTTTTCATCTTTCCGGTGGGGTAGCCTTCCGCGATTGTCTGTCCGCGCAGCACGACCCGGCCGTTGGTGGGCGCGTAGACGCCGGTGATGACGTTGAAGGCCGTCGTCTTGCCCGCGCCGTTGGGGCCGATGAGGGCCACGATCTCGCCTTCGTTGACGTCCAGCGACAGATCGCTGACGGCGACCACGCCGCCGAACTGCATGGTCACATTGTCCAGATGCAATACGTTATTTGCCATCCCGCGCACCCCCCGTCGTCCCGGCGCTTCGCTTCTTCCAGAAGAAGTCCCAGGAGAATTCGTTCGTGCCCATCAGCCCCCTGCGGTAGAACAGCACCACCGCCATGAGTAGCACCGAGAACACGACCATCCGAAAGCCGGTGCGCAGTAGCGGCACCTGAAAATCGCCGATGGTGAGCGGCGTATCGAAGAACCTGAGCCACCACTCCTTGGCGGCGGTCACGAGGAATGCCGACAGTACGCTGCCCGTCACCGAGCCGATGCCGCCGATGACCACGATCAGGAGAATGTCGTAGGTCATCGCGATCTTGAAGGTGGAGGAGTCGATCGACTGCATGAACATCGCCAGCATGCCGCCCGATACCGCCGTGAAGAAGGAGCTGATGACGAACGCCAGGTTCTTGTGCTTCAGAAGGTTGATGCCCATCGCCTCGGCGGCGATCTCATCCTCGCGGATGGCCTTGAACGCACGGCCGTAGCTGGACTTGATGAGCAGCACAATCGCCCCGACGCACACCATCGCGATGATAAAGGTGGTCACGATGGAGCCGAGCTTTGGGATGCTCTTCAGGCCATAGGAGCCGTTGGTCACGAGGTTGAGCTGCGGGCTTGCGATTAGCGCGCGCACGATCTCGGAAAAGCCGAGCGTCGCGATGGCCAGATAATCGCTCTTGAGCCGCAGGATTGGAATGCCGATGACGGCGGCGAAGGCGGCCGCCACCAGCCCGCCCGCGATGAGCGCCAGGAATGGATAGGCGGTCTGCAGCCAGGCGGGGGCGCCGTCCAGAAAGGTGCGGAAGGCCAGGATGCCGGAGGAGATGCCGTCCATGTAGTACACGCCCTCCAGCTTCCCGGTGGGGATGGTCAGGATGGCCGTGGTATAGGCGCCCAGCGCCATGAAGCCCGCCTGCCCCAGCGAGAAAAGGCCGGTAAAGCCGTTCAAAAGATTCATCGAAACCGCCGCGATGGCCAGAATCGCGCTCTTCTGCATGACCGAGTACAGCATGCCCTGCGCGAACCGGTTCTCCTCCAGTAGGGTAAGCCCGTAGGAGAGGAGTGCGATTGTGATGAGCGATAGAATCCACTTCGTCGTCTTTTTCATATCGCGTCACACCTTATCCGTAGTCTTTTCGCCGAAGAGGCCGGTGGGCCTGAACAGCAGCATGACGATCAAGAGCACGAACGTGAAGGCGTCCGAGAAGGTGGACGCGCCCACCGCCACCAGGATCGTCTCAAACATGCCGATCACAAACCCGCCCACCATTGCGCCCGGAACCGAGCCGATGCCGCCCAGGACCGCCGCCACAAAGCACTTGAGGCCCGGCAGCGTGCCGCTGAAGGGGTTGACCGACATGCGGTCGGTGAAGTAGAGGATCGAGCCCACCGCCGCCAGCGCCGAACCAATCACGAAGGTGGCCGATATGACGGTGTTGATCTTGATGCCCATGAGCTTGGAGGTTTCAAAGTCCTTGCTGACGGCGCGCATCGCCATGCCGATCTTCGTGTGGTTGATCAGCTGCGTCAGGCCCCAGACCAGAAGGATCGCGACCACTGGCGTCACGAAGGTGACCAGCGACGCTGAAACGCTGCCGATTTCAAAGATGCGCTTGAGGAATGGGATCTCCGGATAGGGCTTCGGCAGCGCCGAGAAGAGGTAGGTGGCCAGGTTCTGCAAGAGGTAGGATACGCCGATGGCCGAAATCATGATGGACATCCGGGGCGCGGTGCGAAGGGGCGCGTAGGCTGCGCGCTCGATGACAAAACCCAGAGCAATCGTGCACAGGATTACGATCGGGATAGACACTTGCCAGGGCAGGCTGGACATGGCAAAGATCATGAAGTAGCCCGCCATCATGAAGATGTCGCCGTGGGCGAAGTTTATAAGCCGCAGGATTCCGTACACCATCGTGTAGCCGATGGCGATCAGCGCGTAGGCGCCGCCCAGCGAAATGCCGGTCAGGAGGTGCTGCATCAGGGTAGTCAGGCTCATGGAACCCCTCCGATTACAAGATCACAGGGGCCGACGGGAATCGGCCCCCCAGATCGCCAACTAAGTCTCCGCGTGGGTTCAATCGTTCCAGGCGGCGTGTACGCCGGGAACGGTTTCTGCCACCAGTGCGAACATTGGTGGCAGAAACCGTTCCTTCGGTCAATCCGCCGCCCGGAAGGCCGCGAGAATTACAGGCGCATGAAGGTTCTCCCCTCACATCGATTAAACCGCAGGTTTTTCGATGATTCAGGGGCCGATGGGAATCGGCCCCTGTGAAGGGAATCCGCCGTTTACTGGATGGTGACGGTCTTCAGGAACTTGAAGGCGCCGCCGTCCACGGTCTTGATGTAGGCCATGTCCTTCTTGGCGTCGCCGTTCTCGTCAAAGGAGATGGCGCCGGTCACGCCGGTGATCGACACGCCCGGAAGCGCGTCGCGGATGGCCTGGGACTCGGTGGAGCCCGCCGCCTGGATGGCCGCGATGGCGGTCATGTAGGCGTCATAGCCCAGCGCCGAAACGGCCGCCACGCCTTCGCCGCCGTTCTTCTCCAGCGACTCGGGGTTGGCGTTCAGGTATTCCTTGAAGCCCTTGACGAAGTCCGCCGCAGTCGGATCGGCCTCGTCGAAGAAGGTGGACAGCGTAACGCCTTCGGCGGCTTCGCCGGCGTTCTCAATGATCGTGACGTTCTCCCAGGTGTCGCCGGCCATGGTCTTGGCGGTGATGCCCAGTTCGCGGGCCTGCTTGATGAGCAGCGGGGCCGTCGCGATGGAGGAGGGGGCGAAGATGACGTCCGGGTTCGCGGCCTTGATGTTGGTCAGGATGGCCTTGAAATCGGTCTGGTTGGTCTGGAACTGCTCATCCGCGACGACGGCGGCGTCGCCCGCCAACGCCTTGAAGGCCTTGAGGAAGAAGTTGCCCAGGCCCGAGGAGTAGTCGTCGCCCAGCTGGGTGATGACCGCCGCGGTCTTGGCGCCATCCTGGAAGGCATAGTTGGCCATCACCGTGCCCTGGAACGGATCCAGGAAGCATACGCGGAAGTAGTAGTCGTTGCCCAGCGTGACCTGCGGGTTGGTGCAGGAGGCGCCGATGGCCGCAACCTGCGCGTCGGCAAAGATGCCGCCCGCCGCAATGGAGACGCCCGAGCCGTAAGAACCGAGCACCGCGGAAACGCCGCTGGCGATTAGGCTCTGGGCCGCGGTGACGGCTTCGGTTTTGTCGGACTTGTTGTCGACCTCGACCAGCTCAACCTTGTAGGTCTTGCCGCCGACGTCCACCGTGGGGACGACCTGGTTGGCGTAGCGCATGCCCAGAACTTCCTGGAAGCCGCCGCCGCCGTTTTCACCGGTCACGGGTTCGAATACGCCGATCTTCACAACGTCTTCGGCGAGCGCGACTGCGGGAATAATCAGCATGAGGGCGAGAACCAGGGCAAGAACCTTCTTCATGGGTTTCCCTCCTTGCAAGTGATGCAATCATTATACGCCGCATATGGCATATTTGCAAGCGGGAATATGCGGTTTCATTGGGTTGAATCGAGGCGCGTCGCTGAAAAATGAAGGAGAAAATTCACGAGCATGCATGTTAACGCGAAATTTGCAGGATTGAAACGCATGTGACACTCCGTGTGGGGAAAGAGGTCGGAGTCTGTCGTTACAGACGCCCATTATCTATATATGGAAGCGGAAGCGGCAGGCGCCCGCGCGTGCTAAGGCGGTTTAGCTGGACATTTAGGGATGGATGGATGCGCCGGGACCGCGCGTAAGGAGGAAGGGCAAACACGCCGGCTCCGAACCCGTCAAGGATTCGGAGTCGAAAACGCGCCGTGAATGGAAAAAATTCATAGCTTCGAGCTAGGAATCGGCTTTGTTCAAGTGTACTTTCATGCGGTACTCCTTGGGTGTCATGCCCGCCACCGATCGGAACACCTTGGAGAAATAGCTCTGGCTCTCGAAACCCACGGCCAACGCGATTTCGGTGACCGATTGTTGACCCAGGTCAAGCAGGCGCTTGGCCTCGTCCACCCGCACCGCGTTCAGATATTCCCTGAAGGACGCGCCGCAGCCTTTTTTGAACATCGATGAAAAATAGCTCTCGCTCAGGTGTACGCTCTTCGCGACGTCCAGAAGCGTCAGCGGCTCCGCGAAGTGAATCATGATATAGCGCGTCGCCTGTTGGATCACATCCCGCTCCGCGGGATTGGCGGGGGGGAACGCGCTGTGGCAGAAGCGCTCCACGGCCTCCTGCATGTGGTAGCACAGGTCCTCCACCGTGGCTGCCTGCCACAGCGAACGCATAAACGAGCGGTTCATCGCCAGCGCGTCCAGCGTTTCCACGCCGCCCTCGATGGCCGCGCGGGAGAGCAGCGCGCAGAGCTCCGCCGTACAGGCCTTGACCACTTCGAGCGTGCCGCCGCTGGCGAAAAGCGCATAACCCAACAGGTCGTTCAGCAGTGCCTTGGCTTCGGCGACGTCGCCGGAGCGCACATGGCGAACCAGCGCCCGTTCCTTTTCCAGAGGATAGGCGAGGCCGACCTCCTGAAACCCCTTATAGGTCTGGATGGACTCGCTGATGCGGCTCTGCTGCAGCGCCCGTCCGCGGCGGTCGTCCAGCGCGGGGGCTTCCGAGGGACAGAACAGGTAGCGCACCATCCGAAGAAGCGCGCCGGCCTCCTCCGTGGAGAGGCATTTGAGCGCGCCGGCCGCATCGTACATGTCGAGGAGCGCGTCGACGGGCAGCTGGTAGCGCCCCGCGACCTCCTGCAGAAGAGAGGAATCCATCGTCCCCAGCATAAACGGGCCCAGGAGTACCGCCCCTATGAATTCGCGGCCCGAGACCAGCGGCATCACGATGTGGTAGACGCCTGCGTGACAGGTGAAAATGTAGGATTCGCCCAGATCCATCGCCCTTCGGCTGGCCAGCGTGTGCAGGCTTTCGCAAGTCTCGCCGGGTTTGAGGTAACGCTTGAAGATCTTGCAATACTCGCACGGCCCGCCCAATCGAACTTCGGCGCGGCCGTTTTCGTCCAGCACCTGAACCGGCAGGCCCGTTACGGCGCCCAGCGCGCGGGCACGCTCCCGGATGGGTTCCTTCTGCATTTCATCACCCCTGGGCCATTGTAGCACAAATCTAAAAAAATTACACGTATTAGAGGGATTTTCCTATGATTATTTTTCCTATTTTGTGCTATACTAAGACAAGGGCGTGGCCCAACATGATATTTTCGGAGGGGATTGTATGGCGGACTTTCGCGCCATCGCGGACGCCGTTAAGGCGGGCCGCGCGAAGATTGTCAAGACGCTTGTAACCGAAGCGATCGCCGAGGGTGTTGCCGCGGAGTCGATTCTCAACGACGGCCTGATCGTCGGCATGAACGAGTTGGGCGTGCTGTTCAAGAACAACGAGGTGTACGTGCCCGAGGTACTCATCGCCGCCCGCGCGATGAAGACTGGCACCGAAATCCTGAAGCCGCTCCTGGCCGACGCCAATGCCCAGTCCCGCGGCGTGGTCGCGGTGGGCACCGTCAAGGGCGACCTGCACGACATCGGCAAGAACCTCGTCGCCATGATGCTGGAAGGCGCCGGCTTCACGGTGATCGATCTGGGCGTGGACGTGTCGCCGGAGGCGTTCATCGACGCCGCGACGAATCAGGGCGCGCAGATTCTGGGGATGAGCGCGTTGCTCACCACCACGATGCCCTCGATCAAGCTCTCCATCGACGCCATCCGCGAGGCGGGCGTGCGCGACAAGGTCAAGATCATGATCGGCGGCGCGCCGGTGACCCAGTCCTTCGCGGACGAAGTGGGCGCCGACGGCTATTCGCCCGACGCGGCCTCCGCGGCGGACCTGGCGAAAGTGCTGATCGGCCTGGTGGCGTGATTTTCGAAACGGTTTCGATAATTTGGGAAAAGAGTGGCGAAAACGCCACTCTTTTTTTGCACAATTCATACCTCGGCTTGAAAAAATAGGGTGGAAATTGAACGACGCATCGTGTATAATGTTATCAACTGGTTATTCACATTATTAACATTTAAAACCGCAAAAGACTTAAGGAGATGAAGCGAATGCTCAAAAAAACCTGCATTGCCATGCTTCTGGCTGGAGGGCAGGGATCAAGGCTGGGACTGCTCACCAAAACGCTCGCCAAGCCCGCCGTTCCGTTCGGCGGAAAATATCGCATCATCGATTTTCCGCTGTCCAACTGCGCGAACTCCGGAATTGACGTCGTGGGCGTGCTGACCCAGTATCAGCCGCTCGAGCTCAACCGCTACATCGGCTCCGGCCAGCCCTGGGACCTTGACCTCACCAACGGCGGCGTGTTTGTGCTGCCGCCTTACGTCAAGGGCAAGGTGGGGGAGTGGTACCGCGGCACCGCCAACGCCATCTACCAGAACATCAGCTTCATCGAGCAGTACGACCCGGAGTACGTCCTGATCCTGTCGGGCGACCACATTTACAAGATGGACTACAACAAGATGCTGCAGTCCCATATCGACAACAAAGCCGCCGCCACCATCGCCGTGCGCCTCGTGCCGTGGGAGATTACCGACCAGTTCGGCATCATGAACACGGACAAGAACGGCCGCATCACCGAGTTTGAGGAAAAACCCGCCAAGGCGAAGTCGAACCGCGCGTCGATGGGCGTATACGTTTTCAGTTGGCAAGTGCTGAAGCAATACCTGGTCGCGGATGAGGCGGACAAGAAGTCCTCGAATGATTTTGGCAAGAACATCATCCCCAAGATGCTGGCGGACCGGCAGAAGCTGATGGCCTACGATTTCCAGGACTACTGGAAGGATGTGGGTACCATCTACAGCCTCTGGGAAGCCAACATGGACCTCATCATGGACCCGCCGCTTTTCCACCTCTACGACAGGCGCTGGCGCATCTACGCCCGCAACCCCATCATGCCGCCCCACTTCATCGGAAACAGCGCGAAGGTGACGGCCTGTATGGTCACCGAAGGGTGCGAGGTCTACGGCGCGGTCAGTCACTCGGTGCTCTTCGCCGGCGTCAAGGTGGAGGAGGGCGCGGTTGTGGTGGATTCGGTCGTCATGCCGGGCAGCGTCATCAAAAAGAACGCCGTCGTGCGCCGGGCGATCGTGGGCGAGCGGTCGGTGGTTGGCGAAGGAGCGGACGTGGGCGAGGGCGGCCAGAGCGAAATCGCGCTGATCGCTTCCGACACCGTGCTGCCCGCGGGGTACAAGGTGCTCCCCGGCGAGCAGGTTGGCCCGGAGGAGATCCAGGCGAAGGAGGCGGCGAAAAAATGAAGGACGTCATGGGCATCATCTACACCTCCAAGGACGATTACAACATGCGCGAGCTGACCAGCTCCCGCGCGGTGGCGGCGCTGCCGGTCATCGGCCGCTACAGGATCATCGATTTTCAGTTGTCCAGCCTGGTCAACTCCGGCGTGCGCAACGTGGGCGTCATCATGCAAAAAAACTATCACTCGCTGATGGATCACCTGGGCGCGGGCAAGGAATGGGATCTGCACACCAGAAACGACGGACTCTTCATCCTGCCGCCCTTCCAGACCCGCGAAAACATCGGCACCTACGAGGGCACGCTGGACGCGCTCAAGTCCAACATCGCGTACCTGCGCCGCTCGAATCAGGACCTGGTGATCATGATGGGCTCCTATTCGGTGTTCAACACCAACTTTGAGGACATGGTGAAAAAGCACAAGGAGTCCGGCGCGGACGTGACGCTGATGTACACCACCCGCTACCGGGACAGCCGCGTGTCGCCTTCGATGCTCGCCAAGCATACCTACCTGAAGCTGGACGAGAACGACAACGTGCTGGACTTTGAAATCGGCCCCAACATCCCGGAAAACCCCAACTTCTGCATGGACGTAATGCTGATGCGCCGCTCGATGCTGGTGCATCTGGTGGATCAGGCGCTGTCCCACGGCATGAAGGACGCCCTGCGCGACATGCTGCCCCAGTACCTGAAACAAAAATTGCTCACCGTGCGCGGTTACGAGTATAAAGGCTACCATCGCCGCGTAGAATCTGTCCTGAGTTATTTTGAGTTTAACATGGATATGCTACACTACGACATCCGCCAGGAAATGTTCGGAAATCCCGTCTACACCAAGGTGCGGGACGAGGTGCCGGCGAAGTACGTGGAGGGTGCCCGGGCGTCCAATTCGCTGGTGGCCGACGGCTGCATCATCGAAGGGACGGTGGAGAACAGCGTGCTGTTCCGGGGCGTGCGCGTCCGCGCGGGCGCCGTGGTGAAAAACGCCGTCGTCATGCAGGAATCGGAGATTCAGGAGGGCGTCGAGGTGGAGAACGTCATCCTGGACAAGGCGGTTACGATTCGCAGCGGCAAGCTGATCGGCCAGCGCGCCTACCCGATTGTGATCGGCAAGAACATGACCCTGTAAAACGGGCTGACAAATCTTTTGTCAGCCAGACGCGGGACCTGTAGATTTACGGCCGGACCCGCGCGCAAAGCGGTATGCAACCTGCGTTCGGACTCCGCCCTCCGGTCGCCTCGATCGGTTCGAGGGCTTCGCCCCTAGAACCCGGGGCGGATACGGTGTGCGTCGCATCGGGACGCCGTGGGGCGTCCTACGGACAAACTCCCGGGTGGGATTCTATTTCAAGGAGGCGATCAAAGCTTGAAAGTGTTGTTTGCGGCTTCCGAATGCGTGCCCTTTTCCAAAACCGGCGGCCTGGCGGACGTGGTGGGCGCGCTGCCCAAGGAGATCAAAAAATCCGGCGTGGACATTCGGGTCATCACCCCGCTTTACAGCGCGATCCCCGAAAAGTGGCGCTCCAAGATGGAGCACCTGCTCTACTTTTACATCAACCTCGGCTGGCGCAGGCAGTACGTGGGCATCGAAAAACTGGTGCTGAACGACATCACCTACTACTTTGTGGACAACGAGTACTACTTTGGCCGCTCCTACATTTACGGCCTCGGCGGGGACGAGGGTGAGCGCTTTGCGTTCTTTGACCGCGCCGTGATGGAAGCGCTGCCCAAGATCGACTTTGTGCCGGACATCATCAACTGCCACGACTGGCAGACCGGCCTGATCCCCGCGATGCTGGAAATCCAGTACAGGGTTCTGAAGCCATACCAGAAGATCAAGACCGTGTTCACGGTGCACAACCTGCAATACCAGGGCATCTTCCCGATCGACCAGATCGAGGAGCTGATCAGCCTCGGCGGCCTCGCCTACACGCCGGATCACCTGGAGTTCTACGGCCAATGCTCCTTCATGAAAGGCGGGCTGACCTTCGCACAGAAGATCACCACCGTCAGCCCCACCTACGCCGAAGAGGTCAAGACCGCCTTCTACGGCGAGCGGCTGGACGGGCTGATGCGAACCCGCGCGGGTGATCTTCTTGGCATCTTGAACGGCATCGACACCGAGGAGTACGACCCGGAGAACGACCCGGCCATCGAAGCGCGCTATGGCTCGGCGACGCTGGACAAGAAGGTTCTGAACAAGCTGGCGCTGCAGCGCGAGATGGGCCTGACCGAGGGGGCGGACATCCCGCTCATCGGCATGGTGGGCCGACTCAGCAGCCAGAAGGGGTTGGATCTTGTGGAGCGGGTGCTGGACGGCCTCATGGCCACGGGCTGCCAGCTGGTGGTGCTGGGCATGGGCGAGGACCGGTACGTCGACCTTTTCAACTGGGCCCAGTGGAAGTACGCCGGGCGCATCGCCTCCCGCATTGAGATGAACCACGCGCTGGCCCACCGCATCTACGCCGGCGCGGACATGTTCCTGATGCCGTCGATGTTCGAGCCCTGCGGCCTTTCGCAGATGATCTCGATGCGCTACGGCACGCTGCCCATCGTTCGGGAAACCGGCGGTCTCCGGGACACGGTGCTCTCCTACAACAAGTACACCGACGAGGGCAACGGCTTCACCTTCCTGAACTACAATGCCCACGACATGCTGACGGTGGTGGAGCGGGCGATCAATTACTTCCGGAACCATCACGACGTGTGGCGGCGCCTCATGCAGCGCGCCATGGGCGGCCAGTACGGCTGGGATCAGTCGGCGCACCACTACGTCGATCTGTACAGGGAGCTGAGCAAATCCGCCCGGAAGGGGAAGAAGGACGTACCCGCCGAGGCTGCGCCCATCCCGGAAATCAAGGCGGAGCTGGAGCCCATCCCCGTGAAGAAGCCCCGCGCGAAGAAGGCGCCTGCTCCGGAAGCGACCGCCGAAGCCCCTGAGGAAGCGCCGAAGAAACGCAAGCCCCACGCGAAGAAGGCGCCTGCCCCGGAAGCGGCCGCTGAAGCCCCTGAGGAAGCGCCGAAGCCGAAACGCAAGCCCCGCTCGAAGAAGACCGAAGCGTAGTGATTGCCGTTGAAAAGGGCTGCCCCCGCCGGTGACGGCACGGGGCAGCCCTTTATTCTGGATTGGTATTAGCCGCGCAGCACCGAGACGCCGGTGTCGATGACCGCCGGGCCAGTGGACAGGCCGTTAATGGCGGCGTAGGCTTCCGCCACGCCCAGATAACCCATTGTGAACGGGTTCTGCGCCATTGCGCCCTTCAAGGTGCCGTCCTTCAGAAGGCCCAGGATCGCGTCGGACTTGTCAAAGCCCACGCCGATGATCTCCGGCGCTTCCGCCTTGATCGCGTTGCCGACGCCCACGGTGGAGCCTTCGTTCGCGCCGAAGAGGCCCACGAGGTCCGGGTTGCCCATGATGAAGTTGGTGGCGGCCTCCTGGGACTCGGCGGCCAGGCCTTCCTTGTACTCGGTGGTCAGCAGCTCGAAGCGGCCGTCGGCGGTGAACACATCGCGGAAGCCGGCTTCACGGTTCATGGTGGAGTTGGTGGCGGTGTTGACCGACACGATGCCGATCTTGCCGCTGGTCTTGCCGGCGGCATCGAGCTCGGCGATCATGGTCTGCGCGGCCAGCTTGCCGGCGGCGTAGTTGTCGGTGGACAGCGTGACCGGGACGGGCGCGGCGGCGGGGGAGTCAACGTACATGACGATGATGCCCTGCGCCTGCGCTTCTTCAACGGTCTTGGCGATGCCCTGTGGGTCGGTGGCGGCCAAGAGGATCACGGCGGGCTTCTCGGCGATGGCGTTGTTCAGGACTTCGATCTGGTCGGCGTTGTCCTTGCCGTCCGGCGCGTCCCACTTATAGTCGAGACCCAGCGCCTTGGCCATCGTGGAAGCGCCCGCGTCCACCGATACCCAGTGCATGTCCATTTTGTCCATCGTAATCAGGTACACCAGGTTGCCTTCCGCGTTGGCAACGGAGAAGAGACCCAGGGAGAGAAGGAGAACGAGCGCGAGCGCCAGGACCTTTTTCATGCCAAACCCTCCTTGATGATTATGCTAAGCGCCGTCTTGCGCCTGCAATCAGCTTGTGCGCTGTCCGCGGCTGAACAGCTTTTTCAGGTCGACCGCGTCGCCGCGGGCGATGCGGTCAATGAGGACGGAAACGATGACCACGATGCCGATGACGATGTTTTTCAGCGCCAGCGGCGCGCCGGCAAACTGCAGGCCGTTCTGAAGTACGCCCCAGATGCCCGCGCCGATCACCGTGCCGAACAGAAGCCCTTGCCCGCCCATCGTGGACACGCCGCCGATGACCGACGCGGCCACGGCGTTGAGCTCATAGCCGTTGCCCGCGTCCATGGTTCCCATGCCGCTCTGGGCCATCAGGATGAAGCCCACGATGCAGCTCATGAACGAGGATACGATGTATGCCTTGGTCTGCGCCCACTTCACGTTGACGCCGGAGAACCTGGCCGCCTCGTAGTTTGAGCCCAGCGCGTAGATGTGGCGGCCGGTGCGGGTGGAGGACAGGATGTAGTTGAAGACGAGGAAGAGGATCAGCGCGATCCACATGGGGTTGAAAAGGCCCGCAAACTTTCCATAGTAGAATAGGTCGCGGAAGATTTCACTGCCGCCGGCGGAAATCTGGTCGGTGTTCATGTTGTTGTTGACGATCTGCGCAACACCCCGGGCGGTGATCATGGTGCCCAGCGTCGCGATGAAGGGCGGCAGCTTCGCCCGGGCGATCAGCGTGCCGTTCAGAAGCCCTACGAAAAGGCATGCCAGCGCGGTCAGCGGCAGCGCCACCAGGACGTGGACGCCGCGGGTCATCATCGTGGCGCTCATCATGCAGCTCATGCCCACGACCGAACCGATGGAAAGGTCGATACCGCCGGTAATCAGCACATAGGACTGCCCCATGCCGATGATGAGGATCGGCGCCACCTGGCGAAGCAGCGACGTGATGTTGCGCTGGGTCATGAAATTGGGGTTGAGCAGCGCAAACGCGACGCACATCAGGAGAAGCGCCATCATCACCGAAATCACCTGGCCCATGCCGCGCACCCGGAGGATCCTTTTGAACGCGTTGTCCCTTTCCATATCAGCCCGCCTGCCCCTTCCTGGATTCAAACTGCGTGGCGCTCTTCATGATGTCGTCCTGCGTGGCCTCGGAAGCCATGTACTCGCCGGTGACGCGGCCGTCGCACATGACGAGGATTCGGTCGGCCATGCCCAGGATTTCGGGCATTTCGCTGGAGACGAACAGAACGCCGATGCCCTTTTGTTTGAGCTGGTTCATCAGGTGGTAGATTTCGACTTTCGCGGCCACGTCGATGCCGCGGGTGGGCTCGTCGAAGAGCACCACCTCGGCGTCCCTGACCAGCCACTTGCCGACGACCACCTTCTGCTGGTTGCCACCGGAGAGGTTCCTGGCCAGCATCTGCTGGCTGGACGCCTTGATCTTGAGATCCTCTATGGCGCGCTGCGCGAGCCGCTGCTCCTTCCTGCGCAAAACCTTGCCGAGCGGCCCCCGGATCAGGTCCAGGTTCGCCAGCGCCACGTTCTCGCGCAGCGAAAGATCCACGCACAGGCCTTCCTTTTTACGGTCCTCCGGCACGCAGGCGATGCCGGACCGGATCGCCCCGGAGGGGGATTTCACAGTCACCGCCCGGCCGTTCAGGTGCACGCTGCCGCTTTCGATCGGATCAGCACCGAAGATGGCGCGCAGGGTCTCGGTGCGTCCCGCGCCCATCAGCCCGGCAAAGCCCAGGATTTCGCCCCTTCGCAGCACAAAACTCACATCGCGGATGCGCCCGGTGTTCAGGTGTTCGACCTTGAGCACCACGTCGCCCACCGGGCAGGACACATGGGGGAACTTTTCGGTGATCTCGCGGCCCACCATCAGCGAGATGATCTCGCCGATGCCGATGTCCGAAAACGCCCGGGTGGTCACATATTTTCCGTCCCGGAGGATCGTGACCCGGTCGGCGATGGGGGCGAGCTCCTCCAGCCGATGGGTGATGTACACGATGCCGACGCCCCGCTTTTTCAGCTCATGGATGATGCGGTTGAGCTCGTCTACCTCGCGGTTGGTCAGCGCGCTGGTGGGCTCGTCCATGATCAGAACCCGGCAGTTGGTCGAGACGGCCTTGGCGATTTCGACCATCTGCTGTCCGCCCACGGGCAGCTTGGAGACCGTCGTTTCGGGGTTGATGTCGAGGCTCAGCTGCTTTAGGTATTCGGCGGCCCGCCGGTTCATGTCCCGCTGGCGCAGCTTTGTAAAGCGGCTTTCCTCCCGCCCCAGAAAGATGTTTTCCGCCACCGTCAGGTGCTGACACATGTTCAGCTCCTGGTGGATGATGGCGATGCCCAGCTCCTGCGCCCTCTTGGGCGTCAGGTGTTCGACCGGGTGGCCGCCCAGAAGGTACGTGCCGCCGTCCCGGGTATAGATGCCGCTCAGGATCTTCATCAGCGTGGACTTGCCCGCGCCGTTTTCACCCAGAAGGGCGTGCACCTCGCCCTCGCGAAGGTCAAATCGGACGTCGTCCAGCGCCTTGACGCCGGGAAATGTCTTGGTGATGCCCTGCATTTCTATGAGGCCGGCCAACCCTACGCCCCCTTTTGCCGGCGAGTGCCGACAGAGGATTTAAATTCAAAAAACAATACCCGACCATTACTCTAACAATATTTGGCATAAATGTCAATCAAAATGATGCGTTTCAACGAAAAAAGAAAAAAGGAGAACCTTTCATTGCCGCGACAGCGCGCCTCGCTTATAATGGGTGCGTGGAGGGATGAACCATGAAATTCAATAAAGGCCATTGGATGGTAAAACCGTTTATTAAGCCGTTATACGCGGCGGAATGCTTCCGTGTCCGCAGGGTTGTGGACGCGGTGGAAATGCTGGTTCCCTGCCAGCGGGTGAACGGCCGCCAGGACACCATGGGCCCCGCGCTCATGGTGCGGCTGGACGCGCCGATGGAAGGCGTCATTCGGGTGGAGATCGTCCACCATGCGGGCGCGCCGGTGAAAAAGCCGGAATTTGCGCTGTTCCGCAAGCAGGTTGTGCCCGTCATCGAAGAGGACGACGAGCGCCTTTCCTTCCGTTCCGGGCTTCTGGAGGCGCGGGTGTCGAAGAAGAAGGGCGGATGGGGCATCGAATACCGGTACGACGGGCGCTTTTTGACCGCCAGCGGCCATCGCGCGATGGCGCACTTCATCGATGAGAAGGCGGGAACGGGCTACACCCAGGAAGCGCTGAACCTTTCCGTCGGCGAGTGCGTATACGGCCTCGGCGAGCGGTTCACGCCCTTTGTCAAAAACGGGCAGGTGGTGGAGAGCTGGAACGAGGACGGCGGCGCCAACAGCGAGCTGGCCTACAAAAACGTGCCCTTTTACCTGACCAGTCGCGGCTACGGCGTGTTTGTCGACGAACCCGGCGACGTGGCCTTCGAGGTGGGCAGCGAAAACGTGGGGCGCGTGCAGTTCGCGCTCCCGGGCGAGCGGCTCAGCTACATGGTCATCGGCGGCGAGGACCCGAAGGACGCGCTTCAGCGGTACGTGGCGCTGACGGGCAAACCCGCGCTGCCGCCCGCGTGGTCGATGGGGCTGTGGCTCTCGACCTCCTTCACCACCGATTACGACGAGAAGACGGTGCTGTCCTTTGTCGAGGGCATGAAGGCGCGGGACATCCCGCTGTCGGTGTTCCACTTCGACTGCTGCTGGATGCGGCCCTTCCGCTGGTGCGACTTTGAGTGGGATGGCGCCGTGTTCCCCGATCCGGAGCGTGTCACGAGGGCGCTTCACGACCGGGGGCTAAAGGTGTGCGTGTGGATCAACCCCTACATCGCCCAGGACAGCCCGCTGTTCCGGGAGGGCATGGAATCGGGTTACCTTGTGAAGAAGACCGACGGCAGCGTCTGGCAGACCGACCTCTGGCAGGCGGGCATGGGCCTTGTGGACTTCACGAACCCCGGCGCGTGGAAATGGTATCAGGACAAGCTGCGGGTGCTCCTCAGACAGGGTGTGGACTGCTTTAAGACCGACTTCGGCGAGCGCATCCCCGTCCGGGACATCGCCTGGCACGACGGAGGCGATCCCGTCCGGATGCACAACTACTACACCCTGCTCTACAACCGCTGCGTGTTCTCGCTCCTTGAAGAAGAGCGGGGAGAGGGCGAAGCGGTCGTGTTTGCGCGCTCCGCCTCGGCGGGCGGACAGCAGATGCCCGTGCACTGGGGCGGCGACAACTTTGCCACCTACGAATCGATGGCCGAAACCCTCCGGTCAGGGCTTTCGCTGGCGGCTTCGGGCTTCGGCTTCTGGAGCCACGACATCTCCGGCTTTGAGGATACCGCGCCCGCGGACGTCTACAAGCGCTGGTGCGCATTCGGTCTTCTGTCCTCCCACAGCCGACTGCACGGCTCCCGCAGCTACCGGGTTCCGTGGCTGTTTGACGACGAGGCGGTGGACGTTTTGCGATTCTTCACCCGCCTCAAGTGCCGCCTGATGCCCTATCTCTACCAAAAGGCGGCGGAAGCCCACGAAGCCGGCGTCCCGATGCTGCGGCCGATGTTCCTGGAGTTCCCGGATGATCCGGCCTGCCACCAGTTGGACCGGCAGTACATGCTGGGCGACGCGCTGCTCGTCGCGCCGGTATTCTCGGCGGACGGCGTCGTAGATTACTACCTGCCGGACGGCGTGTGGACCAACCTTCTGGACGGTTCCGTCCGCGAAGGCGGACGGTGGTACCGCGACCGGTGCGACTTCTTCCAGCTGCCGCTCTGGGTGCGCGAAAACACGCTTCTGCCGGTGAGCTCCGTGGAAGATACCCCGGACTACGACTACTCGGCGGGCCTGACGCTGCGCGCCTACCATATCGGCAAGGGCGCGTCCATCGAGATCCCGGGCGCCTCTGGTAAGACCGTGGCGAGGGCCGCCGCCCGCAGGGAGGCGGGCGATGTGGCCGTGGAAGCCTCGCCGGGGTTGGAGTACACGTTGGAGGTCATCGGCTGACGCTTCTCCAAAGCGGCAGAATGCAATTCGGGCCCTTCCTGAACGGAAGGGCCCGAGCAAACTTCCCCGGCGGCGGTGCGGACAATGAAGGCCGGCTGGCGCAGACGAACAATGAGGCCCGCCCGGCGCCCGGAAGGAAGTGACTGAAGTTTACAGAACCAGCGACGGCGCGGCGTAGACCCGCGTACCCAATTCGCTGTTGAGCATGTACAGGCTCTTGGGGTCGGAGCCGAAGAGGTCGAACTTGCGGATCAGGTCGTCGGCGTTTTTTTCTTCCTCGCCCTGTTCCTTCACGAACCAGTTCAGCACCTGCAGCGTGCGGTAATCCTTGTGCTCGCTGGCAAGGGTATAAATCTTGTTGATGCTCTCGGTGACGTACTTTTCGTGCTCAAGCGACTTCAGAAGCGGGTCCTTGAACGAATCGAAAAGATGGTCGGGGCCCTTGATGTCGCCGAAGGTCACGCACTCGCCCTCGTTGAGCAGGTATCTACGGAACAGAAGCGCGTGGTCGCGCTCCTCCTGCGCCTGCACAAAGAACCAATTCTCAAAGCCGTCCAGATTGTTGTCGGCGTAGTAATTGGACATTGCCAGGTACAGATACGCGGAATAAAACTCCTTATTGATCTGCTCCACCAATAGTTTTGTGATATCCGGATGCAGCATGCGGGTTGCCTCCTCGTTTTTATGTGTATTCAGTATATACCCTGTCCCCGCGCCTTGAAACGGGTAAACCGCTTTCAGCGAAAGTTCCCGGCATGAAATTTATTTCGCGCGCGGTTGACCGCCGCGCGGCTGTGGTATATTATCTGAGATGTGGCCGGCCGTCATCCGGCCTCTCGCAAAAGAACAACCGGAAAGGGAATTTTTATGTCAATGGCGCAAACAATTCGAGCGCTGGAAGAAGACCCTGCGCGAAGACAGGAGGCGGCAGGCCTCCAGTTCAGACCCATCTGTATAAGCGACAAGCCCTGCTTTGACCGCGCGATGCGCGAGTTGGACGACGACATCTGCGACTGTTCCTTTGCCGTACAGTATATCTGGCGCGGGAAATATCATACCGAAATCTGCTACGACGAGGGCGCGGTGCTGACCCGGATCGACGTGGAGGGCGGCCATTGCTACGGCTTCCCGGCGGGCGGCGATCTCGTGCGGTCGGTCGAGGCGCTGAAGGCCCACTGCGAGGCTGTGGGCGAGAAGCTCCGGTTCGGACTCCTGTCCGACAAGATGCGCTCGCTTCTGGAGGCGGCCTTCCCGGGCCAATTCGAGTTTGCGGAGAACCGTGACAGCGCGGACTACCTCTACGACGCCAGAAGGTTCATCGACCTGCCCGGCCAGAAGCTGCACTCCAAGCGCAACTTCATCAACCGCTTTCGGGCGGCCTACGAGGGGCGCTGGGCCTTCGAACCCTTTGACCCGGACAGGCTGGACGAGTTGTACGAGTATGAAGCCCGCTGGTGCCGCGACAACCGCACCTGCGAGGGCGACCTGATGGCCGAAAACCAGGCGATCGTAAACCTGCTCGAAAATGGCAGGGCACTCGGCGTAAAGGGCGGCGCACTCCGGCTGGACGGCAAGGTGATCGGCTTCTCGCTGGGCACCTTCATCACGCCGGACGTGTTCTGCGTCCATATCGAGAAGGCCGACTGGATGATCCCCGGCGCTTACCAGGTGCTGGCGAATGAGACCGCTCGCGCATGCGCTGACGGCATCCGCTTCATCAACCGCGAGGACGACATGGGCATCGAGGGGCTGCGCAAAGCCAAGCTTTCCTACTATCCTGACAAGATTGCGATGAAGTACATCGCGACGCCGGTATGAAGGGCGTCCGGCTGTCGCGGCCGGAGGACCTGGCCGCGCTGAAGGAAGTCTGGAGCGCCTCGTTCCCGGGGGACGAGGCTTTTTCGGATTGGTTTCTGAAGTGCGTCTATACGCCGGAAAACGCGCTGGTGTACGAGGACGGCGGCCGCGCCGCCGCCATGCTGCACCTTCGGCCGGTGACCCTTCGCGCGGGCGGCGAGGCGCTGACCGCGGCCTATGTGTACGCGGTCGCAACGCTGCCCTCGTTCCGGGGCAAGGGCGTCGCGGCGGCGCTCCTGGGCGGGGCGGAGGACCTGTCAAGGGCGCGGGGTGCGTCTTACCTCATGCTGGTGCCTCAGTCCGAGAGCCTTTTTGAATACTACCGGCGTCAGGGCTTTGAAACGGCGTTTTTCCGCGGGCAGCGGATGATTTCCGTGGGCGGAGCGGCGGCGCCTGGCCTTGTGGCCGACGACGCGCCGGGAATCCCCGAATTGAATGAATGCTTCGAAGCGGCGCTTTCCGGGCGCGACCACGTGGTACGCTCGGGCGAAGACTGGGCGCGGTCGCTCACCTACCTTCGCGCACTGGGCGTCCGCCGAGCGGGCAGGCTCGAGGGCTATGCGGTGTACGAACCGGGGGGCGCGGTGCGGGAGTTGGTGGCGGGGGATGAATTCGTTCGCCGCGCGCTGGAAATTGCCGCGCTGGAGCGCCTCGCCGCCCCCGAAGCGGCGTGCTTCACGCCGGAGGGCGCGCTGCCCTACGGCATGGCGCGGGCCGTTCGGCCTGCCCCTGAAATCCGCGGCGGCTATGCGGGGCTGATGCTGGACTGATTCCGTCCGAGACCCAAACGTTGATCTACGCGGACGGATTCGATTATACTGTACGAAATCACGCAATGCCCCAGCGCCTGTACGGCGCTGGAAGGCCGGAGGCGGTATCATGCTCGACTTACCTGAGAGAAGACCCAAGGAATCAGCCGGCAACTACGCGCGGCGCGTTCTGGAGTACAACATCGTACACCTGAAACTGATGCCGGGCGAGCAACTTCAGGAAAAGGCGCTGGCCGAGCAGATCGGCGTCAGCCGGACGCCGGTTCGCGAGGCGATTCTGGAACTCAAACGCGGGCACATCCTGAACATTTACCCGCAACGGGGTACCTTCGTGTCCTACATCGAGGAAAAGCGGGGCGAAGACGTCCGCTATCTGCGCTATGTGTTTGAGTCACAGTTGGTGGAAGAGGCCGCGGTCGCGGCCGATCCGAGCCTCGCCGCATCGCTTCATGACATCATCCGCGCGCAGCGGCTGTGTATGGCGAACGATCCGGACCGCTTCCTCCGGATGGACGACGAATTCCACCGGGCGATCTACGCTTCCCTGGGCAGAGAGGATCTTTACGCGCTCATCAAGGAACACGCCATCCACTTCGACCGGGTTCGCTGGCTCAGCTACAAGCTCAACACCGCCGAGCGGCTGATCGAAGAGCATGAGGCCATCGCCCGCGCCATCGCCTCGGGCGACGTGCCGACTGCCCGCGCCACCTATGAAAAGCACTTGATGCACGCCATCGCAGACCATGAGGCGCTTCGAAAGCTCTACCCACGTTTCTACGCGCCGGAGGCCCGCGAGCCCGTGAGATAATTGAAGTGCGCCGCGACGGACGCCGGAACCCCAATCGACGCCCTCCCAGCCTGGCTGGGGGCGTCGGGCATGGGCAGCCGCCATCAGCGTTTCTGATGGCGGCTTTTGCGCCTTTAGCCGGGGCGCGTCCGGAAAACCGCAAGGGTATAGGGACGCAAGTGGTTTCAGGTTACACCCGCATTCCAGGATTGACTTCCATCGATTCCTGTATTATAGTATTGTCAAACTGATATATTACTTGAATGCGGGGCGTTTTTATGAAACTGATCAGCGGCGCAAAGTATGCGCTGGCGACCGTCACCAGCATCGGCGTGCGCATCGCGCCGGTCAACCGCGGCAGCGTACACACGGCGCACCTTTTCGAAATGCAGGCCACCAGCGCCGAGACCAACGTGTTGAATGTCTCGGCCTCGCTGGGGCTGCCGGTTCTGGCGCTGACGCGCTTCGTCAAGGACAGCCCCGTATCGCTCTTTCTGAAGGCGGAGCTCAGGCGGCGAGGCATCGGCTTTGAGGGGCCTGACGTGCCGCAGGGCGGCCCCTGGGGCTTCCGGCACCAGTTCAACATCGCGGACTCCGGCTACGGCGCGAGGGGGCCCAGGGTACACAATGACCGGGCGGGAGAGGTCGGGCGGACGCTCAGCGCCGACGACTACGATCTGGAGCGCCTGTTTGACCGGGACGGCTGTCAGATTCTGCACATTTCCGGGCTGGTGGCCGCGCTCTCGCCGGAAACCACCGATTGCTGCCTCAAGGTTGCGCGGCGCGCGAAGCAATCCGGCACGCGGGTTTGCTTTGACCTGAACCACCGCGCCTCGTTCTGGAAGGGCAGGGAAGCGGAACTTCGCGCCGCGTTTCACGAAATCGCTTCGCTGGCGGACGTGCTCGTCGGCAACGAGGAGGACTTCCAGCTGGCGCTGGGCGTTGAAGGGCCGGAGGCGGGCGGCAGCGGCATTTACGGGAAGACCGACGCCTTCAAGCACATGATCGGCCGGGTGCGCGCCCTCTACCCGGATGCCTCGGCGTTTGCCACCACCCTGCGGGAGGTCTACAGCGCAAACTGCCACGGCTGGGGCGCGATCCTCCTGGCGGGCGATACGTGGCATATGGAGCCGCTCAGGGAGATCCAGATCATGGACCGAATCGGCGGCGGCGACGCCTTCGTGGGCGGACTTCTTTACGGGATCCTGAAGGGATGGGAGCCCTCCGAATGGCTGAAGTTCGGCTGGGCCACCGGCGCGCTGGCGACGACCTCGACCGAGGACTACGCCACCCCCGCCGACGAGGAACAGGTGTGGAGCATTTACCAGGGCAACGCCCGGGTCAGAAGATAGGAGGATGCGCATGAAAGCGGACATCGGCATGATTGGTCTTGCGGTAATGGGCGAAAACCTGGCGCTCAATATGGCTGATAAGGGGTTTACCGTAGCGGTCTACAACCGGAATCCCGAGAAGGCGGTGCGCGCCTTTGTGGAGGGGCGCGGGCGGCGCGAGGGCATCGTCGGCGCGTATTCCCTCGAGGAATTTGTCGCGGCGCTGGAGCCGCCCCGCCGCATCATGATGATGATCCGGGCGGGGCGCCCGGTGGACGAGACAATCGAAAAGCTGCTGCCGCTTCTGGAAGAAGGCGACATCTTGATCGACGGCGGCAATTCCAACTTCCGAGACACCATGCGCAGGGCGGAGCTTCTGGAGGTGCGCGGCCTTCTCTACGTGGGCAGCGGCGTCTCCGGCGGCGAAGAGGGCGCGCGGCACGGCCCCAGCCTGATGCCCGGCGGCACGCCCGCGGCGTGGCCGCGCGTGAAGCCGGTGTTTCAGGCCATCGCGGCCAGCGCGGACGGCGCGCCCTGCTGCGACTGGGTGGGTGAGGGCGGCGCGGGCCACTACGTCAAGATGGTGCACAACGGC
>JAEYPB010000027.1 GCA_023411175.1 Bacillota bacterium | reverse complement strand
CCTTGAGCTTGTGCTCGATCAGCGCCAGCGTCAGCCGCGTGCCGTAGACCGGCGCGGGCAGCTGCTTCAGGATGTAGGGGGAAGCGCCGATGTGGTCCTCGTGCCCGTGGGTGATGAAGTAAGCGCGGATGCGGGACGCGTTCTTGGTCAGGTAGGTTGCGTCGGGGATCACCAGATCCACGCCGGGCATGTCCTCCCGGGGGAAAAGCGACCCCATATCGACGACGATGATGTCGTCTTCGTATTCAAATACGGTCATGTTCTTGCCGATTTCGCCCATTCCGCCGAGGGAAATGATGCGCAGCTTCGGCCCTGCGTTCTTGTTCTTTCCGGATTTTGATGCCATGTTGGCCTCCTTATGGTCTCTTTTTGTACGCAAAAACAAGGACTCCTATCGGGAATCCTGAAAGCATCGAATCCCGCCGTGCGACCCCACCCCAAAGGAGCGGCAACGTGCGACGCGCGGACAGCGGATTCTAGTTTTCGGTCGCGCCGGATTACGTCGCGCCAAACGCAAAAGGGACGTCCGCAGACGCCCCTTCGCATTTGACTCCTGCAATCTACGCCTTAAGTATACCACAATTTCGCGCGGATTGCACAGCTTGGCAAATGTTTAACCTTGGAGATTGCATCAGGCCAAGTGCTTGTCCAGCATCTGCTGGAAGGCGGCTTTGCTGCGCGCGCCGACAACGCGCTCCTGTTCCACGCCGTCCTTGAACAGAACCAGCGTGGGGATGCTCATCACGCGGTAAGTCATCGCGGCCTCGGGCTGTTCGTCGATGTTGAGCTTGCCGATGGTGACCTTGCCCTGGTTTTCTTCGGCGAGTTCCTCGACGATCGGGGCGATCATGCGGCAGGGACCGCACCAGGACGCCCAGAAGTCGACGAGGGTCAAACCGCCGAGGCTCTCAGGCCGGAGATCACCGGATGTAAGCGTCTTGACGAGCGGGCTGGACATTGAAAATTCCTCCTCCATTTGTGTGCCCGCGGGGCGGGCATGAAACTCCACTTCATTCGTAGTACTATATTACCCGGCGGAGGGAAAGTTGAATCAGCGCGGCGGATCAGGGCATCAAAATACCAACGGTTTTTTCTTGGAGATAAACCGTATTGCAAGCAAAACCGGCCGCCTCCGCTTCTCCGGGTTTTTGGATGGCGCTGACAAAAGGATAACGCCACCAGCATGCTGGCGGCGTTATCGCGTTGGGCTATTCCTTTTCTTCCGGCACGATGGCGATGGCGAGGGCGTCCAACTGCTCCTGCTTGACGTCGCAGGGGGTTTCCATCATGAGGCAGTTGGCGTTCTGCGCCTTGGGGAAAGCGATCACGTCCCGCAAGCTGTCGTTGCCCGTCAGGATCATCGTGAGGCGGTCGATGCCGAAGGCGAAGCCGCCGTGGGGCGGCGTGCCGTATCGGAAGGCCTCCAGAAGGAAACCGAACCGGTGCTGCGCCTCCTCGTCGTTGACGCCGATCAGGCGGAACATGCGCTTTTGCAGCGCCGGGTCGTGGATGCGGATGGAACCGGAGCCCATCTCGATGCCGTTATAGACCAGGTCGTAGGCTTTGGCGCGGACGCGGCCGGGGTCGGTCTCCATGAGTGGCTCATCCTCGTCCATGGCGCTGGTGAACGGGTGGTGCATCGCGACGAACCGGTCGTCCTCCTCGTCGTACTCGAGGAGCGGGAACTCGGTGACCCAGAACAGGTCGTCCTTCGATTTGTCGATCAGGCCATGGCGGCGGGCGATCTCCTTGCGCAGTTCGCCCAGTGCCTGGAACACCACGGAATTCTTGTCCGCCACGAAGAACAGCGCGTCGCCTGTCTCGGCGCCCATCTTTTCGAGGAGCTTTCCCGCAAAGGGCTCCGTCAGGAACTTCGTGAAGGAGGAGCGCATACCGTCCGCGCCCAGGGCGATCCAAGCCAGTCCCTTGGCGCGGTAAGTCTTCGCGAATTCGCCCAGGCTGTCGATCTCCTTGCGGCTCATCGCGTGGGCAAGGCCCTTCGCGTTGATGCCGCGGACGCTGCCGCCGGCGGCGATGGCATTTTCAAACACGCCAAAGCCCGAGCCCTCGCAGACGTCGGATACGTCGACGAGTTCCAGTCCGAAGCGGCGGTCGGGCTTGTCGGAGCCGTAGCGATTCATCGCCTCCCGCCAGGTCATGCGGGGGAGGGGAAGGGCGAGCGAATGGCCGCGAACAGCTTCGAACACGGCGTTGAAGGCGCCTTCTACGACGCCCTGCACGTCCTCGGGCTCGACAAAGCTCATCTCCATATCGCACTGGGTGAACTCCGGCTGCCGGTCGGCGCGGCTGTCCTCGTCGCGGAAGCAGCGCGCCATCTGGTAGTATTTGTCAAAGCCCGCCAGCATCAGAAGCTGCTTGTAAATCTGCGGCGACTGGGGCAATGCGTAGAACTCGCCATGGTGCAGCCGGGACGGCACCAGAAAGTCCCTCGCGCCCTCCGGCGTGGACTTGGTGAGGATCGGCGTCTCCACGTCGGTGAAGCCGACATCGTCCAGGAATCTGCGGATGGAGGACTGGATTTTTCCGCGCAGCCGCATCGTCGCCTGCAGCGACGGGCGGCGAAGGTCGAGGTAGCGGTATTTGAGCCGCACCAGCTCGTTTTCCTTGGCGTTGTCGTCAATGTAGATGGGCGGGGTTTCGCTTTTGTTGAGCAGCTGACAGGCCTTGACCACGACCTCGACATCGCCGTTTGGCATCTTGTCGTTGACGGCCTCCGCCGCGCGCATGCGCACTTCGCCCGACACGCTGACCACGTACTCGCCGCGCAGCGAGCCGCCCAGCCTGAAATTCTCGGATCCGCACTCGGCCTCGTCAAACACCAGCTGCACCAGGCCCTCGCGGTCTCGGAGCCATACGAATACCACGCCGCCCAGGTCGCGGGTGCGCTGCACCCAGCCGCTCAAAACGACGGTTTCACCGGCGTCCGCGCGGGACACCTTGCCGCAATAGGTGGTTCGCTTCAGCTTCGTCATACGCCCGTTCCCTCTTTCGAAAGTTTCTCCCGAACCGCTTCCAAGATGTGATCAAGCGGTATTTCCGCTTCCGCGCTCTCCCGCATGTCCCGAAGCTTGACCGTTCCGCGGGCGAGCTCGTCGCCGCCGACGACGAGGACGATGGGCGCGCCCAGCCTGTCCGCGTACTTGAACTGCGCCTTCAGCGATCGTGCCGCGTGGTCGATGTCTGCGGATACGCCCGCGAGGCGCAGCGTGCGCAGGATCTTCACGGCGTCGATGCGCGCACCGGGCAGCGCGGCGAGGAACACGTCCACCACCGGCTTCTCCGGGGGCGTAAGGCCCAGCATGTCCTGAATCATCAGCACGCGCTCGACGCCCATGCCGAAGCCAAAACCCGGCGTATCCGGCCCGCCCAGCTGCTTGATGAGCCCGTCGTACCGGCCGCCGCCGCACACGGTCAGCGGGCCGCTTTCGGTCTCGGTGATGATTTCAAACACCGTGCGGGTGTAGTAGTCGAGGCCCCGGACGATGCGGGGATCGACCGAAAAGTCCACGCCCAACGCGGCAAGGCTGGATTTCAGCGCCTCGAAGTGGGCGGCGCAGTCCTCATCCAGATTTCCCAGCATATCCGGCGCATCGGTAAGCTCCGCCTGACAGGAGGGTACCTTGCAGTCCAGAATTCGAAGCGGGTTGCGCTCAAACCGATCCCGGCAGGTTTCGCAGAGCTTGGACAGCTTCGGATGCAAGAATTCCCGCAGTTTTTCAAGGTAAGCCGTCCGGCAGTCCGGACAACCGATGGAATTGATCGATACTTTTAGGCCGCTGATGCCGCACGCTTCGAGCACGTCCAGCGCCAGGCGGATGCCCTCGGCGTCGCAGCTGGCGTCCTTCGCGCCGAAGACCTCGATGCCCAGCTGGTGGTGTTCCCTCAAGCGGCCGGACTGGGGCTTCTCATAGCGGAAGACGGGGCAGGAGATGTAGTACATCTTCATTGGCAGCGCGCCGGCTTCGAGGTGTCCCTCAAGGAACGCGCGGGCTGCGCCGGCGGTGCCCTCCGGCTTCAGTGTGATGGAGCGCCCACCCTTGTCAAGAAAGGTGTACATTTCCTTTTGAACCACGTCTGTGGTGTCGCCGACGGAGCGGAGGAACAGCTCCGTATGCTCGAAGACGGGCGTGCGCACCTCGCGGAAGCCCGCGAGACGGCAGGCTTCGCGCATTTTGGCTTCAATATCTTGCCACCGTCCGCTTTCTGAAGGCAGCACGTCCTGGGTGCCCTTGGGCGCCTGCGTGATCAGCATCGAATCCCTCCATATTAAAGGCCGGGCCCTCGTCGGCTGTGACGAGGGCCCGGCTGTCATCGCCTACGGCAGTAGCTTATTATAGGCGAAGACGGAACAAAATGTCAAGGTTCGCGCCTGGGTTTACTGAATCTCAATGCTGCGGCCGGTCTTGGGCTGCTCGGTGAGCTTGGGGAGGTTCAGCTTCAGCACGCCGTCGGTGAACTCGGCGGTGATATCCGCCTCGTTGACGCCGCTGATGTTGAAGGAACGCTGCGTGCGGCCGTAGCGGCGCTCGCACATCACGTAGTTATCCTTTTCCTCATTCTTTGTCTCGTCCATCTCGGCGCGGATGGTCAGGATGTTGTCGTCCACGTCGATCTTGACTTGGTCGCGCTTGACGCCCGGCAAGTCGGCCTCCAGGAGATACCTGTCTCCCATGTCGCGCACGTCCACCTTGAAGCCGCCGGTGAGCGAATCATTGGCGAAGGGGGCGAAGAAGCTGCGGAAGAAGTCGTCGTTGAGCAGCGAATCCGGACGGATCAGAGCATTCCTGCGATAGCGGTACGGAATCAGATTGGCCATAACGATACCTCCATTCATATCAATGTGAATTTTGTCTTTTGCGGGCTGCTGCCCGCTTACAAGGCCATTATAAGTCAAAGGTCTAAGATAGTCAATATCAAAGATGGTAAATCTTTTGTTAAACGAATCATGCTTGATCCCCGCTGAAGAACCGGTATATGATATATTAGTAAGGGGTGATGCCCGTGACCGAACGGTTGTATTATGGGGATTCCTACCTTAAAAAATTCGTCGCCGAGGTGCTGGAGGCCAAAGACGGCGCGGCGCGGCTGGACAGGTCGGCCTTTTACCCGACATCCGGCGGGCAGCCTTATGACACCGGGCTTCTCGGCGGCATCCGTGTGACGGACGTATTTGTCGGCGAGGACGGCGACGTCTGGCACAGGACTGAGGGCGCGCTCGAAGTTGGCGCGCGGGTCAGCGGCGAGATCGACTGGGCGCGGCGCTTTGACCACATGCAGCAGCACGCGGGCGAGCACATGCTGGCGGGAAAGATCTTCAAAAAGCTCGGTGGCTTCACCATCGGCCTTCATCTGGGCGCGGAAGTGTCCACCATCGATGTGGAACTGCCCGGCGGCGGCATGCGCGCGCCGGAGGATGTTCTGGACGAGATCGAGGACGAGGTCAACCGGGACATCCAGCGGGATCTCCCGATCCGCTGTTTTTTTCCGACGGAGGAAGAATTTGGGACCCTGCCGCTTCGCAAGCCCCCGACCGTCAAGGAACACATACGGGTCGTCCTGATCGGCGATGAAAAGGACGGCGAGTGCGTCGCCTGCGGCGGCACCCACCCGTCGAGCACCGGGCAGATCGGCCTCGTCAGGATCCTCGACGCACGCCCGAGCCGCGGCAAAATGCGCGTCACCTTTGTGTGCGGCATGCGGGCCGTCAAAGACGCGCGCATGCGGACCCGTGCGGCGGACCGCGCGGCCGCGCTCCTGTCCGTTCCGGTGGAAAGGCTTCCGGAGGCGGCGGAGGGCGCGCTGGAGCGGGAGCGGGAGACGAAGGCGCGCCTCGATCGCGAGCGGACGGGACAGGCTCTCAGGCGGGCGGACGAACTTTGGCGCTCGGCGGAGGAGAAAAGCGGGTGGCGGGTCGTCCGGGACGCCTGCGATGCGCTCGACGCGAGCGCGATCAAGGAGATGGCATCCCATCTCGCTTCCAGGGAGAGGACGATCGCGCTGATTGAGAGCCGGCAGGACGACGGGAACAGTCTGATCGTCTTTGCCAGAACGGAGGGGGAAGGCCCGCACATGGGCAGGCTCCTGTCCGAGGCCGTCAAGCCGATAGGCGGCAAGGGCGGCGGCCGGCCGGAGTTCGCCCAGGGCGGCGCACCGCAGGCGGGCGCGGCGGCGCTGGCCGCCGAGGCGCTCATGGCGGCGCTCTAGTCGGTTCATACAAAGGAGGGGAGGTTCTGTTCTTGGCAAAGGTGCTGGGGCGGCTTTTTGACACCGGTCGCATGCTGAAGCCGGGGGAGTCAAAGGGCGATATCCCCGAATCGAAAACCGTCTACCGAAACATCTACGACATCGCGCTGCCGTCGGTCATGGAAATGGTGCTGATGAGCCTGATCGGGTCGGTGGATACGATGATGGTGGGCACGCTGGGGCCGGAGGCCATTGCCGCGGTGGGGTTGGTGGGGCAGCCGCGGATGCTTCTGCTCTCGATTTTTTTTGCGCTCAACGTCGGCGTCACCGCAATTGTCGCGCGAAGGAAAGGCGAGAACAGGCCCGACGAGGCCAACCGCACCATGCGAAATGCGCTCGTCATCGTGTCGGTGCTTGCCATCGCCATGGCCGTGGCGGGACTCGCGTTTTCGCGCCAGCTGATGATGCTCGCCGGCGCGGAGAGCGACACCATTGAAGATGCCAAGATGTATTTTGACATCCTTACCTATTTTTTGCCGGTCAACGCGCTGACGCTGGCCATCTGCGCCGCGCAGCGCGGCACGGGCAACACCCGCATCACGATGAACGTCAACATCACCTCGAATCTCGTGAACGTGGTGTTCAACTACCTCCTGATCGGCGGAAATTTTGGTTTTCCGAGGCTTGAAATCGCCGGCGCGGCCATCGCCACCGCCATCGGCTTCACGGTCGGGTTTGTGATGTCGGTGATCACGGTATACGACCGCCCGAGCAACACCGGGTTCCTCCGGCTCAGCAGGCACGACGACTGGCGGCTTGACCGGGAAACGGTCAAGGGCATCGCCAACGTCGGCGGCAGCGCGATGATCGAACAGATCGCGCTCCGATTCGGTTTTTTCGCTTACGCGGTGATCGTGGCGAAGCTGGGGACAATGGCGTTTGCGGCGCATCAGATCGGCATGCAGTTTCTGGGCATTTCATTTAACTTTGGAGACGGCATCGGCGTTGCGGGCACGTCGCTGGTGGGGCAGTCGCTGGGAACGAACCGGCCGGACATGGCGAAGGTCTACGGAAAGGCCTGTCAGCGCCTCGCGCTGGTGGCGGCGTTTGTGTTGGCAACGCTCATCGTGATCTTCCGGGCGCCGATGGTGCGGCTGTTTACCGACGACCCCGTCGTCCTCGAGCTTTCCGCCAAGGTGATGCTGATGGTCGCGATCTTCCAGCCGTTCCAGACTTCGTCGGTGGTCATCTCCGGCGCGCTGCGCGGCGCGGGCGACACCAAATACGTCGCCAAGGTAATGACGGTCTGCGTGGCGATCATTCGCCCGGTTCTGGCGGTCGTGGCGATCTTTGTGCTGCGGGAGCGCTTTGGCCGCGAGGACATCGCGCTGCTCGGCGCGTGGGCCGCCGCGATCATCGACATGATCATCAGGCTCACCAGCGTCTACCGCAGATTCAACGGAGGGAAATGGCATGGCATCAAGGTTTAAAGGCGCAATTTTTGACATGGACGGCACCATCCTCGACTCGATGGGCTGCTGGCGCTCGCTCAACGCGGAATTTTTGAGAAAGCGTGGGCTCGAAATTCCGGAGGAGATCCGAGGGCAGGAAATGATCACCCACAGCGGCGCCGCCGCAAAACTGTACCTCCAAAAGTTCGAGCTCGGCATGACGTTCGACGAGATCATCCGCGAAATGGAAGACGACATGCGCCCGCTGTATCTGGACGTGATTCAGCCCAAGCCCGGCGCGCTGAAACTGCTGCGCGACTTGAAGGCGGCGGGGCTTACAATGTGCGTGGCAACGCTCACGCCGCAGCCGGTGGCTGAGATGGCGCTCCGGCGCCACGGCGTATTGGACCTTTTTGAGTTCGTCGTCTGCGGCGGCGACACGGGGCTTCGAAAGAGCAGTCCCGAATTCTTCCACCACGTCGCGGGCAGGCTGAACCTGAATGCGCGGGAATGCGTGGTATTTGAGGACGCGGTATACGCCATGCGCGGCGCCCATTCCGCCGGGTGCGCCGTGGTGGCCATCGAGGATGCGACCAGCGTGCCGGACGAGGCCGAAATCCGCGAAATCTGCGATATCTACGTGGACGATTACAATCTCTTTACGATGGAGGCGCTTGCGCGGCTTGACAAGCCCGCAGCCGAAACGGTATAATATTCGTTAGGCCGCTCAGGGGAGGCTTCAAAATCCGCGTTCGCGCGGTGCCTGGCGCCTGGCGAGCACTATGGACAGGAGGTGCAACGCGTGTACGCAGTCATTCAAACCGGTGGCAAGCAGTACCGCGTCCAGCAGGGCGACGTCATCTACGTTGAGAAGCTCTCTGCTGCGCAGGATTCGCTGGTCAATTTCGACGTTTTGCTTTTGGGCAAGGACGACGGCCTGGTTGTCGGCGCGCCGGTGGTTGAGTCCGCCAGCGTGATGGGCAAGATCCTGGGCGATGTCAAGAACGCCAAGGTCATGGTCTACAAGTTCCGCTCCAAGAAGAACAGCCGCCGCAAGCAGGGCCATCGCCAGCCCTACACCAAGGTCGAGATCGTCAAGGTCGGCTGATGACCACCGTCCGATTCCTCGTTCAAGGCGGGAGGCTCTACGGCTTTACGGCCAGCGGCCACGCCGGGTATGCGGAAAGCGGCGAGGACATCGTGTGCGCGGCGGTATCGGCGCTGACGCAGACCGCGCTTCTCGGGCTCGGAGAGGTTCTGAAGGTTCCGGTGGAATGGTCGGCGGACGAGGAGAAGGGCGCGCTCAGCGCCTCCATCCGGGAAGCCACCGAAGGAACCGAGATCGTGCTTCGAACGCTGGAGGCGGGCCTAACAAACATTGCCGGACAATATCCCGATCTGGTCGGGATCGACTACATGCAGCGGAGGTAAAAACCATGCTGAAGATCAATCTTCAACTGTTCGCCCATAAGAAGGGCGTCGGTTCGTCGCGCAACGGTCGCGACAGCCATGCGCAGCGCCTGGGCGTCAAGCGCGCCGACGGGCAGTTCGTGCTGGGTGGCAACATTCTGGTCCGCCAGCGCGGCACCAAGATCCATCCGGGCCTCAACGTGGGCATCGGCGACGACGATACGCTCTTCGCGAAGATCGACGGCGTCGTGAAGTTCGAGCGCCTGGGCAAGGACAAGAAGCAGGTCAGCATCTATCCGAAGGCTGAGGCCGCGAACTGACCCAATTCGAAACGTGATACATGAACCCCGGCCGCGTGCGGCCGGGGTTTTGTGATGGATGAATATGGGCCGAAAAGGCCGATGGATTTCGCGCGCTTTTTCAGCGGCGGGTTTTGATCATCAGAATGTGGGCGGAGACCGCCAAAGCGATGACGGTCAGCAGAGCGCTCACCCAGAGCTTCCGGCTCAGCACCATCGACAGGATCATCAGCGCCCACAGAAAGACGAGGGCGGAGACCTTCGTGCGCATGGGCACGCCGGTCTTGTTTTTATAGTTTTCGACGAACTGGCCGAAAAAGCGCGTCTCCGCGAGCCACTTGTACATCTTCGGGCTGGCGCTTCCAAAGCAGGCGGCGGCCAGCAGCACGAAGGGGGTGGTGGGGAGCACCGGAACGAATACGCCGACCGCCCCGAGGCCCAGGAGAAGAAACCCAACGCCGATCAGAAGAACCTTCATCTTGCCTCCCTGGTTATCTCATGTCGCCTTTCGTATGCCCGCGACGGCCTCGGCGGAGGGCGTCACGAACAGCGTGCGCTGATGGGCGTAGATCACAAAGCCGGGCTTTGAGCCGCCTGGTTTTTTGACGTAGCGCTTCAGCGTATAATCCACCGGCACGTTGGACGACGCTGACGCCTTTGAATAATATGCCGCCAGCAGCGCGGCCTCCAGGATGGTCTCGTCGTCCGGGTTCTCACTGACCACGATCACGTGGGAGCCGGGGATGTCCTTGGCATGCAGCCAGGTCTCGTTCGGCCGGGCGCTCGCGGTGAGTTCATCGTTTTGCAGGTTGTTCTTGCCGACGAGCAGGTCGATCCCCGCGCCGGAGACGAAGTGCAGCGGCTGGGAAGGCGGCAGCTTCTTCATCTGCCGACGGTTGTGGTTGGCGCGCACGTAGCCAAGTTTTTCAAGCTCCGCGCGGATTTCGTTCAGCTCCGCCTCGGTTTCGCACTTGCGCAGGTTCTCCAGCTGCCCTTCGAGGTAGTCCAGCTCCTCGCGGGTCTTTTTGATTTGCTCGGCGGCCAGCGTCTGGGCGGAGCGCGCCTTCTGGTAGAGCTTGAAGTAGCGCTGCGCGTTCTGGGAAGGGGACAGCTTTTCGTCCAGCGGAATGTCCACCGGCTTGATCTCCGGGTCGTAGTAGTTCGGGAGCGACGCCTTCTTCGCGCCCTTTGCGATCAGGTGCGCGCTGGCGGTGATGAGTTCGCCCATCACCCGGTATTCCTCCATCCGCTGGCTACCCTCGAGGGCCTCCAGCTGCAGCGCCAGCTTCTTTTCGCAGCGCTCGACGTTGTTCTTCAGCACCCGGTGTAGGGATGAGGACTTTTGCTTGATGCGGTCGGAGAGGTCCCGCGCCTCGTAGAACGCGTCCATGGTCTCGGAAAGGGTGTCAAACGGCCTTCGTTCAAGGGCGCGCGTGCTCTCGAAGGGGAACGCGGTCAGGTCCAGCGGCGCGCCGTCCTCCGCCAGCAGGATCGCCGGGGCGGCGAGGGACGGGAGCGACTTGAAGAAGTCTGCGATCCGCTCGCTGACCCGGGGGATGTCGAGTTCCTCGAGGCGAGCGTCCTCGTCGCCGGTCGCGCGTAGCGCGACCTCCCGCGCGGTTGACGCCGCGAGGCCGGACACCTGGGCCGCCAGCGCCTTGTGAAGCGGCCCGGCGCAGTCCGCAAGCCGCCGGGACAGCGCGTCCTCTGTCAGCGCGTCGTAGGGCAGCTTATCCTGGGACGGGGGGCGCACGTAGGTAAGGCCGGGCAGCACCTCGCGCACGCGGCTCATCTCGTCGGTCACGCGGTGCACGCATTCGATGATCCGCCCGCCCGCGCCCACGAGCATCACGTTCGAATGCTTGCCCATGAATTCGCAGACGAGCGTCCGCGTCGCGCGGTCGCCCAGCTCGTCGCTGCCCTCAAAGTCGATTTCGAGGATGCGGTCGCCGCCGATCTGGCGAACGGCGGAAACGCGGCTGCCCACCAAGTGCTTGCGCATCAGCATGCACAGGGCGGGCGGCTCCAGCGGGCTGGCCTTTTTGACGCTCGTCAGGTGCGCCCGGGCGCAGCCTGCGCTGGCGGAGATCAAAACGACGCGGTTTGCGCCGCGGCAGCGTATCGTAAGGTTGATTTCGTCTCGTTCCGGCTGGGTCGCCTTGTCCACGCGCCCGCCGACGATCAGGTCGTTAAGCTCGCGCGCCACAAAACCCAGCGCAACGCCGTCCATTGGCATGAAGTCGTCCTCCACTCCCGGAATTCTTTGTAATTATATCGAAAAAAACGCCTTCTGGCAATGCGCGGGCCGCGTTTTGTGGTAAAATAGCGCTGTCGCCCCGCGCGTTCTACCTGTCCACCCCCTGGAATATGCTTGACCGAGATCAAGCGTGAGGAGGGTTCGGTATGAATTTCAGCGGAAACCAGCGCAAGGCCTATGTGCTCAGCGTGGTGCTGCTGGCGCTGACGGTCGTCGTCTGCGGCGCGTGGGGGATGTGGCGAAGTTCTCAATCGACTGGAGGGGCGCCGGCCGCGACGGTCTCGCCCGAACCGGAACCGACCGCTGAGGTCGAGCTGACGGCGACCGAGTCACCCGCGCCCACGGATAGCGTCCGCACCACCGTCTACTACCAGGACAACTACGGATACCTGGTGCCCGTCACCCGCTCGCTTCCGGAGGAACCCGGCATCGCCAAGGCGACGCTGTCCCTCATGGTGAAGAGCGCGTACAACGACATGGAAGCGGCCCGTCTGGGCCTTCGGACGGTGATCCCGGAGGAGACGTCCATCGATCTCGATATCCAGAAGGACGGCACCGCCCGCATCGATCTCGGCAAGCAGGTGCTCAAGATGACCGATGCCGCCCAGGAGGCCAACATGGTGGCGGCGGTGGTGCAGACGCTGACGGAGTTCCCGACGGTTAAAAAGGTCAGCATCTCCATCGGCGGCGAGCATATCGCAAAGCTGACGAACGGGACCAGCATCGAGACCCCCTTTGAGCGGGGCGTTCTGAACCTCGAAAGCGCCGCCGAGGGCATCCCGGTGGAGGCCGCGAAGACCGTACAGCTCTACTTCCCCGGCGAGAACAGCGCGCTGCTCGTGCCGGTGACGCGGATGGTCTACGGCGCGGGCGACATTGAAACCGCCATGCTGGAGCTGGCCAAGGGCCCCAGCGCCCAGAGCCCGCTGGAGGGCGCGCTGCCTCCGGGCTGCGGCCTGATCGGCGTCAAGGTCGAGAACGGCGTGGCCACCATCAACTTCACCAGCGAGTTCATCAAGATCGCCGAGAATTCTGACGGCGGCCGCGCGGCGCTCCGGGCGCTGGTCCTGACAGCCCGGCAGTTTGACGGCGTGAAGGAAGTCCGACTCCAGGTGGAAGGCCAGCCCTACGACCCCGGCCACGCGACGCTCTCGATCACCACGTTTGTAAACGACGCCGACATCGTCGCGGAGGAGATCATCCGCACCCAGTCGGACGCTATTCTGGAACCGGAGGAGTAAACCCCATGCGTACCAATGACCGCAAGGATAACGAACTGCGAGCAATTGAAATCATCCCGGGATTTACCCAAATGGCGGCGGGTTCGGCGCTGATTTCATGCGGCCGAACCCGCGTTTTATGCACCGCTTCGGTGGAAGAGGGCGTGCCGCCGTTTTTAAAGGGAAAGGGGCAGGGATGGCTGACCGCCGAATACGCCATGCTGCCCGGCGCGACCCCATCCCGAAAGCCCCGCGACGGCGTCAAGAAGGATGGCCGATCGGTGGAAATCTCCCGGTTGATCGGCCGGGCGCTTCGCGCCGGGTGTGACCTCGCCCGGCTGGGCGAGCGCACTGTCACCATCGACTGCGACGTGCTGCAAGCGGATGGCGGCACCCGCACCGCGGCCATCACCGGCGGTTTTGTGGCGCTGTGCCTGGCGGTGAAGCGGCTGATGGACGCCGGAAAGATCATGGATTCGCCCGTCCGGGCGCAGATCGCGGCGGTCAGCGCTGGAATCGTGGGCGGACAGGCGATGCTCGATCTTGAATACACCGAGGACAGCCGGGCGGAGGTGGACATGAACCTGGCCATGGCGCTGACGAAGGACGGCGCGGGCCGGTTTGTCGAGGTGCAGGGCGGCGCGGAGGGCGCGCCCTTTGACCGCGCGGGGCTGGACGCGCTTATCTCGCTGGGCGAGGCGGGCATCCGCGCCCTCGCGGCGGCGCAGCTTTCGGCGCTGGGTGAAGCCGCGACGGTGATTGAAAAGAAGCCGCGGCTTCTCATCGCCACCGGGAACTTTGGAAAGCTCAAGGAGATGCGGCTCCTGCTCGGCGACCGGTTCGACGTTTCATCCATGAAGGAGGCGGGTTTTGACGCCGATGTGGAGGAGACGGGGGAGACCTTTGAGCACAACGCGCTCATCAAGGCGGAGGCGCTGATGGCGCGCTCCGGCTGCGCGGCGGTGGCGGACGATTCGGGCCTCGAGGTGGACGCGCTGAACGGCCGCCCGGGCGTCTATTCCGCCCGCTACGCCGGCGTGCACGGCGACGACGAGGCAAACAACCGCCTGCTTTTAAAAGAGCTGGAACACGCCCCTGCGCCCCGTACCGCCCGCTACGTGTGCGCGATGGCCCTTTGCCGGCCCGGCAAGCCGCCCATCGTGGCGCGGGGCACCTGCGAAGGCGAAATTCTGAAAGACTACCGCGGGGCGGGCGGCTTTGGTTATGACCCGCTGTTTCTGTCACACGACTTCGGCAAGACCTTCGCGGAAGCCACAATGGATGAAAAGAACGCCGTCTCCCACCGCGCGCGGGCGATTGCGAAGCTGATGGAGGCGCTGGAAAAGGATGTTTAGGCTCGGCGTGGTATCGGACAGCCACGGCGGCCTTGCGATGGTGGAAAAGGTCATTCCGCATCTTCGTGGGCTGGACGCACTGGCGCACCTGGGCGATGGCACGGGCGACGCGCGGCACATCGCGGAGGCGGCGAACCTCCCGCTGTTTCGTGTGGCGGGCAACTGTGATTTTTCTACGGAACCGCCCGGTGAGCGCATCGAAGTCTTTTCCGGCGTCAGGACGCTTTTAACGCACGGACACAATTACAGGGTCAAGCACTCGCTCTTCCGGCTCGCGCTGCGCGCCCGGGAGGCAGAGGCCGCCCTCGTCCTCTACGGGCACACCCACATCCCGGCGGTCGATATGGCCCAGGGCGCGCTTCTGGTCAACCCCGGCGCGCTGATGAACGGCCGTTACGCCGTCGTCGAGTTCCGAGAGACAGGCCCCTGCCCGCTTTTATTGCGGGTGTGACGCAGTTACAGGGGCATGGAAATGTTGCCTGTAAATTTTGAATAACCTATGGACAAAGCGCGTCCGACATGATATAATCATGAATCGTCAGCGGGAATGTAGCTTGCCTGAAGCCTTCGAGCGATCGTATGCGCCCGTAGCTCAGTTGGATAGAGCAACGGCCTTCTAAGCCGTGGGTCAGGGGTTCGAATCCCTTCGGGCGCGCCATTACCGGGCAGGATAGAATTGTGGTGGGCGTAGTTCAGCGGTTAGAGCGCCAGGTTGTGGCCCTGGAAATCGTGGGTTCAAATCCCATCGCTCACCCCATTTTTTCTTTCCAGCATGGCATGATCTATGACGAGGGCGATGGGGCGTAGCCAAGCGGTTAAGGCCCGGGGCTTTGACTCCCGTATGCGCAGGTTCGAATCCTGCCGCCCCAGCCAATGCGACCCAGTAGCTCAGTTGGCAGAGCATCTGACTTTTAATCAGAGGGTCCGGAG
>JAEYPB010000002.1 GCA_023411175.1 Bacillota bacterium | reverse complement strand
TGCGCGCCGCCGGTCTGGGGGGGCGCGCAGATTGTCCCTTCTCGGTTTCAATCGTTCCCCGACCCGTACACGCCGCCGACCCTTTGGTCAGCGTCTTGCCCGAAATCCCGGGCTCAGGCTAAAATCCATAGGGTTCTCCGCCGCCCCGTGCGCCGCCGCCGCCGTTGCATTTCGCGCCGGGACAGTCTATAATAGTACGAAGACAAACGTGTGAAGGATGAAGAACATGAAACTTGGCGTCGTGGGCCTGCCGAATGTCGGCAAGAGCACACTTTTCAACGCGATCACCGCCGCGGGCGCGCAGGCGGCAAACTATCCCTTCTGCACCATCGAGCCCAACACCGGCGTGGTGGCGGTGCCGGATCCCCGGCTGGACGTGCTCGCCGGGATGTACCACCCGGAGAAGTACACCCCCGCGGTGATCGAGTTCGTCGACATCGCCGGCCTGGTGCGCGGCGCCAGCAAGGGCGAGGGGCTGGGCAACAAATTCCTCTCCCACATCCGCGAGGTGGACGCGCTGGTGCACGTGGTGCGCTGCTTTGAGGATGAAAACGTGATCCACGTCGAAGGCTCGGTGGACCCGATCCGGGATATCGAGACCATCGAGACGGAGCTGCTCCTGGCCGACATCGAGACCTGCCAGAAGCGCGCCGAGCGGGCGCGCAAGCTGGTCAAAAACGGCGAAAAGAGCGTACAGGACGAGCTGGACGCGGCCGAAGCGCTGTTGAAACACATGGACGCGGGCAATTCCGCCCGCACCTGCCCGCTGACGAAAGAGCAGCGCGCCGCCGTCAAGGGCTGGTTCCTGCTCACCGACAAGCCCGTGGTCTACGCCGCCAACATCAACGAGGACGGCCTCGCCGGCGACGAGAAGGCCGAAAAAATGGTCGATCAGGTGCGCGGGGTCGCCCAAAAAGAGGGCGCGCAGGTGCTGGTGATCTCTGCCCAGGTGGAGGAAGAAATCGCCCGGATGGAGCCGGAGGAAAAAAAGGCCTTCCTTGAGGAAATGGGCATCGGAAAGAGCGGCCTCGACCGGCTGGTCACGCTGGGCTACGAGCTCCTGGGTCTCATCAGCTTCCTGACCGCGGGCCCCAAGGAGGTTCGCGCCTGGACCATCGAAAAGGGCACCAAGGCCCCCGGCGCGGCGGGCAAGATCCACTCGGACTTTGAGCGCGGCTTCATCCGCGCCGAGATCGTCGCCTTTGACGACCTTGTCCGCGAGGGCTCCATGGCCGCCTGCAAGGAGAAGGGCCTCGTCCGCAGCGCGGGCAAGGAATACGTCAGGAAGGACGGCGACGTGCCGCTGTTCCGGTTTAACGTATAGGGGGACGGCCTCCGGCGGCCAGCTTTTTGAAAAAAGCCGGACCAAAAACTTTACTTAAATAAGACGACGAGGCCCAGAACGGGCCTCGTCGTCAGACCATCAACAAAGTCTCCGTAAGGTTTCAATCGTTCCCGGCGGCGTGTACGCCGGGAACGGATAGCGCCACCAGTACGCAACCTGGTGGCGCTATCTACACCTTAAGTCAGTGCGCCGCCCGGAAATCCGTCAGGATTTCAGGCGCACGCAGGATTTCCCCTTCGCATCGAAAAATCCTTCGGCTTTTTCGATGCCTTTTATGATAGCTGCCCCATGAACGAGGCGATGCGCGCCATGCCTTCCCGGATGTTCGCCTGGGAGGTTGCGTAGCTCAGCCGCGCGTGGTTCGGCGCGCCAAAGGCGGTGCCGGGCACCACGGCCACCTTGACTGCGTCCAGCAGCTGCTCCGCGAAGTCCTCGGCGGTCTCGATTTTTTTGCCGCCGGGCAGCGCCCGTCCGAAAGCGCCGGAGATGTTGAGCATGGTGTAGAACGCGCCCTTGGGCATCAGCGCGCTGAGGCCGTCGATTTCGTTGATCAGAGAGGCCATCAGCTTCCTGCGCACGTCGAATTCCTTCGCCATCGCCGCGATGATCTCCTCCCCGGAGGCCAGCGCCGCCAGTGCGGCGTGCTGGGCGACGGAGTTCGGGTTCGAGGTGGCGTGGCTCTGGTGCGCGCCCATCGCGGCGATGATGTTCTTGGGGCCCGCGGCGTAGCCGATGCGCCAGCCGGTCATCGCGTAGGCCTTGGAGTGGCCGTTGACCACGATGGTCTGCGCCTTGATCTCCGGGGACAGCGACGCGATGGACACGTGCTCGCCTTCGTAGATCAGTTTTTCGTAGATCTCGTCGGAGATCACGTAGAAGCCCTTCTCCACCGCCAGCTTTGCGATGTCCTCCAGCATCTCCTTCGGCCATACGCAGCCGTTGGGGTTGTTGGGGGAGTTCAGAATCAGCGCCTTGGTGCGGGGGGTGACGTATTCGGCCAGCTGCGCGGCGCTGACGAGGAAGCCGTCCTCCTCGCGGCCGGGCACCATGACGGACACGCCGTCGTTCATCTGCACCATTTCGGGGTAGCTGACCCAGCACGGCGCGGGCAGCAGCACCTCGTCGCCGGGATCGATGATGGCGGCCAGCGCGCCGAAGAGCGCGTGCTTCGCGCCGTTCGTCACGATGATCTCCGCCGGGCTGTAGAGAAGGCCGTTTTCGTCCTTCAGCTTTTTGGCGATGGCCTCCCGCAGCTTTACCGTGCCGGAAGCGGGGGTATATCGGGTCATGCCGTGGTCCAGCGCGTACTTTGCGGCGTCACGGATGTATTCGGGCGTGTCAAAGTCCGGCTCACCGGCGGCAAGGCCGATTACGTTTTCGCCGGCGGCGATGAGCGCCTTCGCGCGGGCGTCTATGCCCAGCGTCACGGACGGGGCGATGTTCAGGCAGCGTCTGGACAGCGTCAGGGACATGCATTTACCTTCTTTCAACATCTTGGCAGGATCGCCGCACCTCATTATGCAGCGCAGAGTAATTTATTCTATGAAAATCCGCGGATTCCTGCTAGAAATCCGCGGATTTTCTCAAAAAATGAATTTTAACAGAAGGAAATCCTTCATTTCGATTCGGCTATGAAGCGTCTGCCTCCGTCGGGTTGTCCGCGCCGGGCGCGAAGGCCGCGGCCTTTTCCTCTGTTTTCGGCGCTTCCGCCGCCCGGATGCCGGTGCGGTTGACCCGCCAGCGGCCCGAAAGCACGAACCAGAGGCCCAGGAAGCTGGCGCCCACCGTCGCCACCGGCGCGCCGAGGCCCACGCCGGCGAGGCCCATCGACTGGGACAGAAGCCAGGCGGCGGGGATCCTGAGCACGATGGAGGTCAGCATCGCCATCACCAGCGAGAACATCGTGTGCCCGGAGGCGATCACGAGCCCGCCTAAGGAGAACACGAACGGCACCAGCAGGTAGTCAAAGCTGAACGAGCGAAGGTAGACCGTGCCGTCCGCGATGACCTTTGGGTCGTTCGAGAAGAGCGAAACCAGCTCCGAAGGGAAGCGCTGCACCGCGGCAAACACCAAAATGCCCACGGCCAGCGAGAACAGGATGCCCTTTTTAAGCGCGTCCAGCGCCCGGTCGTAGCCGCCCGCGCCGATGTTCTGGGCGGCGATGGCCGAGATCGACTGCTGGATGGCCAGGATCGGCAGGATGCCGAAGCTGTTGAGCTTGCCCACCACGCCGCCCGCCGCCGACGCGGTATCGCCAAAGCCGTTGGTCAGCGCGGTCATCGCCAGGAACGAAACGCTGACCACCAGCGACTGGGCGGAACTGGGCAGGCCGATCTTGAAGATCAGGCGCAGCTTGTCCGGGTGGATCGCAAAGCTGCGCCACTTGAAGTCGAACAGGAATTTGCTTCGGGATAGGTACGCCGCCGCCATCAGGACGCTCAGGCCCTGGGCCGCGATGGTCGCCCAGGCCGCGCCCGCCGCGCCCATCCCCAGCCCCTTGATGAACCAGACGTCCAGGATCAGGTTGACCACGGCGGCGATGCCGACGAAGATCATCGGCCACACAGAGTCGCCCAGCCCCCGCTGCACCGCCGCCACCGCGTTGTAGCCGAACACGAACACGTTGCCCAGCATGCAGATGGTGAGGTACGCCCTCGCCTCGTCCATGACGGTCCCCGGCGTCTGGATCGCCCGCAGGATCGGGTCCCTAAAGGTAATGATCAGCGCGGAGAACGCGAGCGCCGACAGCGCCAGCACCGAAAATAGCGTGCCGATGGTCTCAGACACGTCCTTTTCCCGCTTTGCGCCGTAGTATTGTCCCACCAGTATCGTGCCGCCCACGGTGAGCCCCGCGACGATCATGACCACCACGTTTGTGATCTGCCCGCCGTTGGTCACGCCCGCCTGCGCCTGCACGGTGGAGAAGTTGCCCACCGCCCACATGTCCGTCACGTTGTACAGCGCCTGCAGGAAGCTGGACAGGAGAAACGGCGCGCCGAACCGGATCAGGTGGCCGAGTATGTTGCCCTGTGTGAAATCCCTTTTCAGTGAAGCCATTTACGCACCTCGAAAATCTCTGCGGATGAAAATTGCCCGTTTTCGCGGGCAATTTCAAAGAAACTCAGCTTTTTGGAATGCTGTCCCACTTTAATCGTCTCCCGGCATGTGCGCCCTTTACTTTTTTTGCGCCTTCTGCCAGCTGTCCTTGAGCGGGACCACGCGGTTGTAGAC
>JAEYPB010000060.1 GCA_023411175.1 Bacillota bacterium | reverse complement strand
CCACGACCATGTCCGGCTCGTAGTTGTCCATTTCCCACAGCGTCAGGTCCAGCGCGTGGGTGCCGATGTCGATCAGCGGGCCGCCGCCCTGCTGCTCCGCGTCCAGGAACACGCCCCAGGTGGGCACCGCCCGGCGGCGGATGGCCAGCGCGCGGGCGTAGTAGATGTCGCCCAGATCGCCCGCTTCGATGCACTTTTTCAGGTACATGCTGTCGGGGCGGAAGCGGTTCTGGTAGCCGATGGTCAGCTTCTTTCCGGTGCGCTTGGCCGCCTCGACCATCTTCATGGCTTCCTCGGTGTTGATGGCCATCGGCTTTTCGCACATGACGTGCTTGCCCGCCTCGAGCGCGTCCACGGTGATGGGCGAATGAGACTTGTTGGGCGTCAATACATTCACAACGTCCAGATCGAGCTTGAGCAGTTCGCGGTAGTCGGTGAACACCTGCGCACCTTCGGCGCCGTATTCCTTCGCGGCCTTTTGGGCGCGCTCCTCCACGATGTCGCAGAAGGCCACCATCTCAACATCCTTCAGCTTTGAGAGGGCGGGCATGTGCTTGCCGTTTGCGATGCCGCCGCAGCCGATGATCCCGATGCGCAGCTTGTCCATTGAACGAACCTCCCGATCCATATGTTAATTCACAGCAAATATATTATACCCCGTAAACGTTTCCGCTTCAAGTTAAATATGGCTCGAAACCGTCCGCGCCGCCGAACCAAAAATCGTTCCCGGCGCGAATGCGCCGGGAACGACGGAAACCCATGGGGCGTTGTTGATGGGCTGAAGCGAAGATCTCCGGCGGGGTAATCCGCGGTGGCCTACGAGTACTTCGCGATCAGCTCCTGCAACTGCTTGCCGTACTTGACGATGTTGGAGTAGTTGGCATTGTCGATGGCCTTCTGGGTGTTCGACATCGACTTCTTGAGCTTGGTGGCCTGGGCGTTGGTCAGTTCGCCGGAATCGATCAGCGCCTGCGCGTTCTCAATCAGCCCCGACGCCTTGTTGATGGCGCTCTGCAGCTTGCTCTCGTCGGTCTTCCCGGAGCTCGCGCTGGACTTCTTGCACTTGTTGCAGGTGCTGAAGGCCGCGTTGCCCTTGTCGGCGGAAGCGCCCTTGAAGTACTTGCGCACATCCTTGATCTCGCAGTACCTGAGCGGATGCCCCTCCGGCAGGTAGATGGTGCCGTAGGTGCCCACGCTGGTACAGTTGGGGCCGGGCAGCATCTTGGACTTATTGCACAGCCGGATCGTGCGGTGCATGTTGCAGCTGGCGGTGGGCTCGGTGCCCTTGACGTAGAAATCGGTGGTGATGCCGTACTCGTTGACGTCGTGTTTGCAGGCGGCGGTGGGCTTCATGCCGGAGACCGCGCAGGCCTGCGCCTTGACAATGCCCAGCTGTTCGGCGGTCTTGGTGTTGATCTTGTGGTCCTTGGTGATGCCTTCCGCGCTGTGCACGGTCTTCATGATGGCCGCCCACAGCGGGGCCGCGTAGGTGCCGCCCTGCGCGTTGGAGGATAGCGGCTTGTAGTTGTCGTGGCCGATCCACACCGCGCCGGAGTAGTACCCGGTCATGCCGGCGAAGAACACGCCTCGGTAGTCGGAGTTCGTGCCGGTCTTGCCCGCCACGGTGAACTTGCCGAAATTGGCCTTCTGGCCGGTGCCGCCCTCGCCCACGCAGCCCTTGAGCACGCTGACGAGCAGCCACGCCGTGGTCTCCTTGAAGGCCTGGCGCTTGATCTGCAGATTCCGGGCGTTCAGGTATACCTTGCCGGTGGAATCCACCACGCGGCTGAAGGCGTAGGGTTCCTGATACTGGCCCTTGTTGGCGACGGCGCCGAAGGCCGCGGCCATTTCAATCGCGGAGATGCCCGACGCGCCCAGCGCAAGCCCCGCACCGGTTGCGGAGATGTGGCTGCGGGAAATGCCCAGCTTGAGCAGGTAGTTGACCGAGTTTTCGATGCCCACATAGGTGTAGAGCGTCTGCGCCGCGGCGGTGTTGTGGGACTTGTTGATGGCCTTTCGAAGCGTCTCGACGCCGGTGAAACTCTCGCCGGAGAAGTTCGACGGATAGCCCTTTTCGGTGTCCCAGCCGTCAATCTTGAGCGGCGCGTTGATCACCGGGCTGCCGGGCGAATAGCCCAGGTCGAAGGCCGGGCCATACACCGAAAGCGGCTTCAGCGACGAGCCCACGGGCATCTTGCTCTGGTAGGCGCGGTTTAGCTGTTTGCGCTGGGTCGGCGTGGAGCGGCCGCCGATGACGGCGACCAGTTCGCCGGTGTGCCAGTCCATCACCGCCGCCGCGACCTGGGGCTGAACGAGCTGTATGTATTCGCCGTTGCCCAGCGAGGACTTGTAGGTGCGGTCGGAGGCGTAGCGGGTGTCCGGGTACTTGTCCCAGTTCGTCACCACGTCCTGCACGGACTCCTGAATCTTCGGGTCCAGCGAGGTGTAGATGCTGTAGCCGCCCGTGCGCAGCTTGTTTTCCATGGCGCTGCGGTTGGCGGTGGTGTCCTCCAGCTTCTCCACGCGCAGCATCTTGGTCACCACGTCGTAAATGGCGTATTCGACGTAGTAGGCGTTGTCGTACATCTTCGTGGCGTAGGCCGAGGTCTCCTTGACGGAGAGCCGCTGGCTCATCGCCTGGTCGTACTCGTCCTTCGTCACGAGGCCCTGCTCGTACATCAGCCCCAGCACGTAATCGGTGCCCTTTTCGACTTCGTCGGGCGTCTTGGTCACGTAGTAGTTGCGGCGGGGGTTGTAGCGGTAGGGGTTGCGGATGGTGCGCGCCAGCGCCGCGCATTCGCGCAAGGATAGCTGGGACACGTCCTTTCCGAAGTAGTCGTTGGCGGCGACCTTGACGCCGTAGACGTTTCCGCCGAGGTAGATGATGTTCAGGTATTCCAGCAGGATGTCGTCCTTCGAAATCTGCTTTTCCAGCTGCAGCGCCAGATACGCCTCCTGAAGCTTGCGCTTGTAGTTCTGGTCGGCGTTGAGCATGGTCAGCTTCACCAGCTGTTGGGTGATGGTGGAGCCGCCCTGCATGTTGTCATTCAAAAGGTTCGTGACCAGCGCGCCCAGGATTCGCTTGATGTCCACGCCGTTGTGGGTGCGGAATCGCTGATCTTCGACCGCGATGACTGCGTTTTTAAGGTTTTTCGGGATTTCGTTCCAGCTGGCGTCGATGCGGTTTTCGGTTCCCTTGAAATCTGTGATCAGGTTTCCGTATTTGTCGTAGATGAACGACGTCTTCGCCTGCTCGCTGAAGGAGGTCAGATCCAGCTCCGGCGCGGTTTCAATCCACGCCTTGGCCACGCCCACCAGTAGGCCGGTCCCCGTGATGCCCAGTATCAGGATCACGATGAACAGCATCTTCATAGTCGTCATGATGACCGCGAACAAAAAGTTGCCGTCCCGCGTGCGCGGCTTGAATGCGCTCATTGCGTTGGTATCCTCCCGAAAAAACGTTGGGCCGCGCCAAAAAGGCGCATGTTATTATACCATACAGGTCTGCCAAAAGCACGTACTTTCGCGGCCCCGTTCAGTTTGCCGCGCCTCGCGCATAGGCTGAAACAGGGCGCAAAGGCGCTTCATGTCCAATTGGACGGAGTGGATCGTGAGATGGTTGCAAAAAAAGGCAGGCGCATTCTCGTCGCGTTCCTCGTCGTCGCTGTGATGGCGGCGGGGCTCGTCAGCTTTGCCCTCGCCAACCTGAACCCGGTGGTCATCTCGATGGCGGAGGCCCGGTCCCGCCAGCTGGCGGTGGAAGCGATCAACCAGGCGGTGGCGGAAGTGATGAAGTCCTCCGTCAGCTATTCCGACCTGATCCAGGTGTCCACGGACTCGAACGGCCGCGTGACGATGATCCGCGCCAACACCCTCCTCATGAACGAACTGGCCTCCCGCACCGCGCTGACGGTGCAGCGCAACCTCGCCGCGCTGGAGGACGAGGGCGTGTCGCTGCCGCTTGGCTCAGCCTTCGGCGTGAAGCTGCTAAGCGGCTCCGGCCCACGCATCCTGGTGGGGGTGGTGCCGGTAGGCTCGGTCACCACGCGGTTTGTGACGGCCTTTGAATCCGCCGGCATCAATCAGACCCGGCACGAGATCTCGCTGGAGGCGTCCACGCAGATGCGCATCGTCATCCCCACCGGCGCGTCCACCGTATCGGTGAGCTCCGTGGTGCCGGTGGCCGAAGCGATCATCGTGGGCGAGGTACCCTCCTCCTACGTCAACGTGCCGGATGTAGACAGCATGCTCAACCTTATCCCCGGAACCTGACCGCGGCTCGGCGGATCCCCCAGCCGTAGGCAGTTCGGGTTCTGCCGTCCCTTCTACGGAAAAATCCCCAGCCGAAAAGGCTGGGGATTAAAACATCAAAAACCCGCCGGTTTTTTTGATGCGAAGGGAAAATCCCGCGTGCGCCAAGCGCATAAAAGTCTTCCTGCCTTCCGATCTCCCGCTATCCCAAAGCCACGTCCAGGATCATCATGATCAAAAAACCGGCCATGACGCCCATTGTACCGACATTGGAATGTTCACCCAAATGCGCCGCGGGGATCAATTCCTCCACCACCACGTACATCATCGCGCCGGCGGCGAAGGACAGAAGCCAGGGCATGTAGGGCGCGATGAACGCGGCCACGAGCACCGTCAAAAGCCCAAAGATCGGCTCCACGACGCCCGACATGCTGCCCATGAAAAACGCGCGCTTGAGGGGCATGCCCTCCTGCCGGAGCGGCAGCGACACCGCCGCGCCCTCCGGGAAGTTCTGGATGCCGATGCCCAGCGCCAGCGCCAGCGCAGCCGCGTAGATTGAAAAATCTCCGCCGTGCTGCGCCGCGCGGGCGAAGGAAAGCCCCACCGCCATGCCCTCCGGGATGTTGTGCAGCGTGACCGCCATCACAAGAAGCGACGTGCGCTTCATCGTCGAGGACATGCCCTCCGCCTGAGCGGAGCCGGGATGCAGGTGAGGGATCAGCTGATCCAGCCCGTACAGAAACGCGATGCCGATGATGAAGCCGCCCGCCGCGGGAATCCATCCTGCCATGCCGCCGGCCTCGGCCTCCTCAATGGCCGGGATGAGCAGGCTCCACACCGACGCCGCGATCATCACGCCCGCCGCGAAGCCCAGGAAAATTTTTTGAATGCCACCCGTCATTTCCTTTCGGAAGATGAACACCATCGCCGCGCCGAGCGTCGTCATCAGAAACGTAAAGCCGGTGCCCGCCGCAGCCCACAGAAGCGCCTGGCCCATGTCGCGTCACCCCTCGCCCTTTGTGTCAAAACCGGTTTGATTTTCGGTCAAAGTCAATAGTAGCAAGAACCGCCCTCCGTGTCAATCGTTTTTGACAGGACGGGCGGTTCAGGCAGCCAAACAATCCGCGGGGTCCATGCGGCGCGAGAACCCGCTGGTGTCATGCTTGGAAACTGGTATTGTGTGACCCGCTCTACAGGTTCCGGTTCGCCGCGTAGAGCGCCCGGTAGCGGCGGTACACCCCGTCGTAGGCGCGGTGCCGCGCCGGGTCCGGCTCGTAGGTGCCCAGCTTTCGGACGAGGGCCTTCGAGCCCTCGGCGAGGCTTGAAAACGCGCCCGCCGCGACGCCCGTCAGGAGGATGCTGCCGATGATGCCCGCCTCGCTGTCGCCCAGCGAGTCGATGGGCAGCCCCAGAATGTCCGCCTTGATCTGGAGCCACTTGCCGGACTTCGCGCCGCCGCCGGTGGCGTGCAGCCGCTTGATCTCAATGCCCGCCTCCCGGAGCTTCTCCACGTTGACGCGCATTTCATAGGCCACACCCTCGAGCACCGCCTTGTAGAAGTCCGTCATCGAATGCTCGATGGTGAGGCCGGTGACGACGCCCTTCGCGCCGGGGTCCATGTAGGGCGTGCCCGCGCCAGCGAAGTGGGGCAGCACGCAGATGCCGGTGGGGCCTTCGATGCCCATGTTTCGCTCGATGGCGCGGTAGATCGACTCGCCGCTTTGCGCCGCCTCCGCCCGGGCGTTCCCCGCCAGCTGGTCGGCGAACCACTTGACCAGCGCGCCGCCGGTGAACGAGAAGGCGTAGGTGGCGTAGAGATCGCCCGCGGCGAAGGGCACCACCGCATAGCTGCCCTCGTACATGACCTCCGGGTTTGTGACGGACTGAAACACCGGCGTGACGCATTGGGTCGTGCCCGCGCCGTCCACCGCCACGCCCCCCTCGAACACGCCCGCGCCCACCGCCGCCGCTACCTGGTCGTGGCAGCAGGAGACGACGACGGCCTCCGCCGGAAGCCCCAGCGCTTCGCGCAGTTCCTCCCGGACCGGCCCCGCCGCCGTGCCGGAGGGCACCGGCTTTGAAAGAAGCGCCGGGTCGATGCCGGCGTAGCCCAGCATCTCGCGGCTCCATTCCTTTTTGGCGATGTCCAGCGCCATCGTCCGGGACGCCAGCGAATAATCGATCTGGCGGACGCCGGTGAGCATGTAGACCACATAATCCTGCATCAGAAGGATCGCCCGCGCCTTCTCCCACAGCCCGGGCCTGTTGCGCCTGACCCAGAGAAGCTTCGACAGGCTGTACATGGGGTGGGGCATCGCGCCGGTGATTCCGGCCACGCGCCGCGCGCCCAGCGCTTCCGAAATTTCGGCGCACTCTTCGACGCCCCTGGGGTCGGTGTAGAGCATGACCTCCATCAGCGGCTCGTCGTCCGCGTCCAGAACCGCGAAGCTCTCCCCAAAGGAACTGACGCCCACGCCCCGGATGTCCGGCACGGCCTGCGCCGCTTCCCGGATCAGCGCCCGCACCGCCTGCCAGATGGCCCTGGGGTCCACCTCGTGCTCCGATCGGGAGCGGGCGGCGGGGTACTCCCGGTAGGCGTGAAAGCGCGCGCCGCCGCCATCGTATACCGCGATCTTGCAGCCGGTGGTGCCGATGTCGATGCTCGCAATGGACATAAAACCCCTCCTTCATAAAATGCGCCAAAATCTCCTGTCGGAGCTTTGACGCGAAGGCGATGCGCGGGCCTGAAATTCCTACGGACTTCCGGGCGGCCCGCCGACCTTTCGGAAATGGTTCCGCGGCCAGCGCGCGCCGGCCGCGGAAGCGATCTTACGGGTACTTCCCCCGCTTAAAGAATTACGGTTTCGTACTTCAGGTAGGTCTTGAAGGCCTCCTCGACCGCCGAGAGCACATTGCCCTCGGTCAGCGTGGTGTGGTGGCGGAATCCGCTTCTTCCCATGTAGATCAGCTTTTTCTGGAGGCCGTCGATCTTCGCCACGCCCGCGCAGCCGAAGAATTCCTTCTCGATGGGGTCGGCCGTGATTTCACCGGCCCCGGCATAGGTAAAGATCTTGCCGTCCATCGTGGCGGCGGAGGCGTAAGTCATGGGCATCGGCTTGATGCGCCCTTCGTTGACGCCCCAGCCCTGATCCGGGTGGGTGCCCTTGGCGAACATCTTGTGCACCGCGACGGTGCCGGGCGCGGCCATCAGCGCTCTTGCCACCGGCCCGCAGTGGAACAGGATGCACTTGTCCGGGTCGTCGCCGTAGTTGTTGTTCCAGTCGAGGCAGGCGGCCGGCGCGCCGGAGGCGGATTCCAGCGCCCGCATGGTGATCACGTTGGCCACGTCCATCTCGCAGGAGGCGGCGATGCCGCGGTCGTTGAGCGCGCCCAGGAGCACGCAGGGCGCGACGCCCAGCTGCTGGTGCATCTCGTTCCAGCAGCGGATCGAGACGGTGTCGAAGTGGTATTCGGCGATCATGTCCTCAATGGCGACGGCCATCCGGGCGATGGTGTCAAACCGCTCGTCGGGGGCCTTCGAGAAGTCGGCGTAGCCGCGCAGCTCGTTCTTCTTGTCCGCGAGCTCGCTGCGGCCCTCCTTCATGTTTTTGATGCGGGCGAACAGCTCCGAAAGGTCGTGGGATTCGACGGTGATGCCGTATTTTTCCAGCGCCAGCTCGTCATACCGGACGGTCTTGAACGCGGTGGTGCGGGCGCCGATGCCGCCGATCACGTAGCGCCTGCAGCGCTTGACCACGTTGCACACCGCCGCGAAGTCCCGGAGGTTTTGCTGGAACGCCTCGGACAGCGGGTGGACGACGTGGGGCGCGAACACCGTGTAGCGGATGCCGTACTGGTTGAACATATCTTCGATGGAGAACTTGCCGCAGAAGGAATCCCGGCGGCTCTCAAAGTCCATCTTGCCGATCTCGTCCGGATAGGCCTGGATGAAGATGGGGACGTTCGCGTCCCGAAGCGCGGGCACCGCGCCGTTCTCGTCGCCGAAGTTGGGCAGGCACAGGATCACGCCGTCAAACTGCCCCTCGTGCTCCTTCAGGAACTTCGCGTACCTGCGGCCCTCTTCGGCGGTTTCGATGGCGCCGTTTCGGGTTGCGGACGGGTCCATGGCGATCCAGCCGTGGCCCGCCTGCTCGACGGCGCGGGTCAGTTCCTCCCGCGCGCCGGCGATCAGCGTCTCCGGAAAGAACCCCCGGTTGGCGAAGTACAGCGCAAACACCATCTTATCCATTTTTACGTCCCTTCCTTTAATTGATAACGTTAATATCAATATGGATTATACGCCGCCCTGCACAAAGTGTCAAGGATTTGCAACACAGAGTTTTTCGATGCCTTAATTCGAATCGGTCTTTCGCAGGCTGACCTCCACCACGCGGCCGGGCATGCGGACGCCCGCCTCGCGGAATGCCAGCCCGACGCGCTCGTTCACGTCGTACAGCACCGGCCAGTAGTCGCCGGTCAAAACCCACGCCCGCACCGCGTACTTGACGCCCGCCTCGCCGTAGCCGCCGACGCGAACCAGCGGCGGCGGATCGTCCAGCACGCGCTCGTCCTCCAGCGCCTTTGAAATGAGCGCCTTGACGGTCTCCGGGTCGGCCTCGAAGGCGGCAAAAAAGTCGAGGTCCAGCCTTCGCGTTCGGCTCTTTGTGTAGTTGGTGATGAGGCCGGAGGACACGACGCCGTTGGGCGCAAAGATGATCTTGTCGTCGGCGGTGGCGAGTTGGGTATAGATGAGGCCGATGTCCACCACCGTGCCCTCCGCGTCGCCCGCCTTCACGTAGTCGCCGACGATGAAGGGCTTTGTGGTCAGCACCAGAAGGCCGCCCATCAGGTTCATCAGCGTGTTCTGCACCGACAGCGAAACCGCGAGGCCCACCACGCCGACGAGCGCCACCAGCGACGTGACGGGAATGCCCAGCGAATCCGCCACGATCAGCGCGGTGATGGTGTAGAGCAGGATGTTCAGCGCGGACTTGACGAAGGTGTGGAGCGACCGCTCGACGCGGATGCGCCCCAGCGCCCGGTCGGCGTACCGGACGACGAACCGCGCCAAAAACGCGCACACGACCAGCGCGACGACCGCCTGCAGCAGGCGGCCGACGGTGATCGTGCCGATGGAGGATGCGAAAAAGTCGTTTACCGCTTGGGGCACGGACGCCTCCTGATTACAGCGCTTCGAAGGCCTCGCCGGCGATTTCGATGGTTTCGGCGATGTCCGCGTCCGACAGCGCGTAGTTGATGAAGTGGTTGTGGTGGTTGGTCAGGAACGCGCCGCGCTTCACCATCTCGGCGATCCAGCGCTGGTGGAGCATCAGCGAATCGTCGTCCGCGAGGCGCAGGTAGAACAGGGACGGCGCGCCGGAGGCGATCAGCGTGTGGCCGTGCTTCTTCGCCTCGGCCACGAGGCCGTCGGTCAGCGCCTTTCCCTTCTCGTTCAGGATGCGCGGCAGATCCAGCCGCTTCATTTTTTCGATCGTGGCGATGCCCGCGGCGAAGGGCACGGCGCTCATCCAGTAGCTGCCGGTGTAGGAAAGGCTCGAAACCGCGTTTCGGAACGCGTTCTTGCCGCACAGCGCCGATACATTGTACCCGTTGGCGATGGCCTTGCAGAAGCAGATGAGGTCGGCCTCAAAGCCGAAGTAGTGGTCGCTGCCCATAAGATCCAGGCGGAAGCCCGCGCGCACGTCGTCGATGATGAGGAGCGCGCCGGTCTCGTCGCAGACTTTTCGAACCCCGGCCCAGAACCCGTCTGCGGGCAGCACGTTGTCCATGAAATTTCCGTGCATGTAGGGCTGGGAGATGACCGCCGCGATTTGGTCCTTGTTCTTTTCGAAGGTCTCCTTGAGGCCCTCCAGGTCGTTCCACTGGACGTAGAGGTTGTTCGCGACGTCCTCCTCCAGAATGCCCGGGTAGTCCACCTTCTGGGTCCAGGGCGCGACGCCGTGGTAGTAGCCCTTGAAGAACACGATTTTTTTGCGGCGCGTGTGGGCGCGGGCGGTCATGATGGCGGCGGTGGTCACGTCGCCGCCGTTCTTGGCGAAGAAGGCCCAGTCGGCGGAGGCGACGGTATCGACCATCAATTCCGCAAAGTCCACGATCAGGGAGGGCGGCGCGGTCACGCAATCGGCGATTTCCATCTGCCGCCGCGCGGCCTCGTCCACGTCCGGATCGCCGTATCCCAGGATGTTCGGGCCGTAGGCGCACATGTAGTCGATGAAACGGTTGCCGTCCAAATCCCAGAAATACGAGCCCTTCGCGCGGCTGGAGAACTGCGGGAACGCCGAGGGCGGGATGTGGCAGCCCTCCGCCGGGCCCTGGTGGCCGTACAGGCCGGAGGGGATGACCGAAATCGCCCGCTCGAACATGGCGCGCGTCTTCTCATAGCTGTACACAGGATGCTTCATGCTGCGCCCCCCTACGAAAGATAGACCGACACGCGGTCCAGGATGCGGTTGATGTTGTCGATCATCGAAATCATGCCCCGCATCTCGATCTCTCCCCGGCCGATGCAGGCGACGGCGTTGATCTTGCCGTCAAAGAGCGCCCGGGCCAGTTTGAGGCTGGTGAAATGCATCACCGCGCGGGGGCTTTCGGGCAGTTCAAAAATGGCGGTCAGCGCGTGATCCTTGGCCCGGAGCGTCGCCGCGGGGCCGCTTTCAACGGACAGCTCTACGTCGCCGTCCAGGATGTGCGACGCGCTGAAGGCACCAATTTTGTCGTGGTTGCCGATCTGCGCCACCGCCTGGGCGATCACGCGGAACATCAATTCCGTGCTGACGGCGAAAAAGCCCTCGTCCGAAAGATCCTCCGGCTTGGCCTTCAAGTATTTCGTCAGGATGTCGGTGAGCTTCGTGAAGCGCCGGAGGAGAAAAAACACATGGTGCAGCCCCTTCAGCGGAAAGGGCGTGACGGTGCCGGCGATCATGCCGTTGAACTTTTCGGGGGACGAAAAGGCCAGGCGCATGTCGCACTGGTCCGCGCCCTCCTCCATCCTGCAAAGCCCGTCTTCAAAGACGAGCGTCGCCGACGGGCCGTTCTTCACGCGGAAGCCCAGCCGGAAGGGTTTCTTGACGGTGGCGAGCTGCCTTGCCGCCGGATCCAGCTCGGTAAGCCGGGGCAGCGCCCCCAGCACGGCGTACAGGTTGACGTATGCAAGCGTCGTTTGATCCATTCGCGCAGCCCTGCCTTCATAGCGTTTTATCGTGCGGTATGGTTTATTATACCGTTCGGCGCGCGAGTTTGCAAGGGCGGCGGCCCGAAACGGCAAATGCCGCTGACCCGTGGGCTTTTGGCCCGCAGTGCCGCCGGATCACCAACGCGGCGGCGCGGGGAAAATGGTTGCGTGGGGCTGGTCCGCTTCGGAAGGAGGGATGGCGGCTGCCAGCTCCGGTTCCGGGCTGGGTGTGGGCGTCGGAACGGGGGCGGGGGGCGGCTCAGGCGTCGGCGTGGGCGCGGATGTCGGCGTGGTTTCGAGTGTCGGCGTGGGTTCGAGCGTCGGCGTGGGGGCAATTGTCGGCGTGGGCGTTGGCGTCGGCGCGGGCGTCGCAACCGGCAGCAGCACCGAAAGCCCCTCCGGCAGCGAGGTCTCCGCCGCCGCGGTGGCCATCCCGCCCGCCGCGGGCTCGATCAGCCCCAGCTGCTGCTTCCAGCGAAGGATGCGGCGGACGGATTCGTCCAGACGCGCCTCGGTGATGCGCCCGGCCTTTACCGCCTTCATAAGTCCTCTGTAGCCGGCCTGGTAGTTGTTGAGCATCAGCATGTCCGCGCCCGCCTCGACCGCCATGACCACGGACTTGTCGTTGGGGTATTTCCGGGTAATCGCCTTCATCGCGAGGCCGTCGGTGACGACGACGCCGTCAAACCCCAGACCGCGAAGCGCCCCGATGACCTCCGGGGACAGCGACGCCGGGAGCTCTCCATCCAAACACTCGACGATGTTGTGGCTGACCATGATCGAGCCGACCCCCGCCTCCGCGCCCGCCTGAAAGGGCAGAAAGTCCCTCGTTTCAAACGTCGAAAGCGGCCGCTTGTCCACCACCTTGCCCTGGTGGGTGTCCCGGTTGCCGCCGTAGCCGGGAAAGTGCTTGAGCATGAGGCCCAGCCCCTCCTCGTTGCTCACCGTCACCACTTCGCGGATGTATTCGGCCACCTCGGCGGCGTCGGTGCCGAAGGATCGGCTGTAGATGAAGTCCCCCTTGCGCTCGGGCACGTCGGCCACCGGCGCGAGGTTGACGTTGATCCCCATCGAAAGCAGAAGTTCGGCCTTTTCGCGGGCGTCCGCCAGCACGGCCTCCATGCCGCCTTCCTTTATGAGCGCCATCGGCGACGGGAATTTCTTTTTGCGGAAGGCCTTGTAGCGGCTGATCCGGGTGGTGGAGCCGCCCTCCTCGTCAACCCCGACCAGCATCGGGATCGCGCTCGCCGCCTGGCACCGTTCGGTAAATTCGCTGACGGTCTTGGGTGTCCTTCCGGAAAAGTGGGCCGCATACAGCACGTAGCCGCCCAGCGCGTACTTTTCCGCGTCCTTCGCGGCGGCCTTGGCGCCGTTCGGCGCGGTGACGAAGAACATCTGGCCGACCTTCTGCTCCACGGTCATGCCCGCCAGAATCTCCTCCACCGGGTCCACCCCCGCCGCCCGGCCCGGCACACAGGCCGAAAGCGCAAGCAGCGCGAGAAATGCCGCGCACCACCGCCTGAACATGAAGGTCCCTCCCATCACCCGTTTTCGGGCTACCGACCATTATAGTGAGGGCCGGGGCGCGCTGTCAACCGCGCCAAGGCATCATCAAAGTCCCTGTAATGTCATAATCGTCCCCCGGCTGCGTGTGCGCCGGGTACGGGATACCGCCACCAGTACGCCCGTTGGCGGCGGTATCCGCACCTTTGGTCAGGGCGCCCCCGGAAATCCCGGAGGATTTCAGGCGCACGAAGGATTTCCCCTTTACATCGAAAAAACGCAAGGTTTTTCAGATGCCTTGAACGCCCGGCGCGGCCGAGGCCGCGCCGGGCGTTCAAATACAAAGGAGCAAAGGTTTTATCCGGTGCTTGTTTCGAAAAAAATTAAATCAGTCCCAGCTGCCGCTTCCACTCGAGGATGCGGCGCAGCGATTCGTCGATGCGCGCCGCGGAGATGCGGCCGCTTTCGACCGCCTTCACGACGGCGGCGATGCCGGTTCTGAAGTCGGCGGAGATCAGCATGTCGTTCCCCGCCTCGACGGCCAGAACCGCCACATCCGCCTGCCCGTAGACCTCGGCGATCGCGCCCATGGCGAGATCGTCGGTCATCGTGACGCCTTTAAAGCCCAGGTTCCGAAGCGCCTTGACCGCCTTCGGGGACAGCGACGCCGGGTATTTTTTATCGAGCGCGGTGACGATGTTGTGGCTGACAAGAACCGCCTGCGCCCCCGCCTCGACCCCTGAGCGGAAGGGCAGGAAATCCCGTTTTTCAAAGGCCGAAAGCGGCCGGTCGTCCACGATGATGCCAGTGTGGGTGTCTCCGTTGTCGCCGTAGCCGGGGAAGTGCTTGAGAACCGCGCCGATCCCGGCCTTCCGGCTCTCCTTGACCACCGCCGCCACGTACTTCGCGGTGAGCGCCGGATCGGTGCCGAAGGAGCGCCCATAGATGTAGGATTTTTCGCTCGTGGGCACGTCGGCCACCGGCGCGAGGTTGACGTTGACGCCGATGGCGAGGAGCAGTTCCGCCTTCTCCCGGACGTCCTTTAAGATCGCGTCCGCGCCGCCGGCCTTGTACACCGCCTGGGGCGACGCGAATTTGCCGGACCGAAACGCGCTGAAGCGGCTGACGCGGGTGACGGTGCCGCCCTCCTCGTCCACGGCGATCAGCATGGGCACCTTGCTCGCGCGCTGCCAGCCCGCCGTTTTCTTTTTGACGTTTGCGGGCGTTTCATCCTCAAAGTCCCTCGCGAAGAGCACGTAGCCGCCGGGCTGGTAGGTTTTGACCGCGCCGAGCGCGTCCGCCGGACAGACCGCCAGGAACATCTGCCCCACCTTTTCGGAAAGGCTCATCCCCGCGATGATCTTTTCTGTTTGTTCATTCTTTGCCGAGGCCGTGACCGCGGCGGACAGCATAAGCCCCAGCGCCAGCACCGCACACAGCGCCCGCGTCGCTTTTTTGCCCATGCATCCCACCTCCGTTTGCTTGTTTCATGCACTTATATGCGTTTTGATTATGCACTTATGCGCACAGTTTATTATGAAGCGTGGCCTTGCGCGCTGTCAACCGGACGTTTCTTCCAACCCGCGGCACAGGCGAAAAATCGCCCGCCGAAAACCCTGTGGATTTCCGGCGGGCACAGTACACCGACAGCAGCGAAAGCGCCGTGCCTTCGTCCGTTCAAGCGAACGAAATCGAAGCGCAATGTCTTGGTGGGTTTATTTCCCGCTTCGCGAAAGTGCGCGAAGCTGCGCGACCAGTTCGTCGTACTGACGGTTCAGTTCCTCGGGCCTGTCGCCCTTTTTGGGTTTTGAAAGGCGTGCCGCCAGCTGGGCCATGCGCATCGTAAGAATCATCCGGTCGGGCGCTGGCGCGGCGGGCGCTTCCCTTCTCGCGTTCCACTCGTCCAGCGTGCCCTCAAACGCCCCCAGCCGCCCGTCTTCAAAGAAGATCAGCCGCGTCGCCACCTGCTGGGTGAAGCGCCGGTCGTGGCTGACGAAGAGCAGCGTGCCGCCGTAGTCCGCCAGCACGTCGCCCAGCGCCTCCAGCGAAAAAACGTCCAGATGGTTCGTAGGCTCGTCGAGCACGAGAAAGTTGATGTCGGACGCCATGAGCCGCGTCAGCATCACCTTGACGCGCTCGCCCCCGGACATCTTCCCCACGGGTTTGAAGACCGCGTCGCCCCGGATGCCCAGCCGCGCCAGCGCGGTGCGCACGGCGCTCTCCGGCTGCACGCTGTCCCTCATCGCGTTTTCAAGGGCGCTTTTTGAATCGTCCAGCGTGCGCATGTCCTGATCGAGAAAGCCCACCCGGACGCCCGGGCTGACCGTGACGCCGTCGCCCGCGAGAATCGCCCGAATCAGCGTGGTCTTGCCGCAGCCGTTGGGGCCGAGGAGGGCGGTGCGCGAAAAGGTGGGAATTCTGAAATCCGCCGCTTTCGTCAGCGTCTTCTCCCCGGCGCGAAGGGTCAGCCCTCGCGCCTCCGCCGCCACGCGGCTCGTGATTCCGGAAACGCCGATCTCCATTTTGACATCCGGGTCCTCCCGGGGCCTCCGCTTCTCCGGCAGCTTTTCAAGCCTTGATTCCAGCGCCTTTCGCGCCTGATGATGGCTCGCCTGGGTGGCCGAAACCGCCCGCTTGTGCAGCCGGGCCTCGCTGTTGCCCATCCGCGTCGGCAGGTGCGTCTGCGACGCCCGCTCGACCATGCTCTGGGCGGACCGCCTGAGCCGCGCCTGCTCGGCGCGGTACTGATTGTACTCAAACCGCTCGAAGGCGACCCGGTTTTCCCTTTCCGCTCGGTAGGCGGAATAGTTGCCGGGGTAGAGCGTTATTTTCCCATCCTGAAGCTCCGCGATTACCGTCGCCACGTCGTCGAGAAGTGCCCGGTCATGGCTGACGAGGAGCAGCGCGCCCTCGTACCGCTTGAGCGCACCAGCAAGAAGCGCCACCCCGTCCGAATCGAGGTCGCTGGTGGGCTCGTCCGCCATCAGGACGCGGCCGCCCGCCGAAAGCGCGGCGGCGATGCGGCGGCGGGTCTCCTCCCCGCCCGACAGGTTCTCGCCTTCATCCGGCGCGCGGAACCGGCTCTTCATTTCCGGCGTAGCCGTCTCCACCGCACCCCGGCGGTCCTGCCGGATCAGCGCCACGGGCGCGTAGCGCACGACCTGCCCGGCGTCCGGCGCCATGAGCCCGGCCAATACGCGGATCAAGGTCGTCTTGCCCGCGCCGTTTTCGCCCACGAGGCCGACCCTGTCCCCCTCCCTGAGTTCAAACCGTTCAACATCGAGGACCGTCCTCGGGCCGAAGGCGACCTTAATCCCCTCGGCGGCCAACAGTAGCTTACCCATACAAAAAACCCTCCCGGCATGCCGCCGGAAGGGTCGCAAAAAGGGCGCGATCACAAAATCAGCCCGCGACTCTTCCGGCAGCGCAAATGAACGCCCATGACGGGCGCAATCCTGCTGTCGAAATCAGCCGCGAATCTTCATTCGATCGGTTACCCTTCCTTTCCTGAAATCAAGCGCATCATAGCATGAACCGCGCCGGTTGTCAAGCCGCGGCGGCTCAGGGCGCGTACTCGCTGTCCACCTGTACGACCAGCCGGCAGCCCGGCTCGGCCGCCTTCGCCGCCTCCTCGATTTTCTGAAGCGCCGCCGCCCGCTCGTCCTCCGGCATCTCACCGGGCACCGCCAGGTCGAAGATCAGCCTGGGGCCGTCATCCTCGTCCACGGTGCGGAAATCGTGCATCGAAAAGCGCGGGTTGACTCCCGTGATGATCTCCGCCACCTGCGCGCGCAGCGCGTTGGTGCGGTCGCAGTCCGTGGGCAGCGGGTCCATGTGGATGACCACCGGCACGCCCAGATCCTTCAGGATGCGCCGCTCGGCGGCATCGATGGACTCGTGTATCTTCAGCATGTCCGCGGAGGCGTCCACCTCGGCGTGCACCGACGCCATGCGCCGCCCCGGCCCGTAGTCGTGGACGATCAGGTCGTGCACGCCGGTGATGCCCTCGCCCGAGAGCACCTCCTGCGCGATCTTTTTCATCAGTTCCGGGTCCGGGCGCCCGCCGAGGAGCAGCGTGACCACCTCCCGGGCGATCTTGACGCCGCCATAGAAGATGAAGAGCGATACCACAACGCCCGCCGGCGCGTCCACGTTCCAGCCGTAGCGGGTGGCAAAAAACGCGCTCGCCACGATCATCGACGTGACGACGACGTCGTTTATGCTGTCGGAGGCCGCGGCCATCAGCACGCTGGAATCGATCCGCCTGCCCAGCGTTCGGTTGTAGGCGAACATGCCCAGCTTGACGAGGATCGACGCGCCCAGCACGATGAGCATGGGCGTAGAGACCTCGACCGCCTCCGGCGCGATCAGCTTTTTGACCGACTCCTTCAGAAGCTCGACGGCGACCACAAAGATCATCATCGCCACGACCAGCGCGCTGACGTACTCGGCGCGGCCGTGGCCAAAGGGGTGCTCCCGGTCCGGTTTCCGGGCGGCGACGCGCATGCCGATCAGCGCCACCAGCGAGGAGCCGGTGTCGGAAATGTTGTTGAACGCGTCCGACAGGATGGCCACGGAGCCGGACAGAAGCCCGATGGCGAGCTTCGCGGAAAACAGAATGAGGTTCAGCGCGATGCCCGCCGCCCCGGCAAACATGCCGGCGCGGGAACGGGCGGCTTCGTTCTTCGGGTCGTCGTACCCCGGCGCGAGCCTCTTCATAATAAAATCGATCAAACGAACTGCCTCCTCATCCGAGCATGTCCCCTAAAGATAAGGCTTGCCGACCGCGTTGTCAAGCGCGCGCCGTTTTGGTATAATGCCGGTAACGCGCCACGAAAGGGGAGCCCCGTATGTCGCTGAAAAATCCAGGCTTTGACACGCTGCAGGCCCACGCCGGACAAACGCCCGATCCCGCCACCAAGTCCCGGGCGGTGCCGATCTACATGACCACATCCTACACCTTTGACAGCGTCCAGGACGCGGCGGCGGTGTTCGCGCTGGAAAAAGAGGGCAACATCTACACCCGCATCATGAACCCCACCACCGATGTACTGGAGAAGCGGCTGGCGGCGCTGGAGGGCGGCGTGGCGGGTCTGGCGTTCTCCTCCGGCATGGCGGCGATTTCGGCGGCGATCCTGAACGTGGCGGCTGCGGGCGACGAGATCATCTCCGCCCAGTCGCTCTACGGCGGCACCTACACGCTCTTTTCGCGGCGCTTCCCGGAGCGCTACGGCGTCAAGGTGCGGCTGTTCGACGTGGAGGACATCGCCGGCATGGAGGCCGCCATCAACGAAAAGACCCGCGCAATCTACTTTGAAACCATCGGAAACCCGGGCATGAACATCCCGGACATCCGCGCGCTTTGCGACATGGCCCACAGGAACGGCCTGCCGGTGATCGTGGACAACACCTTCGCGTCGCCCTACCTGATCCGCCTCAAGGACTTCGGCGTGGACGTGGCGGTGCATTCCCTGACAAAGTACGTGGGCGGCCACGGCGCGGCCATCGGCGGCGCGATCGTGGACCTGGGCACCTTCCCGTGGAAGGACAACCCGCGCTTTCAGGACTTCAACCACCCGGACGAGAGCTACCACGGCATCGTCTACGCGGACCTTCCCGCCCCCTTCGCCACCAAGGCGCGGGTTCAGGGGCTCCGGGACGTGGGCGCGTGCCTCAGCCCCTTCAACGCGTTTCTGATGCTCTTGGGGCTTGAGACGCTTTCCCTCCGGGTCGAGCGCCACTGCCGGAACGCCGAAAAAATCGCCGCGTTCCTCTCGAACCACCCGCAGGTGGGCTGGGTCAACTACCCCGGCCTCCCCGGCGACAAATACCACGCCCGCAAAGCCGAATACCTGCCAAAGGGCGCGGGCAGCATCCTGACCTTCGGCATCCGGGGCGGCTACGACGCGGGCGTCAGGTTCATCGAGGCGCTGACCATCTTCAGCCACCTGGCCAACGTCGCGGACGCGAAGTCCCTCATCATCCACCCGGCCTCCACCACCCACGGCCAGCTGGACGAGGCGGAGCTCATCGCCGCGGGCGTGCCCGCGGACATGATCCGCGTCTCGGTGGGCTTGGAGGACGCGGACGACCTGATCGAGGACCTCGACCAGGCGCTTCGCGCTTCGGAGGGCTAGACGATGCTCTACAACGAGATCAAGCACGTGCTGCCGGAATTCCTCTTTGACGGCAAATACCTGTCCGTCGAGGAGCTGCACTCCGGCAACATCAACCGCACCTTCCATTTGCTCTACCACTCGGGCGGGGCGCAGGTGCATTACACGCTGCAGCACATCAACAGCTACGTCTTCAAGGACCCCGCGAAGGTGATGCACAACATCGAGCGCGTCACCGGCCACCTGCGCGCGCGGCTTCTGGCCGAGGGCATGGACCCCCGGCGTCACGTGCTGGCGCTGGTGCCCACCCGGGGCGGCGGCGCGCTGTTTCAGGACGCGGAGGGCGGCTTCTGGCGCGCCTACCACTTCATCGAAAACGCCACCGCCTACGACCAGGTGCTGAGGCCCCGCCAGTTCTTTGAGGCCGGGCGCGGCTTTGGCATGTTTCAACGGCGGCTGTTCGACTTCCCGGCGGGTGAGCTCAACGAAACCATCCCCGACTTTCATCATACGACGAAGCGCTTCTACGCATTCGTTAAGTCCGTGGCGGAGGACCGCGCCGGGCGGGTGGCGGAGCTCGAAGATGAGATCGAGTTCTTCTTCGAGCGCCGCAGGATGATGGGCCAGATCGTGAAGAAGCTGTCGGCCGGCGAACTGCCGGTTCGGGTCACCCACAACGACACCAAGGTCAACAACGTCATGATCGACGACCAGACGGACGAGGCCATCTGCGTGATCGACCTCGACACCGTGATGCCCGGCTCCTCGCTGTACGACTACGGCGACGCGATCCGCTTCGGCGCGTCCACCGCCGTGGAGGACGAGCCGGACATTTCAAAAATCTCGCTGGACATGGAGAAGTTCGAGCTGTTCACCCGGGGCTTCTTCCAGGAGACGCGCGGCTTTCTGACGAAGCAGGAGCTCCTTCTGATGCCCCTCGGCGCGCTCGTCATGACCTGCGAACTGGCCATGCGCTTTCTGACGGACTACATCGACGGCGACCTGTACTTCAAGGTCAAGTCCCCGGAGCACAACCTCGTCCGCGCCCGCGCGCAGATGAAGCTCCTGACCGACATCGAGGAAAAGTACGACCGGATGGCGGAGTACGTTGGGAAACTGGCGGAATGATGGCAGGGCTATGCCCTTGTCTTTAAACGCCCTGGCCGGACTTCTCGTGTGACAGAGCCGCACCGTATCCGCTTCTTCGTCAGGCGCAGGAGGGGTGATTGCCATAATCTCCACGCTATATATCTTTGGATCTTTTTTGAAGTACCTTCTGGATGATTATCCCTCCTACAGACTCTCCAAAGAGCAACCCGAGCACCAGAAGTTCTTTTTGGAGCAGTTGTGGGGAAAGAAAGGCCTACGGTGGTTTAACAGGGCTGGCTTCTGTTTCTTTTATATCGCCACCGCAAACTTTATTGTATGCTGTCTTCTGCTTCTGATGAAAATCGTTGGTCTCATTGAATGGTGGTAGCATTTTAACGTTGCTCAATCCAGGCTGCACATTTTCTCGTACTTCTTGCTCCTTGGGCAGGCTGAAACGCCCCCGTTCCTTTCCGGAACGGGGGCGTTTGCATCAGCTTTCCCTTTTTACCTGAGCGCCTCGATTTCGCGGATGCGCTCCTCGAGGGTTTCCAGCGTCTTCCGTGCGGTCTCCAGCTTGGCCTTTTCGTTCTCCACCAGCTGGGCGGGCGCCTTTGCGAGGAAGCCCTCGTTCTTCAGCATGCCCTCGCCCCGCGCGATGTCCCGGGCCGTGGCGTCCCGGTCCTTGGTCAGCCGCGCCAGCTCCTTGTCGATGTCCACCAGGTCGCCCAGCGGCATGAACAGATGGCAGGCATCGGTCACGGCGGAGGCGGATTTCTCCGGGTTCTGATCCCCCTCGCCGATCAGCTCCAGATGGCTCACCGAGGCCAGCCGCTTAAAGTAGGTTTCGGCGGCGGCGATGGCGCTCTTCCAGTCCGCCGCGCCCTCGCGGGGCCGGACGATCAGCCGCGCCTTGCGGCCCGCGGCCACGTTCATCTCGGCGCGGAGGTTTCGGACGGTGCGGATGATCTCCATCACGCCTTCCATGCGCGCGGCGTCCTCCGGGAAGTCGAATTCGGCCTTCGCCTCCGGCCAGGCGGACACCATGACGGAGCCTTCCGCCCCCGGCAGGTGGTGGTACACCTCGTCGGTGATGAAGGGCATGAACGGGTGCAAGAGCTTGAGGAGGCCCACCAGCACGTGGTACAGGACCGCGCGGGCAACCGGCGCGCCCGCCTCGTCCGAAAGCCGGGGCTTCGCCATCTCGATGTACCAGTCGCAGAACTCGCTCCACGCAAAGTCGTAGATCTTCTGCGCCGAAAGGCCCAGGTCGTAGCTTTCAAGCCCCGCGGACACGCCGCGAATTGCCTCGTTCAGCCGGGTCAGTATCCAGCGGTCGGGCGCTTCGAGGCGTGCGGGATCGATCGATTCAAGCGGCGCGGGGGCCTCGCCGCCGAGGTTCATCAGCACGAAGCGGGACGCGTTCCACACCTTGTTGGCGAAGTTCCGGAAGGCCTCGAACTTCTCGTTCGACACGCGCACGTCGCCGCCGGGGGCGACGCCCATCGCCAGCGAGAACCGGAGCGCGTCGCAGCCGTACTTGTCGATCACCTCCAGCGGGTCGATGCCGTTGCCGAGGGATTTTGACATCTTGCGGCCCTGGGCGTCCCGGACGAGGCCGTGGAGCGCCACGGTGTCGAAGGGAAGGCTGCCCATCTGCTCGATGCCGGAGAAGATCATCCGGGCGTCCCAGAAGAAAATGATGTCATAGCCCGACAGCATGACGCTGGTGGGGTAGAAGTACTTGAGGTCCTCGGTCTCGTCCGGCCAGCCCAGCGTGGAGAAGGGCCAGAGCGCCGACGAGAACCAGGTGTCCAGCACGTCCTCGTCCTGATGGATATGATGGCTGCCGCACTTCGGGCAGGCGTCCGGCGCTTTGCGGGCGACGATCATCTCGCCGCAGTCGGCGCAGTAGTAGGCGGGGATGCGGTGCCCCCACCACAGCTGGCGGGAGATGCACCAGTCCCGGATGTTCTCCATCCAGTTCAGGTAGACCTTCGTGAACCGCTCCGGCACGAATTTGAGTTCGCCGGTCTCCACGGCGCGGACGGCGGGCTCCGCCAGCGGCTTCATCTTCACGAACCACTGGGTGGACACCAGCGGCTCCACCGTGTCGTGGCAGCGGTAGCACGCGCCCACGTTGTGGGTGAGCGGCTCGGTCTTGACGAGGAGGCCCAATTGTTCCAGTTCCTCGAGCACGGCCTTGCGGCACTCCTGCCGGGTCATGCCCTCAAAGCGCCCGGCGGCCTCGTTCATGGTGCCGTCGTCGTTCAGCACGCGAAGCACCGGCAGATCGTGGCGCATGGCGACCTCAAAGTCGTTGGGGGCGTGGGCGGGGGTCATCTTGACCGCGCCGGTGCCGAAGGCGGGGTCCACGTAATCGTCCGCCACCACCGGGATGCTCCGGCCGACGATGGGCAGGACCACTTCCTCGCCCACCAGGTCGCGGTAGCGGTCGTCCTCCGGGTTCACGGCCACGCCGGTATCGCCCAGCATGGTCTCCGGACGGGTGGTGGCGACCACCACGCCCTCGCCGCCCTGGGCGCCGGGGTAGCGGATGTACCAGAGGCTGGACGTCACCTCGCCGTACTCGACCTCGGCGTCGGACAGCGCGGTCTTGCACACCGGGCACCAGTTGATGATGCGGTTGCCCCGGTAGATCAGGCCTTTTTCATACAGCCGCACGAACACCTCGACGACGGCGCGGTTGAGCCCCTCGTCCATCGTAAAGCGCTCCCGCGACCAGTCGCAGGAGGCGCCGAGGCGGCGCTGCTGCCTCGTGATGCGGCCGCCGTACTCGTTCTTCCATTCCCAGGCGCGGCGCAGAAATTCCTCGCGGCCCAGGTCCTGCTTGGTCACGCCCTCTTTTTTGAGGGCGTCGACGATCTTGACCTCCGTCGCGATCGAGGCGTGGTCGGTGCCGGGCAGCCACAGCGTGGGATCGCCCTTCATGCGGTGGTAGCGGGTCAGCGCGTCCTGGGGCAGCGTGTCGAGGGCGTGCCCCATGTGAAGCTGCCCGGTGATGTTGGGCGGCGGCATCATGATGACGAAGGGCTTTTTGCCCGGCACGCGCTTCGCGGTAAAGTAGCCGCGCTCCTCCCATTCCCTGTAGAGGCGCTCCTCCACCTCCTGGGGTGAGAACACCTTGTCCATTTCAAATTGGTTTTCCACGAGTTAGTCTCCTTTCCAAATGAAAAAAGCGATTCCCCCTGTAAGGGCGAATCGCTCGCGGTACCACCTTAATTTGCGGCCTGAGCCGCCTTTTGCGCGCGGTAAGGGGCGCACCCCTGCGGGCTGACAATCACCCGGCAGCCTCCGAAGCGACCTTCGACGCGTCCTTCCCGAGGCGGTCTTGCAGCCGGTGGGCCGCCCTCTCTTGCGGGGGATCGCGCCTACTCCTCTTCGTCATCGGCGATATTGTGGTCATTATAATCGGGAAAAACCGCCCCGTCAATCAAAATGCCCCAAACTTAACCTTCCTTGAGCCGCGTCAGCGCGCCGAACGCATACACAAACAGCGCCGACACCGAAAGCCCCACCGCTCCGTACAGGAGCCATGTGCCTAGCGTCGTCAGCCAGGCGACCGAATGCCACGGGAACAAAAACGTCAGCGCCATGATGAAAAGGACCGTCGCCGCCTTGCCCAGCTGGTTGGCGGAAACCACCACTTTTTTCGCCAGCATCCACATGCTGCCGGTCATCATCAAAATCTCCTTGACGCCCATCACGGCCATCACCCACCAGGGCACGAGGCCGCTTTTCGCAAAGCAGAAGAGGACCGACAGGAGCAGGAGCTTGTCGGCCAGCGGGTCAAAGAGTTTTCCGAAGGCGGTGACCTGGTTCCATTTGCGCGCGAGGTACCCGTCCAGGCAGTCCGTAAGGCTCGCTCCAAGGAAAATCAGGAGCGAGACGGCCGGAGCCACCCGCTCATACGTCAAGAGAAACACCGGGATCATCGCGATGCGAAGCGCGGTGAGAATGTTGGGCAGATTCATGCGTCCGCTCCTTTGGTAACATACCGGTAAAAATCATAGCAGGATGGCGGCGGATTGTCAACGGGCGCCCGGCGCTTCGCGTGGTTCCGGGGAGGTTTGGAGGGACCTCAGTCCCTCCAAATTTTATCGCGCCGGCGGCGTGTACGTCGGCGCGGGCGGCCTTTCGCTTGCGAAATGCTCACCCGACCCGGCGCCGCCCGGAAATTCCAGAGAATTTCAGGCGCCGATTCTCCGCCGTTCCCTTGCGAGCACAGTTGCGAAGCAAATGTGCTCGCCCGCTCTCAGTATTCTATGCCCTTGCGCGCCTGGATGCCCGCCTGAAAGGGGTGTTTGATCATGCGCATTTCGGTCACGTAATCGGCCCGGTCGATGAGCTTCGGCCCCGCGCTTCGCCCGGTGACGACCAGCTCCGTGCCGCGGTACTTGTGCCCGATCAGGTAGATCAGCTGCCCCTCGTCGATGGCGCCGGCCGAGACCGCGCCAAGCGCCTCGTCCAGAATCACGAGGTCCACATCCTCGTCGCAGGCGGCCTCGCAGGCCTCGTCAAAGAGCGCCTGCTGCGCCTCGGCCCAGACTTCTTTTTCCGCCGGGGTCATGTCCCAGGTGAACTTTTTTACGTCGCAGTCCGCCCTGCGCACGACGCCCGGCGCGATTTTTGAAAGCGCCTGAATTTCGCCGCTGGGCTGGCTTTTGCAGAACTGAAACACCCGCACCTGAAGCCCCGCGCCGAGGGCCCGAAGCGCCAGCCCCATCGCCGCGGTGGTCTTCCCCTTGCCCTCGCCGGTGTAGACATGCGTCAATCCCTTCGTCATGTCGGCTCCCTCCCCCCTACATTATAACGGAGCAAAAAACGCCCGCCCATCTCTTCTCCAAAATTTAACTTGAAGCAGGCCGTGTTTCCGGCCTATAATCGAATTTCCCCCTGAAAATAAAGCATGAAACGGGAGGCGATCGCCATGCCGAGCCATCCGGCGCTCCAGGAGGAGCGCGCACACCTGGGCGCGACGCTTGCGACCATCGGCCTTGAGCGCGTTCACGCCGAAGCGGAGAAGGAAAATGCCGTCGCCGCGATGGAAGAAGCACGGCGGAGCCTGCCGGACGCGCTGCCCGTGCGCGAAATGCTCTACGCCCGGGCGGACGAGAACCTTCGACGCCTGGCCCTCGCCGCCCGCCGCCCCTACTTCACGCGGATCGACTTCACCGAACGGGACGGCGCGCACACCTACTACATCGGCCGCTGGGGCGTGATGCGCTCCGACACGCTGGACATCGTGATCACCGACTGGCGCGCGCCGGTGGCGAACCTCTACTATTCCGGGCAGATCGGGCCGATGCGTTACGACGCGCCGGACGGCGTGATCGAAGGGGAGCTGACTTTAAAGCGCCAGTTCGGCATCGAGGACGGCGCGCTTCAGAGCATCTTCGACGTGGACCTCGCCACCGCGGACGCGCTGCTTCAGAAGGTGCTTTCGGAGCGCACGTCGGAGCGCCTTCGGGACATCGTGACCACCATCCAGTCGGAACAGAACCTGGTCATCCGCCATCCGCTGGAAAAATCGATGGTGGTGCAGGGCGCGCCGGGCTCCGGCAAGACCACCGTGGCGCTGCACCGGATCGCCTATCTCCTGTACGCCTACCCGCTTCTCTCGCCCGAGCAGATGGTGATCCTCGCGCCCAGCCCGCTGTTTTTGAACTTCATCGCAGGGGTGCTGCCGGATCTGGGCGTCGAGCGCGTCCGGCAGACGACCTTCGACGGCTTCCTGCGCACGCTGATGAAGCTGCCAAAGCTGGCGGAGGACGATTCGCTGACGCCGGAACTGAAGGCGCGGGACGCCCGGGCCAAGGGCGCGCCGGAGAATGAGGCGCGCATCGACCGCTGGCTCACCCGCTACGAACAGTCCTTTGCGGACCGGGAGATCACCTTCGGCCCCGTCCGGCTCTACGACCGCGCGGAGCTTCAGCGGTTTCTGCTCGTCGACGAAGCCCCGTTCCCGATGGAGCGCAGGCTGCGCGAGTTTGAAAAGCAGCTCTCCGCCCGGGTGAAGCGGGCGGCCAGGACCATCGAAAAATACCTGACCGAGCAGGCCACGAAGCGCGCCGCGCAGTTCCGGCAAGCGAGCGACGACCCGTCGGCGCTCAAAGAAAAGCTGGCGGCGCTGTTTGGGAGCCTCGACACCCGCCTCGCGGAGGTCAAAAACGAGGTCAAGCCCTTCATCAAGCGCGAAATGGCCGCGTTTCCGCCGGTCAGCCCCGAGAAAGTCTATCGGGCGTACCTCGAGGATCAGCTGAAGAGCGGAGACGCGGCGCTCGAGGAAGCCTCCCGGCGGGCACTCCTCCGCCTGACGGAGAAAAAGCACGTCGTCCGGGACGACCTGGCGGCGCTGGGGCTGATCGCGCTGCGCCTGACCGAGGTCCGGCGGCCGGACGCGCGGCACCTGGTCATCGACGAGGCACAGGACTTCAGCGCGCTGGAGTTCCAGCTTCTGAGCCGCCTCGCGCCGGGCGCGACGGTCACCGCCGTGGGCGACCTGATGCAGTCCATCGGCGCGGGCGGCATCACCGACTGGGGCCAGCCCCCCGCCCTTGAAAACGCCGTACGTCGGGAGCTGACCGTCAGCTACCGCAGCACCGTAGAGATCATGGCGCTGGCGGCGGCGGTGTTCAGGCGCCACCCCGCGCCGGGCATCCAGCCGCCCCAGACCGTGCTTCGCCACGGCGAGCCCCCCGCCTTCCAGCGCTGCGAAGGGGCCGCCGAAAAGGCGCGGGCGGTGGCGGCGCTCGCTGAGAAGTGGCAGGCCGAGGGTCTTGCCTCCATCGCGGTGATCGGCCGGGACGAGCGCGCGCTGAAGGCGCTCAAAAAGGCGCTGCCCCCTTCGCTGGGCGCGAGGCTCCTGAGCGCAGACGACCCGGAGGCGCTCTCCGGCGTGATGCTGGCCCCGGCCTCCGCGGTCAAGGGCCTCGAGTTCGACGCGGTGATCCTCGCGGACGCGGGCGCGGCTTCGTTCCCCGCCGACGGCCGTTCCGCGCGGCTCCTCTACGTATGCCTCACCCGCGCGCTGCACGCGCTGGCGGTACTCTACGAGGGCGAAATCACCCCGCTGCTCGCGGACGAGGCTTACGCATGAGTGATACGGAGACCTTGTCCGACGGAAGCGCGGCATTGAATTTGGAATGGTTCTGATGTATACTATATCTGTGATATTCTGCGAATCAACGGCTATCGGAGGACTGGATGGCGGCTAAATCAGGAACGACCAAAAAACAGGGGACCCGGGCGAAGGCGCAAAAGGGCGCGAAGCCCCGCGAGGCGGCGGCGCCGCCGCCCAAGCAAGACCCCGAGGACAGGAGCTTACTGCGAGAGGTGCTGGGCGTCTTTATGATGGGCGCCGGGCTTCTGCTCGCATACTTCTCATTTGCGGAGGGCGCGGTGGCGGAGAAGGTCTCGGAGACCCTCCGGGGCATCGCGGGCTCCCTTTTTATTCTGGTGCCGGTCTTTGTGGTCTGGGTCGGTTTTCTCGTGACCTTCGCAACCAAGGCGCGGCGCGTCAAGCCCGGCAGGGTGTTTTTGACGATGCTTCTGCCGCTCCTCTTCGCGGCGGTGTGGCATGTTTTCTACTACGACGCGATCCGCCTGACGTTCAACCTGCAGAGCTATGCGAACTTCCTGTCCGCCTCCTACCGCTTCCAAAAGGGCGGCGCGGGCGTGTTCGGCGCGCTCATAAGCTGGCCGATCCACCGGGGGCTGATGGGCGAGAGCACCTTCGGCTCAGTGACGGTGCTGTCCATCCTGATGGTGGCCGATCTGATCCTCCTTCGGAAGATTTCGCTTCGGCGGCTGGGCGGCCGCGTGCGGCAGTCCTACGACGAGTACGTGGAAAGCGCGCGCCAGCGGGCCGACGAAAAGCGGCTCGCCGCGGAGCGGGCGCAGGCGATGGTGGTGCCCCAGGTGGCCGTGTCGGCGGGGGGCCAAGCTGCGCCAAAACCCGCCCGGGGCCGGGCGGCCCCGCGCCCCTCGCTGCCTGACAGCGACGATCTCGATTCCTGGGACATCCCGGCAGCCCCGCCCCGGCACCAGCCGGAGGGTCGCGAAATGGTGATCGAGCGCATCCGCCCGGACGATCCGCTGCCCGGCGAGCCCAAGGTCAATTTGGCGCATGGCGGCGGCGAAGCGCCCGATGTGCCCCACTTCCTCGCCCGGCGGCGTGCCGCCTCCGGCGCGAAGCCGGAGCCCATACAGGTCAAGGAGCCGGAGCCGCTCTATAAGCCCGAGCCGCTGCCGCCGCAGCCCGACGGCCGCGAAGTGGCCGAAAGCGCGCCGGGCGAGCGCCGCGGCCAGGCGGAATTCGACGGCGGTGACTGGCAGGAGGTCAAGCTGGGCGACGACGCGCTCTCCTTCGATCCGGCGCCTGAAGACGAAGACGGCTACCTGGCCGAAGCGGCGCGCGCGCCGGAACCGGAGCCGCCCTTTGAGCCCACCGCATCCCCGAAGAAGGAAAAGCGGCCGGTCATCATCGCTTCCTCCGCCAAAAAATCGAAGAAGCCGGAGCCGATGCCGGTATCGACGCCCCGGGAGGATGACGAGGGCTACAACTACCCGCCGATCGACCTTCTCTCCACGGTTGCGCCGTCCTCCGCCAAGAACCGCGAGCAGACGGACGATCTCAAGGCCCGCAAACTCGTGGAAACGCTGGCAAGCTTTGGCATCAACGCCCGCCTGATCGGCATCGCCCACGGCCCGACGGTCACGCGGTTCGAACTGTCGCCCGCGGCAGGCGTCAAGGTCAGCCGCATCACGGCGCTGGCCGACGACATCGCGCTGAACCTCGCGGCGGTCAGCGTGCGCATTGAGGCGCCGATCCCCGGCAAGGCCGCCGTCGGCGTCGAGGTTCCCAACGACACCATCGAGGTGGTGCCCCTTCGCGACGTGCTGGAATCGGGCGAGGCGCGCAAGCACCCGTCCCGGCTGGCCGTGGCGCTGGGCCGCGACAACGCGGGCCGCTACATCGTGTCCGACCTTGCGAAGATGCCCCACGTGTTGATCGCCGGCGCCACCGGCTCCGGTAAATCGGTGTGCATCAACTGCATCGTGTGCTCGATCCTCTACCGGGCCACGCCCGACGAGGTCAAGCTGATCATGATCGACCCGAAGGTGGTCGAGCTCTCCGTCTACAACGGCATTCCGCACCTGCTCGTCCCCGTCGTGACCGACCCCAAAAAGGCCGCCAGCGCCCTCGACTGGGCGGTGGCCGAGATGAGCGGGCGCTACAAGAAGTTCGCGGAGCTGGGCGTGCGCGACATGAAGAGCTACAACCTGCACCGGCCGGCAGACGAACCCGCCATGCCCCAGATCGTCATCATCATCGACGAGCTGGCGGCCCTCATGATGGTCGCCCCCGGCGAGGTGGAGGATTCCATCTGCCGCCTGGCGCAGTTGGCCCGCGCGGCGGGCATCCATCTGGTCATCGCCACCCAGCGCCCGTCGGTCAACGTCATCACCGGCGTCATCAAGGCCAACATCCCGTCCCGAATCGCGTTCACGGTGGCCTCCCAGGTAGACAGCCGCACGATTCTGGACGTGGGCGGCGCGGAGAAGCTCCTGGGCCGGGGCGACATGCTGTTCGCCCCCTCCGGCACCAACAAGCCCGCCCGCGTGCAGGGCGCGTGGGTTTCGGACGACGAGGTCAACGACATCGTATCCTACATCAAGGTGCGCCACGAGACCACCTACGACGAAGACGTGATTGAGCATCTGGCAAACGCCCAGATGGCCGACGCCGAAAAGGACGAGGCCCGGGAGGCCTACGACGATCTGCTGCCCCAGGCGGTGGAGACGGTGATCGAGGCCGGGCAGGCCTCCACCAGCATGATCCAGCGGCGGCTCCGGGTGGGCTACGCCCGGGCGGGCCGTCTGATCGACGAAATGGAAAAGCGCGGCATCGTCGGCCCGGCCGACGGCGCCAAGCCAAGAAATGTACTGATCTCGCGCGAACAGTTCAAAATCATGTTCGGCGAATAGAGGAGTTTTATGGATAGAACGGTTGGTCTCGTCTCGCTGGGCTGCTCGAAGAACCGGGTGGACAGCGAGGTGATGCTCGGCATCCTGACCCAGAACGGCTACCGCGTGGTGTCCGACCCCGCCGAGGCTGACGTGATCCTGGTCAACACCTGCGGCTTCATCCAGTCGGCCAAGGAGGAGTCCATCGAGGCGATCCTCGACATGGCCCGCTACAAAAACGGCGGCCGGCTGAAAAAGCTGGTCGTCACCGGCTGCCTTTCCCAGCGCTACGGTCAGGAGATCCGAAACGACATGCCCGAGGTGGACGCGATCCTCGGCGTCGCGGAATACCAAAACCTTCCGGAGATCCTCGAATCCGCCTTCCGGGGCGAGCGCCCGCTTCGCACCGGCGAATGCGGCCGCTTCCTCGACAGCCCGCGGCTTCTGACCACGCCGAGCCACTCGGCCTACGTCAAGATCTCCGACGGCTGCGACAACCGCTGCGCCTACTGCGCCATCCCGCTGATCCGGGGCGGCTACCAGTCCCGCCCGTCGGAATCGATCCTGAAGGAATGCCGGCTGCTTGCGGAGCAGGGCACCACGGAGCTGACGCTGATCGCCCAGGACACCTCCCGCTACGGAAGCGACATCCCCGGCGAGACGGACCTGGCGGGGCTCCTGGAAAAGGTCAGCGAAATCGAAGGCGTCCGCTGGGTGCGCGCGCTGTACTGCTACCCGGACACCGTGGACGACCGGCTGCTTGATACCATCGCCCGCCTGCCGAAGGTGGCAAAATACCTTGACCTGCCGCTGCAGCACATTGACGCCGAGATGCTCCGGATGATGAACCGGCGCGGCAGCCCGGAGATGATCCGAGGCCTGATCGATTCCTGCCGTGCGCGGGGCATCCTGGTGCGCACGACCTTCATCGTGGGCTTCCCCGGCGAGACCGAGGCGCAGTTTGAAGCGCTGATGGACTTTGTCAAATGGGCGCGCTTTGCCCGCCTGGGCGCCTTCACCTATTCCCCGGAGGAGGGCACCGCCGCGGCGATGATGGCCGATCAGCTCGACGAAGGCGTGAAGCAGGATCGGCTGGATCGGCTGATGCGCCTTCAGCAGCAGATCTCCCTCGAAACAAACCGCGCCCGCGTCGGCGAGACAACCGAGGTGCTGGTGGAATCCTTTGAAAACGGCCGCTACATCGGCCGGTCGATGCTGGAGGCCCCGGAGGTGGACGGCGTGATCCGCGTGAAATCCCGCCGCGCGCTGAAGCCGGGCGCGTACATCCGGGTCAGGATCACCGGCGCTTCCGAGTATGACCTGGACGGGGAGGAAGTTCAATGAACCTTCCCAACCGGCTGACGCTGTTGCGCGTCCTCCTGATCCCGGTGTTCATCGCCCTCGTGATGGTGGACTCGCCGCTTGCGCAGGCGCTGGCGGCGCTGGCGTTTGTCTTGGCGTCCTTGACCGACTGGATGGACGGCTGGTACGCCAGAAAGCACGGCCAGGAGACCGACTTTGGAAAATTGATGGACCCGATGGCGGACAAGCTCCTTGTCATGTCCGCCCTCGTCGCGCTGGTGGCGCAGGGCCGCGCGCCGTGGCTGGCGGCGATCGTGATTCTGGCGCGGGAATTCATCATCTCCGGCATCCGGCTGGTGGCGACGGCGCAGGGCCGCGTGATCGCCGCCGACAGGCTGGGCAAATATAAAACGGCGCTTCAGATGGTCGCACTCCCGATGCTGATTCTCGGGGAGGTGCTCGGCGCGTGGTGCGCGCAGGGCGGCGAAATCCTTCTGTGGGCGTCGGTTTTGCTGTCTGTGGCTTCCTGCGCGCAGTATATCGCCAAAAATAAAGAGGTGTTCACCAAATGATCTGCGAAATCCTGTCGGTCGGAACGGAGCTTCTGATGGGCCAGGTGGCCAACACCGACGCGCAGTACATCTCGCGCCGGCTTTCGGAACTGGGCGTCATCGTCTACCGCCATACCACCGTCGGCGACAACCCCGCCCGGGTGCTGGAAGCGCTGAAAACCGCGCTGTCCCGGAGCGACCTGGTCATCACCACCGGCGGACTCGGCCCCACCGAGGACGACCTGACGAAAGAAATGGTCGCGCAGCACTTCGGCCTCGAAATGCATCTGCACCAGCCCAGCATGGACGCGCTGGTGGACCGCATGAAGCGCATCCACCCGAACCGCCCGCTGACCGACAACAACCTGAAGCAGGCCTACTTCCCGGCGGGCGCGATCGTGATGCCCAACCGTCGGGGCACCGCCCCGGGCTGCATCGTGGAGGCGGAGGGCAAGGCCGTGGCCGTGCTGCCCGGCCCGCCGCGGGAGCTGACCGACATGTTCGAGCAGCAACTCGAGCCCTACATCCTCAGGCGGCAGGAGATGAACCTTTCCTCCCGCTTCTTCCGCGTCTTCGGCGTGGGCGAATCGAACGTCGAAAACATCCTGATCGACCTCTTCCACAGCCAGAACCCGACCCTCGCGCTCTACTGCGGCGCGGGCGAGGTGACGGCGCGGCTCACCGCCTCCGGCGCGCCGGGCGAGGACCTTTCGATCCTTCTGGACCCGGTGGAAAAGGAGATCCGCGCGCGCCTGGGCGACGCGATCTACGCCGAGGGCCGCGACAAAACCCTGCAGGGCCAGGTGCTCTCTCTCCTGACCGCGCGGGGCGAGACCATCGCAACCGCCGAAAGCTGCACCGGCGGCAAGCTCGCCGCGATGCTGACGGACTGCCCCGGCGCGTCCAACGCCGTCGTCGAAGGCTTTGTCACCTACTCCAACGCCGCGAAGGTTCGCGCGCTGGGCGTGCCCGAAGAGACCATCCGCGATCGCGGCGCCGTCAGCGAGGCGTGCGCGCGGGCGATGGCCGAAGGCGCGCGGAGGGTCTCCGGCGCCACGTGGGCGCTTTCCGTCACCGGCATCGCGGGCCCGGACGGCGGCACGGAGGAGAAGCCGGTGGGCACCGTGTACATCGGCCTTACAGGCCCCTCGGGAACAACGGCGCAGCGCTTCCAGTTCCCCGGCGACCGCGCCTGGGTTCGCACGCTCAGCTGCCAGAACGCGCTGAACATGCTGCGGCTCGAGCTCATCAAATAGCCTCAAAAAATACAAAGGAGTACCGCCATGCAGATTTTTGTGTTCAAGGACGCCGAATCGGTCGCTTCCGCCGCCGCGATGGTCTTCGCCGCCCAGCTCTTTCAGAAGCCCGACAGCGTGCTCGGCCTCGCCACCGGCTCCACGCCCATCCCAACCTATCAAGCGCTGATCGATCTGAACAGGAAGGGGCTTGCGGACTTCACCCGCGCCCGCACCTTCAACCTGGACGAATACGTGGGCCTCACCCCCGACCACCCGCAGGCCTACCGCCGCTTCATGGACGACCAGCTGTTCCGCCATATCAACATCGATCCCGCCAACACCCACGTGCCCTCGGGCCTCGGCGACGCGGCCGAAAACGCCCGCGCCTACGACCGGCAGATCGAGTCGGCGGGCGGGATCGACCTGCAGCTTTTGGGCATCGGCCTCAACGGCCACATCGGCTTCAACGAGCCCGCGGAAAACTACACCTGGGGCACCCACGTGGTGAAGCTCACCCAGTCCACGCTGGACGCAAACGCCCGCTGGTTCGAAGACCCCGCTGAGATGCCCCGGGAGGCCATTTCTCTCGGCATCGGCGGCATCATGGAGGCGCGGAGGGTCATCATGCTCGCCACCGGCCGCGACAAGGCCGAAGCCGTGGCGCGGGCGGCGCTGGGCAGCGTGTCGCCGGACAGCCCGGCCTCCATCCTGCGCTTCCACCAGAACGCCCAGTGGATGCTGGACGAAGCCGCCGCGTCGCTTCTGCAAAATCGGTGACAAGGCCCAGGAGAGGGCAAAAGGAAACGCGCGCCTGTCTGGTTTTCCGGGCGGCCCCTGATCCGTTATTGTTTCTGCCACCAGTCATGTGCTGGTGGCAAAAATTTTTTCCGGAGCGCGCGCCTCCGGGAAGGCAAGCGGCGGCAGGGTTTGTCAGCCGCCTGAAAAACGGTAACAAAAAGTTAATGGTCGAAAGGAGTTTTTCCGGTCCATATAGAATATACTCATCATTACCTCTTAAGGAGGCGGTGCCCATGGGCGATCATTCTCCCGCACCGGTCCCCGAGAAAAACGTTCAGGAGGTTTGAGCCATGAAAGTTACAGTTACCGGACGAAATTTGGATATTTCCGATTCGTGGCGCGCTAAAATCGAAAAAAAGGTGTCCAAGCTGGACAAGTACCTGCGCGACGATTCCGAGGTTCAGGTTCGCCTCTCGCAAGAGCACGGCACCAGAAACACCGCTGAGATTACAATCCTTCTGGCAGGCTCCATCCTCCGCGCGGAGGAAACCGGCCTTGAGATGACCGCCAGCCTCGACAAGGTGATGGACAAGATCGTCCGCCAGATTCACCGCCACCGCACCAAGCTCGAAAAGCGGCTGCGCGCAGGCGCCTTCGAGATCCCCGTGCCCGAGGCCGAGCCGGCGGATATCCCCGAGGTTCACACCGTGGTGCGCGTCAAGCGCTTCAGCGTGAAGCCCGTCAGCGTCGAGGACGCCATCACCCAGATGGAGATGCTGGGCCACAGCTTCCACCTGTTCCTGAACGAGGAGACCGGCACTTATGGCGTGGTCTACCGCCGCGAGGACGGCGACTACGGCCTCCTGGAACCGAACAACGCATAGCATAAACCTTCGCCCCCGCCTTCCATTGAAGGCGGGGGCGTCAAAGCATCAAGGACCCCTCCGGGGTCCTTGATGCGAAGAAAAAACCCTGCGTGCGCCTGAAATCCTTCGGGATTTTCGGATGGCGCACTGACCAAAGGTGTGGATAGCGCCATCAGTATGCGTACTGGTGGCGCTATCCCGTTCCCGGCGTACATGCCGCCGGGAACGATTGAAACCCTGCGGAGATTTTGGCCATGGTCTGGGCCCGAAGCACGCGAATACGGCGGGCTTTTTTCGCAAATTGTGGCGCAATGTAGAATTTACCACAAACAAACGCGTTTGCCGGTTGACGGCCCTTCCGGGAGGGCATATAATGTTTTGCGCGACAACTGTTAATCAACAAAACAGTTAATGTATTAAACGGAGTGATCGAATGGAGCAGCAAAACCTGCCGGAGCGCTTCTTCACCGTCATCGGCGACATGCGGCGCTACCTGATGCAGGCAAAGCCCTTCTGCGGCATCAGCCACAGCGAAATGCCGATCCTGCATCTGATCGACGTCTGCGACCAGAGAGGCGACCGCGCGTCGACGACCTGGCTCAGCGTCCAGCTGGGGCTGACCAAGCCCTCGGTATCCCAGGCGCTCAACTCGCTGGAGGAGAAGGGCTGGATACGCCGCGCCATCGACCCCAACAACCGCCGCAAAACCACCATTGACCTGACCGACGGGGGGCGGGAAAAGATGCGGCAGTTCTACCAGGAGGGCATGGAGCGGATCGAAAAGGTGCTGGGCCGCATGGGGCGGGAGAACGCAGCAAAATTCATCGAGATGATGGAGCTGTTTCTGTCCGGCGTGAAGGCGGAAATGGCGGCAAACGGCAACTTGGCGCAGGAAGAACAAAACCCGAAAGAGTGAAGCCATTGAAAAAACTGATTCAGGCCATGGCGCCCTATACCGGCTACATCCTCCTCGCCGTGGCGCTCCTGTTCGCTCAGGCGATCGCGGATCTGACGCTGCCGGATTACATGTCCGACATCGTCAACGTCGGCGTCATCGATTCCAACATCCCCTACATCTGGAAGATGGGCGGCAGGATGCTGCTCGTCTCGCTGGTGAGCGCGGGCGCGTCGATCCTCGTGGGCTACATCGCCGCCTACGTCGCGGCCAACGTGGCGGGGGATTTCCGAAGCCGCGTGTTCAAAAAGGTCGAGTCCTTCTCCAGCGCGCAGTTTGACAGGTTTTCCACCGCGTCCCTCATCACCCGCACGACCAACGACGTGACGCAGGTGCAGTCGCTCCTCATCATGGCGATCCGCTTCGTGTTCTACGCGCCCATCATGGCGGTGGGCGGCGTGATCCACGCGGTGCAGAAGTCCTCATCGATGACCTGGATCATCGCCATCGCGGTCATCTGCCTGATCGGTCTGATCCTGATCCTGCTCGTACTCGTGATGCCCAAGTTCATGCTGATTCAAAACCTCATCGACCGCATCAACCGCGTGGCGCGGGAAAACCTAGAGGGCATGCTGGTCATCCGCGCGTTCAACACCCAGCGGTTCGAGGAAAAGCGCTTCGACGGCGCCAACGCCGACTTCGCCGATACGAACCTCTACGTCAACCGCGCGATGTCCTTGATGATGCCGGCGATGATGCTGATCATGAACCTGACCACGCTGGCCATCGTGTGGGTCGGCACGCTGCAGGTGACCTCCTTCAACATGCAGATCGGCGACATGATGGCGTACATGCAGTACGCGATGCAGATCATCATGGCCTTCCTGTTCCTGGCGATGATGTTCATCCTGGTGCCCCGGGCCATCGTGTCGGTCAACCGCATCCAGGAGGTGTTGGAGACCGAGCCCACCATCCTTGACCCGGACGTTCCCCAGAATTTCCCGGAGCCGTTTTACGGCGAGGTCCGGTACGAGGACGTGAGCTTCCGCTATCCCGGCGGCGAGGACGACGTGCTCCGCCGCATCTCCTTCACCGCCCGCCCCGGCACCACCACCGCCTTCATCGGCGCGACAGGCAGCGGCAAGTCCACGCTGGTGAACCTCTTAATCCGCTTCTACGACGTGACCGGCGGCCGCATCACCGTCTCCGGAAGGGACATCCGGGACGTGCGGCTCCACGACCTTCGGGAAAAGGTCGGCTACGTGCCCCAGAAGAGCGTGCTGTTCTCCGGCACCATCCGCTCGAACCTGGCCTATTCCGACCCGGACATGCACCAGGAGAACGTGGAGCGCGCGGCACGGATCGCCCAGGCCGCGGACTTCATCGGAGAAAAGCCCGATCGATATGACGAGTCCATCGCCCAGGGCGGCGGCAACGTGTCGGGCGGGCAGAAGCAGCGGCTCTCCATCGGCCGCGCCGTGGCGAAGAACGCGCCGGTGTACGTATTTGACGACAGCTTCTCCGCGCTGGATCTCAAGACTGACAGGCGGCTTCGCGAAGCGCTTGGCAGCGAGCTTTCCGACGCGACCAAGCTGATCGTGGCGCAGCGCGTGTCCACGGTGATGAACGCGGATCAGATCGTGGTGCTGGACGGCGGCGAAGTCGTCGGCATCGGCACCCACCGGACGCTCCTTGAAACCTGTCCGGTCTACCACGAAATCGCCGCTTCGCAGCTCAGCGAGGAGGAACTGAAAAAATGAGCGAGCAATCAAAACGGGCCGCGCCCGCCCCACGCGGCCCCATGGGCCCCGGCGGCGGCCATATGGCGGGCGGGCCGCCCCAGAAGGCAAAGGACTTTTCAAAGACGCTCGGGACGCTGACCGACCGCCTCCGGCCCTACGCCCTGCGCATCCTCATCGTGATGCTGTTCGCCATCGCCTCCACGGTGTTCTCAATCGTCGGGCCAAAGCTCATGGGCAACGTGACCACGAAGCTGGTGGAGGGCCTCATCGCCTGGTACACCGGCACCGGGCTTCTGACCGACATGGCGTACATCACGCGCATTCTTTCGTGGCTGGTTGTGCTTTACGTAGTATCGTCGGTATGTTCGTACATTCAAGGCTACATCATGGCCGGCGTCTCCAACGACCTGACCTTCCGGCTGCGCCGGGAGATCTCCGAAAAGATCAACCGCCTGCCCCTCAAGTACTTTGACAGCCTCACCCACGGCGAGGTGCTCTCCCGCATCACAAACGACGTGGACCTGGTCAACCAGACGCTGAACCAGAGCCTGACCCAGCTGGTGACCTCCACCGTGACGGTGGTGGGCGTGCTGGCGATGATGCTTTCGATCAGCTGGCAGATGACGCTCCTCGCGCTGGTGGTGCTGCCGGTGTCCGGCGTGGCGATGATGTTCGTGGTGAAGCGGTCCCAGGGCTACTTCGTCGCCCAGCAGAAGTACCTCGGCGCGCTGAACGGCCAGATCGAGGAGATGTACGGCGGCCACGCCATCGTCAAGGCCTTCAACGGCGAGGCGGAATCGGTGCGCAGCTTCGAGGAGAATAACGAGGCGCTGCGCGGCACCGCCGCGAAGAGCCAGTTCATGTCCTCGATCATGATGCCCCTCATGAACACCATCGGCAACTTCGCCTACGTGGCGGTGTGCGTGATGGGCGGGTACCTGGCGGTCAAGAAGGTGGTGGATGTCGGCGACATCCAGTCCTTCATCCAGTACATGCGATCCTTCACCCAGCCCATCGCGCAGCTGGCGTCGATCTCAAACACCATCCAGTCCACCGTCGCCGCGGCGGAGCGGGTGTTCGAGTTCCTGGAGGAAAAGGAGGAATCCGAGGACCCCTCGAAGGTGGAGGACGCGGCGCTTGCCACCGTCCGGGGCGAAGTGCGGTTCGACCACGTTTCGTTCGGCTACGACCCGGAGAAGATCATCATCCGGGACTTCAGCGCCGTCGCGAAGCCCGGACAGAAGGTGGCCATCGTCGGCCCCACCGGCGCGGGCAAGACCACGATCGTAAAACTCCTGATGCGCTTCTATGAGCTGAACGGCGGGCGCATCGAAATCGACGGGCGCGACATCCAGGACTTCTCGCGCGAGCAGCTGCGGAGCCTGTTCGGCATGGTGCTGCAGGACACGTGGCTGTACAACGCCACCATCATGGAGAACCTGCGCTACGGCAGCTTCGGCGCCACCGACGAAGAGGTGATCCGCGCCGCGAAGGCCGCCCACTGCGACGAGTTCATCCGGGCGCTGCCCGGCGGCTACCAGATGATGATGAACGAGGAAGCCACGAACATCTCTCAGGGCCAGAAGCAGCTGTTCACCATCGCCCGGTCGATCCTGGCCAACCCCCGCATCCTGATCCTGGACGAGGCCACCTCGTCGGTGGACACCCGCACCGAGATCCTGATCCAGAAGGCGATGGACAGCCTCATGCGCGGGCGCACCAGCTTTGTCATCGCCCACCGGCTGTCCACCATCAAAAACGCCGACCTGATCCTCGTCATGCGGGACGGCGACGTGGTGGAGCAGGGCAGCCACGAGGAGCTTCTCTCGGCAAACGGCTTCTACGCCGATCTGTACAATTCCCAGTTTGATCCAACTGAAACCTGAAAGGGGCGCTTACCATGGAAACCACGGCAAAACCCGAAAAGGGACGCTCGGGCAGGGGCGCGGTGGCGGCGCTGATCGCGCTCGTCGTCGTCATCGCCGCGATCACAGGCGGCTACTTCGTGCTCCGGGACATGAACCTTCTGACCACCGACAACGTAAAGGTCACCGCCAGCCTCCACGCCATCACCCCCTCAGGCGCGGGCAAGCTGCGCCGCCTGATGGTCAAAAAGGGCGACGTTGTGAAGAAGGACCAGATTCTCGCGCTCTCCGAGAACACCGGCTACCTCAAGTCGCCGGTGGACGGCGCCGTCGTCGAGTGCGACGTGGCCGAGGGCCAGACGGTGGGCCCCTCCACGGTAATCGCCGTGGTGGCCGACACCCGGGACATCTACATCCAGGCCAACGTCGAGGAGACCGCCATCCGCCGCGTGCGCGCCGGTCAGGCCGTGCGCGTCACCCTTGACGCCTACCCGGGCCAGGCGTTTTCCGGCGTGGTGCGGGAGATCGACAGCATCACCCAGAGCGCCATCTCCGGAAACGCCATGAGCTACTCCACCAGCGGCACCTACACGAAGGTCACCCAGACCATCCCGGTGAAGATCGACCTCGCGGGCGGGATCGACCTGTCCGGACTCATCGGCACCAACGCCACGGTCTCCATCCAGGTGGACTGACGAAGGAGGAATGAAAAATGATGAAATCCGATCGCAAGCGGGGCAACCCCGTCGTCACGGTGCTGCTCGTCCTGATCTTCCTGATCCTGGGCGCGGCCGGCGGCGTGTTCCTGAGCCGCACGACGGATCTCGGCTTTCTGGACGGAATCGGCGGGAACGGGGGGCTGTCCGCCCGCAGGGCCGTTCAGAGCGTGAGCGCCGAGCCCGTCCAGGGCGTTTCGCAGGCCGCGCCGCAGCCTGCCGCCCTTAAGACGCCGGAACCCGCGCCCGCGGCGGAGGCGAACACCGTCGCAGGCGACGGTTCGCTGACCGCCCAGGACGGCGAGGACGTATTGACCCCCGCCGCCGTCACCATCATCCAGCTGCCCGTCAAGACGGGCGACGAAGTGAGCCGGGGCGACGTGTTGGCCCGGGTTGACGTGGACAAGCTGCAGGATACCGTGAACGACCTGAAGGCGCAGCGGGACGACCAGGAGCAGGTTGTGAAGTCCCTGAGCGGCAAGAAGGCCTCCGAAACCGTGTCCTCCCCCGTCAAGGGGCGCGTCAAGAAGGTGTTCGCCGACGAGGGCGAGGACGTTTCGACCGTCATCAGCCGGGACGGCGCGCTGGCGCTATTGTCCACCGACGGCCTGATGAAGGTGCGCTTCATCCCGCAGGAGTCCACGGGCCTCCGGGCGGGCGCGGCCGTCACCGTGAAGGACGACCGGGGCAACGAGTGGGATGGCCGCGTGGCCTCCATCTCCAGCGCCACCAAAGAGGCCACCGTCACCTTTACCGACGACGGCCCCAAGCTGGGCGACACCGTCAGCGTCTACCAGGGCGCGCTGATCGGCGCGGGCCCCGCCGAGATCAACGCGCCGCTGACCATCACCGCCACGGGCGGCACGGTGGACCGGTCGCGCTATGAGAACAAGGAGAACGCGTCGGTTTCAAGGGGCGCGGCGCTCTTCGACCTGACCGACGTGCCCATCTCGGACGCCTACAAGTCCGCGCTGACCAGGCGGCAGGACATCCTGGATCAGATTGACAGGTCCGAGGCCATCCTCGACAGCGGCGAGATCACCGCCCCCGCCAGCGGCATCGTGGAAGCGGTGTACTCGAACATCACCAACACGCCGCTGGGCAAGGACACGGCCATCCTGTCGCTGTCTTCCGATGAGAAGCTGGACATGGTGGTTGCGGTGGACGAGATGGACGTGGTGCGCCTCGCCGTGGGGCAGAGCGCCGCCGTCACCGTCAACGCGCTGCCGGGCGAGGAACTCAGCGGCACCGTCAAGAAGATCGCCTTCGTCGGCAGACTTGTGGGCGGCATCACGATGTACGACGTGACCATTGAAATGGACAACGCCCCCGGCATGCGCGTCGGGATGACCGGCTCCGCCGTCATCGCGGCCGGAGAATGACGCAAAGGAAAGCCCCCGTGGGTTTCAATCGCGCCCGGCGGCGTGTACGCCGGGCGCGGGATAGCGCCACCAGTACGCAAACTGGTGGCGCTATCCGCACCTTTGGTCAGTGCGCCGCCCGGAAATCCCAGGGGATTTCAGGCACACGCAGGGTTTTTCCTTCGCATCAAAAAACCCGGCGGGTTTTTTGATGCTATAAAGCCCCTGCCGCTCTTCCCGGGCGTCAGGGGCTCTTTTGGCGGAAAAGTTCGCAAGGGGATGTTAATTCCGCCTAATTTGTGGTATATAATATAGGCGTGGGCGGCCTTCGCTGGCGCTCCAAAGGGAACTCCATATTTTTGAAGGGAAGGTTGAATCCATGAAGAAGTATGTTTGCGACGTCTGCGGGTATGTCTACGACGAGGCGGCCGGCGATCCGGACAACGGCATCGCGCCGGGCACCAAGTGGGAAGATCTGCCGGAGGATTGGGTCTGCCCGCTCTGCGGCGCGTCTAAAGCGGAGTTTTCCGAGGAAGCGTAAAAATCCCTTTATGCACGGCAGTGGGGCGAAACCCGCGGCGCGGCGGCTTTACGAAATCTGCGCGCGTTGAGCGCCCGGCCTCGGGTGGGGCGGCGCAACGGAAACGGGGGCGGGCGAAACCGTTGTGCGCTTCGTGCATGACGCTTTCGCCCGTTTGAATGCCCGGTTTGCCAAGCGCCGCCCGAAATATCATGCGCCCTTTGGCGCGCCGCGCGGACCTTCCGCCCGGCCCCCTCAGGCGAGCGGCACGCGCATGTGCGCGCCTGCCGACGCCTCTCACGCCGGTGCTCGTTCCCGGCGCAGAAGGCTCTTTTCCAGTGCCTGACTACACAATGAAACGGAGGAGACGCCCATGGAGAAATGGAAATGCTCGGTCTGCGGCTACATTCACGAGGGGCCGATGACGCCCGACTTCAAGTGCCCCCGCTGCAAGCAGCCCGCCTCGAAGTTCGAGAAGTATGAGGAGCCGGTTGCGCCCGTCGCCAACAAGTACGCCGGGACCAAGACCGAGAAGAACCTGGAGGCCGCCTTCGCCGGCGAGAGCCAGGCCCGCAACAAGTACTCCTATTTCGCCTCTGTCGCGAAGAAGGAAGGCTACGAGCAGCTGTCGGAGATCTTCCTGAAGACCGCCGACAACGAGAAGGAGCACGCCAAGATCTGGTTCAAGGAGCTTGGCCACCTGGGCAAGACCGCCCAGAACCTGTTGGCCGCGGCCGAGGGCGAGCACTACGAGTGGACGGACATGTATGACGGCTTCGCCAAGGACGCCGAGGCGGAGGGCTTCCCGGAGCTGGCCGCGCGCTTCCGCCGCGTCGCCGCCATCGAGAAGTCCCACGAGGAGCGCTACCGCGCGCTTCTGAACAACGTGGAAATGCAGAAGGTGTTCGAGAAGGGCGAGGAAGCCATGTGGGAGTGCCGCGTCTGCGGGCACCTGGTCATGGGCAAGAAGGCGCCCGAAGTCTGCCCCGTCTGCCTGCACGGCCAGAGCTTCTTCGAGGTGCGCAAGGAAAATTACTAATCCATTTGGACAGTCTTCGCAAGGCTTTCATCATCGAAAACATCCGCAGGGTTTTTCGAGGCCTTGGGCTTTCGCGCGGGCAATTCCCGCGCCAAAGCCGCTTAACGGAGGATGACAGCGCGGCCCGCGCGGAATAATGGGCTTTGTCTGGAGGGAAACACATGAAGAAATATGATTTGGTGGTCGTTGGCAGCGGCGCGGGGCTCATGATCGTGGAGGCGGCGCTCTCCGCGGGGCTTGCCTGCGCAATCGTCGAAAAATCGAAGTTCGGCGGCACCTGCCTGAACAAGGGCTGCATCCCGTCCAAGATGCTGGTGTACCCGGCGGATCTGATCCGGGAAGCGGAGGAGTCGTCCCGAATCGGGGTTAAATTCCAGCCGCCCGAGGTGGACTGGGAGCGGGTGTCCCGCCGCCTGTGGAACCAGATTGGCCACAACGAGGGCATCCGCAGGGGCCTCAAGCGTACCGAGGGGCTGGACGTATACGAGGGCGCGGGCGAATTCACCGCCCCCGGACGGATGCTGGTCAAGTACCCGGACGGCTCCGCCTCCGAGGAGTTTACCGCGGACCGCTTCGTCATCGCCGCCGGCGCGCGCTCTTTTGTGCCGCCGATCGACGGGCTTGAGGCGGCCGGCTACGTCACCGCCGAGCGGTTCTTCGGCGACAAATTTCCCGAAACGCCGTGGAAGCGCCTCATCATCGTGGGCGGCGGCGCCATCGGCGCGGAATTCGCCCACATCTTCTCCGCCTTCGGCGCGAAGGTGACGGTGGTCGAGATGAAGGACAGGATCATCCCCACCGAGGAGGAGGAGATCAGCGCCTTCGTCCGCGCGCAGTTCGAGAAAGTGGGCGTCACCGTGATGACCGGCGCGAAGGCGCTTTCCGCCGCGGCGGAGGGCGGCGAGAAGACCCTCGTCGTCGAGGACGCCACCGGCCGGCACACCCTCCGGGCGGATGAGATCTTCATCGCCTCCGGCGTGCGATCGAACGCCGACCTCCTGCGCGCGGAGAACGCGGGCATCAAGCTGGACGCGCGCGGCTGGATCGAGACGAACGAATACCTCGAAACCAATGTTCCCGGCATCTACGCGCTGGGCGACATCAACGGAAAATTCCAGTTCCGCCACAAGGCCAACTACGAGGCGGGCATCCTGATCGGCAATCTCTTCGGCGGCGAGCGGAGCGCCGCGTCCTACGACGCCGTGCCCTGGGCGATCTTCACCTGGCCGCAGGTGGCCCACGTGGGGCTGACCGAGCGCGAGGCGCGGGCGAAGGGGCTTCGCGTCGGCGTGGCGCGCAACAGCTATTCCTCCATCGCCGCGGGCATCGCAATGGGCTACGCGGAAGGGTCGGACGACGACGGCTTCGCCAAGATCATCCTTACGGAGGACATGCGCATCGCGGGCGCCCACATCGTCGGCCCCTATGCGTCGATGCTGGTGCAGCCCTTCGTGTACCTGATGGGCGCGGGCTGCCCCTGCGAAGGCGGCACGCTGCCCGGCGGGATGCGCAGCCTCATCGCCGACTGCCCCGGCATGGGCAGCGTGCGGCCCGTGACCGATTCAATGGTCATCCACCCCTCGATGAACGAGCTGGCCGCCTGGGCCATCGACGATGTGGAGTGGCGCACCTAGCGCCGCGAAAGGAGAACAAATGTCGAAATTCGCGATCTTCGCGTTCCGAGGCGAGCCCATGTGCTTTGCCCACGCGCTTTTGAACGCGCTGGACCTCTCGGCCAAGGGGCACGACGTGAAGCTGGTGCTGGAGGGCGAGGCGGTGAAGCTGGTCAAGGCGCTGACAGAATCAGGCGACCTGCTGTTCCTGAAGGCCCGCGAGGGCGGTCTGATCGACGGCGTGTGCCGCGCCTGCTCCCACAAGATGGGCGTACTCGAGTACAACGAGGCCTCCGGGCTGAGGCTCCTCAGCGACATGTCCGGGCACCCGTCCTTCTCCGGCTACGTGGCGGACGGCTATCAGATTATTACGATGTGACCGGTTCTTGTTTTGACACTAGGCGCCCCGCGTGCAGCGGGGCGCTTTATTGCATCAAAAAAACTGCGGCCGGATTTTCCGACGCGCAGGTGAAACCCTCTTGGGAATTTCCAATGAAGCCGCCCCCGGCATGGGTTTAGACCATGCCGGTCAGTCCGGTCAGCGAGCGCACGGGCAGCGCCTGATAAAGGTACAGCCCCTCGCCGTATTCGGCGCCGATCAGCGCGCCGTCCACGCGGGAAAGGTTCATCGCGAAGCCCTCGATGCATTGGGACGCGTGGGCCGCGCAGACCTTGCGCTTTTCCTCGGCCTCCGCGGTGATGTCCACGACCAGATCGGGACGGCGGCGGTTTGTGCGGCGGTCGGCGCTCATGAAGAGGATCGCCTCATAGTGCCAGTCGCTGCCGTCGTGCGCGTACTTGTTCAGGCCTCCGGTGAAGGCCGCCGCCCGGGCAATCTGGCTGGTTGCGACGTGGTCCGGGTGGTAGTCGTCCGGGTGCAGCGTCAGGATGAGGCGCGGCGAGGCCTTGCGCATGTAGGGCGCGACGGCCTCCACCGCCTCCCGGTTATAGTGAACCCCGGCGTCCGGAAAATCCAGCTGCCAGTATTCGTCCAGCCCCATCCGCCGCGCGCCTTCCTTCGCCTCCAGAAGCCGCGTCTCCATTTCTGCGTGGCCGCCGGACTCGCCCCGGGTCAGCACGATCAGCCCGGTGCGCCGGCCCTCTTTTTTTGCCTTTAGAAAGATGCCGGACGCGCACACCTCAAGGTCGTCCGGGTGCGCGCAGACCGCGAGAAGATCCACCATAGAAACGCCCCCCTGAAGATTACTTGATGCCTGTAGCCGAGATGCCCTCGATAAACTGGTTCTGGAACAGAAGGAACAGGACGATCATCGGCCAGACCGCCATGACGCTGCCGGCCATCACCTGCGGGTAATAGGTGGTGTGCTCGCCGATCAGCATCGCGAGGCCCGCGGAGAGCGTCATCTTGCTCAGCGAGTTGTTGACGATCAGCGGCCACATCAGGTCCTTGAACGCCGACAGCGCCGTCAAAATCGCCAGCGACACCAGCGCGGGCTTGACCAGCGGCATCAGGATGCGGCTGTAGATGCGGAAGAAGCCGCAGCCGTCCAGCATGGCCGCCTCGTCCAGCGCCTTTGGCTGGGACATGAAGAACTGCCGGAGCATGAAGGTGCCGAAGGCGCTGAATATCTTCGGCAGCCACAGCGCCGTGACGGAATCGGTCAGGCGCAGGCGCACCATGATGTCGTAGTGGGGCACGAGGAAGATCTGCCCCGGTACCATGAGCAGCGACAGGCACAGCGTAAACAGCGCGTCCCGCGCCGGGAACTCGAGCCGCGCGAAGGCGTAGGCGGCCATCGAGCACACCAGCAGCTGGCCGACGATCGCCATCGCCACCATCGCGAAGGTGTTGAAATAGAATGCGCCGAACGGGAATTTCCCGAGCACGATCCGGTAGTTTTCAAGGTTCCACTGGGCGGGGAGGAGGGTCGGCGGAATCAGGATGCTCTCCTCAAAGGTCTTGAAGGAGGTCAGGATCATCCACAGAAACGGCCCGATGGTGACGAGGCTTGCCAGGATCAAAACCGCGTGCAGCGGCCAGGTACGGCTTCGGCCGGGGCCCTTGGCGGAGGGGGCGAGGCTAGTCATCGTAATGCACCCACCTTTTCTGCAGCTTCATCTGAACCAGCGTCATGGCGAGGATCAAAAGGAACAGAACCATCGAGATCGCCGCGCCATAGCCCTTGTGGAAGCGGACGAAGGCCTCTTCAAAGAAGTAGGTGACCAGCGATCGGGACGCCGCCGTACCGCTGGAGTACTTCGGGATCATCAGGTAGATGATGTCGAAGATCTGGAAGACGTTGATGATGGTGGTCACGGTGACAAAGAAGATCGAAGGCGTCAGAAGCGGCACCGTGATGTTTTTAAACTGCTGAAGAGCGCTCGCGCCGTCGATGATGGCGGCTTCGTAATAGCTGCGGGAGATGCCCTGAAGCCCCGCCAGGAGCACGATCACCTGATAGGCCACGCTGCTCCAGATGAACACCACCGAAACGCTGGGCAGCACCGCGACGGGGTCGGAGAGCCACGCCACCCCGGCGATGCCCAGCGACTTGAATACGCCGTTCACAAGGCCGAACTCGTAGTTCAGAAGCCACTTCCACATGAGGGCCACCGCGGCGGGCAGCGTGACCGCCGGGAGGAACACCATCGTGCGGTAGGCGCTCCGGCCGCGCAGCGGCTGGTTCAAAAGCGTCGCCACCATCACCGAGAGCGCCACCACCAGCGGCACGCACAGCACGACGTACAGGAGGGTATTGCCCAGCGACTGGTAGAAGTACGGCGCCTTGAAGAGGTTTATGTAATTTGTCAACCCGATGAACTTGGGCACGCCGAAGCTCGACTTGTTGGTGAAGCTGTCGTACAGGCTCTGCCCGAAGGCGTAGATGTAGAACAGCCCGAGCCCCAGGAAAAGGGGTGCGATCATCAGGTAGCCCGCCCGCACCTGGGCGCGCATCAGCTTTCCGGGTCGTTTGGGTCGCATAAAGGTCTCCTCCTCGCGCATCGCGCGTCCGTCCGCTCCCACACCCAATCAAATCCCTCGGCGTGTACGCCGGATTTGGCTTTCCCGCAAAGGCCGCGCTTGCCCGGCCGGCGGAGAAAGCGTTCCCGTTCCGGTTCCCGCCCGGAAACGCCGAAGCGTTTCAGGAAACCAGAACGCCTCCCCTGCAACGAAAAGATGCGTCGGCAGGTTTTCATTGCCCGGCTGTCAAAAGACGCAGTATTTTGACAGCCATACGCCCGCATGGCAAAGTCTCCATGCGGGCGTCTTCAGGCGGATCAGGAGCGCCCCGCGTGGCGTTGTGGGCGAGCGCTGTCTGTCATACTGATGGAATCAGCATCAGCCCTGCGCGTCCAGGATGGGCTGCATCTGGGCGTGGATCTGGGCGCAGCCGTCCGCCGGGCTCACCGTGCCGGAGAGGATCTGGCTGGACATGTCCATGACGACGGGCAGCCATTCGGCGATGGCGGTGGAGGTCGGGAAGAAGAAGCCGGTCTCCGCCACCTTGTAGAACACGTTGGCGTCGATGTGCTTAAAGTTGGGCACGTAGTACTGCTGCGCGCTGATCAGCGCGGGCATGTCGATCTTGCCTTCGGCCTGCATCTTGTTGGCTTCCTCGCCGGAGAGGAACTGGATCAGCTTCCAGGCGGCTTCCTTGTTCTGGCAGTTGACATTCATCGAGTAGCCCAGGCCGCCCATCACGGAGGCATTGCTCGCGTCCATCTTGGGCATCGGCACGATGCCGATGTCGGCGGCGAAAGAGGCCTCGTCCATCAGAAGCGCCTTCCAGCTGCCCATGAACACCATCGCGGCCTTCTGGGAGAGGAAGAGGTCGGTGCCCTTGGTGTCGGAGAGCACCTTGTAATCCGGCATGACGCCCGCGGTCATCAGATCCAGCACGTCCTGATAGGACTTGGCGGTGCCCGCCTGATCAAAGCCGGAGGTCTTCTGGTCATCCGAGATGATGAAGCCGCCGTCCTGCACGATGAAGTTGAAGTAGGAGGGCTGGGGGTCGAGCTCCATCACGATGGGGTACTCGGCAGCGCCCGCCGAAGCGATCTTGTCCTTGAGAAGGGTGGCGGTGGCGACCATGTCCGCCCAGGTCCAGCCGTCCTTCGGCTCTTCCACGCCGTACTTGGCGAAGATGGCCTTGTTGTAGAACACCTGCACGGTGTCCATGCCCTTGGGCATCGCGTACTGCGCGCCGTTCAGGTTGTAGGCGTCGCGGACGACCGCCACATAGCCGTTCATGTCGACGCCGGAGGCCTCAATGTAGCTGTCCAGCGGCTCAAGGACGCCGGCGGCCACGTACTTGGGAAGGAAGGTGTTCATCCAGAACACGTCCGCCGCGGTGTTCGCGCCCATGGCGGCGTCCAACTTGGTCCAGTAGTCCGACCAGGGGGTCAGCTGAAGTTCCACGTCGATGTCGGGGTTCTGCTCCTCGAACTTGGCGATGATCTCGTCAAACACCGGCTTCTGGGACTCGTCCCACAGGGCGTAGGTGATCTTGGTCTCCGCCATCGCCGGGGCGAAAGAGAAGACCGACAGCATGATGGCCGTCACCAGCGCCAACGCGAAAGACCTTTTGATGAACCGCTCCATGTCCGTACCTCCTTAGATGAATCGTATGCGCCGCGAATGTGCATTCAGGGCCTGCGGCTCTCCGCATGGCTCCGACAGGCTCATTATAGGGTGGGCGAAATTGTTTGTCAATAGACTGATCAAATAAAATCAAAATATATTCAAATATCTTCAGCAGTCCGTCGGTTCCCAAGTGCGAAATCCCCGCGATTGATTCGGATTTTACTTGTGTTTTCATAGCGTTTGTGGTATAACGTATGCGGAACCAAATCGCGGGCGCGGAGACGGACAACTTGATCAAATTGATCATTTTTACCCGCTGCCCGGAAAGGCAGGAAATTCATGAAGCTCACCGTTATCGGCGGGGCGGGCGCCCGGTCGCCGATGCTTTTGAAGAGCCTGGCGGGTGAGGCGGCGCGGCTGAAACTGGATACCCTCGTCTTCATGGACGACGACCCCGTCCGCCTCGAGGCGTTCGGCCCGCTCCTGACCGAGGCCGCGCGGCGGCTCGCGCCCTCCGTCCGCTTTCGGGTGACCGGAGACGCCCGGGAGGCGCTGGAGGGTGCCGACTACGTCATCACCACCATCCGCGCCGGATCGGACGACTCCCGCGTCACCGACGAGCGGGTGGCGCTCTCCCACGGGGTGATCGGGCAGGAGACGACAGGCGCGGGCGGATTCGCGATGGCGCTTCGGTCCATCCCCGCCCTCATCCCCTACTGCGAGATGGCCAGGGACTGTGCCGCGCCGGGTTTTATGATGTTCAACTTTACAAACCCCGCCGGGCTCGTGACCCAGGCGCTGCGCGATCTGGGCTACGGCTTCGTCTACGGCATCTGCGACGCGCCGACGGGGCTCCTTCGGCAGGTGGCGAGGCTCTACGGCCGCCCCAGTTCGGACTTCCGTTCGGAGCTGATCGGGCTGAACCACCTTTCCTACTTCACGTCGCTGAAGCTGGACGGGCGGGAAGTGCTGCCGGAGCTGCTTCAAAACCCCCGGCTCTACGGGGAAACGGACATGCGCTACTTCAAGCCGGAGCTGGCACAGCACATGGGCTGCCTTCTCAACGAATACCTCTACTATTATTACTACCGCGAGCAGGCGGAGACGAACCTGCGGGGGGCGAAGCACACCCGCGGCGAAAAGATCGCCGCCCTCAACCGCGAGATGGTGGAGGCGCTGCGCGGCATGGACGCGGGGCCGGACTTTGATGAAATGCTCCGACTCTACGGCGAGGTCACCCACCGGCGGGAGGCGGACTACATGGCCTCCGAATCCTCCATCCAGCGGGACGAGGCCTCTACGCCCCGCTTCGACCTGTTCGCGCCCGAGGAGGGCGGCTACGCCGGGGTGGCGCTCTCGATCATCCGCGCCCGCGAAGGGCTTGGCGGCGGCGAGATGAGCTGCTGCCTGCCGGGGAACGGCGCGCTCAACTGGCTGGAAAAGGGCGACGTGGTGGAGGTCAAGTGTTCCTTGACAAAGGACGGGCCCGTGCCCAAGACCGGCGCGCGTCCGCCGGAGAGCGCGAGGCCGCTGATCACGGCCGTCAAGTATTACGAGCGCACCGCCGCCCGCGCCATCGTCGAAAAGGACTGGCGGATGGCCCGGGACGCGCTGGCCGCCCACCCGCTCGTCAATTCCTACTCGCTGGCGGAGGGGTTACTAAACGACTATCTCGGCATTTATGAAGCCTATACTGGAGGATGGACGAAATGAGCTTTGTGGCGGGATTCGGCATAGCCAACGTGGACTTTCTTTTCGGACATATGCCCCGGGTGCCCTGCCCCGGCGAGGAGATCTACGCGAAGAGCTTTTCCCGGCAGCTGGGCGGCGGGCCGGTGGCCACGATGATCCAGCTGGCGCGGCTGAATGTGCCGGTGCGGCTGGCCACCTACGTGGGCAGCGGCGACCAGAGCGCCTTTGTGCGTGAGCAGCTGGCGCTGAACCGGGTTCCCTTCGTCAACATGCACATGAGCCGGGAGGCGGAGCCGCTGACCGTCAGCTGCATCATCTCCTGCCCGGAGGACCGGGCGCTGGTCAGCTACCGGCCGTCCGAGGAAGCGTTTCGGGTGTTGCCGGACACCGTCTACCAATTTTACAGGGGCGCGAAGGTGGCCTATGTGCCGCTGGAGCACGCCGGGCATTGCAGGCGGCTGAAGGAGGAGGGGGCCGTTGTGGTCATGGACTCCTTCTGGGACGACGCGCTCACCATGGACTGGTATAAAGACGTACTGCCCTATGTGGACTACTTCACGCCCAATGAGAAGGAGGCCATGAAGCTCACCGGCGCGGCCAGCCCCGAGGAAGCGCTGGAGCGGCTCGCGGAGCGGATGCCCTTTGCGATGGTCAAGATCAGCGAACGGGGCTGCCTCGTTCGCAAAGACGGCCGGACCGTGCACATCCCCGGCGTCGAAGTGCCCTATGTGGACGCCACCGGGGCGGGCGACGCGTTCCTGGCAGGGCTTTTGTACGGAATCTTCCATGACATCGGGCCGGAGGACGCCGTGCGCCTGGGCAACATCACCGGCGCAAACGCGGTGACCCGCATCGGCTGCCTCGCCGCGGAGATGAACCGGCGGGAGATGCTTGCCCAGATGGAGAAGCACTACGGCGTATCGCTGCCCGAATGACGTTTTTGTGGCGCATCGGCCCTATGGGTGCTATAATAGGGGAAGGCGCTGACGACGAGGAGTGGCTATGAAACAGGACCGGCTGCAACAGATCGAACGGTACGTAAAAACCCACGGCAAGGCCTCGATGGAGGAATTGGCGGCGTATTTTGCGGTCTCCCCCATCACCATCCGGCGCGCGATCAAGGAATTGGAAGGCCGCGGCGCGCTGATGAAGGTGTACGGCGGCGTGATGGCCGCGACGCCCGCGCCCATCCTGCCCTCCGCGCCGGGCGATTCGGGCGCCATCGCCCAGATCGCCGCGTCATTGGTGGAGGACGGGGAGTTCATCTTCCTGGACGAGGGGCCGCTGGTGGCCCGGATGGTGCCGCTTCTGACGCTGAAAAAGGATCTGACGGTGGTCACCAACAGCCTGACGGTCTTAAACGCCGCCGCCGACCTGTACGCGCTCAACGTGATCTGCCCCGGCGGAAAGCTTCAGCAGTCCACCCGGACGCTGGTGGGCAACCTCAAGGACTCGTTCCACTGCCGCAAGGCCTTCATATCGGCCGAGAGCGCGTCGGTGGAGTACGGCGCGGCAAACTCCAACTTTTACAGCGGGGTGGCGAAGCGGATGGCGATGGAATCCAGCGACGAAAGCTACCTGGTGCTCGACAACGCGGGCTTCTCGTCCCAGAGCTACAACACCTTCGCAAAGCTCGGCGCCTTCCGCGGCATCGTAACCGACAAGCACCCGCCCCAGCCGGTCGTCCAGTTCTGTATGGAAAACGACATCAGAATCTCATGTACCCTGTAGGGAGAGCACATATGAAAAGTGACAGCGCGTGTTACCAGGCATACCTTGAGGTGCTCCGGGAGGAGCTGGTGCCCGCGATGGGCTGCACCGAGCCGGTGACCATCGCCTACTGTGCCGCGATCGCGCGGCGGGCGCTGGGGGAGATGCCGCGATCCGTGGAGGCCCACCTCAGCGGCAACGTGATCAAAAACGTCAAAAGCGTGACGGTTCCGAACACCGGCGGCCTCAAGGGCATCGCCGCGGCGGTGGCGGCGGGCGTCGTGGCGGGGGACCCGGACCGGCAGCTCGAGGTCATTTCGGGGATTACGGACGAAGAGCGCCTGCGCATCCGGGCGTTTCTGGACGAGGTGCCCATCCGCGTGACCGCACTGGACACGCAGCGCGCGCTGGAGGTGACGATCACCGTCCAGGGTGCGCATGGCGCGGCCACGGCCTCGGTGGCCGACCGGCACACACACCTCGTCTACCTGGAGGCTTGCGGCGAGGTTCTGCTCCGGGCGGAGGACGCGGCGTGCGCCGCCACGCCGGAGGACCCGCTGACCATGGAGGGCATCTACGACTTCGCGATGACCGCCTCGCTGGACGATGTGCGCTCGCCCATCCGCCGCCAGATCGAGATGAACACCCGCATCGCCGAGGAGGGACTGACCGGCACGTGGGGCGCGGGCATCGGCAAGGTGCTGCTCGCCTCCGGCGAGGACCTGCTCACCCGCATCAAGGCGATGGCCGCGGCGGGTTCCGACGCCCGCATGGGCGGCTGCGCGTTGCCGGTGGTCATCAACGCGGGCAGCGGAAATCAGGGGCTCACGGTGTCGCTGCCGGTCATCACCTACGCGCGGGAGACCGGCGCGGCGGACGATGATCTGATCCGCGCGCTGGTTCTTTCCAACCTCGTCTCCATCCACCAGCGCTACGGCATGGGCCGGCTGGGCGCCTTCTGCGGCGCGGTGTGCGCCGGGGCGGCGGCGGGCGCGGGCATCACACATCTCAGGGGCGGCGGTTACGAGGACATCTGCCGAACCGTCTCCAACGCGCTGGCGATCGTCAGCGGCATGGTCTGCGACGGAGCCAAGCCCTCCTGCGCCGCCAAGATCGCGGCGGCGGTGGACGCGGGGCTTCTGGGCGGGCGCATGACGGAGAGCGGCCGGGGATTTCATGCGGGCGAGGGCATCGTATCCGAAGGGATCGAGGGCACGCTCTCAAACGTCGCCCGGCTGGGCAAGGACGGCATGCGGGAGACCGACCGGGAGATCATCCGGATCATGGTGGAGTAGCCGCGCGAGCGGCGGAATGCGAAGCCGCCTCCCTTCGACGGGCGGCGGCTTCCAGGCTGTCTAGCGGAGGTGCCGGGTATTGACGCGGTCGTACTTTTGCATCAGTTCCCGATAAATGGAGCCGGTACGTATCGGTTCGTCCAGCCCGGGAATCCGGGCGGGATCCGTCTGCGCCACGCGCACCGGGGCGATGCCGCCGGAGGCCTCGCAGGTCTGCGGAGGGCGGAGCGAAATACCCTCCCGCCGGGCGCGGCGGATCAGCTGAAATGTTCCGTTCATAGAATTCCTCCCCTCTTCTGCCCGCTGCATCCTATGCGCGGGAACTTTTTTGCGTTTTCCAGTTATTGAACCCTTGCCTTAAAGATCGAATATGTTATAATAGAATAAGTATATTACGCCCGAAAAAAGAGAGGCGGTATATAAATGGCTAACGCCCGACCCGGCGGCCCTCGCCGCCCCGAAATGGATTATTACGAGTACAAACGCATGCACGAGCAGCGCGCCCGGCAAACCGGGGCGCTGAATGAGCGTGCAACGCCTGCGGAGGCGGCGCAAAAGCCCGCCGCGCAGGTTCCGTACCGGGAAAAGGAAATTCCGCCCGTGGCGCCCGCCCAGAGCGCTCCTGATTTCGAAGAGGACGCGCTGGATCTGCCCGAGGACAAGCCTTCGCTGTTTGGCGGCGTCAAGGCGCTGATGAAGGGCGTCACCCGCCGCGTGCCCGCCGACGAGCCGGAGGCTTTCGACATCCCTGACGATGAAGACGAAGCCGAAGCGCCGGAAGGCGACGGGGAGGCCCCCCGCGGGGTGGCCGCTGCCGCCGAGCCGGAGGAGGACTCCGAAGAGGACTACGAAGAGGACATCCTCCCCGACGATGCGCCGCAGATCGACAACCCCATCGGCGACGCCTTCCACAAGGTCGTGGGCCTTTTCCAGGCAGCCCGTTCGAAGATCGCGCAGCGCGCGCCCGCAAAAGCGGCCGCGGAGCCGGAAGACGACGAGGACGAGGCGTTTTCGGTGCCCGAAGAGGACGGCGCCGAGGAACGCGCGCCGGTGCTCTCCCGCCGCATGCGCAAGGCCGCCCAGGCCGAGGCGCAGACCGCTGAATCGGACGAACCGCCGATTCTCGACATCGCGCCGGTTGCCGCTGAGGAAGTGGACGAGCTGGTCTCGAAGCCCGGCACCACGGTACACGCCGGTTTCGCCGAGGAGGCGCCCGCCCCGGCGGACGACGAACCGGACGACGAACCGGACGACTACGACGAGGACGACGACGACCTGCCCGCCACCCGCGGCACCAGGCTGTTCGGTTTCTTCAAGAAGTTCAAGGGCCGCGGCGTCGCGGAAGACGAGGATGCCTACGAACCCGATCAGCCGGACGGGGAGGATGAACCGATGGACGAAGAACAAAGAGCCGCACTGACCGAGCGCCTGTCCGAGGAGCTCGACGGCGCGCCTGTTCTGTCCCGGAGAGCGCGCAAGGCGCTGGCCGCCGGGAAGAGTTTGCCCGCTGTGACAGAAGCCCCCGCAGCTCCCGCCCGAATTGCCCCGGCGGCGAGCGCTCCGGCCGTGAGCGACCTGCCCGCGGCGGCGATGCCCTTCTCCGCGCCCACCGCGGCGCGCCCCGCCTTCACGGCGGACGAGCCGACGCAGGAATTCCGCCCCCTGCGCGCCCGCGTCGCACCGCCCGCGCCCCTCGACGAAGAGGAAGAGTACGATGAGGACGAGGACGATGACCTGCCGGTGCACCGCGCACCCAAGCCCGTCAAGGAAAAGAAGCGCCGCGTCTACAAGGACGAGGACCTCGACGACGAGTACGACGAGGACCGTTACGACGAGGACCGCTACGACGACTACGACAGGTATGACGATTACGACGATTACGATGATTACGACGAGGACGAGGACCGCTACGACGATGAATACCACGTCAGCGCCGGGCGTCGGTTCCTGGGCTTTTTGAAGGGCCTGATCGTGTTCGTTTTGTTTCTGGCGCTGTGCGTTCTGGCGCTCAGGCAACTGGAGGCGAGCCGCCTGATCTCGCTGACCGGGCTTCGCCAGTCGGTGGGGCAGATCGTGCCGATCGACCTGATCCTCCCCTCCCCCGCGCCGGAGGTCGTCACGCCGGAAGCCACCCCTGCGCCGGAGGCGACCGCCGAGATCATTCAGGAGGAAACCGCCGCGCCGGAGGATGAGGCGCCCACAGTGCCGGAGGATGAAGCGCCCGCCGCGACCGGGCTTCCGGAGTCCATGGACGTCCCGCTTCCGAGCGAAAACCCGTAACCCAGCGATTCCGGCGGTCTTCGTACGCCGGAATCCTTTTAATAGAAACTCAAGGAGCATTGCCGATGAAGTACGTGGTCGCGCTGGATCAGGGAACCACCAGTTCCCGAGCCGTTCTTTTCGACGAAACCGGTGCGCTGGTGGCGGCGCATGGCATCGAGTTCCCGCAGCTCTACCCTGAGCCCGGTTGGGTGGAGCACAACCCGGAGGACATCCTGTCCACCCAGATCGAGGCGCTCAAGGAGACCGTGCGCATCGCGAAGATCGACCCGAAGGACATCGTCGCGCTGGGCATCACCAACCAGCGGGAGACGACCCTCCTCTGGGACAGGACTTCCGGCCAGCCGCTGTACAACGCCGTCGTCTGGCAGTGCCGCCGCACCGCGCCCCTGGTCGAGCGGCTGAAGCAGGACGGCATGGGCTCCGTCATCCGGGACCACACCGGCCTCGTCGCCGACGCCTACTTTTCCGGCACCAAGCTGCAATGGCTCCTCGAGAACGTGGACGGCGCGCGGGAGCGCGCGCTCACGGGCAGCCTGTGCTTCGGCACCGTGGATTCGTGGCTGGCCTACAACCTGACCAGCGAGCGCGTGCACGTGACCGACGCCACCAACGCCGCCCGCACCATGCTCTACAACATCTACGACCAGGCCTGGGACACGCTGCTCCTTCGGGCGATGAACATCCCCGAGGCGCTTTTGCCCAAGGTTGTGGACTCGTCCGAAATCATCGGCACCCTCCGAAAGGACATACTGGGCGTCGAGATCCCGGTGGCGGCGCTGGCGGGCGATCAGCACGCGGCGCTGTACGGCCAGGGGTGCTTCACCTCCGGCATGGTCAAAAACACCTACGGCACCGGCTGCTTCCTTTTGATGAACACCGGGCTCAAGCCCGTGCACTCCGGCAGCAACCTCATCACCACCATCGCCTGGCGCGTGGACGGCGTGCCCCGCTACGCGCTGGAGGGCTCCGTGTTCATGGGCGGCGCCACGATTCAGTGGCTCCGGGATGAGCTTCGGATGATCGACACCGCCGCCGATAGCGAAAAGCTCGCGATGAGCGTTCAGGACAACGGCGGCGTGTATCTGGTGCCCGCCTTCACCGGCCTCGGCGCGCCCTACTGGGACATGTACGCCCGCGGCGCGATCGTGGGGCTCACCCGCGGCGCGAACAGAAGCCACATCGTGCGCGCCGCGCTGGAGTCCATCGCCTTCCAGACGCGGGACGTGCTGGAAGCCATGATCCGCGACAGCGGCCTCAAGCCCAGCGTCCTCCGGGTGGACGGCGGCGCCAGCCGCAACAACTTCCTGATGCAGTTCCAGGCGAATCTGCTCGGGCTTCAGGTGCTTCGCCCCGCCGTCACCGAAACCACCGCCCTCGGCGCGGCGATGCTGGCGGCCCGGGCGGTCGGGCTGTGGGACATCAACAAGCTCCAGTCCATCTGGGCACCGGAGAACCGCTTTACCCCTTCCATCGACGCCGCCACCCGCGAAAAGCTGTGCGCGGGCTGGCAGAAGGCCGTCGAACGCGCGAAGGGCTGGGCGGAGCGATAGAAAGAGCCGGGTATTTTCCAAACTGAGCAAAAGAAAAAGCACGGGCCGGGCAGATGCCGACCTGTGCTTTTCTCTTTGTGGGGATTCCAAAGGGCCTCAGGCCCTTTGGCGGGGTTCGGGGCGGAGCCCCGGCGAACCTCCGCTACCTCGCCGCTCGGAAGCCCAGGGGTTCGAGGAAGCGCAACAGCCCCGCCTGGCCGGCTTCGTCGGCCTTGTAGACGCCCGCGTCCTCGAGCACCCGTGCGCATTTCACGCTGAGCCCCGCGCGGATGGCGACCTTCGCCTCGTCCGGCGAGCACTGCGCGCCGTGGGCGGCGACCAGCGCCTTCGCCCATTCGTAGTGCTTTTCGAGGGGCGAACCGGCCTCAGGGGCGCGGTCTATGGAGATTTCGCCGGTCAGGTATTTTTTGAGTTCGTCCAATTCGGAAAGGAGCCGCCCCGGCAGGATGAAGAGCCCCATCGTCTCGATCAGGCCGATGTTCTCCTTTTTGACGTGGTGCAGGTCCGCGTGGGGGTGGTAGATGCCCAGCGGATGCTCCGCGCTGGTTCGGTTGTTTCGAAGCATCAGGGTCAGCACCCACTCGTCGTCCACGCGGCGGAGGATGGGGGTGATGGTGTTGTGGGGCTGGTCGGTCTCCGAAATCACGCCGCAGGCGGGGTCGGAATGGGTGCGCCACGCGGCGAGAATTCTCTCCGCCAGGTCCGTCAGCGCCTCGGAAGCGCGCCCGGTCAGCCGAATGCAGGTCATCGGCCAGTCCACGATGGCCGCGCGCACGCCCTCCGCGTCGCAGGTCAGCGCGGTGCGGACACCGGCCTTGTCCATCGGGAAGGTGTACTGCCCGCCCTGGAAGTGGTCATGGCTCAGGATCGAGCCGCCTACGATGGGCAGGTCGGCGTTGGCGCCCAGAAAGTAGTGCGGGAACTGGGACACGAACTCAAAAAGCCGAAGGAAGGTGCCCCGCGAAATCTTCATCGGCGTGTGCCGCTCGCTCAGCACGATGCAGTGCTCGTTGTAATACAGGTACGGCGAATACTGCAGGTGCCACGGCTCGCCGGAGAGGGTCAGCGGGATCATCCGGTGGTTCTGGCGGGCGGGAAAGCCCGCGCGGCCGGCGTAGCCGGGGTTTTCCACGCACAGCATGCAGCGCGGGTAGCCTACCTGGGTGGCCTTGCGCTCGGCGGCGATGTCGCGGGGGTCCTTTTCGGGCTTGGACAGGTTGATGGTGATCTCCAGCTCGCCCGCCGGGGACGGCGCGAAGAAGCGCACGTTGCGGGCGATCTGATCCACGCGGATGTAGTCCGACGCGCGGCACATCTGATAGAACCAGTTGGTGGCGGCGCGGGGGCCCGCCTCCCGGTACAGCGCGGAGAATTTTGTGCGCACTTCCCAGGGCGACGGGGTGATGAGTCCGCACAGCCGCGTTTCAAACCGCTCCCGCGCGCCGGGCGTGTCCTCGATGATGCCGCGCGCGGCGGCGATGCCGCTCAATTCCCTGATTAGCGGCGTGACCGTCGGCGCGGTTTCGGCGGGCGCTTCCGCACCGGGGTCGGGCGCGTCCATCCCGAGGGCGTCCAGCAACAGGTTTTGGGTATAGGCGCGGTCGTAGGAGGCGACGAGCCCGGCGCTTTCCGCGAACTTTATGAGGCCCAGAATCGCGCGCGTCGCGTTTTGTTCCATCGGTATTCCCCGCTTTCGATTTTCTGGGAGTGATTTTACCACAGGACGGGGTTTCATCACAAGCCAAGAACGGTTGAGTTGATGATTCTTGTGGTATAATGGACACATTGAAGGAGGTATATGCACATGCTGTACAAGGACTGGCCTGCGCTTCAACGCAAGGTGAGCGCCATCGCGCTGGGCACCGCGCATTTCGGCGCGAAGATGCCCGAGGAGACCGCGTTCCAGGTGATGGACGCCTACTGCGCGCTGGGCGGCAACGTGCTGGACACCGCCCGAATCTACGGCGATTTTGACGAAGGCATTCAGGGCATCAGCGAGAAGACCGTCGGCAAGTGGATCGCCCAGCGCAAGGTTCGGGGTGAAGTCATCGTCAGCACCAAGGGCGCGCACCCGCCGTGGCTGGATCGCTCGGTCGCCCGGCTGGACAGGGCGAGCGTCGAAAGCGACATGGCGGAGAGCCTCGAGGCGCTGGGGTTTGACAGCGTGGAGATGTACTACCTGCACCGGGACGACGAGAACCGCCCGGTGGGCGACATCCTCGAGACGCTGAACGGCCTCGTGGAATCGGGCCGGACGAAGCTCCTCGGCGCGTCCAACTGGAAAAGCGCGCGCATTGCGGAGGCCAACAGCTACGCCGCCGTCCACGGCCTTCAGGGCTTCGCGGTCAACCAGCCCCAGTGGAGCCTGGCCTTCCAGAACAACGCGGAGGACAAGTCGCTGGTCAGCATGGACAAGGAAATGTACGGCCTGCACGCAAAGACCGGCCTTGCCGCAATGCCCTATTCCTCCCAGGGCAGGGGCTTCTTCACGAAGCTCTTTGAACTGGGCGAGGCGGGGCTGCCGGAGGACCTCCGCCGCGACTTCCTCTGCCCGGAGAACCTGAAGCGCTACGAGGCGATCCTCGCGGTGCGAAAGGAGACGGGGCTGTCCGTCGGCGCGATCGCGCTGGCCTACCTGACCGGGCAGCCGGACTTCCTCACGCTGCCCATCGTCGGCGTCAGCCGGCTCAGCCAGGTGGAGGCGCTCCGGGAGGCCGCGGACGCCGCGCTCAAACCCGAGACCGTGCGCGATCTCGTCAAGGTCGCGGGGCTGGTCTGACGCGCGGGCGCTTTCGCGCCCAAAAATGCGCGCCGTGGCGGCGAAACTAAAATTCTGCCGAATGAATGGATATTTTCTTTACCGATTCTGTCATATCTCCGCCTTTTCGTTCATACCGTATAGCGAAAGGGCGGAGATTATTTATGGAGAAGATCAAGCTATTGATGGCGGACGACAACCACGCGGTGCTCGCGCAGCTATCCGACTTCTTCAGCAAGAAGGCTGACATCGAGATTGTCGGCTGCGCCCATGACGGCGCGGAGGCGCTCGCGATGATCGAGAAGACCGCGCCGGACATCCTGCTGCTCGACATCATCATGCCCCGGCTGGACGGCTTCGCGGTGCTGGAGGCGCTGGCCGGTGCGGGCCCCAGGGCCATCATGGTCACCGGCCTCGCCGGGGACGAATTCATCGGCCGCGCGATGCGGCTGGGCGCCAGCTATTACATGGTCAAGCCCGTGGACGCGCAGGTGCTCTACGCACGGGTCAAGGAGATCGCCGGCATGCGCGGGGAAACCCTCGCCGAGCCGCGCACCCCGCCGATGCGCTCCCGGGACGAGCAGGTGACAGGCCTGTTCCTCTCCATCGGCATCCCGGCGCACATCAAGGGCTACCAGTACCTGCGGGAGGCCGTGCGCATGGTACTGGAGGACAGGGACCTTCTGGGCCGCATCACGAAGGAGCTGTACCCCGGCATCGCCCGGCACTTCGGCACCTCCGCCAGCAAGGTGGAGCGCGCCATGCGCCACGCCATCGAGGTGGCCTGGAGCCGGGGAAGGCTCGAGAGCGTCAACCGCCTGTACGGCTACAAGGTGTTTTCCGCCGAGGATAAGCCCACCAACGGCGAATTCATCGCGCTGGTGGCGGACAAGGTGGGCGCGCCCCGGAGCGATACGATATCGGCGTAACCAAAAAATTCCACAACCAGCCTGCGCCCGCGCGTTTCCGCGCGGGCGGCTTTTTTAGCGCGAGACATGCCTCTGCGCAGGGGCGCAGGCGCGGGGAGGTTCGCCTTGCTTTTGCGCGCTGCCGCATGGTATAATTTTGTCGCAATACAGGCAAAGGAGCGATGCGCGATGCGTCTTGGCGCGCTGGAGGCCGGCGGCACCAAAATGGTGTGTTCGATCGGCGACGAAAACGGAACCATCCTTGACCGGGCTAAATTTCCGACCCTGTCCCCGGAGGAGACGGTTCCGTCGATGATCGAGTACTTTCAAAAGGCGGGGATTGAGGCGCTGGGCATTTCCAGCTTCGGGCCGCTCGACCTGAACCCGGTTTCGCCCACCTACGGATATGTGACTACCACGCCCAAGCCCGGCTGGGCCAACTACCCGCTGCTCCAGGCGTTCAAGGACGCGCTGAAGGTGCCGGCGGGCATCGATACGGACGTGGGCGGCGCGGCGCTGGCGGAGTTCCGCATGGGCGCGGCGAAGGGCCTGAAGAGCTGCGTGTACGTGACGGTCGGCACCGGCATCGGCGCGGGCGTCGTGGCGGAGGGACAGCTGGTTCACGGCATGGTGCACCCGGAGTGGGGCCACATGCTCCTGCGCATCCACCCGGAAGACCCGATGCCCAGCGGCGTCTGCCCGTACCATGACGGCTGCCTGGAAGGCCTCGCCTGCGGGCCCGCCATCGACAAGCGCTGGGGCGTGCCGTCGAGGGAATTGCCCCGGGATCACATCGCCTGGGAGATCGAGGCCTACTACCTGGCGCAGTTCTGCGTGACGGCGCTGGTCTCAATTTCCGCTGAAAAGATCGTGCTGGGCGGCGGCATTATGCAGGAGGAGTTCCTGTTCCCGATGATTCGGGAGAAGACGCTCCAGCTGCTCAACGGCTACGTGGCCGCCGATCAGGTGCTAAACCACATCGACGAGGTCATCGTGCCGCCGGGGCTGGGCATCAACAGCGGCGTCACCGGCGCGCTGATCCTCGCCGCCGAGGCCGCGGGGAAGTAACGACAAAAACGGGAGGGCCGAAGCCCTCCCGTTATTCGACCAAATCCGGCGGCATGCACGGCGGATTTGACTTTCCCCCAAAGGCCGAGCTTGCCCGGCCGACGTCCGCCTGTACGTCCGCCTCCTCAATACCAGACCCCGCAAGTGCCTCAATTGGAAATCCCCTGCTGAAGTCTTCTTCGGAAAACTGTTGCACTTGACTTGATAATCCGCCCCCGGAAATCCCGAAGGATTTCAGGAAACCGGCCCGTTCTTCAGGCGGATGGAACCCGCTCACGGGTACCATCCGCCCCAAAAGGAAGACCGCGCAGCGGGATTTCATTTGCAACAAAAAAGGCGACCCTATTCAGGCCGCCCTTTTCGATGAGCTCGACTCAAGCTTCAACCGGGGCACCCACAGGGCAAACCCCTGCGCAAGCACCACAAGAAATACAGGTTTCGGCATCGATGACATATTTGCCATCGCCCGCGGTAATCGCACTGACGGGGCACTCACCCTCGCAGGCACCACAGCTGATGCACTCATCGTTGATGACATAAGCCATTAAAAAATGCACCTCCTCGTTTTCAAAGTGATTGTATTATATCACCCGTCACCAGGCAATGCAACTATTATTTTCACTTGGAGGACATATGCGAAAAGAGATGGAAACGGCTCGGAAGATGCTCGAAAACCTGACGCCGCTCAAGACCGACTGCGGCGCGCTCTGCGCCGCCGCGTGCTGCCGGCCGGACGAGGACGGCCAGGGCGGCGTGGCGCTCTTCCCCGGCGAGGCGGCGCTGTACGAAGGCGCGCCCTGGGCGCAGGTGGCGGACGGCGTCCTCACCTGCGGCGGGCGCTGCCCACGGGAAATGCGCCCGCTGGGCTGCCGCATCTTTCCGCTGACGCCGTACCGGAAAAAGGGCGGCGCGCTGGCGCTGAGGGTGGATCGCCGGGCATTTGCCATGTGCCCGCTGGCGCCCGCGGGCATCCGGGCGCTGGATCCGAATTTTGCACAGGCGGCGCTCTCAGCGCTGGAACTGATCGACAAAACCCGGGAAGGCCGCGAATTTATTGATGCGTGGATCCGCGCGGAGCGCATATTCCGCGAGGCTGTTTTGTAATATTCCCTTGCGCGTTTGTCCATAATGAGAGGGAACAAGCGCCAAAGGAGTGGTTTTTCTGTTCTATCGATGGCATGTGCGGCCGGCCGCGTGGGTCGTGGCAGGGCTGATCCTTTTAATCCTGGCCGCGGTGGCGGCGCTGATCCTTCTGAACCAGCCGGACAGCCGCGCCTTTCGGGACGCGGTGCTGGTCATGGCGGGGGTGTCGGTTTGAGCGAAGCCGATAAGATCAAGCGGTACAAAAAACTGGTCGCCCAGCGCACGCCGGGCAGCCACATGGTCAGGGACTGCCTGCGCGCGTTCTGGGTGGGTGGGCTGATCTGCATGATCGGACAGGCGATCACGATCTTCGGCGCGGAGGTTTTGAAGCTCAACCTGGCGGCGCTCGGTGTGTTCACGCCGTCGGTTCTGGTGTTTCTGGGCACGACGCTGACGGGCCTCGGCGTCTACGACCGGATCGGCGAGTACGCGGGCGGCGGCTCCATCGTGCCGATCACCGGTTTTGCCAACTCTGTGGCCGCGCCGGCGATGGAGTTTCGCCGGGAAGGGCTGGTATTGGGGCTGGGCGCGAAGCTCTTCCTGCTGGCCGGGCCGGTCATCACCTACGGCGTGACGACTTCGATCGTCATCGGCCTCATCTACTATATCGCCGAGAGGTGGTTTTCATGACCCGCGCGGGCAGGCGCACGTTCGTCTACGACGAAAAGCCGGTCGTGCGCGCCGCGGCGGCCATCGTCGGCCCCAAGGAGGGGCAGGGGCCGCTGGGGAAGGATTTTGACGTCGTGCTGCCGGACGACCTGCTCGGCATGGACACCTGGGAGCAGGCCGAGAGCGAGATGATGCGAAGGGCCGTGGAATTGTGCGCGTCCAAGGCGGGCATGACGATTAAGGGCGTGGACCTGATGCTGGCGGGGGATTTGCAGGATCAGATCACCGCGTCGGGCTTTGCCGCCCGTGCGCTGGGCATCCCGTTCTTCGGGCTGTACGGCGCGTGCTCGACCTATGTCGAATCGCTGGTGCTGGGCGGCGTGCTGGTGGACGGCGCACTCGCCGACACCGCGGTGTGCGCCGCGTCCAGCCACTTCTGCGCGGCGGAACGCCAGTACCGCTTCCCGCTGGAGCTCGGCAACCAGCGCCCGCCCTCCGCCCAGTGGACGGCCACCGCCGCCGGCGCGGCCCTCCTGATGCGCGGCGATCAGGGGCTGTGCAGGCTGACCCACGGCACCGTCGGGCGGATCATCGACTTTGAGATCAAGGACGCCAACCACATGGGCGCGGCGATGGCGCCCGCCGTCGCGGATACGCTGACGGCCCACCTTCAGGATACGGGGCGCAAGCCCGAGGACTATGACCACATCGTCACCGGCGACCTGGGGATCATCGGCCGGGAACTCCTCATGGATCTGATGGCGGAGCGCGGCATCCCGCTGGACCCCGAGCGCCTGACCGACTGCGGCGCGTCGCTCTACGGCCCGGAGCAGGACGCCCACGCCGGCGGCAGCGGCTGCGGCTGCATCGCGTCGGTGGTGTCCGCCCACTTTCTGCCGATGCTCTCCGGCCCCTTCCGGCGCATCGTGGCGCTGGGCTCGGGCGCGATGCTCAGCCCCGCCACCACTCAGCAGGGGGAGAGCATCCCGTCAATATCCTACGCCGTTTCGCTGGAGGCTCTGTGATGGACGTATTTTGGCTATTTGTCAAGGTGTTTATCGTGGGTGGCGTGCTGTGCGCCATCGGCGAGGTGTTGATACTAAAAACCCAGTTAACCAGCGCGCGCATCCTCGTACTGTACGTGGTGGCGGGCGCGATCCTGACCGCGGTAGGGCTTTATAAGCCGCTTGTGGACTTCGCCGCCGCCGGCGCGACGGTGCCGCTGACCGGGTTTGGCTATTCCCTTGCGATGGGCGCCATCGACGCGGTGCACAAATACGGCCTGATCGGCGCGCTGACCGGCGGACTTTCGAACACCGCGGGCGGCATTTCCGCCGCGATCCTCTTTGGGCTTCTGAACGCGCTCATCTTCAAGCCCGCCGCGAAACCGTAAAGGTTCAAAAATCCGCTTCGGCCTCCGCGAAAATCGCGGAGGCTTTCTCCATATTTTGGAACGCCTTAGGGGCTTCCCGCGTCTTAAAACAGCGTAAACAAATAGGGGGAGTGGTTGAAATGGTTCGTCGCCTCTTGTTGGTTCTCCTCGCGCTCATCATGATGGTGCCCACCGCGCTGGCTCAAGTGGTACAGGGGCCGGCGGGACTCTTCTTTGCCGCCACGCTCCCGGAGGGCGCCCAACCCGACGGCGGCGAGACCCTTGAAAACGGCGACTACACCCAGCCCTACCTGATTGACGACGGCATGGCCGTGGCCGTCATGGCGTACCGGACGGCGGAGACCACCGCCGAGGCGTTCCTGGAAGAATTATACCCGGAGGCGCAGGAAGTGACCGAGGCGGAGCAGGCGCCCGTCGCGGCCTATCCCACCCGCCGGCTGACCTTCCTGACCGGCGCGAACGAAGATACCCGCCAATGCGTGCTGGTGGCCTTCTCCACGGACAGCGGCTCCTTCGCGTTTGCGGTGGAGGTCCCCATCGACTTCTACGAGGATTATCAGGAGGCCGCGGAAGCGTGGATCGCTTCCCTGGATCTCCTCGACTGCTGCTGAAGAATCGACTGGAAATTTCAGCGGCCTGTTTCGGCCCCCCCCATCGCGGGGGGCGGAACATATATGGACTTAACCGCCAAATAGCCCCAAT
>JAEYPB010000007.1 GCA_023411175.1 Bacillota bacterium | reverse complement strand
GCGCCGCAGCGCGGCGCGCACTACCCGTGGAAATTCGGTTGCGGGGGAGTGCAGGCATTTGAAACCCATCATAGAAATGCGATCGATCATGAAGCGCTTCGGCGAGGTGCAGGCGGTGAACGGCGCCCACTTCGACCTGATGCCCGGCGAGATCCATTCGCTCATCGGTGAAAACGGCGCGGGCAAGTCGACGATGATGAAGCTGCTCTACGGCATGTACCCGTTGGACGGCGGGCAAATCCTGCTGGAAGGGGAGCCGACGAAGAAGCTCACGCCCAAAATCGCCATCGAGAAGGGCGTCGGCATGGTGCATCAGGAGTTTATGCTGGTGCCGGAGCTGACGGTGCTGGAGAACATCATCCTCGGCTTCGAGCCCAAGAAGGGCATAACCATCGACGAGAAGAGCGCCCGGGCCATGGTGCAGGGCTACATCGACCGGTATGGCATGGACGTCCAGATGGGCAAGCGCATCTCCCAAATCTCGGTGGGCGAGGCGCAGCGCGTCGAGATCATCAAGATTCTCGCGCGGGGCGCGGAGGTCTTGATCCTGGACGAGCCGACCGCCGTCCTGACGCCTCAGGAGGCACAGCGACTCTTCCATATCCTCGAGAACCTGAAAAACGCCGGAAAGTCCATCGTGTTCATCTCCCACCGGCTGGGCGAGGTGCTTCAGATCTCCGACCGGATGACCGTCATGCGGCAGGGCGAAACGGTTGGCACCATCACCCGCGAGGAAGCCAGCTATGAAAAGCTCGCCCGGATGATGATCGGCCGCGAGGTGTTCTTGAACGTCGAGCGGCAGCCCAACGAGCCGGGGGAGACCGTGCTAAGCGTGGACAACCTGTGGACCTCCGGTGAAAAGGAGCTTTCGAAAATCCGGGGGCTGTCGCTGTCCGTGCGCGCGGGCGAGATCGTCGGCATCGCGGGCATCGACGGCAACGGCCAGTCGGAGCTGATCGAGGCGATTGCCGGGCTTCGAAAGGTCGAGCGGGGCAGTGTGCGGCTCCTGAACCGGGACGTGACCAACAAGAGCCCGAAGCGCATCCGCGCGGCGGGGCTCGCCCACATCCCGGAGGACAGGAACCTGCGCGGTCTCAACCGCAGAATGACCATCTATGAAAACCTCGCGGTGGCGCAGATCGACCAGAAGCCCTTCACCCGGGGCGGGATCATCAATCGGCGGGCGATGCTGGAACGGGCGAAGCACCTCGCAGAGCGGTACGACATCCGGCCGCCGGAGCCCACGCTGCCTACGAGCTCGCTGTCCGGCGGCAACGCCCAGAAGGTGGTGGTCGCCCGCGAGGTGGAGATCGGCGCGAAGCTCCTGATCGCGTCCCAGCCCACCCGCGGCGTGGACATCGGCGCGATTGAATCCATCGAGGCGGTCCTTCAGAAGGTCAAGGCTTCGGGCGTCGGGGTGCTCCTGGTCTCGGCGGACCTTCGGGAGATCCTGTCGCTGTCCGACCGGATTCTCGTCATGTACGAGGGACGCATCACCGGCGAGATGGAGGCCGCGAGCGCAACCGAGGACAATCTGGGCCTACTGATGATGGGCGGCGAGGCCCGAAAGGAGGCGGCCAATTCGTGAAGCGATGGAACGAATCCGGCGCGGGCATCCTGCGCATCCTGCTGATCCTGATCGTTGCGATGGCGGCCGGCGCGGTGGTCATCCTCCTGATCGGCGAAAATCCGCTGGAGGCCTATTCCGCGCTGATGAAGGGCGCCTTCTCCGGGAAGCGAAACTTCGGTACGACGCTTGCGAACTTCACGCCGCTGCTCCTGACCGGCATGGCCTTTGCGGTGGCGTCCAAGGCCGGCGCCTTCAACGTCGGCGTCGAGGGCGAGGTGTTCCTGGGCGGCATCGCAGCCGCATGGGTAGGCATCAACGTCAAAGGGCTCCCGGCCTTTCCGCACATCGTTCTGTGCTTTGCCGCGGCGATGGCGGCGGGCGCCGTGTGGGCGATCATTCCCGCGGTGCTCAAGGCCTATTATAAAGTCAGCGAGGTCTGCGTGACGATCCTGATGAACTACGTGGCGCTGTTCATCACGTCGTACCTCGTCACCGGCCCCATGAGCGCGGGCGTCGCCAACGCCCAGTCGCTGCCGGTCCTCGTCACGCTGACGCAGTTCATGAAGCCCTCCAGCGTCAACATGGGGCTCTTCATCGCGCTGGCGCTGTCGATGGGTTTGATCCTGATGATGAGTTCCACGCGCCTCGGCTACAAGATCCGCATGGTGGGCACGAACCCTATGTCCGCAGAGTACGCCGGCATCGACCCGAAGGACATCCTGATCCGAGCGATGATGATCTCCGGCGCCATCGGCGGCATCGCCGGGTGCATCGAAATCTTGGGCGTGCACGGCTATTTCCTGAACAACTTTGCGGCGAACCTGGGCTCCAACGGCATGCTGGCGGCGCTGATCGTCAAAAACGACATGCGGCTGGTGCCGTTCATGGCGCTGTTCCTGGCGGTTTTGAAGTCCGGCGCGATGGGCATGCAGCAGACCACCGGCGTACCCAAGTCCATCGTCGATACGATCACGGCGCTGTTCATCATCTTCGCGACGATGGAGACGCTGTTCACCTTTAACCGCCTGCGGATGCCGAAAGCGCGCCCGACCGGCGCGATCAAGGGGGTGCTCAAATGATGCTGGACCGGATCTTTACGGCCTCATTGATCTATGCCACCATCCGCTCCGCGACGCCCATCATCTATGCGGCGCTGTGCGCGTCGATCACCCAGCAGGCGGACATCCTGAACATCGGAACCGAGGGCATCATGCTGGTGGGCGCGTTCGCGGCGGTGGCGGTCAGCTACCTGACGGGCTCCTGGGTTCTGGCGGTGCTGGTTGCGATGCTGGCGGGGCTTCTCATGGGCCTCATCATCGCCGTCGGCCACATCCGCTACAAGGCGGACAACTGCGCGCTGGGCATCGGCGTCAACCTGTTCGCGGTGGCGATCACCAAGTTCATGCTTAACAGCGTGCTCGGCAAGTCCGGCACCTTTACCGACCCGAACCTCGCCGGCATCCCGAAGGCGACCTTCGGCTTCCTTGCGGGCAACGAGTTCCTGAATACGGTCTTCAGCAACTGGTCGATCACCGAATGGTTTGTGATCCTCCTGATCCTTTTGATCAGCTTCCTCTTCTACAAGACGCCCTGGGGGCTCAGGCTTCGCGCCGTGGGGCAGCTGCCCGCCGCTGCGCAGACCGCGGGCATCAACGTCCCCGCCATGAAGTATCAGGCGATCATCATCGCCGGGCTGATCGGCGGGCTGGCGGGCGCGCACCTGTCGCTGGGGTATTCCAAGATGTTCACCGAAAACATGACCAACGGCCGCGGCTTCATGGGCGTGGCGGCGATGTACTTTGGCGCCGCCGACCCGGTGCGCACGACCATCGGCTGCCTGGTGTTCGGCCTGGCAGACTCGATCGGCGGCCGTCTGCAGCCCTTCGGCGTGCCGTCGCAGGTAATCCTTTTGATGCCCTACGTGGTGACGGTGGCGGTATTGTGGGCGTCGATGGCGGTCAAGAACGCGCAGGAGAAGCGCAAAAAGAGCGCGCTGGCTGCCCGGTAGCCCAAAGGCCTTAGTCAAATACACCAAGCGGAGGAACCTCATGGAAAGACGCAAGATCATCCTGGACTGTGACCCCGGCCACGACGATGCGGTCGCGATCATGCTGGCGGGCAGAAGCCCGGCGATCGACCTGCTCGGCATCACGGTGGTTTCCGGAAACCAGACCATTGAAAAGACGGTTGCGAACGCGCTGAACGTCTGCCAGCATCTGGGCCTTGACGTGCCGGTGTACGCCGGAAGCCCCGATCCGCTGGTCAGGGTACGGCCGCCCGTCGCCGACGACATCCACGGGGAGACCGGGCTCGACGGCCCGGTGTTCGAGCCGCTGACGCGCAAGGCCCACCCCGGCCGCGCGGCGGAGTACATTGTGGATACGCTGCTCGCTTCGGAGGGCGACATCACCGTCGTCACCACCGGGCCAATGACCAACCTTGCCGTCGCGATGAAGCTGGAGCCCGCGATCGTGCCCAAGATCCGGGAGATCGTATTGATGGGCGGCAGCCACGGCTTCGGCAACGTGACCCCGGCGGCGGAGTTCAACATCATCACCGACGCGGAGGCCGCGTACGTGGCCTTCACCTGCGGCCGGCCGATTACGATGGTGGGGCTGGACGTGACGAGAAAGGTTCTGTGCCTGAAGTCCGTGGTCGACCGGATGGAAAAAGTGGGCAACCGCGCCGCGCGCCTGTTTGCCGACCTCATGCGCTTCTTCAACGAAAGCCAGAAGCGCGTGTTCGGCTGGGACGGCGGGCCGCTGCACGACCCTGTCACCATCGCGTACCTGATCGACCCGACCGTGCTCACCGTTCAAAAGATGTACGCAGCCATCGACATTCGCGGCGTGGACAGCTACGGCCGCACCAACTGCGACGCCTTCGGCTACCTAAAGCGCGATCCCAACGCGAATGTCGCCGTGGACATCGACGTCGCAAAGTTCTGGAACATCATCGAAGCGGGGATTCGCAACTATGACCGATAACGCGCTTCTCAGGCGGACGCTTGAGGCCGACCCGGCGAGATACCTGAAGCCGCTAAAGGATCTCGTCGCCATCGATACCCAGGTTGTGGGGCACGGCATCGCGGGCGGTCGGGAGAAGGAGGGGCAGGCCTACATGGCGAGGCTCCTCAAAGAACTGGGCGCGACGGTAACGGTGCGGCAGATGGACGAGGCGGACATCGAAACCGCCCTCGCCCGCTACCGGGAGGGGAACCCCGGCCACAACTACGACGGACGCGAGAACGTGTACGGCTTTTTTAGGGGCGGCGGCGGCAGAAGCCTGATGTTCAACGGCCACATCGATACGATGCCGCCGGGGGACGTTTCCCTTTGGAAGCACCCGCCGCTCTCCGCCGAGGTGGAGGGAGGCAGGCTCTATGGCTCCGGCGCGGCGGACATGAAGAGCGGCCTCATGGCCGCCGTGATGGCGGTGAAGCTGATCAAGGACGCGGGGATGGCGCTCCCCGGCGACGTCGTCATCTCCTCCGTCGCGGACGAAGAGGGCGGCGGCAACGGCTCCATCGCCGCGGCGGTGCAGGGGCTGAAGGCCGACGGCGTAGTGGTCTGCGAGCCGTCGGACGGCGGGCTGATCATGGCGCACATGGGCTTCGTGTTCTTCCGCGTTCAGGTGACCGGCCTCGCCAACCACTCCGGCGGAAAATGGCTGGGCGTCAGCGCCATTGAAAAATCGATCAGGCTCATTCAGGCCATCGACGAATTGGAGCACCGCTGGCTTCTGAAGTACAAGCACCCGCTCCTGCCCGCGCCGAACCTGAACGTCGGCACGATCCACGGCGGCACCGCGGGCTCCACCGTGGCCGGGGCGTGTACGTTTGAGGTATGCGTGCACTACCTGCCCTTCCAGATGACCTACGACCAGGTGGTGTCGGAGTTCACCGCCGCCATCGAATGGGCATCGAAGGGCGACCCGTGGCTGAACGAACACCGGCCGGAGATCGCGGTCTATCAGGCGGGCGGCGCCTTTGAGATGGAGCGGGAACACTTGTTTACAGAAGCCTTCCTCCGCGCCCACGAAGCGGCGCTGGGGAAGAAGGCGGAGATCATCGGAAGCCCCGCCGGCTGCGACAGCCGAGTCTGGCGGAACATCGCGGGTTGCGCCACGCTGCAGTACGGGCCGGGACGGCTCAAGGAGTGCCACGCCATCGACGAGTACGTGACGCTGGAGAGCTACTATGACGCGATCCTGACCTACGCCTCGCTGATTCTGACATGGTGCGAAAATACATGATAAATACATGATGGAGGGAAACAACATGGGCAAGAAAATCCTGCTGGCGGGCGAATCCTGGACCAGCTACACCACACACGTCAAGGGATTCGACGCGTTCTACACCTCGGTTTACGAAGAGGGCGCGGATACGCTCATCGCGGCGCTTGAAAAGGGCGGCTACGAGGTCACCTACCTTCCGAATCACAAGATCCCGACCAAGTTTCCCTTTACGCTGGAGGAGCTTTCACAGTACGCCTGCGTGATCCTGTCGGATACCGGCTCGAACACGCTGCTTCTGCACCCGGACACCTTCTCAAAGAGCGTCAGGATGCCAAACCGCTGCAACCTGATCCGCGATTACGTGTGCGCGGGCGGCGCGCTCCTCATGGTGGGCGGCTACATGGCCTTCTCCGGCGTGGACGCCAAAGCCAAGTACGGCCAGACCGCCATTCAGGAGGTGCTCCCCGTCAAGTGCCTCGAAGTGGACGACCTGATGGAGAAGCCCGAAGGCGTGACCCCGGTGGTCGTAAGCGATCACCCGGCGCTCAAAAACGTGCCGAAGGACTGGCCGCACTTCCTGGGCTACAATAAGACGCTGCCCCTTGAAGGGTACGACCTGGTGATGAAGATCGAAGAAAACCCGTTCCTGGCCTTCGGCGAGTTCGGCAACGGCCGCGCCGGCGCGTTTACCTCCGACTGCGCGCCCCACTGGGGGCCGCCGGAGTTCGTGAATTGGGCGGGTTACGACCCGCTGTGGCAAGGCATTGTGGGCTGGCTGACGAAGGCGTAATGGAAGCGCTGCTTAGGGATATTCTGAACATCGACACCCAGAACCCGCCCGGAAACGAGCGGGTTCTGGCCGAGTGGATCGCCGCGTATCTGGCGGACGCCGGTTGCCGGGCAAGTGTGCAGCCGGTGTCCGAGGGACGCGCCAACGTATTCGCGCGGATCAAGGGCCGGACGCGGCAGGGCGCGCTGCTCTTAAACGGCCATCTGGACACCGTGCCCCACGGCGGCGGATGGGCGACCCATCCCGGCGTTGCCACCCGGGATGGGGACCTCCTCTTCGCGCGGGGCGCCAGCGACATGAAAAGCGGCCTCGCGGCGGCGCTGTATGCGTTTTGCGACCACGCGCGCTCGGGGGAGACGCCCCGAACGGACATCCTCTTCTGCGGCACCGCCGATGAGGAATCCAGCGGCCTCGGCGCGAAGGCGCTGATGGAGTCCGGCGAGATGGACGGCGTCTCCGCCGTCGTCATCGGGGAACCGACCGGGAACCAATTGGGCGTCGCCGCGAAGGGCGCGATCTGGCTCCGTGCGGTCGTAACAGGTCGCGTGAGCCACGGCGCATACCCGGAGCGCGGCGTCAACGCCGTCGAAGGCGCGATGCGCTTCGCGGAGGCGGTACGCGGGCTTCTCGCCGGTTCGCATCCGCTGCTGACCCCGCCCACAGCGACCGTGACTGGCCTTTCCGGCGGCGTCAAACACAACATGGTGCCGGATGGGGCGGAGTTGCTCATGGATGTGCGCACCACGCCCGGCATATGCGGCGGCTCGCTGATCGAGGCATTCGGAAACGCCGCCCGGGCGATGTCCGTTGACGGGTTGGAGATTGCGCTGGATGTGCTCAACGACCGGATGGCCGTGACGGTATCGGACGACGCGCCGATCGTTATGCAACTCTCCGCCGCTTGCCGCGAGGCGCTCGGCCGCGAACCCGATCGCGCCGGTACCGCCTTTTTCAGCGACGCCTCCATCTTCCTGAAGCACCGTCCCCTGGACGTGGTGCTCTTCGGGCCGGGGGAGAGCAGCCTTGCCCATACGCCCAACGAATCGGTATCGCTCACGGCATACCGGGATAGCGTCCGCGCCTATCAGGCGCTGATCGGCCGCTGGGCGAGGGAAGGAAGCTAAAAGTCCGAAAACCAATTCCAATCATTAATGTTTCGTCGCAGGAGAATTTTTGTGCTCCGCGAGGCGCAGCGTTGCTGCGCCTCGCTTCGGCTCCTTGACCTGATCGAAAATCCCGCCCTGCTTTGAGGTATTATTTTCATTGGCAAGGTTTTCAAAGCAACCGCCCTGCGTTATCT
>JAEYPB010000039.1 GCA_023411175.1 Bacillota bacterium | reverse complement strand
GTCGATGTCTGTGGCGAGCACATCCTTTGCGCCCAGAAGCGCCGCCGCGATGGCCAGGATGCCGGTGCCGGTGCCCAGATCCATCGCCTTGACGCCGGGCTCAACGAGCTCCTCAAGCCACGAGGCGCACAGCGCCGTCGTCTCATGGGTGCCGGTGCCGAAGGCCATGCCCGGGTCGAGCTCGATGACCAGTTCCCCCGGCTTCGCGTCGTATACCGTCCAGCTGGGGCGGATGACCAGTTTTTCGCCGATCTTGAAGGGCTTGAAGGCGGCTTTCCAGTATTCCGCCCAGTCCTCCTCGTCCACCCGCGCGGACAGGATCTCCAGCTTGCCGAGGTCCATGCCCAGATCCATGCCCCGGAGCGCTTCCAGCCGCGCGCGAACATCCGCGATTCTATCCGCGGCGCGCTCGTCCGCCGGATAGTACCCGGTGACCTTGACGTCCTCGCTCATCCGAAGCGCGACGGACTCATCCAGGATGTCCCATTGCCCCTCGGGGCGCTGGTTGACCTTGACGTCGTTTCTGTCCTCGATGACCGTGCCCGCGGAGCCCGCGTCAATCAGCTGCTGGGACACGATGTCCGAGCCCTCGGTGGTGGTCAGTACGCTCAGTTCAATCCAGTCCATATCAAACCTCGTCCGGCTCCAGCGCGATGCCGCGCTTCTTGGCCCATTCCGTTCTAAACATACCGTAGCGGCGCTCGTCCCACCACTTGCCCCGGGCGAAGATCTCCTTGCGGAACACGCCCTCCAGCGTAAAGCCCAAACGCTCGTAGAGGCGCGCGGCTTCGTTGAACTCGAACACGCAAAGCGATACCTTGCGAAGCCCGAGCACGGTGAAGCAGACGGAGAGCAGCGTCTCGATCAGGTCGGTGCCGTGGCCCTTGCCGCGCATTTCGGGTTCGCCGATCTGCCAGCCCACCATGCACCTCGAGTTCTTCCAGTCCAGCTGATGGTAGCTGCACGAGCCGATGAGCCTGCCGTCCAGCGTCTCCACCGAAAAGTGGTTGTGGGCGTCCTGCCGACCGGAATTGGCGGCGATCCACGCCTTCTCCTGCTCCAGCGTCAGCGGCATCGCCCCGGCAGAGAGCTTTTCGGCCTGCGTCCGGTCGTTCATCCAAGCGGTGAATTTTTCCGCGTCCTCGGCGCGCATTTCCCGAAGGCGCACCAGCTTTCCCTCATACACGCTTGTAGTCCTCCCTCAAGATCGACATGACGACGGTGTCCTCATAGCGGCCGTTGATGAACCTGTCCTGCCGGAACACGCCCTCCCGCACGAAGCCCGCCTTTTCGTAGACGTGGATGGCGCGGTGGTTGTTACCATTGACCGTAAGCCAGATGCGGTTTAAGTTGATCTGGCCGAAGCCGAAGGAGAGGAGGAGCTTCAGCGCCTCGCTGCCGTAGCCCTTTTCAAGGTTGCCGGGCGTCAGCACGATGGCGAGCTCCGCCTTCCTCGACACGTTGTCGATCATGAAAAGCGCCACCTGCCCCACGTAGCGCCCGGTCTCGCGGTCGGCCACGGCCAGGTTGTAGCCGCCCGCGTCGCCGTTCAGGTAGCGGTTCAGTTCCGCCTCGGTCTGCTCCCACGGAATCGGCGCGGTGTAGCGCGGACCGAGGAATCGAGTGATCTCCGGGTCGTTGCACCAGGAGCGCATGCCGGAGATGTCCTCCGAGCGGAAATCCCGGAGCATGATCGTGTCCCCGTAGATGTGCGGCATCAGTATTCCCCCCGGGCGTGGGCGTCGAGCCCTATTTTGGCGAACACGGCGGTTCGGGCCGCGATGTCCGGGTACCTTTCAACTGCCTCCGCCGCGAAGAACCCCTTCTCCGGGTTCGCCGTGGCCAGGTTTTCGTGGGCGATCAGCGCCCAGGTGGCGTCGTAGAGATGGTCGAAGGCCGGGTCGCGCTGGGCCATGCACACGAAGGACTGGCGGGGGGAGTTGATGTCCTCGCCGCTGATTTCAAAGAAGCCGCTTCCGTTCGCCAGCGCCCGGAGGCGCTCCGTCTGGGCGCGGGTATTGCGGGAAGGCATGTAGGTGACACCCCGGTATCCGGCCGATTTCAGGTAGTCCATCAGTTCCGGCAAGAAGTCGTCCTCGAACTTCTGGGCGCGCTTGTCGCCGGTGACGGAGTCGCCCACATCGCCCAGATAGGGGTAGGCGGAGATGGCGTGGACGCGCTCGGCGAGGGCGAGCACCTCGGAAACCGGTGGGCACTCGTCGGTGGCGTCGACGTAGAATTTTGCGATCAACTCCGCCTTGATCCAGCCCAAGAGGTCATACATCCTGTCCGGGTTCTCCGGCTGGGTCAGGTAGCCTTCGATTTTCGAGGACAGCGGGAGCTTCAATTCATCCTTTATAAATGCGACGAGCCCTTCGCCCGCGCCGAATTTCTCCAGCATCCGGTTCGCCAGCGCGCAGGCGAGGTGGCGCTCGGTGACGCCGCCGCCCTCCGCATAGCGCGAAAGCGGGAGGACGTCTTCGTCGAAGTCGATGGAGAGGCCGTAGGGGGCCATCAAACGGTTGACGCCCGCCACCATCTTCCGGTTGCGCTGGTTGCGCTTTTCGCGGTAGGGGGCGAAGAAGGCGTTCACCTCGTCGATCCTGTCGTGGGGGATGCCGTGGACGGTGGTGTAGATGACGCCCGCCTGATCGGGATTGTTGACCTTTTTCTCGGCAAAGGGCGTACCTTGAAGGCTCACCCGGCACTCGACGCCGACGGTGCCCGCGATACCGACAATTTTGCACGCCTTCAGGAATTCCTTCGCGCCCGCCACCGAGTCGTGGTCGATGATGCCCGCGGTGCACAGCCCCGCCTGCCACGCAAACCACGCCGCCGCCGTGGGCGAGTAGGGCGAAAAGGAATACTGGGTATGGATGTGGTTGTTGACGTCTTTTTCCGTCTTCAGCGCGGGGAGCGCGCCGCCTTTGACCTCGCCCACCAGCTTTTTCAGGTTTTCCAGCCGTTCCGGCGCGTTCAGAAGCGCCAGGATTTCCGCCTTGGTGCGCATCGTTTGACCCCTCCGTCGTTTCCATCCGCCTGCGAAAGGCGCAAAAAGCCTTCCCGGTGCGTTAGTTTGAAACATTGTAGCACGTTCCGGGAAGGGTTTCAAACACTCCAATGAAAAATGTGCAGGATTTCAAAAATCCCCGGGCTTTTTGATGCGAAAGAGAAAGCTGCGCGCGCCTGAAATTCCTCGGAATCTCCGAGCGGCGTTCTGACGGAAGGTGTGGATAGTGCCACCTGCATTTTAGCTGATGGCACCATCCCGTTCCCGACGTTCACGCCGCCTTGAACGATTGCAAACCTTGAGAGGCTAAGTGGTCTTGATTTCACGCACCGCTACGCGGGCAGGCGGAAAAACCTGATGCCGTTTTGGGTGGTCGCCTCGGCCAGCGCTTCGAAATCCATCCCCCTGAGTCCCGCCACCTTGCGGGCGGTGTGGGCGACGAAGGATGGCTCGTTGCGCCGCCCGCGCATCGGCTCCGGCGCGAGGTAGGGGCAGTCGGTCTCGACGAGCAGCCTGTCCAGCGGCATATTCTTCGCCACCTCATGCAGCTTCGGCGCGTTCTTGAACGTAACGGAGCCGGACAGCGAGATGAAACAGCCCATCGCGAGATACCCCTTCGCGCTCTCCCAGCTGCCGGAATAGCAGTGCAAAAGGCATTCGGGAAGTCGCCCCGCCTTGAAGCGGGCGCGCAGGATCTCCGTCGCCTCGCCGTGGGCTTCCCGGATGTGGAGCGCCACGGGCTTGTTCAGCGAAAGCGCCATGTCCAGCTGCGCCTCGAAGGCTTCGACCTGCTTCTCCCGAGGCGACAGGTCGTAGTGGTAATCGAGGCCGATTTCGCCCAGGCACACGGCCTTCGGATGGCGAAGGAAGCCCTCGAGCCGCGCGGCGGTTTCGCCGTTCCATTCGGAAGCGACGTGCGGATGCACGCCGACGGCGGCGTAAAAGCGCTCGTGGGCCTCGCACAGTTTAAGCGCGTCCAAAGCTTCGGCCTCGTCCGACGCCTCCCCCACCACCACCGCGAAGTTGACCGCCGCCTCCTTCATGCGCTCGAGCACCTGGTCGAAATCGGCTTGGAAGCGCTCGTCCGTCAGGTGGCAGTGGGTGTCGAACAGGTTCATCAGCGGATCTCCCGGCCGCTCGCAAAGCCGCCCTCGATGGTGGCCAGCTTCAGCGTTCCGTCCTCGGCCTCGGCGCAGAGAATCATACCCTGGCTCATCACGCCGCGCATCTTGCGGGGCGCGAGGTTCGAAACCAGCACGACGGTCTTTCCGACCATCTCCTCCGGCGTGTAGTATTTGGCGATGCCGGACAGCACCGTGCGCGTCTCCTCGCCCACCTGAAGCGTGGACTTTAAGAGCTTATCGCTGTTCTCGACCTTTTCGCAGGCGACAACCTTCGCGGTCCGGAGCGCGACCTTTGCAAAGTCGTCGATGGTGATGGTCTCGGGCGCTTCGCTCTCCCGCGGCGCCGCCACGGCCTCGGCCTTCAGCTCGGGCTTGGGCTCCGGCGCGCTCTCCTCCTTCTTCGGGGAGAGTTCCGCCAGTTCCTTGGCCACGTCGATGCGGGGGAACAGCGCCTCGCCCTTTTTGACCACGGTGCCGGGCACGAGACCACCATAGGTGGCAAGGCTCTCCCATGTCTTGAGGGCGGAATCGGTCACGCCCAGCTGTTCGAAGATGCGCTCGGGGGTCTTCGGCATGGCGGCTTCGATCAGGACGGCGACGCCGCGCACGCACTCGGCGAGGGTGTAGAGCACGGTCTTCAGGCGCTCCTTGCCCTCCTCGGTCTTGCCCAGGATCCACGGCGTGGTCTGGTCGATGTAGCGGTTGAGCTCGCCCACCAGCTTCCAGATCTCGCTGAGCGCCACGGAGAACTGCAATTCGTTCATCCGCTTTTCGTAGATGGCGGGCAGCGAAAGGAATTTCTCCTTCAGCGCACGTTCAAGCTCCGTCTCGTCGCCGGGTGCGGGAATGACGCCGTTAAAGTACTTCTCGATCATCGCCACCGTGCGGGAGACGAGGTTGCCCAGGTCGTTGGCGAGGTCGGCGTTCATGCGGGTCAGGATGGTCTCCAGCGTGCAGTTGCCGTCCGCGCCGAAGGGCATTTCGCGCAGGAGATAGTAGCGCAGCGCGTCCGCGCCGAAGCGCTCGACGAGGGGCAGCGGGTAGACCACGTTGCCCTTGGACTTACTCATCTTGTCCTGGCCGAACATCAGCCAGCCGTGGGCGAACACCTGCTTCGGAAGCGGGAGCCCCAGCGCCTTCAGCATGATCGGCCAGTAGATGGTGTGGAAGCGGATGATGTCCTTGCCCATCAGGTGCACATCGCAGGGCCAGTACTTCTGAAAGAGCGAATCGTCGTCCGAGCCGTAGCCGAGCGCGGTGATGTAATTCGAAAGCGCGTCGATCCACACGTAGACCACGTGCCTGGGGTCGAAGTCCACCGGCACGCCCCACTTGAAGGACGTGCGGCTGACGCACAGGTCCTGAAGGCCGGGGCGCAGGAAGTTCGAAAGCATCTCGTTGGCGCGGGAGGCGGGCTGGATGAAATCCGGATGGGTCTCGATGTAGTCGATCAGCCAGTCCTGGTACTTCGACATCTTGAAGAAATAGCTCTCTTCGCGGGTCTTTTCCACAGGGCGGCCACAGTCCGGACAGCAGCCGTCCTTGAGCTGGGTGGCCGTCCAGAAGGACTCGCAGGGCGTGCAGTACAGGCCCTCGTATTCGCTCTTGTAGATGTCGCCCTGCTCGTAGAACCGGCGGAATATCTTCTGCACGGCCTTCTCATGCCGCTCGTCAGTGGTGCGGATGAAGTCGTCGTATTCGATGCCCATCGCCGTCCAAAGCAGCTTGATGCCATCCACGATCTCGTCCACGAAGGCCTTGGGCGTCTTGCCGACGGCCTCGGCCTTGCGCTCGATCTTCTGGCCGTGCTCGTCGGTGCCGGTCAGGAAATAAGCGTCGTAGCCCGTCTGCTTTTTAAAGCGCGTCATGGCGTCGGCGGCGACGGTGGTGTAGGTGTTGCCGATGTGCAGACGGTCGCTGGGGTAGTAGATGGGGGTCGTGATGTAAAACGTGGGCTTCGCCATGATAATTCCTCCCGATAAAAATCGCCCCTCGCAAACTGCGAGGGGCGTCATAACGCGGTACCACCCTGCTTCGCCCGAAAAGAACGGGCCTTTGCGGCCGGCAGACACCGGCCCGGCCTGTAACGGGACCACCCGAGCGCGGCTAACCTTCGCTCGCCGCGTTGGCTCCGGATCCATGTTCGCGAAGTCGCCTGCCGCCGGCTCTCACCAACCCCGGCTCTCTTTGGGCGCGTCCCCTCGCTACTCTATCCTTCAACGCCTTTCCTGCAATTATAGAGGGATTTATTTGGGTTGTCAACCATTATTCCGCAAAGCGAAGCGAGCCATTCAGCCCAGCTCCCGTTCTTTCGGCCGGTACCTTTCCTCCTCGCTGAATACGCACCCGCAGTACTTCTGCATGTACAACTCCAGTTCCCGTGCGCGTTTTTGGCCTTCGCGAAAGCGCGGGCGGAAATCCCGCTCCAGAAATTCCACGCCATGGGCGCGGGCGGCGCGCCTTCCGGCCTCGATCAGCCTTTCGTGGTTCTGGTAGGGGCTGATGAGGAGCGTCGTCGTAAACGATTCAAAGCCGTTCGCCGCGGCGAAGCCCGCCGCCGCGTCCAGGCGCATCTCGTAGCAGACGCCGCAGCGGTCGTTCAGATCGGCGGAGACGGCGCGCACAAAATCCCTCAGCCCGTATTGGTCCCGGCCAAGAAGCGGCAGTTCCACCTTTTCGGCGTATCCTTTGAGCGCCTCCAGCCGCGCGCGGTACTCGGTGACCGGGTGGATGTTGGGATTAAACCAGAACCCCGACAGTTCCCGGCCCTCCGCCCGGAGGGAATCAATGCACTCGATCGCGCAGGGCGCGCAACAGACGTGCAGAAGCGTTTTCACGAGCGTTCCCCCTTCAGGTCCCGGACGAGGTAGTACATGTCGACGCACAACGCCCCCTCGTCCCACACCGGCTCTGAATAGTTGTCCACAAAAAAGTTCTTAACCGTGTAGGCGGGCAAAAAGCCCATCCTTTCGTAAACCGCAGGCCCAGAGGTGCCCACGTACAGCTTCTCGTACCGCCCGGCCATCAGCCCGGCGACGTGGTCGACGAGCGCCCGGGCGTAGCCCCTGCGCCAAAAGGCGGGGTCCGTGGCGAGATTCTTGATCTCGCAATGGCCGTCCGCCCGACGGGTCACGACGATCTCCGCCGCCGCCCGGCTCTCCACGAAGAGCGCGTACATTTCGCCGTCGTGAAGGTACTTCTCCACCGCCGCCCACTCCGGGTCGGCCAGGAGGAGCAGCGCGCGGAAGTCTGCCTTATGCGCTTCGTCAATCTTCTGAATTGTCACCCAGCTTCCCCTCCGCCCAGTGCCTGCGGCACAGTGCCGTATAGCTCTCGTTGCCGCCGAGGACGATCTGCTCGCCCTCCTTGACGACCCGGCCGTTCGCGATGCGCGCGTTCATCGTGGCCTTGCGCCCGCACCAGCACACGGTCTTGACCTCCTCGATGGAGTCCGCCCAGGCAAGCAGCCACGTGCTGCCTTCAAAAAGATTGCCCCTGAAGTCGGCCCGGAGGCCGTAACACACCACCGGCACGCCCAGATCATCCACGATGTGCACCAGCTTTTGCACCTGCGCCTTGGAGAGGAACTGGGCCTCGTCCACCACCAGGCAGTCGTAGGCGCAAACGTCGATAGAATCGAGGTCCTCCATGTAGGCGCAGGAGGCGTTCAGCCCAGATCGGGAGGACACGGTGGCCTCGCCGTCGCGCCGCTCGATAGCGGGCTTGAGCATCAGCGCTTTTTGCCCGCGCTCATGATAGTTGTAGACGACCATGATGGCGTTGGCGGTCTTCGACGACCCCATCGCCCCATATCGGAAGTAGAGCTTTGCCATTAACACCCTCCGGAACCTTTTTATTCAAAATGATGCCCGCGAACCCCGGGCTTCACGCGGGCACGGCCCTTGACAGGGAGTGGAATTCGACAAACGGCGCTTGCTTTCCTCCCGGCGGGTGGATAAAATAACGTGAGTGGAGGTGAGGGCATGCGGATCGCAGGCGTGATCGCCGAGTACAATCCGTTTCATAACGGCCACAAGCACCATCTGGACGAGACGGCCCGCCGCACGGGCTGCGATTTTCTGGTGGTGGCGATGTCCGGCGCGTTCACCCAGCGGGGCGACCCGGCGCTCGTGGACAAGTGGACGCGGGCCAGAATGGCGCTCCTGGGCGGCGCGGATCTCGTGGTGGAGCTGCCCGCGCTGTTCGCGGTGCGCACGGCCGACCACTTCGCCCGGGGCGGCGTATCGCTGCTCGCACGGCTGGGCGCGGAGGTATTGTCCTTTGGCTGCGAGCCGGAGAGCCTAAGCGCGCTGGATGAAATGCGCCGCGCGCTGGCAGAGGAGCCTCCCGCCCTTCAAGCGGCCATCCGGCTTCGGCTCTCCGAGGGCAAGAGCCACGCCCGCGCCCGGGGCGAGGCGCTGTCTGAACACCTGGGCATCGATCCCGAAACGGTAAACGCCCCCAACACGGTGCTTGCGCTGGAGTACCTCAGGGCCATCCGCTCGCTGGATGCGCCGATGGAGGCGCTGGCCGTCCCGCGCACCGGGTCATACCATTCGAAGGCGCTCGGGGAAATCGCCTCCGCCACCGCCATCCGCAAGGCGATCCGCGGCGGGCAGGCAGAAGCCTTCGGGGCGATGCCGGAGACCTCCGCGGGGCTGATCCCATCGGGCGGCGACGGCAGGCTTTCCGACCCTTCCGCCCTTGACAATTTGCTCCTGTACCGGCTTCGCGCCATGCCGGCGGAGGAAATCGCCGCTCTCGCCGACATGGGCGAAGGGCTGGAGATGCGCTTTATAAAGCTGCTGCCGGACGCCACGAGCCGCGAGGCGCTGCTTCAGGCGCTCAAGTGTAAGCGCTATACGCTGGCCCGGCTGAACCGGCTGTGCGCGTATGCGCTTCTGGGCATGGACAGGGCGCTGACAGAGCGCATCACGCTCCCCCACTATGCCCGGGTACTGGGCTTTCAGGAGCGCGCACGGCCGCTGATGCGAAAGATCACCGATTCCGGGCAGATTCCCCTCGTCACCCGAGCTTCGACGCTCTCAGAGGACGCATGCTTCCGTCTGGAGTGCCGCGCCACCGACCTCTGGGGACTGACCACTTTAGACCCCGCGCTTCGCAGGGCCGGTCGGGACTATTCCGAAAAGGTCGTCATCGTGCCGTAGGCGCATGGCCCCCTTCTGGAACAACCATTGAAAGGGCCGGATGGCGCCGCGCTGGCGCCATCCGGCTCTGATGCTGTCGGGTATCCGCCGGGTGCTTGAGCCCGCCAAAACAGGCGGCGCTATTTGTAACGCATCCGGGTTCGGATGCCCTGGTCGTAGTTGCCGAAACCGCGCCCATAGATGGTGAGCCCACCCACGTTGACCGCGTCCTTCGGGACGCCGATGCGGAAAACCAGCGGGGAGTTGGCGGTGATGTCGAGATCGTACAGCGAGACATCCGACCGCTTGCGCCCGTCGATGTAGGTGCCGGAGCCATCCACGGACAAAAGCTTGAACAGGCCGTGCTGATTCCAGTTGCGCCCCCACCAGGTGGGGTTATAGATGCCGCGCCGCCTGCCGAAGTCGCCGGGGCTGGTCCACCGGCAGAGCTCCCGCCCGTTCAGGCAGAAGTGCAGGTCGCTGGGCCAATCCTCCTGAAACCCGGGCGCCTCGCTGGACAGCTCCATCGAGATCTGAAGTTCGACCGGCTGCTGTCCGGGCTGCAAAAAATTGGGCAGCAGGTATTCAAAATAGCCCTGGCCGATCCACACAATGCCAGCGTCGGCCCGCTCGGGCGACGCAAAAAAGCGCGGGTCGTCCATGACGCCGATGATGTGCTCGGTGGTCGCCAGCCCGCAGGTGGGCAGCGTCTCATAGCCGATGTACTGGCCGACGGAGATTTCGCTTTCGTATACGTTGACGTTTCGCGCGGCGCTGACCGGCTCCACCACGATGTGGCAGTCCCCCGCCGAACAGACCCGCTGCACCCCGTGCTTGCCCGCGTTCAGGCTGATCGAAATTAGGCCGCTCTCTTCCAGGAGCTTGATGTGCGGCGTCAGCGCGCCGCCGGTGACGCCCACTTTTTCGGCGATTTCCGTCATGCCGAGGGGGCCCGCCTCCTGCAGGAGTTCCAGAATTTCAATGCGGATGGGCGAACTCAGGCATTTGAAAATGGGCAATCCCGCCTTGAGGTCGTGTACATGAATCATAGCCTTCCTCCCGTCTGCTGGTGACTCTTGGGGGCCGGTCAAACCGGGCGTGGGCAGCATCCACGCCGTTCTCCAAATGATATTCTACCACGATCCGTTCGATTTGCATAGAATAACTTTAGATTTATCAAAAATAAACGTCCGTTTTCCAGCTGCGGCCATTACCGCCTATGTGGCGGGATAAAAAAACATAAGAATGCCTAAAATAGCCCGTTGACTTTTTATATGGAGGTGCAGTATAATCTAGCTGCCCAGGGAAATCATGAATTATTTTAGGTTTTACAAAAATAAAACCCGCGGCACTGGCATCCTGAAATAGATGAAGCGCATAAGGCATCCGGATGGTCCATAACGAATCAGAACCAGGAGAGAATGCGAATGAAAAAGGCAACCATGACGCTGGACAGGTCCTTCTCAATCGGCAAAATCGATCCCCGCATGTATGGCTCCTTCATCGAGCATCTGGGCCGCGCCGTGTACGGCGGCATCTACGAGCCCGGCCATCCCACGGCGGACGAGAACGGCTTCCGCCGCGACGTGATCGACCTCGTCAAAAAGCTTGACGTGCCGGTCACCCGCTACCCCGGCGGCAACTTTGTCTCCGGCTTTGACTGGGAAGACTCCATCGGCCCCCGCGAGAACCGGCGTCACCGGCTGGACCTGGCCTGGTTCACCACCGAGACCAACGAAGTGGGCCTGCACGAATTCATCGACTGGTGCAAAAAAGCGAACACCGAGCCGATGTACGCGATCAACCTGGGTACCCGCGGCGTGGACGCGGCCCGCTCGATCGTGGAGTACGCAAACCACCCCGGCGGCAGCTACTTCAGCGACCTGCGCAAAAAGAACGGCGCGAAGGACCCCTTCGGCATCAAGCTGTGGTGCCTGGGCAATGAGATGGACGGCCCCTGGCAGATCAGCCACCGCACCGCCTATGAATATGGCCGCGTGGCGAACGAAGCCGCCAAGGTCATGAAGTGGGTGGATCCCTCCATCGAACTGGTTGCCTGCGGCTCTTCCTCCTCCGAGATGAAGACTTTCGGCGACTGGGAGCTTCAGATGCTGGACGAGTGCTATGACAACGTGGACTACGTTTCGCTGCACCGCTACTATGGCAACCCGACAAACGACACCCCGGGCTTCCTCGCCCGCTCGATGGACATGGACGCGTTCATCAAGACCGTCGTGGCCATCTGCGACGCGGTGGGCGGCAAGAAGCGCTCCAAGAAGAAGCTGCACCTCTCCTTCGACGAGTGGAACGTGTGGTACCACAGCCGCCAACAGGACGAGGATGTCTGGAAGCAGGACAAGTGGGACCGCGCGCTGCCGCTCCTCGAGGACATCTACAACTTCGAAGACGCGCTGCTCGTCGGTTCGATGCTCAACACGTTCCTGCGCAACGCCGACCGCGTGAAGATCGCCTGCATGGCACAGCTGGTCAACGTCATCGCCCCCATCATGACGAGAAACGGCGGCGGCGCGTGGGCGCAGACGATCTACTGGCCGCTCATGCACGCGTCGAAGTACGGCCGCGGCACATCGCTTCGCGCCGTGGTGGACTCCCCCGTCTATGACTGCAAGGACTTCGAGGGCGTGCCGGAGCTGGACGCCACCGCCACCATGGCGGAAGACGGATCGGTCACGATCTTCGCGGTCAACCGCTCCATGACCGACGCCATCGAGCTGTCGGCGGACCTTCGAGACTTTGGCGGCCTCGCCCACGTGGAGCACACCGTGCTGCACCACGACGATGTCAAGGCCGTCAACACCGAGGGGCACCCGGACAACGTCAGCCCCGTCAAGGGCGCGGGCGGGACGCTGGACGGCGGCCGCCTGACGATCACCGTCCCGGCGCTCAGCTGGAACGTGATCCGTCTGACGAAATAAACCCTTCGCGTACGCCCCCTCCGGCCGGGTTTCCCGGCCGGACTTTTTCATCCCCATTTTCTGCCTGAACTTTGAAACAATTTATGAACAAGCCACAAATCCGGCAACAAAGCCGGCGCTTTGACCATCAGAGCAGTGTACGAAGTGATGGACAGGAGGTCAACCCCATGAAGATTCGAAAGCTGCTCCTGGCGGCACTGGCCGCGATCATGATGCTCTCGGCGCTGCCCCTGAACGCGCTGGCCGAAGCACCGGCGACGCCGGAATTCGGCGCTGTCACCGGCACGGTAACGGCGGTGGAAACCGAGACCCGCGAGGATGGCACCACCGTCACCAAGATCGCCATCGCCTACGGCGAAGGCGCCGAAGCGGTATTCATCGCGGACGCGGACACCTTCCAAGCGGCGGGCGAAAATGCGCAGGTTGGCGACACCGTGACCGGCTACTACGACGCCACCCGGCCGATGATCCTGATCTACCCGGCCCAGTACCAGCTTGTGGCCGTCGCGGTCAACCCGCCGGAGGATGCTTGGATCAAGGTGGACCGCTTCTCGGGCGATCCATTGGTCAGCTCCGATGGCGAGCTCCAGCTGAACCTGCCCGGCGAGATGAAAATCCTGTCCCGGGACGGCTCTGATTACATAGGCGCGCTGGACGGCGCGGTGCTGGCCGTGTACTACACGGTAACCACCCGCTCAATTCCCGCCCAGACCAGCCCTTCCAAAATCGTGGTGCTGGCGGAGCCTGAGATCAACTACGCCGACGTCTTCGACCTGACCGGCGCGCCGATCCTGGTCGAGGGCGAGAAAATCGACTCCCCCGACGCTTTCTGGAGCGAAAACAACGCCGTGATGGTGGCGGTGAAGCCCATTGCCGAGGCGCTGGGCATGACCTACACCTTTGACGAGGCCACCGGCCTTGTAACGGTGGACAAGTTCAGCTTCACCGTGGGGCAGGACGGTTACGCGCTGGGCAAGATGGCTCCGACCCTGCTGGGCGACGCGCCGGTTCTCCTGGATGGAACCGTCTACGTGCCGCTGAACTTCTTCACCGAGGTTGCGGGCATGAGCAACGCTTACTTCTTCGAAGGCCAGATCGACATCGACAACGGCGAAAAGATGCAGTAGCGCATGAACTTCTCTGGAATTCTGTTCTTTGCATCAAGGGCGGCCGGCTTCGCGCTGGCCGCCTGTGCGCTGTACGCGCTTATCGCCCGGGCGCGGGGGCGATGGCCCTCCGCCGGGCGGCTTCTGTTCGCGTTCTATTTTGCGGCGCTGATCCAGATCACCGTGCTTCGGGGCGGCGTGGACTGGGCGCGGGTACTCTGTGCATCGCGCCAGAGCGCACAGTAGACGCCGCTCAAGACCACCCTCGCAGCCTATGCAAGCGGCGCGTGGCCATTTCTCTATCACCTGGGCGGAAACCTCGCCTGGTTCGCCCCGCTGGGGCTGTTGCTGCGCCGGAAGGCGGTGTGGCGGGCGCTTATCGCCGGGGCGATCCTGTCGCTGTTGATCGAGGCGCTGCAATGGCTCTTCATGACCGGCGTCACCGACGTGGACGACGTAATCATCAACGCGCTGGGCGCACTCTTGGGGCGGCTGCTCGCGGGGCTCTTTCCCGCGCGGGTGTCCCGCCGCCAGGACGCTTCGGAGGGATGACACAAGAGGCTATGAAAACGCCTCCGCATCGGACAATGGTCCGGCGCAGAGGCGTTTTTGCTTGCCGCAAGTTACAGCTTGTGCAATAGCGTGAAATCGAAGGGCAGCTGTATCGGCACCCAGAACATGGCGTAGTGCTCGTCCATGCCGGTTCGCACGCCGCGGGCGTTTCGGTACTCCGCCACGGCCTCGGAGCCGGGCACCACTTCGCGCACTTTCGTGCGCACTTCCGGGTTCATGCTGTCCCGGCTGGAGTCGATCACGAGCAGCTGCCGCTCGCCGTCCGCCTCCCGCGCGTCCACCAGCGCCACAATGTGGCCGACCCTGAGGTCGCACAGCGCACAGCCCCCGTCCGTCATGACCCGCCACAGCGCCTCGTGGTCGTTCAAAAGGCCGTCAAAGTCGTACCGGAGGCCGTACTTTTCCAGCCGTCCGGCCTTCTGCATCCCGGCGAGCAGCGCCGGCCGGTCGGTGCCATCGTCGCCGCGCCCGCCGCAGGCGCACGAGAAGTCCGCCAGTTCCTCCACGTCGATCTTTTCACCGGCCACCCAGTCGATCAGGTGGGCGACGCCAAAGATGCCGCAGCCGGAGTCGTGCAAATTGTCGCCCTGGTCGCCGCCCTCGCCTTCGTACACATAGGGGTGCGTCCATTCAGGGCAGGACTGGTTCAGAAGCCGTAGGCTTTTTTCACGATACTCGAAGATGCGCTCTTTTCCGGTGTAATTCAAGGTGCTTCCTCCGTTTCGGTTTCGGTGAGCGCCAGCGCCAGCTGCATTTGGAGCCCCGTCAGGATGCATCGCTCGTCCGGAGAGAAGAGCGGGCTGTGCAGCGCGGGCGCGGGCAGGTTTTCCGGCGGCGTGCAGCCGATGTGGTAGAACGCGCCGGGGTTCGTTTCGATGAAGTAGGAGAAGTCCTCCCCGCCCATCGACGGGCCGTCCTTCAAAATAACCGCGCCTTCGCCGAACAGCGCCGCGGCGGCGTCCAGCACCCGCTTCGCCTCCCTCTGGTGGTTGACCAGCGGGCTGTAGCCCTCGATGATCCGAACCTCCGCGATGGCGCCGAAGGCTTGGGCGACATTTTCCGACACCGACCGAATGCGCTCCTGAAGCATCGCGCGCAGCGCCGGATCGGCGGTGCGCAGCGTGCCCTTCAGGTGCACGCGCTCGCACAGCACATTCGCCGCTCGGCCGCCTTCAATGACGCCGAAGGAGAGCACCGCGCTCTGAAGCGGCGAAACATTGCGCGAAACAAGCGTCTGGAGCGCCGTGAGCACGTGGGCCGCGCAGACGATGGCGTCCACGCCGGCCTCCGGGTAGGCGGCGTGCCCGCCGCGCCCGACGATGTCGATGAGCACGTCGTCCGTCGAAGCGTTCAGCGTGCCATAGCGAGTCTCTACCGCGCCCAGCGGCAGCCGGGACTGCAGGTGCAGCCCGTAGCTGGCGTCCACATGGGGATTCTCCAGTACGCCCGCCTCGACCATCGGCTTCGCGCCGCCCTCAGTCTCCTCCGCGGGCTGAAAGAACAGCTTGACCGCGCCGCGCATCTCACCCCGCATCGGGGCGAGGGCCTTTGCGACCCCCAGTTGGATGGCGGTGTGCACGTCGTGTCCGCAGGCGTGCATCCAGCCCTCGTGCTCCGAGCGGAACGGACAGCCCTCCGGCTCCACGACCGGCAGCGCGTCGATGTCGGCGCGAAGCCCCACCACGCGGCCCGGCAACGCGCCCCGTATCTCGGCCACCACCCAGGTGCGCCGGGTCTCGTAGGGGATGTCCATCTCGTCCAGCAGTTCGGTGATCAGTCGCTGGGTCTTGAATTCCTCAAACCCCGGCTCCGGAATCCTGTGCAGCCTGCGCCGGACGTCCACCGTCCAGGGGTACGCGCCCTCCGCAAGGCGACTGATCCTCTCCGCGTTCATCGCTAGAACACCTCCGCGCTCACGCGCACGGGCTTGCCGCTCTCAAAGTACACGCGCGGCACCCTGCGGCCGATCCGCGCCCATGCCTCGTTGCGGTTGAGGCTCGCCGCTTCGGCGTATTCGCGCACCGAAATAATCCCGCCGACGAAGGTAACCTCGTCCCCCTCCGAGACGCCCGGGATGCCGGAGGCATCCGCCATCAATTGATCCATGCAGGCGATGCCAACCATCTTCGCCCGCGCACCGCGAATCTCGATGTCGCAGCCGTGGGCGAGCCTCGGAAATCCGTCCACGTATCCGGCGGAAATGGTGGCGATCAGCGCGTCCTCCTTCAGCGGGTGGTCGTCGTCATAGCCCACCAGCTCGCCCTTTCGGACCAGGCGCACCTGGGAGACCCGCGCCTTGAAGCGCGCCACATTCCGGCACAATTCCGGGCGGTCGTAGCGGGAGGGCGTCACGCCATACAGCCATGCGCCGACCCGTGCCGCGTCCATGTGGTCCTCCGGGTAGCGCGCCATGCCGATGGAATCCACCGCGTGGGTGATGGGCACCACGACGCCCACGGCGCGAAGTTCCGCCCGCACCCGTCGAAGCGCCGCAGTCTGGCGCGCGTCCATCTCCGCCGTGTGGATGCCCAGGTGGGTAAACAGCCCCTCCACCCGAATGAGTCCGGTTTCAACGAGCGCCCGCACGGTTTCCGCCGCCGTCTCCGGTTCAAGCCCCAGCCGGTGAAGCCCGGTATCCACCTTGACGTGCACCTGCGCCGCCCGCCCGGCTTCCCTTGCGGCTTCCACCATCTCCAGCCCCTGCTTTTCGGAAAAGAGCGTCAGCGGCATGCCTCCGGCGATCAGCCGCGCCATCTGCCGCCTGCCCACAAGGCCCATCGTCAGAACCCGCGCGCCCTCGGGCAGCGCGGAGCGCAGCTGCTCGGCCTCGTCGCCCGTGGCGACGGCGAAGAGGTCGGCCCCCTCCGCCGCGAGGAGTCCGCCCACTTCTTTAACGCCCATCCCGTAGGCGTTGGCCTTCAGAACGGGGATCACCCGAACCTTCTCCCCCACCAGACGGGCGGAGGAACGGTAGTTTTCCCGGATCGCGTCCAGATCGACCTCCAGCCAGCAGCGGGCGGTCGCTTCCTCATACGTCATCAAATGCTCCATCAAGACACCCCGACCGCACATTCTTTCAAACATTCGTTGCGCGCGCGTCAAAAACCGCAGGGCTTTGTAAACTGCTCCGACCCGCGGCGCTTTCCAATAATCCCCGGCGTTAAAAAGCTGGCGGGATCATCAACCCACCCGTCACACCTTGTGGCACGCCACGAAGTGCCCGCCGCCGAAGTCCTTGAGAACCGGCGGCTCCTCCGCGCACTTTGCGCACGCGAGGGGGCATCGGGTGCGGAACGCGCAGCCCGAGGGCGGGTCGATGGGCGCGGGCACATCGCCCTGCAGCACGATCCGGCGGGCCTTCGAAGCCTCCTCCGGGTCGGCGATGGGCACGGCGCTCATCAGCGCCTTGGTGTAGGGGTGCTGCATGTTGGCGTACAGCTCGTCGACCTGCGCCATCTCAACAATATGCCCCAGATACATCACCGCCACGCGGTGAGAGATGTGGCGAACCATCGAAAGGTCGTGGGATACGAACAGGTACGTGACGCCCAGCTTCTCCTGAAGTTCCTCCAGCATGTTGATGATCTGCGCCTGGATGGACACGTCCAGCGCGGAGATGGGCTCGTCGCACACGATGAAGTCCGGCCGGCCGGCGAGGGCCCGGGCGATGCCGATGCGCTGGCGCTGCCCGCCGGAGAATTCGTGGGGGTAGCGGTTCAGGTGATCCTCCTTGAGGCCCACCTGCTCGATCAGCTCGCGCACGCGGTCTGCGATCTCCTTGGGGTCTGCGCCCTGGTACTTCAGCGGCTCCGCCACGATGGTGGAGACGGTCATGCGCGGGTTGAGCGACGCGTAGGGGTCCTGAAAGATCATCTGCATACGCCGCCGGTAGGGCAGCACTTCGTTTTCGGAGAGCGACGCGATGTCCGCGCCGCCGAAGAGGATCTGCCCCGCCGTCGGCTCATAGAGCCGGACCAGCGTGCGTCCTACCGTGGTCTTGCCGCAGCCGGACTCGCCCACGAGGCCGAAGGTCTCGCCGGGGTAGAGGGCGAGGCTCACGTCGTCCACGGCCTTTAAGAGCTTGCGCTTCCCAAACAGCGCGTTGCCGATGGGGAAGTACATCTTGAGATTCTTCGCCTCGATCAGAGGTTTCGCCGCCATGTCACATCCCCCTTTCGATCTTCGGCGCCTTGGGATGCATCAGGTGGCAGGCGACGGCGTGGGTATCGCTCATGGCCGTCTCCGGCGCAAGGTATTCCCGGCAGACGGGCATCTGGTAAGGACAGCGCGGCGCGAAGGGGCAGCCCTTGGGCGGCCTGAGCATATCCGGCGGCGTGCCGTCGATGGGGATCAGTTTTTCGCGCTTGTGCTCAGTGATTTTGGGGATCGAGTGCAGGAGGCCCCAGGTGTAGGGGTGCTTCGGCTCGTAAAAGATCTCCCGGGCGGTGCCCTGCTCGCAGACGATGCCGCCGTACATGACCAGAATGCGCCGGCACATGGTGGCGATGACGCCCAGGTCGTGGGTGATCATCACGACGGAGGTGTTGGTCTCGTTCTTCAGGTGCTCCAGAAGGTCCAGCACCTGCGCCTGGATGGTGACGTCCAGCGCCGTGGTGGGCTCGTCCGCGATGACCAGCTTGGGCTGGCAGGCCACCGCCATCGCGATCATCACCCGCTGGCGCATGCCGCCGGAGAACTCGTGAGGGTACTGCCCGAGCCGCTGCTCCGGGTTCGGAATCTCAACTTTTTTAAGGAGCTCCAGCGCCTTTTGCCGCGCCTCGGCCTTTTTCATGCCCCGGTGAATGCGCAGCGGCTCCGTCAGCTGGTTTTCGACGGTGTAGAGGGGGTTCAGGCTGGTCATCGGGTCCTGAAAGATCATGCCGATGTCGCCGCCGCGGATCTTCCGAAACTCGGAAGCGTCCATCCCCAGCATTTCCCTGCCGTCAAAGCGGATAAAGTCGGCGCTCACCTCGGAATAGGCGGGCAACAGCCCCATCACCGACAGCATCGTGACGCTCTTGCCGGAGCCGGACTCCCCCACGATGCCCAGCGATTCGCCGTGGTCCAGGTGGAAGGATACCCCCCGCACCGCCTGCACGCAGCCGACGCTGATGTGGAAGTTCGTGGTCAGGTTTTTGACCTCCAGAAGTCTTGACATGGGCGCCTCCCGCTATTTTTTCAGGCGCGGGTCGAGCGCGTCGCGCAAGCCGTCGCCGATGAAGTTGAACGAAAACATGGTGACGCAGACCGCCAGCACCGGGAAGATCATCTGATGGGGATAGGCTAACAGCGTGGACCTTGCGTCGTTGGCCAGCGTGCCCCAGCTGGCCATCGGCGCCTGAATGCCGATGCCCAGGAACGACAAGAACGCCTCGGAGAAAATGGCGTTGGGGATCAGAAACGCGGTGGAGACGATGATGGGACCCATCGCGTTCGGGATCAGGTGGGTGACCAGAATGTCCCAGAGCTTCGCGCCGGAGAGCCGGGCGGCCAGCACATACTCGGAATGCTTCAGGTGCATGACCTCGCTGCGGACCACCCGGGCGGTGCCGATCCACGAGGTGAAGCACAGCGCGATGACCACCGACACCACGCTGGAGCCCAGAACCAGCATGATCAGCACGATGTAGAGCATGCTGGGCAGGCTGATCAGGATGTCCACGACGCGCATCATCACCATGTCGACCTTGCCGCCCAGGTAACCGGCGACGCCGCCGTAGAGCACCCCGATCACAAAGTTGATCGCCGCCGCCACGAGGCCGATGGTGATGGAGATTCTGGCGCCGTACATAATGCGGATGAAGAGGTCCCGCCCCATCTGGTCGGTGCCGCACAAATGTTGCCAGCTGGGGTTGGCGTTCATGTTGGCAAGATCCATGCCCGAGTAGGTGTAGGGCGAAAACATCGGCACGAAGACGCAGGCGACGCTCATGACCGCGATCACGACGAGGCCGAAGAGCGCCAGCGGGTCCTTGCGGAAGCGCTGCCACACGTCGTGCCAGTAGGTCGTGGAGGGGCGCACGACCGCCTCCGCGCCGCCGGCGTCCTGCCCGTCGGGGGTAAACAGCGCCCCGTCCAGCGCCGCGTAATCGTCCCGGCTGATGCGCCTTGAAAGCGATCCCTCGGGGATCGGCTCAAAGGCGACGGTTCTCGTCCTTCTCAATACACTACGCCTCCCGGAAAGGTTCTGGATGTATACGTATAACCCTGCCGCGCGAAAAGCGGCGACGGGATCATTTGCCGCTCAGCTTCACCCGCGGGTCGATCACGGCCAGAAGCACGTCCACGACCAGATTGCACACCACCACGAACACGCCGAAGAAGATGGTGATGCCCATGATCATCGTGTAGTCCCGGTCGGAAATGGACTGGACGAAGTAGCGCCCGATGCCGGAGATCGAAAACAGCCGCTCCACGATGAAGGAGCCGGTGAGCAGCCCCGCCACCAGCGGGCCCAGGTAGGTGACCACCGGCATCAGCGCGTTTTTCAGCGCGTGCTTGACCACCACCCAGAACTCCGTCACGCCCTTGGCGCGGGCGGTGCGCACGTAGTCCTGCTCCATCGCCTCCAGCATGGAGGACCTGGTCTGCCGCGCGATGTAGGCGATGGGGTTGAACGTCAGGCAGGCCACGGGCAGGATGTAGCTCTTCCAGCTGTTGAGGCCGAAGTTGGGGAAAATCGGGAACACGCCGCAGAACAGGTACATCAGAAGCACGGAAATGACGAACACCGGCGCGGAGATGCCCACCGTTGCGAACACCATCGAAAACCAGTCCATGCCGCGCCCGCGGTTCAGCGCCGCGGCGATGCCCAGCGGGATGCCGATGAGAAGCGACGCCACCACCGCGATGCCGCCCACCTGGGCCGACACGGGGAAATGCGCGAAGATGATTTCATTGACGGTTGTATCCGGCTTTTTGAAGGAATTGCCAAAGTCAAAATTCAAAAGGCCCTTCCAATAGGTCAGGTACTGTTCCCACACGGGCTTGTCCAGCCCGTACTTGGCCTCGAGCCTGGCGAGCCCTTCCGCGGTCAGCTTCTTCTGTTCCTCCTGGCTGAAGGGGCTGCCCGGCATCGCGTGCATCAGAAAAAACGCGACCGTTATCAGCACCACGATGGTCAATACCCCCGCAAGCAGGCGCTTGAGAATGTACTTTGTCATGGAATCCCCCCGCACAAGAACATTCCGGAATATAAAACGAGCATGCGCCGCAGGTGCGTACCGCGCATGCGTGCATGGATTTACATTGTATTTTACTCCATACGCCGGGAAAATGCAAAGGAAAAGCGCGCCTTTTTACATCCTCCGCTGTGTAAAAATTCAATTTATGCAGTCCCATGTTAAGTGTAATGGCATTCTTGCAAGCCGCGCTTGACGAAAACTGCATGCTCTGCTAAGATTTAATACAACCTAGGAATAATTGATTCGGGAGGAAGTTCCATGAAGAAGACGGTCGCATTGCTTCTGGTTCTGACGCTGATGGCGGGCCTTTGCCTTGTGCAGACAGGCGCTTTCGCGGAGGAGAAGAAGGTCGTCAAGTACTCCATCTCGGACGATCCGCAGCAGATGGACCCCACGCTGAATAGCTATTCCCGCTCGTCCATCGTGCTTCAGAACCTGTTCCAGGGCCTGTACAAGCTGGGTCCCGACGGCCAGAGCTTCATCCCCGCCTGCGCGGAGAGCGTCGCCGTCTCGGAAGACGGGATGACCTACACCTTCACGCTGAAGAAGGGCCTCAAATGGTCCGACGGCAGCGACTTGACCGCGAAGGACTTTGAATACTCCTGGAAGCGCGTGCTGAACCCCGAAGTCGCCTCCGGCTCCGCCAGCGACCTGTGGGTGCTCAAGAACGGCAAGGAGTACAACGAAAACGCCGCCACCGCCGACGACGTGGGCGTCAAGGCGACGGACGATCTGACGCTGGTCGTCGAAACCGCCTACTACGCGCCCTGGTTCGTGACGCTGACCGCCACCACCGTGTTCTGCCCGGTGAAGCAGGCCGTGGTCGAGGCCGCGGGCGACCCGTGGACGAAGAACGTCGCCACCTACGTGTCGAACGGCGCGTTCATGCTGACCGAGTATTCCTCCCTGGACAAGCTGGTCATGTCCAAGAACCCCAACTACTATGACGCCGCCTCCGTCCAGATCGACGAGGTCATCTACTACATCATCGCCGATTCCAGCGCGGTGCTCGTGGCCTATGACAACAACGACCTGAACGTGGCCGACGACCTGAACGCCGACGCCCGCAAGGAATACGGCGGAACCGAACAGCTGATCCCGAAGGATCGCATCGGCATCCAGTACTGGGACTTCAACTGCAAGCTGCCGGAATTCTCCGACCCGCGCGTGCGCCAGGCCTTCTCCATTGCCATCGACCGCAAGGCGGTTCTGACGGCGCTGAACCTGAACAGCGAGACCCCGGTCTACGGCTTCGTGCCGTCCTCGCAGCCGTCGCTGACCACCGAAGGCTCCTACCGCTCCGTCGCGGGCGACATGTTCGCTGAGGACGTGGCCAAGGCCCAGTCCCTTCTGGCCGACGCAGGCTACGCGGGCGGCGCGGGCTTCCCGGTCGTCAACATCGTGGCCCAGAACAACGACGAGCAGAAGCTGATGGCGCAGATCCTGGGCGAAATGTGGAAGAGCAACCTGGGCGTCCAGTACACCATCACCACCTACGAGTCCTCCACCTACTGGGATGAGCTGGCCAACGGTAACTTCTCCGTGGGCCGCAACGGCTTCACCACCGACTACCTGGATCCCTCGTCGAACCTCAAGGTCTGGGTGACCGGCTCCAACTGCTCCGAGAACGGCTGGGATGACCCGGTGTACGACAAGATGATCTCCGACGCCAGCATGCTGCTCGACCCCGCCGAGCGTGAAAAGGCGCTGATCGCGGCCGAGGCCTACATCTGCGAGCAGATGCCCGGCATGCCGATGTACACCATGGTGGACGACTACCTGATCAAGCCCGAGCTCAAGGGTGTCGTCAAGAACGCCATCGGCCACATCTACTTCGAATACGCGAAGTTCGAAGGCTGATTTACCGCCAACAGTCCGCGCCCCGCGCCTTTGTAAAAGGCGCGGGGCGCTTTAATGTTTGCAGCCGCAGGCAGCATCGGCCCGTCCCCGTTGGGCTTAGATTGTTCCCGCTGCATGCCTGCCGGGAACGGGATGCCGCCGACAGGCAGGCACGTTTGCAGCATCCGCACCTTTGGGATGCGTGCAGCCTGAAAATCCTGAAGGAGTTCAGGCGCAGGGTAAGGTTCCTTCTCTTCCAGTCGAAAAGCCGTAGGGATTTCCATACCAAACGCCCCCGCGTAACGCGGGGGCGTCAGACCATCAACAAAGGCCCCGTAGGGTTTTAATCGTGCCCGGCGGCGTGTACGCCGGGTATGGGATAGCGCCACCAGTACGCATGCCGGTGGCGCTATCACACCTTTGGTCAGTGCGACGCCCGGAAATCCCGGAGGATTTCAGGCGCACGCAGGCTCTTTCCTTTGCATCGAAAAAGCCGCAGGGTTTTTTGATGCCTTGAACGCCCCCGCGTAACGTGGGGG
>JAEYPB010000034.1 GCA_023411175.1 Bacillota bacterium | reverse complement strand
GGGTTTTTTCGTTCCGCCCGCCCGGCGGCGGGGGGGGGCGGGGCCGCTCGCCCGCGATGATCGAATACCTGGCGCCGGTTCGGGCCACCAGGATCGGCTGCACAACGCCCACCGACCGGATCGATTCCGAGAGCTCGCGCAGGCCTTCCTCGTCAAAGGTGCGGCGGGGCTGCTCCCGGTTGACGTCTATGTCCTGAAGGCGGATCGACAGCACCTGGTCGCCCGGATCGGGCGCCTTTAGCTGTTCGCCGCCCAGAAGAGCCTCCAGGCCGCGTCCCAAGCCGTGCTTTGGGGTTTTGGCCATGTGATCGCCTCCAATCATGATCGGGCAAACGCTTACGCCTTCGGCGTCAACGTTTGCGAGGGAACGCGAGCGGATTTCTTAAATTCCTTCGGGAATTTCCGGGCGAAATCCGCGCTGCTGGAAGTGATTCCCCGTCGGGCGGGCAAGCGCGCCCTTTGGGGGAATCCATTTGCGTCGGCAAAGCCGGCACAAATGATCGAAATGCGGGGGCTTCGGCCCCCGAACCCCGGGGTTTGGCAGGTGTCAATTAATTTTTTCCCGCAAATGCCCTGGCATTTGCGGCTGGGGAGTCCAGAGGGATTCAATCCCTCTGGCGGGGTTAAGGGGCGGAGTCCCTGGGCGTTCTTACCAGTCCGGGTTCTCGGCGCGGTCGATCAATTCGGTGGCCAGCGCGCGGTAGGCCTCGGTGCCCGCGCAGCGCGGGTCGTACAGGTGGATCGGCAGGCCGTGGCTGGGCGCTTCGCTCAAGCGGACGTTTCGCGGCACGATGGTGGAGAACACCCGATCGCGGAAGTGTTTTTTCACTTCGTCCACCACCTGGATGCCCAGGTTCGTGCGGCCGTCCAGCATGGTCAGCACCACGCCCATCACCTCGAGGCCGGGGTTCAGACGCTTTCGGACGAGGCCCAGCGTATTCATCAGCTGGCCGACGCCCTCCAGCGCGTAGTATTCGCATTGAATGGGCACCAGTACGCTTCCCGCGGCCGCGAGGGCGTTGAGCGTAATCAGCCCCAGCGACGGCGGGCAGTCGATCAGGATGTAGTCGTAATCCGGCTCGATGGAGGAAAGCGCGTCCCGGAGCAGCGTATCCCGCCCCGGCATCGAGACCAGCTCGATCTCCGCGCCCGCCAGCTCGATGGCGCTGGGCAGCAGGTGCAGCCCTCCGTAGCCGGTGTCTGAAATCGCCTCCCGGGCGGGCAGGTCGCCGATGATGACGTCGTAGATGGAGCGCGCGCCCTTCCCCGCCTTGCCCAGGCCGCTGGTGGCGTTACCCTGAGGATCGGCGTCGATGAGCAGCGTGCGCTTCCCCGCTTCCGCGAGGCACGCGGACAGGTTGACCGCCGTGGTGGTCTTCCCCACGCCGCCCTTCTGGTTGGTGATCGCAATGATTCTGCCCACGAACGCGCCTCCAAAATATATGTTCTTCCATTATACAGTTTGAACCCTTTGTTGACAACGCAAATTGCGTAAAACGAAAGCGGCGGGGGAGACGGCCCCCGGCGGCCCGCTTTTTGAAAAAAGCGAAAAACTTTGCGTATTTGCGAAAACGCCCGCGCATGCGCGGGCGTTTTGCAGGATCTATGGATTCATTCCCCTTGCGTGGGGTCCAGGGGGATCATCCCCCTGGCGGGTGGTTCGGAGGGCAGCGCCCTCCGGTGTCTCTTGTCTTACTTCGCGAAGTCCACGGCGCGGGTTTCGCGGATGACGTTGACCTTGATCTGGCCGGGGTACTCCATCTCGCGCTCGATGCGCTTGACGATCTCCTTGGCCAGGATCAGCGTGCCGGCGTCGTTGACGTCCTCGGGCTTCACGATGATGCGAACCTCGCGGCCGGACTGGATCGCGTAGGACTTCTCGACGCCCTCGAAGGAGTTGGAGATCTCCTCCAGCTTCTGGAGGCGCTTGATGTAATTCTCCAGCGACTCGCGCCGGGCGCCCGGCCTCGCGGCCGAGATGGCGTCCGCCGCCTGCACCAGCACGGCTTCGACCGTCTGGGGCTCGACGTCGTTGTGGTGCGCGGCGATGGCGTTGACGACCGTCGCGGATTCGTTGAACTTCTTGGCCAGGTCCATGCCGATGGTGACGTGGGTGCCCTCGACCTCGTGGTCGATGGCCTTGCCGATGTCGTGCAAGAGGCCTGCGCGCTTGGCCAGCGTGGTGTCCGCGCCCAGCTCCGCTGCCATGACGCCCGCCAGGTGGCTGACCTCGATGGAGTGCTTGAGCACGTTCTGCCCGTAGCTGGTGCGGTACTTCATCCGGCCCAGGAGCTTGACGATCTCCGGATGGATCGAGTGCAGGTTGGTTTCGAACACCGCCTGCTCGCCGGCTTCGCGGATCTGGTTCTCCACCTCGCGGCGGGACTTCTCCACGATTTCCTCGATGCGGGCGGGGTGGATGCGGCCGTCGGTGATGAGTTTTTCCAGCGTCATCCGGGCGACTTCGCGGCGCACCGGGTCGAAGCCGGAGATGATGACCGCCTCGGGGGTGTCGTCGATGATGAGGTCGACGCCGGTGGCGGTTTCGAGGGCGCGGATGTTGCGGCCCTCGCGGCCGATGATGCGGCCCTTCATGTCGTCGTTGGGCAGCGCCACCACGGAGACGGTGGTCTCCGCCACGTGGTCGGCGGCGCACTTCTGGATGGCGAGGGCGATCAGGTTGCGGGCCTTCTTGTCGGCCTCTTCCTTCGCCTTGCCCTCAATTTCGCGCACCATGATGGCGGCGTCGTGGTAGGCATCCTTGCGGATGCGGTCCATCAGCTGATCGCGGGCCTCTTCGAGGGTCAGGTTGGAAACGCGCTCAAGTTCCTCCTGCTGCTTCGCGTGCAGCGTCTGGGCGGCGGCTTCCAGCCGTTCGGCCTCTTTGTACTTCTGGTTGAGGCCCTCCTCGCGGGATTCCAGGTTGTCCATCTTCTTGTCGAGGGTTTCTTCGCGCTGGGCGACGCGGCGTTCCAGCCGGGTCACCTCGCTGCGGCGGTCACGTACTTCCTTGTCCAGCTCATTCTTAAGGCGAATAATCTCTTCCTTGGCTTCGAGAATGGTTTCCTTCTTTTTCTCTTCAGCCTTTCGCGTGGCGTCGTCCAGCAGGTTCTTGGCGAACGCTTCGGTTCGCCCGATCTTCTTTTCGGTTACGTTCTGTCTGTAGAGAAAACCGGCTACGAGGCCTGCGGCCAACGCAATCAACGCGCTCAATGTCACGATGATTGGCGTGCTCAATGAAAGTTGTCCCCCTTCCTGATAAATTAACGGAATCGGCGCGGATACGCCGAGATAAATCCAGCCAAAACGACTTGACTATCAGAACTATTTTACTTGCTTCTTTACAAAGTGTCAAGTGATTGGCGCGGGCCGCAGGGCTTTTTAACCGTAAGATTTCGTTACGCCGCCCCGATCCGCTTCCCAATTGCGCGCGGCGGTGTTATACTTATTCCCAAATGCGCGCGTACCCGGGTTTTCCCGGATGCGTAAGCGCAAAAAAGCGAGATTTTCACCCGGGAGCGTTTTTACGATGGAAGAATTCTTCAAGGCCTTTGACCGTGGGATCGACCGACGGGGAACCTATTGCGAAAAGTGGGACTTTAACGAGAGAACCTTCGGGCGCGCAGACGTATTGCCCATGTGGGTGGCGGATATGGACTTCGCGTCGCCGGACTGCGTGCGGGACGCGCTGATCGGGCGCGCATCCCACGGCGCCTACGGCTATACCGACATGCAACAGCCCATGATGGAGGCTGTGGCCGACTGGATGAAGACTCGCCACGGCGTGACCGTCCTGCCCGAGGAATGCATGTACAGCTCCGGCGTGGTGGATTCCATCCTCTTCGCGCTGAAAACCGTCACGAGCCCCGGCGACGGCGTCATCATCCAGCCGCCGGTCTACGGCCCATTCCGCCGGATGACGCTGCGCGCGGGCTGCGAGTGCCGCGAGAACCCGCTGGCGGAGACGGAAGGCGGCTGGCGCATGGACCTTGACGGCCTTGAAAGCCTTCTGAAAGAGGGCGCAAAGGCGCTGATTATGTCCAATCCCCACAACCCGGTGGGGCGCGTCTGGTCGGCGGAGGAGCTTCAAAGCGTTATTTCCCTGGTCAATCGCTACGGCGCGACGCTGATTTCCGACGAGATCCACGCGGATTTTGCGCTGCCCGGCCACCGGCACACCTCCGTATTGTCCTTTGAGGGCGCCGAGCGGGCGGTATGTCTGGTCTCCGCGACGAAGACGTTCAACCTGGCGGGGCTTCGCACGTCCACCATCATCGTCCGGGATGACGAACTCCGGCGGAAGGTCAAAAAGAAGATGGAAGAAATGGGCGCGGACACGCCCAACATCTTCGGCTCCGTGGCGCAGACGGCGGCCTATACCCTGGGCGCGCCCTGGCTGGACGCCCTCGTAATGTATCTCGACGAAAACCGGAAGCTGGCCGAAGCGTTTTTCTCGAAGAACGCGCCGGCGATCGTGCCCGCCCGCATGGAGGGCACGTACCTCATGTGGATGGACTGCCGCGCGCTGGGCATGGACCAGCCGGAGATGGACCGGTTCTTTGTGGAGAAGGCGGGCGTGGGCCTGTCCTCCGGCACCCACTTCGGCGAAGCGGGCGCGGGCTTCATGCGCATCAACCTGGCCGCGCCCAAGACCCGCGTCGAGGAAGGCCTCCGGCGCATCGCGGAGGCGGTGAACGCGCTGTGAGCGTCATCGTCTTCGACACCGAGGCCACCGACCTCACCCCCGGCCAGATCTGCCAGCTTTCCTACCTTCTGGTAGACGGCACGGACGTAACGGGCAGAAACCTGTTTTTTGAAGTGGACGAAATGAGCGAGGGCGCGCAGGAAGTGCACGGCTTCTCGATGGACATGCTCCGGGAGCTGTCCGGCGGGCTGCGCTTCGAGGACGTCGCCCAGCGCGTGTTTGACGACTTCGCCGCCGCGGGGATGTGGGTGGGCCACAACGTGTCGGCGGACGACCGGTACCTTCGGGTGGAGCTGGAGCGCTGCGGCCTCAAAATGCCCAAAAAAACCACCTTCTGCACCATGAACTACTTTACCTCCGACATGAACCTCGTCCGCAAGGTCAACATCGGCCGCCCCAAGCCGCCGAAGCTGACGGAGCTGGTGGAGTATTTCGGCCTGGAGGAGGACTTCGTCGCCGAAAAGGCCGCCGGATGGTTCGGCGGCGGCGGCGCGCTGCACGACGCCCGGTTTGATACCGCCGCCACGTACCTGTGCCTGCTGGAAGGCACGAAACGGGGCCGAGTCCGGGGCGTTCTCTAGGGCGCGAGCGGCGTAGAGAAGTGTCGAGGCAGAAGAGCCCCGGTGCGGCGATTTTGCGGAAATGCCGGGGCGTGCCGTGTGCGCGAGCGCGTAGAGAAGTGTCCGGTGCAGAAGTGCCCGGTGCGGTGCCGTAGGGACGAGCGCGTAGAGAAGTGTCGCGGCAGAAGAGCCCCGGTTCGGCGTTTCTCGTATATGCCGGGGTGTGCCGTGTGGCGCGAGCGCGTAGAGAAGCCCCGGTGCGGCGGTTTTGTGAAGATCTGCGGTGGCTGCGAAAATTAACCGTCCAGGCCGCATTTTCCCGAATGTTTTCATTGACAAATCTGTTTTATGGCGCTATAATAGTCAAGCGTTCGCCAAAGCGTGTGCCCGTAGCTCAGCCGGATAGAGTGTTTGGCTACGAACCAAAAGGTCGTGGGTTCGAATCCCTCCGGGCACGCCACAAAGAAACCCTTGAAAACATTGAGTTTTCAGGGGTTTTTCTTTGCTTGTTTGAAGTTGTCATTTTTGGATTTAGCGCACATTTAGCGCACAGCCCCTTCATTTTGCCGTCTTCGGCTTATAAATCACGTCTGCGAGGCTGTCCGCCGCCGCCTCGTCCGCCTTGCGGATTTGGTGAGCGTAGGTGTTTACCGTCGTGGATGTCTGCGAGTGGCCGAGGCGCTTACTTACCGCGACGATGGACGCGCCGCTATCTATGAGGATTGAGGCGGCAGTATGACGGAGCGCGTGGGCTGTCACTTTGGGTATGCCGTTCTTTTCACAGAATGGAACCAGCCACTTTGAAACGCTGTCCGGGTGCATGGGCCGTCCATCATCCTGAATGAACACAAAGCCGGTTTCCTGCCACCTGTCGCCGTTCATGAGCCGGAGTTGCTTGCAATACGTCTGCCACTCCTTGAGCAGCGCCATTGTCTGCGCGGGCAGCTTCACAAAGCGGTTGGAGCCGTCCGTCTTTGGCGTGGTTTCATATATGCCGTTCTTTGGATCATAGAGCAGGTTATTTGATATTTCAATCTGTGAGTTATCGAAGTCAACGCGATCCCATTTCAAGCCGCCGATTTCGCCTTTACGAGCGCCGGAGGCAAGCAGCACATGGATGAGCGTCCGCCACTTCAAGGATTCGCTGTCAAGGGCTGTAAGCAGCTTTGCAACGTCCTCCGGCTGGAGGATGGCCACGGCACGGGCTTTCAGCTTCGGGGCCTTCACACGCTTACAGGGGTTCACATGAACGCGAGCATCTTCCTCCGCCGCTGACATGACCACCGATATAAAGCGGTAGTATTCGCGCTGTGTCTTTGGGGAGAGCTTGCCGCCGGTCTTATGGTTCCGACCGTTGCTGTCCAGCCATTCCATGACCGCCTTGAGCCGGGGCGTGTTGATCTTGTCAAGCGGCAAGTGGCCGATTTCGCCCTTCAAGTCCTCATTGAACCGGCGATATAGAAGCACCGTGTTCGGCTTGATTTCGCCGTCCCGCTCCTTCTTGTCGATCAGCGCGGCGGCGTAGCCGTAGAAGTTGAGCCGGGCGTCCGGGGCGAAGCCTTCCTTGATGCGCTTTTCAAGATCAGCCTCCAGGCGGCGAGCCTCTTTCAAGGCTTGCTTTTCCGTCATGCCGGGATCAGGTACATAGGTTTCGTAGTACCGTATCTGCTTCCTGTCCAGCGTCCGGCCCGCGCTGATTGTGAGCTTGTAGCTTAGACCGTTCTTATTCTGAATCTTCTGGATTGACATGCGGATCAGCCTCCGGTCTATTTTGCTTCCACCGTTGCGGAGCAGGATCGTCTGGAGCGCCGTATTTTCCTCTTTGCACAACCTTGCGTAGGTCTTTCAGCATTTGCGGAACCGGAACCAAAAGCGCGTCACTCAATTCCTCGCCCTGTATGGTGATGGCTGCATGCTTGAACATTGTCGCCTTCCCGGCATTAACAAAGACCTTGCTCATTTCTTCGGATTCCGGCGTAAACGCTTCATTCCCGCTATACATCTTACTAAAATCGGCAAAGGCGTAGGTGTTTATTTGCTTGATTAATCTTTGGCCCTCGTACGTTTCGAGTAGAGCGCTTACCAGTGAAGGAATCGCGCTTAGCCCTGACCAATCCTCTAATGCGTAATATGCCTCAAGCATGCCTATCGCCTTTTCCGATAGTCCGAGGCGCTTGTTAATATCCACGTTTGCATGAGCCTTGCAGTCCTCTGCGCCAAGAAGGTAATCCGTCGTAACTCCAAGCCTTTCCGCGATCTTTATTAGATTAGGGTATGTCGGGTTTGACAAGCCCTGCCTGTATTGGTTGACGGCTTGCAAGGTTACGCCCAGATACTTTGCCATTTCGCCGCTCGATATTTCCTGCGAAGTCATTTCGCTTGATATGCGCGCGGCAGGAAGTGACGCTTGCTTATCCTGAATTCCTGAAGCCCTGCTTGTGGGGCGTCCCATAAAAACACCTCGCAGAAGTATTGTTTTCACTTTCTCTAGTATAGCAAACATCACTTGCAAAGGCAAGGGGGAAAGTGCTATATTATCAAAGGGAAGCAAAACTTATTTTATCGTCACAGGAGAAGAGATACTTGAAAACGATGAGCGATGAGGCGCGCGCGGCTCGAAACGAATACCTGAAGAGCTGGCGGCGCAAGAACAGCGAGAAGATGCGCGAATATCGTTCGCGGTATTGGGAGCGCAAGGCACAGGGAGTGAAGCAAGGGGGTGAAAGCAATGCCGCGAATGAGAACAATCAGCGAAGCCGCGAAGCACGTTCGGGCGACTGACCCGAGCACCGCACTCACGGAGACAGCTATTCGCCGTCTGGTTGTTAATGGCACGCTGCCTTGCGTCAGAATCGGGACGAAATACCTTCTCGATTTGGACGCGCTGGAAACCTTCCTTGCGGGGGATCAGCGGCAGGTGACGGCATGAGCCTGTTTGATTCCCTCCGCCACATCTCCGCGCGGGACGCTGCCGAGCGGGCGGGGTTGTCCCTCCAGTTGCGCGGCGGGAAGGCGTGGGCATGCTGCCCGCTTCACGGAGAGCGCACACCGTCCTTGCGCCTGTACGAAGAAGCCAAACGAGGCTTTTACTGTTTCGGGTGTCATGCCGGGGGCGATGCTGTCCGGCTCTATCAAGGGTTGTACCATCTGGAGCCGCTGGACGCGGCCCGCGCGCTGGCTGCGGCGTTTGGCATTCCGACCGATGGCCCCGCGCAGAAACCCGCGCCGACTGTCTGGAATTTGCGCCGGGCGCTGGAACGCTGGCGGGCGGAGCGGCTGGCGGAACTCCGCGAAGCCCGCGCGCTGGCGGACGGCGTGTGCCGCTGCCGTGCGGCGATCGGCGGCCCGGAGGCGTGGAACGATCAGAATTTCATCCGGGCGCTGGAGGCACGGTCGGCGGCGGACGTGGAAATTGACCGGCTAGAAGCTGCGACGCTGGGCGAACTGGCGGCAATGATGGAACGAGGTACTAGGGGATGAACGAAGCACTTCAGCGGTATTTGGATGAAAGCCCGAAGCTCCGCGCCGCCGCCGAAGCCGACATGCGCCGGAAGGCGGACGCGGAAGCGCCTTTCACCATCCATCAAGCCATCGAGCAAGCGCCGCCACAGAAGCGCGTCAAGGGACTGGAGGCATACAGCGCCTCCAGTCTGTACGGGGTGCAGCTGGAGCGGCCTCCGCTCATCATTCAAGGCATCATCCCGGCGGGGCTGTCCGTGCTGGCCGGAGCGCCGAAACGCGGCAAATCGTGGTTGGCGCTGGCGATGGGTATAGCCGTGGCGACCGGCGCGGACTTCCTCGGTATGGGCGCGCGCAAGGGTGACGTGCTGTATATGGATCTGGAAAGCCGTCAGTATCGCGTCCAAGACCGGCTAGGGCAGCTTATGCCGGGCAACTTCCCGGAGCGCCTTTGGATCACGCATGACGCGCAAGCCATGAACGCGGGCCTTCTGGATCAGCTGGGTGAATGGTGTCAAGATCACCCGCAAACTTCGCTGATTGTGATAGACACATTGGGCCGGGTGAAGGGCGGAGGGCGGCGCGCGGAAAACGCTTACGAAGCCGATACCCGCATTTTCGGAGAGCTTCAGAAATTCGCTCAATCTCACCGGCTGGCGGTTGTGTGCGTTCATCATCTGCGCAAATCAAACGGGCGCGGCGAGGATTCCGATCCGGTTGAAAGGATCAGCGGGAGTATGGGGTTGGCGGGCGTCTGCGATGCGATCATGCTTTTAGACGGGAAGCGGGGCGAGGCCGAGAGCACCCTGTCTATCACGGCCCGCGACTTTGAGCGTGCGGAGTATGTGCTTCGCTTTGAGGGCGGCGTGTGGGCGCTTCAATCGGCGGATATGGAAGCGTGGCGAGAGGAACAGTCTTACGTCCGCTCTGGCGTCGTGCGGGGCTTGCTGGCGCTCATGAAGAAGCTGAATCCTCCAGCGTGGCAGGGAACGGCGGCACAGCTTTTAGAGGCGATGCAGGAAGCCACAGAAGAACCCGTAGGGGTTTATCAGGCGAAGCAAGTGAGCGAGGAACTGGACAGACAGACCCACAAGCTCTACCAACGGGACGGGATAGCCATCAGACGAAAGACCGTTCAGGGGAAAAGAATGCTCTCTATTACTCAAGCAAGCCTTGACGAATTGTAATTCTCTGCTACACCTGCTACACCTGCTACACCTTGCTACACCTGCTGCACCTGCTACACCCTAGAGAGGTTTTAGGTGTAGCAGGGTGGGGCATAGGGCGCTTTATTTGGGTGAACTGCTACACCCTGATAGGTAAGTGAAACCCTTGTATTTACTGGATTCCTTATTGGTTGGGTGCAGCAGGTGGGGCAGGTGCAGCAGGTATAGCACAAATGAGGTGTTTACATGATCCAAACATTGATTAAGGAACTTCGCGCCGCCGGTATGGTGCTTTGGGTGGAAGATGGCCGCATACGCGGCAAGATGCGGGACGGCGGGAAGATCCCGTATGATGTGCGCGTGAAGGCGGAGCAGCTACGCGACATGGGCATGGAAGCCGTGGACGCGCTCCAGCGGGATCAGCCCGGCGAGGTGCTGCGCATGACCGGCATTCCACCGGATGAGGCGCTTGCGCTGGGCGAGGCGATCAAGCAGGGCCGCGCCTTGCTGGTTGGCAATGTGACCTATCATCGACCGACCGGGCTATTCGACATTACCTTTATACCGACTGAAGGGAGCGAGCAAAACGAACGCCAAGAAGAAAGGCAACCGAGGAGAGCTTGAACTACTGCACATGCTGGAGGCGCGCGGCCTCCGGGCGGTAAGAAACGACCAGACCTTTGTGGGCGGCAGGGAAAACCCGGACATATCGCTGCCGGGCATCCATCTGGAAGTGAAGCGGGTGGAGGCGCTGCGGCTCTCCGAAGCGCTCAACCAGGCGGAGGCCGACGCCGCGCCGGGAACCCTGCCGGTCGTAATGCACCGACGAAACCGCGGGCAATGGGTGGCGCTGATGGGGCTGGATTCATTTCTGGAGCTATACAAGTCTATGTACGTCGATATCCGAAACCCGGAACTGGACGCAGAATACGAGCGAATCAGAGCAACGGAGGGAAAATAGCATGGAATTCATAACGATTGACGGCGGCCTGTTTCTGATCCTCAAGCGGTTTTCCGATGAGAGTACACGAACTGAAATCCTCTGGCCCGTTGACGATCGGGCGCGCGCGGTTAGCAGTCTCTGGCCTATGGAAAAAAAGAAGCGCCGGAGGAAACGCCGGAGGCGGCATTGAGCGTCGAACTGTTCCGGGCGAATCGCGGACTACTCCATAAATTCGCCCGGAGATATTCGGGGATTGATACCGCGGTAGACACCGACGATCTTGTGCAGGCCGGATACATGGGGCTTGTAGAGGCGGAGCGCACATACGATGCGAGCCGGGGTAAAAGCTGGGTAAGCTGGGCGGCGTGGTATGTCAAGAATGCGATGGCCGCTGCCGTGGGGATCAGGGGGGCAAAGGAGCGCCCTCATCTTCACGCTGTATCGCTGGATGCGCCGCTGGGGGACGATGAAGGCGCTGGAAGCCTTCTGGACATGCTGGAGGATGAATCAATCCCGGACGCCTCCAGCGGGCTTGTAGAGGCCGACAGAGCGGCCACAGTCCGGGCAGCGGTGGAACGGCTGGCCGACGACAGGCGCGAAGTGATCCGGCGACGCGACATGCAGGGCATGAGCTATGCGGTGGTTGGCGAGGGCATGGGGCTGACCGCTGGCGAGGTGCAGAAGCTGCGCAAGAAGGCGCTGCACGACCTGCGCAGAGATAAGGGCATCCGGGCGCTGTGGTTGGAGGATGCGACGCCGTACTACCGGCGCGTGGGCGTGAACACCTTCAACACCACATGGACAAGCGCGACGGAAGCGGCGGTATTGTGGCGGATCGAAAGGATGGGCGAAAAGGATGCAGGGGATTTACACCGAAGATCAGCGGATCAAGCTGATTGACAAGGAGTACAAGCGAATCACAAAGGGCGTCAATGGGCTGGGCGAGCGGGCGACGCTGGAGAAGCTATACCGCGAGGCCGCGTTCATGGCGGTAACGCTGGACGAAACCCGGCAGATCATCAACCGCGACGGCATCACCGAGGTTTACCAGAACGGGGCAAACCAGACCGGACTAAAGAAGTCAGCGGCGGTCGAGGTGTACGACAAGATGGTGAACACCTACGCGAAGGTTGTGGGGCAGATCAGCCGGGAGCAGCCACAGGGCGACCAGGCAGACCCGGCGGCGGAGCTGATGGCGTTCGTCAGGCAGGGGCAGCGGTAGGGCATCCCCCCACCAGTTATGCAATTATGCAGGTGGTCGGGAACCGATGCGCTCCCATCCACACAACCGACAGGGCATTGTATAGGGGGTGTAGCCCCCCGTCTGTCAGTAGGCGGCAGCAGAACCAACACCACCGGAGGGGAGAACGTCTTCCCTCTCCGGTGGTTTTTTCAAAATTTCTACTCCCCCCGGCATCGGAAAGTTTTGATGACATGCCGGAGGGAGCGCGTAGGCCTCTTGCTTGTGGAAAATGCCCCGATCACGACAAAGATAGGGCGGTTTCCGCAAAGGAAGCCGCTTTTTACGTCAGGCAATATCCTACTATTACGATGTGATACATACTACCGACAAGCCTATCTGACTGTTGAGAGCATTAGTTGCATACCCGCAGGAAAAGTAGGAATTCGGCTAACGTTTGGGCAGGGGCGGGCTAAAAGTCCACAGAAACGAAAGGAAAAACCGGCCGCCCCTAGCAGCAGAAGATTTTTTCCCAATGTGGGGAATTTTTTCAGGAAGGCGTCCTTGTTTGCTTGATTCATGGCAAAAACAAGCCCGAAAACGCCTGTATTTGGTGCTGTTTTGGCCTCAAACGTTAGCGAAAATCCTACTATTCCGGTGTGTATTATACTAGTGCAATGGTTAAGTGAGTATTTGGAGCAGAAGGCGTACTTGCTGGGCAAGCGCTACGAGGCAGAGAAGAAGAAGGCGAGCAACCCGGCGGGGCGCAATCAGTATTCCGAGGATGCTCCCCAAAATGGGGAACGACCAACCACGGCAGAGCGCATCGCCGCCGAGGTTGGCGTCAGCAAGAACACCGTCGAACGCGCCGGTCGATTCGCCCGCGCCGTGGACACCCTCGCCGCCGATCAAGCGCGATCCAGAATAAAGGGTATGTGTTCAACACCCACCCCTTCCCTGCGTTGAACACAGGCTATTGGCGGCGCGGTCCCTTACTATGAGTAACCCTAATCTGAATTTAGGGCAAAGGGCGTCACTTGAAGTGACCCCCTTGCCACCCTCATTTAAAATGAGGGTACAGGCCGCAAGGGTACGGCTTCAATGCGTAGTGCCTCCATCGTGGCGCAGCTCTACCGGGGTGGCATTACACCACCCACCTAGTGGCTCTGCCCTGCTTGCGCATCCGCGCCATCGTGTTCTCTGCGGCCGGCGCACAGACATACCGGGCGATGGAGTACACGTCCACCATTGTGCCGCCACAGGCGGCGTCGAGGCGACCGTCTTCGATCATGCGATTGATCGTGTGCCGGTCGCGGTTCAGGATGCGCCCGGCTTGCGTAAGATTCACAGCCTCGCCGTATCGGGCAACCATGTCGGCGGTGCGCTCTTTCAATGTCATATGCTCCACTCCTTCGGCGGATTACATATGCCTTGTATGTGGCGTCTATTCCTCCGGCTGTGCTTCCGGCCATTCCTCCAGCCCCATGCGGGCCTGCACAGCCTTGTTCACATAGCCGTTGATGGATTCGCCCACCTGTTCGGCGGCGGCTTGTATGGCGGCTTTCTGGCCTTTAGGAACCCTCACAAGAAACTTGTCATAGGCCTTATCGTCATAACGAGCGTTTGCGGCCATCTTTGCCTGACTTGTCTTTGCCATTTTATGACCATCCTTTCCCACCTTTAGCATAAGTGTACCATATAATGATATCGTTGTATACTGGCGCAACATACAAAGATATCGTTGTATATTTGGCGAATTAGCAGATAGACAATACAACGATATCGTTGTATAATACAGACAGAGGTTGAGGGAAGCACACAAGAAGCCCAACGGGGGCCGGATGCGAAAGGCAACGCCAATAAGCCCGAGTAAGCAGAAGCCGCCCCGCCCCAACCGATCAACACGAAGGAGGTTCGTCACATGCAGGAGATCACCGCCATCGTCACCGAGCTTCAGGAGCTGCGCCGGATGCGGGAGGAACTGGAAGCCGCTATCGAGGCCGCACAGGACAAGATCAAGGCCCACATGGGAGAAGCCGAGGAACTGACCGCCGGGGCGTTCAAAGTCACCTGGAAGGCCGTCACGAGCGCTCGCCTGGACACCACCGCCCTCAAGAAGGCCTTGCCGGAAGTGGCCGAGCGGTTCACCAAGACCACCACCGCGCGGCGCTTCATGGTAGCGTAACCGAACCGGCTGGAGGCTCACACAGAGTATACCGCGGGGCCTCCAGCCCGTCAAGTACGAAAGGAGAGGGATACCAAATGATGCTTTCCAAAGAACTGAACCGGCTGGAGGACATGACCCGGAAGCTGCATATGACGTTGTGCGGGCTGCGCGTCCCGGAGGCGCTGGAGGGCGCGATGGAGTACGCCCGCGATGAGGCGGAGAAGATCAACGGCATCACCGGATGGCTGGCCGGCAACGTCGAGCGCGGCATTATCCCGGACGTCGACGCCGGTTTCATCCCGGACTGCGAAGGGAGGGCGTGAGCATGGAGGGCAGAATCATGGCCCCGAACTGCGGAACCGTCCACGCGCAAAACCAGATGATCGGCAACGGCGACCCGCTGGAGTTGGGCGAGGCCGGGGAAATGCTGATTCGGAGGAAGTACTTCGATGGGAGCTGGGGCGAGCGCGTCACGCTGGGCATGGCGTACTATGCGGGCATCGTCGAGGGCAAGCGGCAGGAGCGGGCGCGGCGCAAGAGGGCGTAAACGGATGGCAGCGGGGCCTTTCAGCCCCGCTTTTTTAGCGCACATTTAGCGCACAAAGTTATAAAAGCGTGCGCTAAGAGGCCGGAGGGCGTGAGAAGCAGAACGGGGAAACCCTTGTAATATAAGCATTTGCGCGAGGGCGTGAGAGGCTGTAAAAGGCTCCTGCGATAGCTACGAACCAAAAGGTCGTGGGTTCGAATCCCTCCGGGCACGCCACAAGGAAGCCCTTGAAAACATTGAGTTTTCAGGGGTTTTTCTTTGCTTGTTTGAAGCGGTCGTTTTGGGATTTCGTGCACAGACCCACCATATTGACCATGAGTTCTTCAAAAAGGCAGTTCAGACCCACCTCACCCATCAGAATTTGTCCTTCGTCGGGGCGAATGCGTTCATTGAAAAAATGCGAAGGGAAAACTGCTTAAACATCATCGTGCAAAAATTACTTTACACTTTCCTTTAGATTGTGTATAGTTGGGAATATCAAGCTTGGAGGTAATTTGAGCATGAAGACCAAGTTTTTTGCCATGATCTGCGCACTGTCCTTGCTTCTCTGTTCAGCAATCGCTAACGCTTCAATCAAGCCGCAAAATTTGGTAGTGAGCACTCCTAGCGGAATTATCGCGTCTACAGCCATGAATATTGGCGATACATTGCAACTACACGCGAAAGCCTCTCCTGATGGGGCTTCGATTGGCACAATCGCATGGAAGTCCAGCAAAACATCCGTTGCTAAGGTTTCTGCGGACGGCTTCGTTGTTGCCAGAAAAGCTGGAAAAACAGTGGTATCAGCTATAAGCAAAAAGTGGAAGAAAACTGGCAAGATTACTATAACAGTAATTGATCCAACCATGCCCACCGAGATAATCATAGACCAGAAGGGCACGAGTATTCTTTACATGGATCAAAAGCTTGTTTTGTCGGCCACGATGCGCCCGTCTTCCGCAAAATCAGATATCCTATGGCATTCTGCCAATACTCGAATCTGCACAGTGTCAAAAGTCGGTGTGGTAACACCGAAAAAAGAAGGCATAACAACAATAATTGCAAAAACCAAACGCGGTAGAAAAGTGTCAAGGTTAACTGTTCGTGTTGTTGACCCGTTTGCCCCATCCTCTATAGAAATCCTCGCTAATAAGCCTACCGTGATGTACAGGGGTGAACAATTGCAGTTTATATGCAAACTCTCGATGGGTTGGCCTTTGCGCCCCGACCAAACCGAGAATCCAAATTCTTATAAATTTAAATGGTCTACTTCAAACAAAAAAGTTGTTTCTGTTGTTGACGGACTAGTTCTCGCAAAAGCAAAAGGCAAAGCTAAAATTACAGCAAAATGTATTATTGGGGGTAAATCTGACACTGTGCTAGTTTACGTCAAATAGCGGATTATGCGGACATCATGAAATGGATCGTGAAAAATGCGGGGGCGGGCAAGTGGCCATTGATCTTTAAGATCAGTAAGTTTTTTGCGAGAATCACCTATAAACTCACAAGAAATTGGTTGGGACGCAAACGACGTGACCTGTTTACCTTCACCGACCAATTTACAAAGACCAACACGGGGCAGTAGGCTGGGTGTTTGGCCCGCTGGCGGATGTGGTTTCCGTGCGACTGTTGATGATCATATCGGCATTCCATGCAAATAACGGGGTTCGGGCGGTTCACCTCCGCCCGGATTTCTGTTATAATAGGTCATTATACCACGAAAGGGGCGACGCCACTTGGAGCCGTCCGCCGTTCTGTTTGCATTTCTTCTGACCGTATTTGCCGGGTTATCGACGGGCGTGGGAAGCCTGATCGCGCTTCTGAGCAGGCGCACCAACACCCGGTTCCTCTCCTACGCGCTGGGCTTTTCCGCCGGGGTGATGATCTACGTTTCGTTTGTGGAGATCTTCGTCAAGGCGAAGGACAGCCTGGTCGCCGCGCTGGGGAATTCCGCCGGCAGCTGGGCCACCGCCGGCGCGTTTTTCGGCGGGATTTTTCTGATCGCCGTCATCGACAAGCTGGTTCCGTCCGCCGAGAACCCCCACGAGGTGCACAAGGTTGAGGAGATCTGCGACGGGGCCTGCGAAGCTCAGAAAAAACAGGGCAAGCTGATGCGCATGGGGCTTTTGAGCGCGCTGGCCATCGCCATCCACAACTTCCCGGAAGGGCTTGCCACCTTCACCTCGGCGCTGAGGGAGCCTTCGCTGGGTGTCGCCATCGCGGTGGCGATCGCCATTCACAACATCCCGGAGGGAATCGCGGTTTCGGTGCCGATCTACTACGCGACGGGCAACCGGAAAAAGGCGTTCTGGTACTCGCTGCTGTCCGGCCTTTCGGAGCCGGTCGGCGCGATGGTGGGCTTTCTGCTCTTCGCCCGGTTCTTTAACGACGTCACCTTCGGCGTGCTGTTTGCGATGGTCGCCGGGATCATGGTGTTTATATCGCTCGATGAGCTACTGCCCACGGCCCGCGAATACGGGGAGCCCCATGTCGCCATCTACGGGCTGGTCAGCGGCATGATCGTGATGGCGGTGAGCCTGCTATTGTTCCTGTAGCGCGCAGAGGCCGGTATATGAATCCCCTGAAATCGCTGGATTTCAGGGGATTTTCGCAACTCGCGCCTTGTGGGCTACATCGGCGTCAGCTCGCCCCGGTCCATATGGCTGACGGTGTCGCACAGTTTTCGGATGTCCAGCGGGTTGTGGCTGGCCAGGAGGATGGTCCGGCCCTCGTCGCACAGGTCCAAAAAGAGCCTTCTCATGTGCCGGACGGCGGCGTCGTCCAGCCCGTTCATCGGCTCGTCCAGGATGATGAGGTCGGGGTCCTCCATGATGGCCTGGGCGATGCCCAGCCGCTGCCGCATGCCCAGGCTATAGCGGGACACCCACTTAGGGCTCTTCGGGTCCAGCCCCCCCCGGTCCATCGCGAGATAGATATCCTCTTTCCCGATCTTCCCGCGGATGTCCGCCAGGAATTTCAGGTTCCGGTAGCCGGAGTAGTTGGGCAGAAAGCCCGGCGTCTCGATGATCGCGCCGAGGCGCGGCGGCATTTCGATGTCCACGCCGATGCGCTTGCCGTTCACGCGGATGACGCCGCCGTCCGGGGCCATGAGCCCCGCGATCAGCTTGAGCAGCACCGTCTTGCCGGAGCCGTTGCGGCCCACCAGGCCGTGGATCATGCCGCGACCGAAGTTTGCGCTGACGTCGCGCAGCACTTCCTCCCGGCCGAAGGTTTTGCGGACATGTTTGAGCGCGATCATAGCAGGATCTCCCTTCTCTTTGAAAGCCGGAGGCTCAGATAGACGAGCCCCGCCGCCAGCGCCGTCAGCACCGCAAAGGCGAACCAGAGGGGCGGACGCCCCATCTCGTCGCCGTAGTCCAGCATGGGAAGCCTGGAAAGCGTGACCGGCGAAAAGTAGAACCAGGGGACGTCGAAGAATTCCTCGATCACCGAATCAAAGAGAAGCGGCGCCGCGGCCAGAAGGAAGCCGATCCGCCCGCCGCCCAGCACGTTGACCACGTACTGGATGAGCGCCAGCGAAAGAAAGGCCAGCGCGTGCAGCGAAAGGGAGAGCGAGAGCGCCTGAACGGGCGCGTAGGCGTCCATCAGCCAGGGATCGTATTCGATCATGGTGTCGTAGATTTCGTAGTAGCCCTCTTTGGCCAGCGCGGCAAGCCCGTTCGACCAGCCGCCGGACCAGTCCGTCCACGGCGACTGGAAGAGGAGCAGCGCAAGCAAAAACACGGCGAGGTACGCTGCGCTGGCCAGCATTACGTACATCAGCTGCCCGCGCCCCCAGGCGCCGCGGCCCGTGCGGGCGATGATGTAGCGCTGGGTCTCGTCGGTAAAGGGCGCGTCGAACAGGAGCATGAGCAGCCCCAGCCCCGCCATCATCGTGATTTGCGCGTCGCTGAGGAAGTAGGTCGCCATGCCCGGCCAGTTGAGGGTGAACCCCTCGATGCGCAGCATGTCCCGGATGGGCGCGAACTGGTTTTCCACGTAGAGGAACGTCAGCACGAGCACTGCCCACGCCCGGGGCGTGGAGGCGAGCCGCCTCAGGTCGTGGCGGCAGCAGGCCCAGGACCTACGCATGGCGCAGCCTCCTTCCGGCGCGCCACATAAAGAGCGCGGCCATCAGCGCGGTCAGGGTGACGAACACGCCCGCGCCCGCCGTCAGAAGCGTGGGGGGCGGCATGTCCACCGCGCCGGACTCCATCAGCGTCACGTTCATCCAGCGGGGGATGTACACCCAGTTGCCGACTTCGCCCATCAGCCGGTGCAGCACCAACGGCGCGCACAGCGTGAGCGCCACGTTGGGGTAGAAGGCCGAAAAGGTCAAAGCGCTCATCGCCCAGAACATGCCGGACAGGAGCGCGAGGAACAGGTACGACCCGTAATAGGACAGGTACGCGCCCGCGCCGCCCCCGGCGAGCAGATGCTGAAGCCCCGCCACATCGCCCAAAAACGGCTCCGCGCCGAAATCCGGCGGGAACCTCAGGTTGAGAACCAGAATGAAAAGAAGCATGCCGAGCGCAGACACCAGCGCGCCGGAAAGCGCCGACGCCAGCGCCTTGGACATGAGGTAGCGCCGCCGGCCCGAGCGCGTGACCGCGGCGGGCGCGAAAGAACTTTGCCAGTCGGCGCAGAATGCGGTGCCGAAGGGCAGCGCCGCCATCAGCGGCAGGATGGGCGCGGCGTAGCCCACCGAAAGGCTGAGGAAAAAGGCCATCAGCGCGTCGCCCTCGTCGTCACGAAGCAGGTATGAAACGCTGTGAAGGTACAATAGCAGAACGCCCAGGGCGGCCAACCAAAGGTATGGCCCCATCGCGCGCCGCCGGTCAAGCGACATCATCCTCGGTGTCTCCTTCGAATTTTTGAACGAGTTTATTATCCCATGGATGCCCTTGTGTAGGAAGGGGAAGCGTGTAAAGAAATCCAGGATTCCCATGGAAATAGAGCGCCCAAAAACCCTTGGGGTTTTTGGGCGCGAAGAACAGGCCGGAGTTCGGATGCGTCCGGGCCGGGATACCGGGGGATGGTTACTTCATCTCGATCCGATCGATCAGGCAGGACGGGATGGTGATGGAACCACCCATGACCGATTCATAAGTGTAGATACCGGTGGATGTGGCGTAGACGGTCACCTTGTCGTCCTCCAGAAAACGCTTGTAGTTTTCCGGAATGACGTAGATCGCATACACCACGTTGTCATAGCTTCCCTTTGTGGCGATGCGGAACACGGCGTAGCCTTCGTCCTCCATTACCTGCACAATCTTCCCGGAGAACTTGATTTTTTTGCCCGTGTAGGCTTCGGGATCCCGGGAGTTGGCCTTGTAGTTGAGTTTCTCATAGGCAGAATCATCGACAACGGGATTCGGTGAGGCGGGTGCGGCTTCGCTGAAAAGTGCCTCCTGCGTTTCGGCGTCCGCTTCGCCGGTCTCCTTCAGCCCCGCGACCTTCTGGAATTCTTTGACCGCCGAGCCGGTGCCACCGCCGAAAGAGCCATCCGCGACGCCTCCGAGGTACCCCAGTTCCTTCAAACGTTCCTGCAGCGCGGCAACGGCTTCGCCTTTGCTGCCCTTTTTGAGCGTAACGTAGGGCGCGGGCGTCGGTTGGGCCACCGGCTCCGGCGTTGCGGTCAATTGCTCCAGCTGTGCCTGAATCTCGGCAAGCTGGCTTTCAAGCTCCGCGATTTTCTGATCCTTCTCCGCCAGCACGGCCTCCCAATCGGTGGGGGCTTCTGCCAGAGCGACCATTGGCGTAAAGGATACCAGGACGACTAGCAGCAGGATCATGAACTTGCGCATGTGGGAATCCTCCTTCTTACTTTCCGCGGCTTACGCCGGGATAATCACGTCAAATACAACCCTTTCTCGAAAGATCATTCCGGATGGGCCAACCACGTCAAATCTGGCCGGGATAAAGAAAAGGGGCCTGGCATGAGAAAAACCGAAAACGCGCCTAAACGCTACCGGCTCATGTCTCGGCCTCTAGGACTTTCGGCAAGGGCTGGGCCGGTACGGGAAGAATGAGGATGTTCCTTTCAACTATTTGGAAGAAGGCAAGGCCATCATACCAAACATGCGTTCTTATGTCAATAACAAAAAAAATATATACACATAGCGTATCATTTAAAAATCGGACGGATATTAGCACCTTAAGGACACGGGTGCCGCCTGAGCCAACGCGCAGGAACAAGCATTAAGTAAAAATTTATCGAAACAGGGAAAAGCACCACAAACTTAATGATTCTCCGGGAATGATCGGATATAATATGCGCTATGGCTTGAATATGGGTTTTGGTATGGCTTCACAGAGAATCGAGGCGTGTGCAGATGGTGCGGATATGAGTTTTAACGCCTGCTGATTCGGGCTTCCGTCCCGGGCGCGAGCGCGGACGGGGCCGACCAAGAGAAAACAAGTGAAGACGGAAAGAGGGATTTCCATGAACAAAAAGGGCAGGAAAATCGCCATTCTGGGCGCGGGCAACGTGGGCGCCACCGTCGCTTTTACGCTGACGACCTCCGGGCTGGCCTCGGAGATCGTTTTGATCGACATCGCCTTTGACAAGGCCCGCGGAGAGGCGATGGACATCATCCAGGGCACACCCTTCTGCGCGCCGGTGGACGTGTACGCCGGCGATTATGACAGCGCGGCGGGCGCGGACATCGTCGTCATCACCGCCGGCGCGGGCAGGAAGCCCGGCCAGAGCCGCATCGACCTGGCGCAGGGCAACATCAACATCATCAATTCCATCATGCCCGAGGTCGTAAAAAAGGCGCCGGACGCGGTGTACGTCGTGGTCTCGAACCCTGTGGACGTTCTGACCTACCACATTTCAAAGAACTTCGGCCTGAAGGAGCACCAGGTCATCGGCTCCGGCACGATGCTGGATTCGGCGCGCCTTCGGTCCATCCTGGCCGCCCATGTGGATCTCAGCCCCACCAACGTGCACGGCTACGTGTTCGGCGAGCACGGCGATACGTCAATGGTGCCCTGGTCGCTGACCAACATCGCCGGCATGAACATGGACGAGTACTGCGAGGTGGCCTGCCTCCACGCCGAGCGCTGCGGCAAGCGGGAGCTGGAGGACATCATAAACGATGTGCGCACCTCCGGCGGGAAGGTCATCCAGTTCAAGGGCGCGACCTATTACGCCGTCGCGCTGGCGGTGAAGCGCATCGTGGAGTGCATCGCCCAGGACGCCAACTCGGTCCTGACGGTCTCCTCGATGATCAACGGCCGCTACGGCATTTCCGACGTGTGCCTGAGCCTGCCCTTCGTCGTCGGCGCCAACGGCATCGAGCGGGAGATCACCCCGCCGCTGAAGGACGACGAGCTGGAAAAGCTGCGCGCGTCCGCGGACGCGCTGAAGGCCGTCATCGCCTCGGTGGACTTCGGCGTGAACAGGAAATAGCGGTCATCTTGGAACGGGCGGGGCGCCATTGCGCGCCCCCTGTTTTTTCGCTATTTATTTTTAACTTGACATGCGCGTCCCCAGGTGTTATTGTTCGTCTGCATTCGCGCGTATGCGGAGGAACGTGCAAATAATTACTGACCGCCTTTTGTAAAGAAGGGTTGCCGCGTGAAACCGGCCGGTCAACTGCCCTTGGCGGCGGGCGCCGCCAGATTGACGGAGTTAAGAGCTCAAATTTTATAAGTTGGTTACTTTATAACCGGCGCCTGAGGCGCATCAACTTGTGAAACGGTCAATACAGAGTAGTAAAAGTAATTATTTGCTATATAGACTCTAAAACCCGAAATCTGTCCCCGAGGGCTTCCCCTGAAAAAAGGGGGCCCCGCCCGCCTTACGCGCGGGCATATGGACAAAACGCAAGTGATGGGCAAAATAGGCTCGTCACTTGTTTTTTATTCCCTTGAGGGGATGCGCAGACGATAAATTACGATGGTTTGGAGGAGCGCCAATGGAGGGCAAACTGAAGCTGTACGGGTTCAACAACCTGACAAAATCGCTGAGCTTCAACATCTATGACGTGTGTTACGCCAAGACGCCCAGGGAGCAGCGGGATTACATCGCCTACGTGGGCGAGCAGTACAATTCCGAGCGCCTGACGGGCATCCTGACCCATGTCGTGGACATGATCGGCGCGCGGGTTCTGCACATCTCCCGGCAGGATTACGATCCGCAGGGCGCCTCGGTGACGCTCCTCATCGCCGACGGCTCCATGACCCCCGCCGAAAACGCGGTGGTCGCCCACCTGGACAAGAGCCATGTGACGGTGCTCTCCTACCCGGAATACCACCCGGACACCTTTCTCGCCACCTTCCGCGTCGACATCGACGTGGCCACCTGCGGCGAGATCACGCCGCTTTCGACCCTCGACTACCTGATCGGCTCCTTCGATTCCGACATCATCACCATGGACTACCGCGTGCGCGGCTTTACCCGGGATGTGGAGGGCAGGAAGCTGTTCATCGACCACCCGGTCACCTCCATCCAGAACTACGTGGACGACGGCATCCTCCGGCGCTACGACGCGGTGGACGTCAACGTTTACGAGGCGAACCTGTTCCACACCAAGATGCTCATCAAGGAGCTGGACCTCAAAAACTACCTGTTCAACGTGGACGTGTACGAGCTGCCGCCCCGGACGCGGCTCGACATCTCCGGCAGCCTGCGCCGCGAGATGATCGAGATCTTCAGCGGCAGAAATATATTCTAAGGCGCTGAACCCCCCTTCGGGTTTTTCAGCGCGAGGGAAACCGCGCGGGCCTGAAATCCTGACAGATTTCCGGGCGGCCCGCTGACCGGTGGAGATGTTTCCGCCGCCAGTATGCGCACTGGCTATGGAAACACGTTCCCGGCGTACGCGCCGCCGGGAACGATGGAAGCCCCGGGAGCCGGGGAAACAGAAAGAGAGGAGGCGCCGCCATGCCCCACACCCAGAAGGACGCGCCCATCGTGGACGCGCTGGAGGAGATGCGCGCCATGCGCCTCGTGCCGCTGGACGTGCCCGGCCACAAGCGCGGGCGCGGCAACCCGGAGCTGAAGGCGCTGCTGGGCGAAAAGTGCCTTTCTCTGGACGTCAACTCAATGAAGCCGCTGGACAACCTGTGCCACCCTGTCTCGGTGATCCGGGCGGCGGAAGCGCTGGCGGCGGAGGCGTTCCAAGCCGCCCACGCGATGTTCATGGTGGGGGGCACCACCTCGTCGGTGCAGGCGATGATCCTCTACGCGCTCAAAGCGGGCGACAAGATCATCCTGCCCCGGAACGTGCACCGAAGCGTCATCAACGCGCTGGTGCTTTGCGGCGGCGAGCCGGTGTACGTTTCCCCGGAGATCGACGAGCGGCTGGGCATCCCGCTGGGCATGAAGCCGGAGGCGGTTCTCGCCGCCGTCCGCCGCCACCCGGACGCGAAGGCCATCCTCGTCAACAATCCCACCTACTACGGCATCTGCTCCGACATGGCGGCGATCGGGAAGATCGCCCGCGACCACGGCATGCTGTCGCTGGCGGACGAGGCCCACGGCACCCACTTCTACTTCGGGAAGGGGCTGCCCATTTCGGCGATGGCGGCGGGCTTCGACCTGGCGGCGGTCAGCATGCACAAGTCCGGCGGCAGCCTGACACAGAGCTCCTTTCTCGTGGCGGGGCCGGAGGTGTCGGAGGGGTATCTCCGGCAAATCGTGAACCTGACCCAGACCACCAGCGGCTCCTACCTTCTCATGGCCAGCCTCGACCTCTCCCGCCGCAACCTCGCGCTGCGCGGCGAGGAGGTGTTCGAAAAGGTGGTCGCGCTGTCGGAGTACGCCCGGGGCGAGATCAACCGCGTCGAGGGCTTTTACGCCTTCGGCCGGGAGATGATAAACGGCGGCAGCGTTTTTGACTTTGACTCAACGAAGCTCGCGGTCAACACGCTGGGCGTGGGGCTCGCGGGCATCGAGGTCTACGACATCCTCCGGGACGAGTATGACATCCAGATCGAGTTCGGCGACATCGGAAACATCCTCGCCTACATCTCGCTGGGCGACCGGCTGCAGGACATCGAGCGGCTGATCGGCGCGCTGTCCGAGATCCGCCGCCGCCACCACAGGGACCCGAAGGGCATGCTCCGGCTGGAGTACATCGAGCCGGAAGTGGCCGTTTCGCCCCAGAGGGCGTTCTACGCCGGGCGGCAGTCGCTGCCCATCGACGAAACCGGCGGGCGCGTGGCGGCGGAGTTCGTCATGTGCTACCCGCCGGGGATCCCGATCCTCGCGCCGGGGGAAAAGATCACCGATGGGATTCTCGATTACATCCGGTACGCGAAGGAAAAGGGCTCCTCGATGACTGGCCCCGAGGACCCGGAAATCGCGCATCTGAACGTATTGAAGGAGGTGTAGCGGATGGAGCTTTGGTTTTCCGAGCGGCATACCCAGAACGTGCAGCTGTCCATCAAGGTGGACCGGCAGCTGTACTCCGGCCGGAGCGACTTTCAGCGCATCGACGTGTTCGATTCCAGGGAGTTCGGCCGCTTTCTGACCCTCGACGGCTTCATGATGCTGACCGAAAAGGACGAGTTCATCTACCACGAGATGATCACCCACGTGCCGATGGCCGTCCATCCGGACGCGAAGGACATTCTGGTCATCGGCGCGGGCGACGGCGGCGTGGTGCGGGAACTGACCCGGTACGAGTCCATCCGCTCCATCGACATGGTGGAGATCGACCCGCTGGTCGTGGACGTGTGCAAAAAATACCTGCCCCAGACCGCCTGCCGGCTGGACGACCCGCGCCTCACCATTTACTACGAGGACGGGCTGAAATACGTCCGAACGAAGCGGGACGCCTATGACCTCATCATCGTGGACTCCACGGACCCCTTTGGCCCGGGCGAGGGCCTCTTCACCCGGGAGTTCTACGGCAACTGCTATAACGCCCTGCGGGACGACGGCATCATGGTCAACCAGCACGAAAGCCCCTTCTACGACGCCGACGCCGAGGCGTGCCGCCGCGCCCACAAGCGCATCGTGGAGAGCTTCCCGATCAGCCGGGTCTACCAGGCCCACATCCCCACCTACCCCTCCGGGCATTGGCTTTTTGGCTTTGCCTCCAAAAAATACCACCCGGTTCGGGACCTCGCCGCCGCGAAATGGGGGCTGCTCGGCCTCGCCACCCGCTACTATACCACCAACCTGCACGTGGGCGCGTTCGCGCTTCCGGCCTATGTGGAGGAGATGCTGCGGAGTGTTGAAAGCGAGCATTGAAATCCGCTTCGCGTTTTTCAGCGCGTTGGTAACGGGGGCTCTGCGCGAGCCGATTTGCGAAGAAAATCCGCTTTGCGGCTTTTCTTCGCCGAGAGTCCTGCGCGAGCCTGAAACCCTTCGGGTTTCCGGGCGGCTCGCTGACGATTGCGCTGAAATCCGCTAGCACGTCTTTCAGCGCGGGGGAACGGGGCTCTGCGCGAGCCTGAAACCCTTCGGGTTTCGGTCGGCTCGCTGACTTGTGGTAATGTTTCCGCCGCCAGTGTGCGCACTGGCTTACGGAAACCGCTCCCGCCGCGCATGTCGCCGGGAGCGATAGGATGGAACGACGGGGTGTGTTGCCCGCCGCGCGGGTCGCCGGGAGCGACGGGATGGAACGGCGGGAGCATGACGAAAGAATCACGGCGCATGGAGGAGATGTTTCGAAGTGTTGAACAGGAACGTTGAGGTCTTTCTCGGCTGCGACGCGGGCTATGACGAGGCGGACATCGTGCTCTACGGCGCGCCGTATGACGGCACCACCTCCTACCGCCCCGGCGCGCGCTTCGGAAGCCGCGCCATCCGGGGCGAATCCTACGGCATCGAGAGCTACAGCCCCTATCAAGACCGGGACCTTCTGGACAAACGGGTCATGGATTCCGGGGACGTGGAACTGCCCATCGGCGACGCCCGCGCCGCGCTGGACGCGATCGGGGCGCGGACAAGGGACATTCTAAAGGGCGGCAAAATCCCCTTTCTTCTGGGCGGCGAGCATCTGGTGACGCTGCCCGCGGTCGAAGCCGCACATGAAAAATTCCCTGATCTCGCCATCGTCCACTTCGACGCCCACGCCGACCTCAGGGAGGACTACCTGGGGGTCAAGCTGTCCCACGCCTGCGTGATCCGAAGGTGTTGGGAAATCCTGGGCGACGGTCGGATTTACCAGTTCGGCATCCGCTCCGGCGACCGGGCGGAGTTCGAATTCGCCGCCGCCGGGCACGTGTCGATGCGAAAGTTCGATTTTGAGTACCTGGACGAGGCCCTCGCCGCCCTCGCGGGGCGCCCGGTGTACCTTTCAATCGACCTCGACGTGCTCGACCCCTCGGCCTTCCCCGGCACCGGCACGCCGGAGCACGGCGGCGTGAACTTTTCGCAGCTGATGAACGCGGCGGTGCGCGTGGCGAAAAATGCCAATGTCGTGGGCTGCGACCTGGTGGAACTGGCCCCCGGCCTCGACGGAAGCGGCGTCTCCACCGCCGCGGCGTGCAAGCTTACCCGAGAAATATTGATTGCGCTCAAAGGAGGAAGCACCCAATGAAAAAGCTCATGGTCATCGGCTGCGGCGGCGTCGCCTCCGTCGCCATCCACAAGGTCTGCCAGAACGACGAATTCTTCACCGATCTATTGATCGCAAGCCGCACGGTGTCAAAGTGCGACGCGCTCAAAAAGGCGCTGGAGGGGAAGACGCGGGTTCGGATCTCGACCGCGCAGGTGGATGCCTCCGACGTGCCCGCGCTGACCGCGCTGATCCGGGAATTCCGGCCGGACGCGGTTTTGAACCTGGCGCTGCCCTATCAGGACCTGACCATCATGGACGCGTGCCTCGAAGCCGGCGTCCACTACATCGACACCGCCAACTACGAGCCGGAGGACACCGCGAAGTTCGAGTACAAGTGGCAGTGGGCCTACCGCGAAAGGTACGAGAAGGCGGGGCTGACCGCGCTCCTCGGCAGCGGGTTCGACCCGGGCGTGACGGGCGTCTTCACCGCCTGGGCGCTCAAGCACCACTTTGACGAGATCAACTACCTCGACATTCTGGACTGCAACGGCGGCGACCACGGCTACCCCTTCGCCACCAACTTCAACCCCGAGATCAACATCCGCGAGGTCAGCGCCAAGGGCGCCTACTGGGCGGACGGCGACTGGGTGGAGACGGAGCCGATGGAGATCAAGCGCGAATACGTCTTCCCGGAGGTCGGCAAAAAGGACATGTACCTTCTGCACCACGAGGAGATCGAATCGCTGGCGAAGAACGTGCCGGGCATCCGCCGCATCCGCTTTTTCATGACCTTCGGCCAGAGCTACCTGACCCACCTCAAGTGCCTTGAAAACGTGGGCATGACGTCGATCAAGCCCATCCTGTTCGAGGGGCGCGAGATCATCCCGCTGCAGTTTTTGAAGGCCGTGCTGCCCGACCCCGCCTCCCTCGGCCCCCGCACGAAGGGCAAGACCAACATCGGCTGCATCTTCCGGGGCAAGAAGGACGGCAAGGACAAGACCCTCTACGTCTACAACGTCTGCGACCACGAGGAATGCTACCGGGAGGTCGGTTCTCAGGCGGTGGCCTACACCACCGGCGTGCCCGCCATGATCGGTGCGATGCTGGTGATGAGCGGCGCGTGGCAAAAGCCCGGCGTCCATAATATGGAAGACTTCGATCCCGACCCGTTCATGGACGCGCTGAACAAGTGGGGCCTGCCCTGGCAGGTGGATGAAAACCCCGTTCTGGTGGACTGACCATGGTGCGAAGTGACCTGCCCACGCCCTGCTACGTCGTCAGCGAATCGGCGCTTAAGCGAAACCTCGAGATTTTAAAGGGCGTTTCGGACCGGACGGGCGCGAGGATCCTCCTGGCGCAGAAGGCGTTTTCGATGTTTGCCGCGTACCCCCTGATCGGGCGGTACCTTCACGGCGCGGCATCCAGCGGCCTTTTTGAGGCGCGCCTCGCCAAAAACCACATGCCGGGGGAGAACCACACCTTCTCCCCCGCCTTCCGGGATTCGGAGTTTGACGAGATCGCCCAAATCTCCGGCCACATCGTGTTCAACTCCCTCGCCCAGTTCCGTGTGTTCGGCGCGCGGGCGCTTGCTGCGGGGGCGCAGGTGGGCCTTCGGATCAACCCCGGCTGCTCGACGCAGGAGCACGCCATCTACGACCCCTGTGCGCCCGGCTCGCGCCTCGGCATCCTGTGGACGGAAGACCTGCCGCCGCTGCCGGAGGGCGTTACGGGGCTTCACTTCCACACGCTGTGCGAGCAGGATTCAGACGCGCTGGAGGAGACGCTGGACGCGGTCGTGGAAAGGTTCGAGCCGTGGCTCCGGCGGATAAAATGGATCAATTTCGGCGGCGGGCACCACATCACGCGGGCGGGCTACGACATCCCGCGGCTGGAAAAATGCATCCGGAGGATGCAAACGGAATACGGGCACCGGGTGTACCTGGAGCCGGGAGAAGCCGTGGCCTTAAACGCCGGGATTCTGATCGCCGAAGTTCTGGACATCGTAGTAAGCGGCGGCGTCGACATTGCGATTTTGGACGCCTCCGCCGCCTGTCACATGCCGGACGTGATCGAAATGCCCTACCGCCCGCCGCTTCATGAGCCGGGCGCGCCCCATGATTTTTCAAAAGGACTTGTTCCGGCGGGTCAGCCGGGGGAAAAGCCGTTTACCTACCGGCTGGCGGGGCCCACCTGCCTCGCCGGGGACGTGATCGGCGACTATTCCTTCGATTCGCGCCTCGCGCTGGGAGCGCGGCTGGAGTTCGGCGACATGGCCATCTATACCATGGTCAAGAACAACACCTTCAACGGCATGCCGCTGCCCGCCATCTGCTGGGAGGACGAGACGGGCGACTGCCGCATCGTCCGGCGCTTCGGCTACGGCGACTTTGAGGGAAGGCTATCGTAACGATTGCGGAGAAAATCCGCTTTGCGACTTTTCTCCGCGTGAGACCTGCGCTCGCCTGAAGCCCTTTGGGTTTCGGGCGGCTCGCTGACGATGGCGCGGAAATCCCCTTCGGATCTTTCCTCGCGTGGGTTATCTGCGCTCGCCTGAAACGCTAAAGCGTTTCGGGCGGCTCGCTGACTTGAGGAATTGTTTCTTCCACCAGTGTGCGCACTGGTTGCAGAAACCGTTCCCGGCGCGCATGTCGCCGGGAACGAGTAAAGTGGAACGGCGAGGTTTGTCGCATGTCGCCGGGAACGATGGAAGTGGAACGACGGAGAGTTGCTGTAGTTCAGCGCACAGTCGCTGGGAACGATTGACCCCCTGCGGGGATTTGATGATGATCTGAGACGACCCCCCGCGGGTTTTTCATCTCCAGCGGACATCTTGGCATTTCTTTGGCGGTTTTTGGGCGCGTCCCGTTTACGCGGGCGCGCCCTTTCTGGTATCATGGAAGATGTAGAAACGAAGGAGGTACTTTCCATGAGCCAGCCCAATGTCCACAGAATGCCGCAGCGCGGGCCGCGGCTTACGCTGATCCTCGTCGCCGTCGCCGTGGTGGTGCTGATCGTGGTGGTGGTGGCGCTCGCGCCCTACACCGTCGTGCCCACCGGCCACACCGGCATCGTGACCACCTTCGGCCGCGTGGAGAACTATACGCTCACCGATGGCTTCCACCTGAAAAACCCCATCCAGCAGGTCATCATGATGGACAACCGCGCCCAGAAGGCCACCGTCTCGATGCAGGCCTTCTCCAGCGACATCCAGCAGGTGGACGTGGTGTGCTCCGTCAACTACCGGGTGGACCGGGAGACCGCACAGGATCTGTACCGGAACGTCGGCGTCAACTACTACCAGACGATCATGGAGCCCCGCATCCAGGAGGATGTGAAGGCGATCTTCACCAAGTACTCCGCCGAGAACCTGGTGGGCGCGCGGGCGACACTTTCCAACCAGGTCAAGGAACTGCTCTCGCCGCTGATGAAGCAAAACGGCATTGACATCATCGCCGTGTCCATCGAGAACATCGACTTCACCGATGCCTTCACCAACGCCGTCGAAGACAAGCAGGTGGCCGAGCAGACCAAGCTGCGCGTCGAGACCGAGCAGGCCCAGCAGGTGAGCGTGGAAAGGTCCGCCGCCGAGCGCCGCGTCATCGCAGCCAACGCGGAAGCCGAGGAGCGCGCCATCTTCGCCGAAGCCGACGCCAAGGTCGCCCGCGTACAGGCCGACGCCGCCCGCTACGCCGGCGAGCAGGAGGCCGCGAAGAACCAGGCCCTCGCGCAGTCGCTGACCGCGCCGTTCATCGAATACCTCAAGATCACCCGCTGGAATGGCAGCGTGCCCCAGGTGCAGCTGTCCGGCAGCGGCGCCTACCCGGTGATCGACATCACGCCGGAAGAAACGACCGCGCCGTAAGGCTCCGACGGGCAATGAAAATCTGCTGACACATCTTTAGTTGCATTGGATTCGCCGGTTTCCTGAAACGCTTCGGCGCTTCCAGGCGGCGCACTGACCGAATATGTGGAAACCGCCACCAGTTTTTCTGGTGGCGGTTTCTCGATCCCGGCGTACGCGCCCACCGGGAACGATTGAAGCCCACGGGAACGCTTGGGAACGGTTTCAGCGCCAAAGGAGCGCGGGCTTTCGCGAGGCGCTTCCGCCGAAGGCTACGCCCCCGGAAGGGTTGCGCCGATCACCGCGCCGATGATCACGGAGACGTAGGGGTTGGACGTAATCGGACACGCGCCGGTGGAGCAGCCGATAAACCGGTAGGCTGCGTAGCCGATCGCGCCGCCGACCACCGCAAAGATGATCCGGATGAGCATGAAAATCCCTCCCGCGAACGTTTTTTCCATTGTACCGCGCCCCCGCCCGCCCGCTCCGTGACCGGGTCACGAAGGGCGCGGACCGGAAGCCTTATGAAAGCCCCTTGACGCGGGGGCCGGTCGTCGCATATAATACACGTAAGTTCAATCAGGGGGAGTGAAGGATGTCGGTTAGCTGCTAGGCGAAAAGGTACGCCAAGGCCTATGCTCCTGCACAGGCTGCGTTTTCGTACCCCGCGCCGGCGGCCGCCGCGCCTCACGACCGGAACAGGGAGCCCGCAGGGCTTCCCGATGTTGACGCTTTGGGATTCTCCCGTAAGCGCCGATATATCCGTCGCCATTAGAGGGCTGCGCGCGTCGCAGCCCTTTTGTTGTCTGCTCCTAACGGGGCGGGCCGCCCGAGCGCGTTTCCACAGGTACATTTGAATGACAGGAATGAGCGCAATGTTTGAACGGGAATATCTGGAACTGATCGAATACCCGGCCATTTTGGCCATGCTGGCAGATTTCACGCGGACGAAGGCCGCCCGGGAGCGGGCGGAGAACCTCGCGCCCATGACCGAACCCGGCGCGGTGGAGCGGGCGCAGGCGCTGACCGCTTCCGCCCGGAAAGTGTACGAGGCGATGGGCGAGCCGCCCGTCCACTCCCTCGCCGGGCTGGACGCGCTGAACGACAAATTGCGGCTTGGGGACATCCTGACCCCGGCGGAATTGATCGCGCTGGGCGAATTTTTGAACCACTGCCGCCTGCTCAAAAATTACCTGAAGCGCGCGGTGACGATAGACGGCCTCGCGCCCGCGCTGGGGCTGAGTGTCGAGCCGCTGGACGACCTCCGAAAGGAGATCGAGCGCTCGTTCCGGGGCGAACGGCTGGACGACCGGGCCAGTCCCCGGCTCTTCGCCATCCGCTCGGGGATCGAGCGCACCGCCGCCCGGATCAAGGAGCGGCTCGCCGCGATGATGCGCGCCCACCCGGAGTGGTATCAGGAGACGTTTTACGCCATGCGGGGCAGCCGCTACGCGCTGCCCGTCCGGCGGGACGCCGCGAAGAACGTGCGCGGGCAGACGCTGGACGTGTCCGGCAGCGGGCAGACGCTGTTCATCGAGCCGGCAGCGGTGGCCTCCCTCCGGGACGAGATCGACGCGCTGACGGTGGACGAGGCCAACGAGGAGATCCGCATCCTGTCGGAGCTGAGCGCCTTTGCCGCCGGGGCGCAGGACGCCATCCGCGTCAGCCGGGAGAGCATGGAAAAGGTGGACTACGTGTTCGCCGCCGGCGCGCTGGCGAGCCGCATGAAGTGCGGCGCGGTGAGCCTCTCCCGCGGCTTTGAGCTGCGGCTTGAAAACGCGCGCCACCCGCTTCTGGGCGACGGCGCGGTGCCCCTCAGCCTGACCCTGGGCGGCAGAACCCGCGGCCTCGTGATCACCGGCCCCAACACCGGCGGCAAGACCGTCTCGATCAAGACGGTGGGGCTGATCTGCGCGATGGCGCTGTCCGGCCTTCAGGTTCCCGCGGAGCGCGCCTCGGTGCCGCAGCTCTCGGGCATCTACTGCGACATCGGCGACGGCCAGAGCGTCAGCCAGAATCTTTCAACCTTCTCGGCCCACATGACGCGGGTCAGCCGCATCCTGTCCGCCGCCGGGCCCCGCGCGCTGGTGCTATTGGACGAGGTGGGCAGCGGCACCGACCCACAGGAAGGCATGGGGCTGGCGGTGGCGATCCTCCGGGAGCTGGGCGAGATGAAGTGCCTTTTGATGGCCACCTCCCACTACCCGGAGCTCAAGCGGTTCGCCGCGGTCACACCGGGCTTTCTCAACGCGCGCATGACCTTCGACCGCGCCACGCTGTCGCCCACCTACCATCTGGAGCCGGGCGAGGCGGGGGAGAGCTGCGCGCTGGACATCGCCGCGCGGCTGGGCATGCCCCGCCGGCTGATCGAAGCCGCCCGCGAGGCCGCCTACCCCGGCGGCGCGCCTGCCGTTTCAGCCGCCGTGCTGATTCCGAAAGGGGAAATAATCCAGCCGCCGGAACCGGAGCCGGAACCCGAGCCCGATCCCGAACCCCCGCCGGAACCCGCGCCGGAGCCTGTTCCCCCGCCCAAAGCCCAAGTCTACGCCCCCGGCGACCGGGTGCGCGTGCCGTTCATGAACTGCTTCGCGACGGTCGTTCTGCCGCCCAACGCCCGGGGCGAGATGCTCCTGCGCGTCCGCGACAAGAACATCTCGGTCAGCGCCAAACGGGTCGCGCCGTTTTTAAGCGGCGATGCGCTCTACCCCGGCGAGGACTATGATCTGGACATCGTGCTCGATACCTGGGAGAACCGAAAGAAGCGCAAGCAGGTGGCGAAAGGCAAGACCGGCGTCAGCGTGGAAACCCGGCCGGGCGAGCGCTGACGCATCCGAAGCCCGTTGATACCAACGTCCGCCCCCGGCGCACTGACCAAAGGTGTGGATAGCGCCACCAGTGTCTTAACTGGTGGCGCTATCTCGTACCCGGCGTACACGCCGCCGGGCACGATTGGAACCCTACGGGGACTTTGTTGATGGTCTGGCCAGCCCCCGGCGCATGCCGGGGTCGTGTCAGGCTGTCAAAATACCGCGTCTTTTCGTGTTTTCAAGAAATTCATTGAAACGCACCCATTTGCGAAAAGGGTGGGTGGTATAATCGCCCCTGAAATGTTATTGCGGGGGATGCGTATGAACAGGCTGGATGCCAACCATTACCGGGAGGCGATCGAGATCCCGTCCCGGAAGCTGTCGCTGGTCTTCAAGGGTGTGTTGGTGGGCGCGGGCGCGGGGGCGGTCGCCAGCTTCTACCGGCTGGCGCTGATCTGGGCGGAGGAGACGAGCGAAGGGATGTACGGCTTTTTCCGCGCGCGTCCGGCGCTGATCCCGCTTTTGTTCCTTGCGCTGGCCGCGGCGGGGTATCTGGTGGGGCTGCTGGCGAAAAAATTTCCGCTCATCCGGGGCAGCGGCATCCCGCAGGTAAAGGGCGAACTGACCGGGCGCTTTGACGTGCCGTGGATTTCGACGCTCGTGGCGAAGTTCGCGGGCGGCGCGGCGTCGATCCTGGCGGGGCTTTCGCTGGGGCGGGAGGGCCCTTCGATCCAACTGGGCGCGGCGACCGCCCGGGGCATTGCCGACGAGTGGGCGTCGTCCCGCGCGGAGCGGCGCATCCTGATCGCCGGAGGCGCAAGCGCGGGCCTCGCGGCGGCGTTCAACGCGCCGCTGGCGGGGGCGATGTTCGCGCTGGAGGAGATCTACCGGTACATCTCGCCGACGCTTCTGATCGTGCTCATCGTCAGCGCCATGACCGGGGACTTCGTGTCCAAGCTGGCCTTCGGCCTGTCGCCGGTGTTTTCCTTCGACACCGGGACGCAGATCCCGCTGAACCTGTACTGGCTTTTGATCCTGATGGGCGCGCTGCTCGGCCTGGCGGGGGCGGGGTACAACTTTGTCCTCGTCAAGACGCAGAAACTCTATAAGGCGCTGCGCCGCCTGCCGGAGAGCGCGCGGCCGGTGGTGCCCTTTGTTCTGGCGGGGGCGCTGGGCCTTGTGCTGCCCGCGGTGATGGGCGGCGGCCACGCGATGCTGGAATATATGAACGGCGGCGTCGCGGTAAAGACGCTCGCACTTTTGTTTCTGGTCAAGTTTCTCTTTTCGATGATCAGCTTCGGCTCCGGCGCGCCGGGCGGCATCTTCTTCCCGCTGCTGATTCTGGGCGGCACGCTGGGGGCGCTTGCGGCGCGGCTGGCGGGCGCGCTGGTAGGGCCGGAACTGTTCGACAGCTTCGTCGTGGTGGCGATGGCCGGCTACTTCGCGGCCATCGTGCGCGCACCGGTGACGGGCACGATCCTGCTGCTCGAAATGACCGGCTCCTTCGACTGCCTGCTGCCGCTGATCGTGGTATCCTTCGCCGCCTACCTGACGGCCGACCTCGTCAAGAGCCGGCCCATTTACGATTCGCTTCTGGACAGCCTCTTAAGTGGCGGCGCCTGTCCGGAGGGCTGCGACCCGGCCCGGAAGATCGTGGTGGAGCAGATCGTCCAGCACGGCGCGCCGGCGGCGGAGCGGTCGGTCAAGGAACTGGGGCTGCCGAAGGAATGCCTTTTGATTGCCATCCGCCGGGAGGACGGGGAGGAGATCCCCTCCGGCGACACCGTCGTCCGCGCGGGGGACTACCTAGTATTCCTCGTCAACGAACGGGAGGAGGGCGAAACCCGCTCGGCGCTGGAGCGGCTGCTCGGCGAGGCCGAGGGGTAACGCCCGAAGGTTGATTTTTTGACCGGGATCGCTTAAAATAATAAAGATGTACATTTAAAGGAGCGCGCGCCATGCACTTGCCCTATGACGTGGTACTCTTCGACCTGGACGGCACGCTGACCCGTTCCCACCCCGGCATCACCGCCTGCGCGAAGCACGCGATGGAGGAACTGGGCCGGGACGTGACCGGGCTGGACCTTAAGATCTTTGTCGGCCCGCCGCTGTATGAGACCTTCCGCCTCTTGGGGCTCAGCGAAGCTGAGGCGCGGGAGGGCATTCGCATCTTCCGGAGCCGGTACGAGACCGAGGGCTGGGCGGACGCCAACGTATTCCCCGGCATCCCGTCGATGCTCCGCTCGCTGCGCGCCCACGGCGCGTTTCTGGGCGTGGTGACGGCCAAGCCCACCGTGCAGGCCGAGCGCGTTCTGAAGGAATTCGGGCTCTACAGGTACTTTGACCGGGTGGTTTCGACCAGCGAGCACGACGACCACTGCGACAAGGCCCAGCTCATCGGCCGCGCGCTGCCGGATGCATACCGCCGCGCCGCAATGGTGGGCGACCGCCGCTTCGACATGGAGGGCGCCGTCGGCGCGGGCGTGGACGGCATCGGCGTACTCTACGGCTACGGCAGCCGCGAGGAGCTGACCGAGAGCGGCGCAGCGCAAATGGTGGAGAGCGTCGAAGAGCTGACCGACATGCTGCTCCCCGGTTTTTCACCGGCAGAGGGGATTTTCCTCACGCTGGAGGGGCCCGACGGCTGCGGCAAGACCACCCAGGCGAATCTGTTGGCCGATTGGCTTGAAAAACGCGGGCACCGGGTGGTCAGAACCCGGGAGCCGGGGGGAAGCCCCGTGGCCGAGCGCATCCGCGCCCTGGTGCTGGACGTCAAGCAGCAGGGCATGCGGGACCTGACTGAGGCGCTTCTCTTCGCCGCGTCGCGGGCGCAGCACGTCCGGGACGTGATCCGCCCGGCGCTTTCAAGGGGCGACGTTGTGGTGTGCGACCGGTTCGTGGACTCTTCCATTGTTTACCAGGGCGCGGGCCGGGGGCTGGGCGAGTCGCTTGTGGCCTCGCTGAACGAGGCGGCGGTGGACGGCCTCGTGCCCGACGCCACCATCCTGATGTTGCTTGACCCCATCACCGCCATTGCGCGACGCCGCGCCGCAAACGCGCCCGATCGCATGGAGGGGGATGATGACCTGGCCCGCCGGGTCTACGAAGCCTACCTGGCGCTGGCCGCGCGGGAGCCGGAGCGCGTTCGCACCGTGGACGCCTCGGGCGACGTGGAACAGATTTCGTCAAAAATCCGTCTGATCGCAAGAGACTTATAAGAGCCGCCCCGTTCCGGCGGCCGGTTTTACCAAAAAGTTACCGAATTCCGCCCGCGGCGGATTGTGGAGGGATTTCAAATGGAGCACGGCCACGGCGACAAATGCATGTACTGCTTCGAACCGCTCGACAAAAACGGCGAATGCGCCGCCTGCGGACGCGATCCGCTGGCCCCCGTCTCGCCCAGCCACCTCGCGCCGGGCACGGTGCTGCGCACGCGGTTTCTGGTGGGGCGGGCGCTGGGCCAGGACGCCAGCGGCATCGTCTACGTCGCCTATGACATGAAGACCGGCGCGAAGCTGCGCGTCAGGGAATATTTCCCACGGGACGCCGCCCAGCGCGAGCCGGACGGCTCCGTCGTCGTCATCCCCGGTGCGGAGTCCGCGTTCCAGGCGGGCCTTGCCGAAATGAGCGGCAGCGTTCAGGCCAACGACAGCGCGAGAAAGCGCGTGTTCTTTGAGGACAACGGCACCGGCTACCTTGTACAGCGCAAGGCCGGCGCGTCGGACGCGCCCGCCGACGGCGCGGGCGAGGAAGTGCCCGCCCGCAAGGTCACCCGCCAGGCGCTCATCATGGGCGGCGTGGTGGTGGTGATGGTCGTGCTGGCGCTGATCGGCGTGATCTCGATGAGCCGCAACGCGCTCGACCCCACCCAGAACCCCCAGCCCGAGGACGTCTGGACCGCGCCCTCCGAAGAGCCGGCGGAAGAAGCCACCGCCACCCCCGACCCCGGCGAGCTGCCCGTCACCGACACCGACACCGGCTGGCAGGATGAAGATGGCGGGGACGACATCTCCGGCGGCGACTATACCGACGACGGCGATTACTCGGACGACGACTACGACGCGCCGACGCCCAAGCCGACGCCCATCAACAACTACCGCAAGGCCTCGGCCGAGCAGATCGAAGAGCTGCAGTGGCGGCTGATCGAGCTGAGATGGCTGGACGACGCCTGGCCCACCGGCAAGTACGACAAGGCCACCGAAGCCGCCGTCCGCGACTTCCAGCTTTACGTAAACGAAAACTACGGCGCCAGCCTCAAGGTGGACGGCACCGCCGGCACCAGCACCATCAAATGGCTGATGGAAAAGGACGCGCCCATCCGGCCCAACACAACGCCCATCCCGACGGTGAAACCCACCCCGTCGCCGACGCCGGAGGCCACCGCTTGGCCGAACCCGACGCCCACGCCGACGCCGGAACCCACCGCTTGGCCGAACCCGACTGAAGCCCCGACAGCGGCGCCCACCGAGGCTCCGACAGCAGCCCCGACAGCGGCGCCCACCGAGGCTCCGACAGCAGCCCCGACCGAGGCGCCCACCGAAGCCCCGACCGAGGCGCCCACCGAAACCCCGACCGAGGCGCCCACCGCGGCTCCGACACCGGAGCCGACGCCTGAGCCGACGCCCGAGCCGACGCCTGAGCCGACGCCTGAACCGACGCCCGAGCCGACACCCGAGCCGACACCGGAGCCGACCATCAGCCCCGCCGAACAGGCGACCCAGACGCTGATCGATCTGGGCTGGCTGACGGGCAGCGAGACGAAGGAGGAGAAGGCGGCGCAGATCAGCGCGTTCCAGCAGGCGGCGATCGATACCGGCCTCTTCCCGGACATCCAGGTCACCGGCAAGCTCGACCAGGCCACCATCGACTGCCTGACGAGCCCGGACGCCCCGGCAAACTTCTAAACCCAGTAGCTT
>JAEYPB010000018.1 GCA_023411175.1 Bacillota bacterium | reverse complement strand
CTTTGGGGCGCGTCTCCATGCTCCGGGGGGTCTCCCGGGGGGGGGCGGGGGGGGCGCCAAGCCGCCGCGCCCCCTCCGCCCGTAGCCCCCGCGCGAGGCGGGAGGCATCCAGCTTTAGTCCCTTCATGGATTTTCCTCCAGGTGGTAGGTTTGGTACGCGCCCCGGTCGGCGACGCCGAGAATCCGGAACCGCTTGTCAGAAAAGGAAAGCTCGTCCCCCGGCCGCACATCCGGCAGCTCGTCCGGGTAGAGCGCCATCAGGTACCGCCCGTCGGGCTGCTCAAAGCGCTGTCCGGGCAGCGCGGCGGAGAACACGCCGCCGCGCTTTTCGTAGTAGAATCCGCCCGCCTGTCCGACGGCCTCGCCGCCCGGCGGGCGCGTCGCCTGGGCGTCCACCCTGGGTCTCGTCCGCGTGGCGGCGCGCAGCCGTCCCCGGAGGACCCTGTCAAAGTCGTTCATCCGTCACCGCCCTTCACGTTCGGGGGATCGCGCCGCCCCGGTTCGGCCGGAAGGTGGCGGCAATTCCCAGCCAGTACGCCCGGTTGGATGGCAGCGCGGTACCGTCGGGCAGCGTCGCCCCATCGAGCCGCGCCTTGTGCAGCGCGCCCAGGTAGATCGCCTGAAAGGGGTCGCCGTCCGCCTGCCGGAGGAACGCCTCCAGCTGCGCGTCGGTCAGTACCCGCGCGTCCTCCGCCTCGTCCAGCATGGCCTTTACGAGGTCAAGCTGCTCCACGTCCGTCATGCGCCGACCACAACCGTCACCGGCGCGGACGATCCAACCGCCCTGCCCGCCGCATCCCGGAGCGCGACCACCAGCTTGTGCCCGGCCGTCACAGTCAGTTCAGCTTCGTCGCCGGTCAGGTTCAGCGCGCTCCACGAGGACAGGTCGTCGCCCAGCGCGGGCGCGGCCTGGCCGGAGGCCGCCTTGTACACCGGTGTGCCGGCGGCGGTGCCGTCCTCGTACCGGTAGCCGGAAACGGTGGCCACCGTCTTGGTGGCGCCGGAGCCCGCGGCGCAGGAGAGCGCCACAACGTGCGGCGCGGTGCGCAGCGCGTACAGCGCGTCCCGCTTGTTGTTCAGTACGAATGCGTCGTAGTACACGCGGCCCTCGCACAGCGTGCCGTTGATGCCCGGCGGGTTATCGTGCAGCTTGTACTCCGCCAGCTTCTGCGGCGCGGTGGTGGCCTTCGGATGGGCGAGGATCATCTCGACGCCCTGGGGCATGAGGCTCGCGGGCACGGCGACGATGGGCGTCATATCGGCCTCGCCCACCTGGCCGCGGATGCGGGTGGCGGGATCGATCTTCGCGGCGGTGGTGAAGTTCGGGTCAAGCTGCAGCTTCACGCGCATCGCGTGACTGATGAACAGCACGCGGCCCTCGCGGGGAACCAGCATTTCGTCCAGCCTCCGGTTGGCGTCCAGGATGCGCTCGTAGGGCTTCACGTCGCCCTCGTACCCGCCCAGTTCGATGTGCCCGGCGAAGGCCGCCATGCGGGCGAGGCGGTAGCGGTCGATCTCCGGGGTGATGACCTCGTCCTGCTGACGCCTGAGCGCCATCCCGGCGTTCAGGCTGCCGCCGGACTCGTCGTCAGCGGCCCGGTCGACGGTAAAGGTGAACGCGCGGTCGCGGCCCATGGTCATCTCCTGGGTGGTGTTGTCCAGCTCGGCGGGCGTGCCGTAGCGGCTGACCCCAGTGCGCTGGTAGTCGCGCATCTCGCTGGTGGCGGTGGAGAACACCTTGACGGTCTGCGCGCCGACGAAGTCGTAGTCGTGGTTGACCGCCGCTTCGGTCAGCGACTGGGCGGCAAAGCGTTCGTCGATGATGTCGGAATACCTGGTGACAAGATTCTGCGCCATGATTTTTCCCTCCTGAAATTCCTTTGTGTTCGGTCCTATTCCCCGAGAAATCCCCGCGCGAAGGCATCGCGCCGGGTTCTCGCCACCGGAGCTGCCCTGCCGGTGCCCGCGCCGCCGAGTTCCGGAAATTCTACGAGCACCGCCCGGACGGCACGGCCGATCTTCGCCCGGGCCTCGCCGTCCGCCATATCGATGCCGGAGAGCGCCGCGAGCTTCGCCACATGGCCGAGTCTCTTCTCCGGCACCCCGAGGAGCGCCGCGGCCGCCCGGGCCTCGCCCTCGACCGCCTGCCGGGCATATCCCTCCGCCCGCAGGATCAGCGCCTCGCGCTCCGCCCGAAAGCGATCCCCCCCAGCCTCGCCGGATTCATCCATGCCATCGCCCTCCGGTGCATCCGCTTCCGGCATCGCCTTTGCCCCATCCGCCGCTTCTACGGCAATGCCTTCTGGCGCAACGGCCGCTTCTTCATCCTCCATAGCCGCGCCAGCGATCCCTTCCGGCGAAGCAACCGCCTCACCGTCTTCCGCAGCCGTCCCCGGCGCAGCCGCCCCGGTGATTCCTTCCGGCGAAGCAACCGCCGCCTCACCGTTCTCCGAAGCCGTCCCCGGCGCAGCCGCCCCGGCGATTTCTTCCGGTGAAGCAACCGCCTCTCCGTCTTCCGCACCCGTCCCCAGCCCAGCCGCCCCGGTGATTCCTTCCGGCGAAGCAACCGCCTCACCGTTCTCCGAAGCCCTCCCCGCGACCGCTGCCTCGCCCTCTCCGGCTGTTTCCGCCGCACCCGATGCTTCGGCCTGATCAGAATCCGCCTCGGGCGCTCCGTTCAAGCCCCTGTCCATTTCGTCCATCTTCTCACTCCTCTCCCCTCCGCGCTCACGCCGTCCCAGCGCCGCGCTCCGATTCGATCTGCCGCAGTTCTCCTTCCGCGTCGGCCTCCGGCTGCCACTTGCGGATAAAGCCCAAACGGCTCCGGGCCCCGCCGGCCACCTCCGCGAGATCCCGCGCCCGCTCGGCCTCCTCGTCGTCGATGATCGGGTACAGATGCTCGATCTTCACCGAAAAGTCGATCTCGGGCAGCTCGCAGATCCCGTAAGCGCGCGCCATCTCGACCAGCCTCCGGGTCATCCACGTGAGCGCGCCGTCCCACTCGGCCCACTTCTCCTCGCACCGGGAGATCAACCCCCAGTAGGCGGCGCGCATGGCCTTGCCGCTGGCGGCGAAGCCTTTCAAAAGCTCGACCGTCGCCTCCGGCACCGACATCAGGTCGTGCATGTCGCCGCGGATGCGGCCCACCGCGTGCTCATACCGCCCGTCGTAGCCGAACTTCGGCTCCAGCACGCTGGCGGACGCCTGGGCATGGTCGCCCCGGGATGGGTCGGTGGCGAGGTCGATCAGCGCGCCGGGCGCGATCACCACCTGCTCGACCGACGCCTGGGAAGCGTCCACCAACACCTTCTGCGGAAACATGTTGAATCGCAGCGCGTCGATGTCGTCGCGGCAGAGCCGGTCGTAGGCGTTCTGGTTTTCGGCCAGCTCGGCCACGTCGCTCTCGCCCGTCGGGTCGCCGGTCAGCGCGTCGTTGACGATCACGTAGACTGGAATGAACTTTAGCCCCGTGTCCTCGCCCGCCCGGCGGGCTTCCACCAGCCGCCCATAGCCGTCGAACACGCCCTCGTCGATCAGGCAGCGCCCGCCCTCCAGCCAGAGCTTTTTGCGGTAGACGCGCTGTCTGGCGCGCTCGCCCAGGTCGTTCATGCCGTAGAAGAAGATGATCTTCGTCAGGCTGTCGTCCTCGTCCCGCTCGCAGACGAACCCGGTGGACGGGATGAACCGGACGGTCGCCGCCCGCCCCGGCGCGCCACCCAAGCACAGCGCCACGCGCTTTCCGATGAAGCAGTCCCGGACGCCGGAGATCAGCCGCTTCTGCCAGTCGTTCGCCTCCAGCGTCCCGTGGAGGAACCGCTCGATCTCGCGGGCCTTTGCCATGTGCCGCGATTCCGACAGGATGCGGATCTCCGGCGCGCGCCCGGCCATGAACCGGCTCTCCTCCTTGATGAGCTTTTTGATCAGGTTGGTCTGGGGCCTCACCCCGTCCGTTTGCCCCTCATACAGCGCGTACAGCGCGTTCAGCCCGCTCAGCTCGCGGATGGCCTCGCCGCCGTACAGCCCGCCCAGCTCTGAGCGGATCCAGTCCATGTTCGTCATCTGTTGCCCCTCCCGCTGACAAAGTGTTCGCGGCCCGAAAGGCCGCCCTGCACGCGCTCCGCGAGGCCTGTGGTGGCGTCGGGCGCGTCGTCGTGCAGGTTCCGCCCCTTCCGGAGGAAGCCCGTCATGGCGCGGTGGTACTCCGGCCATCGCGCGTCCCAGTCCTCCGGAAACAGGATGTTGTTCATCACCCAGGGCGCGGCCACGAGGATGCGCGCCTCTTTGTTCTGCCGCTGATTGATCGGGATGACGCGGGTCCCCCGCCAGCCGTGGCGGCTCCACAGAATCGCCTCGACGTTTCGGGCAAAGCCCCTGCCGCCGTTGTTCGATTCAATCCACGCCTCGTGAACGCCGTGGCGCTTCAGCGCGTCCGCAGTCATCGGCTCGGTCTCCTCCATGCCCCGGTCAGAGTAGACCACGTCCACCACCCACAGCCGCCCCTCCAGCTGCCCCGCGATCACCGCGCAGAGGAAGTCGCGCCCGGTGTCGGCGGTGTCAACGTAGCAGAGGGTCTTCTCAAACGCCGCGTCGGGCAGGCGGGCGTAGGTGGAAAAGCGGTCGTACAGCCGCCCGGTCAGGTCGATGGGCTGCTGCTGGTAGTTCGCCAGCGCGATCTCCTGGCTGGTGGTGCGCAGGATCTCGCGCCACCGGCTCCAGCTGAGGAGCGCCGGGCACAGCATCTCGCGCTTTTCCTCGTCCAGGCACGCGGGCATCCGGATCACGTGCCACTTCTCCGGCTCGCGGGCGGTCAGCCGCCCGCACAGGTCTCCGGCGGCCCAGCGAGTCATCACGATGATCTGGACGGCCCCCTCTTCGAGTCTGGAAAAGAACGTGTCGTTGTACCAGTCGAACTGGGCTTCCAGCGCCGCGCCGTTCATCGCCTCCAGATGGTTCTTCACCGGATCGTCGATGACGCCGATCGAGCAGCCCACGCCGGTGATCGTGCCGCCAAAACCCGCCGCGAGGAAGCTCACCGGCCGCCCCTCGAGGGCCCAGATGTTCCGGGCGGCGTCGCCCTTCTGGAGCCGGACGCCCGGAAACACGTCGGAGAACACCCGCGCCTTCCCGTCTGTCCGCGTGGCGGCGATGCCGCCCCGCACGGCGCGGGAGAACCTCGCGGCCAGCGTCTCGTTGTAGCTGACGGTGATGACGCGCTCCTCCGGGTTCCTGCCCAACGCCCATTGGTTGAACAGCGCCAGCGTGTAGCTCTTGCCCATCCGGGGCGGCAGGTTGATGATGAGCCTTCGGCAGGTTTCGCCGTCCGGCCCCGGAAGCCGCCTTTCAACGAGCGCCTGAAGCGCCTCCGCCAGCGCCGCGAGGTGCGGCCGGTCGTCCCGGAAAAACTTCGGGTTGATGAAGCGGCAGTAGGCCCAAAAACTCTCCCGTGCCCGCCCCGCGCCGTCCGCCCCCGCGATCTCGCGCAGCAGCGACTTCTCCCGCTTGTTCATCGCGCCTCCCTTCCGCTGGCCTGCGTTCCTTTACCGGCAGGTTTCTCACGCGGTTCCCATGCGCCGCGCGCTCCTTTTTCCATCTCCCGCATCGGGTGCCGCCGGATAATCCCGGAACCGCCTGTTCCCGCTCTCCCACCCGCGTGCATCAGACCAGAGGTCATCCCGCCTCGACAGAATCCGCCCTCACGTCTCGCGTTCGATCAGCCGCTCTATCCCGGCCCGCAGTTCCGGCTCTCCCGCCAGCGCGCTGCGGATCTCGGCGATGACCTCGGCCCGCGCCGCCGCGTGGCTCTTCTTCCGGTCTCCGGCCGCTTTTTCGTACTGGGCGACCGCCCGCGCCGCCGCGATCAGGCCGCTGGCCGCCTTTTCGGCGGACAGGTCGCTGAACATCGCTTTGTCGCCCCTGAGCCGCTCGTAAAACCCTTCGACGGCCATCGCCAGCGCCGCGCCCGCCAGGTCAAACCCGGCGTTTTCCTCGGTCCAGCGCTTCACCTCGTCCAATCGCGCGGTCAGCAGCCGCTCTTCGGCTCTTTTGCCCGCCTCGTAGCGGCCAACAGCCCCCTTGACGATGAAAAAACCCTTTTCCTGCAGCGCGTCCGCAATCTCCTGATAGCCGCGCACGCCCCCGGCCAGCAGCCGGTCAATCTCCGCACACTCCTCCGGGGGCAATTCGTCCACCGGCATGTACGCGCGCGCACTTTCCCGACGCGCTCCCGCATCGCCGTCCGCCGTTTCCCGGTCGCGCCCGCCCGGCGCACCGGCGTCTCCGGCGCTTCCGCCTTCTTCCTTCCAGCTACGCGCACACGGCGCACCCGCGCCCCCGCTCGGAACCGCATCGCGCTCACCCGGCGCACCGGCGTCTCCGGCGCTTTCGCCTTCTTCCTTCCAGCTGCGCGCACTCGACGCACCCGCGCCCCAACTCGGAACCACATCGCGCTCACCCGGCGCACCGGCATCTCCAGCGTTTCCGCCTTCTTCCTTCCGTTCACGCCCGCCGGCCCTTGCCCAGGCGCGGCGCACCCGTCCCAGGTGTACGGATGCCGCCCCCTCGGCGGCCCTAGGCGCGCCGCCCATCGCCGAAGATCACGCCGGGGTCTTCGATGTCCCCCTCGGCGAGGTTGCACCCGGCGGCAGTCAGCTGCACCAGCGCACCGCGCAGCGGCGTCAGTTCCGGCTCGGCCCCGTCGCGGTAGCTGATGGTCACAAATCCCTTTTTCGGGTCGGCGAGGTAGTAGAGCTGGGCAGGCACTTCGGTTTCGGCGGCGGCGTTGTCGCCCAGGAGCGCGAACACCAGCGTCTTGACCGGCATCGGCGGCCGCCCGAAGTCCTTGTAGAGCATGGCCACGATGTCGCCGCGCATCTGCTTGCGCTTGACGAGGTCGGTTCTGCTCATCATCACAATCCCTCCTTTTCCTTGAAGCCACCGATGATCAGTTCGCGGATCTGCCCGAGCTGCGCTTCGATGTTCTGGGTCATGCGGATCAGGTCGTCCCGCAGCGCGTATTTCTCCGGCAGCAGCGTGATGAGCCTGTCGTAGCGCTCCTCCTGCTTGTCGATGCGCTTTTCAAGGGCATCCATCCGCTCGCCGGCGCTTTTTTCGCCGCGCTCGATCTTTGCCTCCAGGTCGCCGACCAACCGCTTGATAAACCAGGCCAGCGCCGCGACCATCAGTCCGATGGCCCCGGTCGCGGCCCAGAATGCATACTGTGATTCCATCTTCCGTCCCCCTTCAGCCAAAAAAGAATGATTCCGGCTGCTTTCTCACATCCGGAATCATACCCGATCGCGCCGCCAAACGCCGCGCGAAGCGTTTCGCATTTTTGTCTCGCGGCGTATCGCCGCTTATCCTGGACATCTCGGCCCCGCCGCCCGGCCAGCACCGTTGTCTGAGATACCACCACCCACACCGCGACGGCCTTGCACGCCTTTTTGGCAGACACTCCGACCATTCCACGGCCCCTTCCGCACCGCCCGCCTGCCTCGATCCGCCGCCCGGGACACCGCCACGCCCAACGCGCAGATACCGCCGCGCATCGCACTCCCTACGCAACTTTCCGGGGGACGGTGACCCGTTCTAAGGCCCCCTCCACCCGTCCCGCCTCCCGGGATACCGCCGCGCATCGCACACCCTGCGCAATTTACCGGAGGACGGCGACCCGTTCTACGGCCCCTTCCGCACCGCCTGTCCGTCCCGCCGCCGGGACACCGCCGCGCATCGCACACCCTACGCAGGGGGACGGTGACCCGTTCTACCGCGCCTTCCGCACCACCCGCCTGTCTCGATCCGCCGCCTGGGACACCACCGCCTGCACCGTCCGGCGGGACACGCCGTACCGCTGCGCCAAAACCTGCGTGTTCATGCCGTCGTACTCGGCGCGAATGCGCTCGTCCCGCCGCGCGGCGTTCAGCGCGTCCAGCTTTGGGATGTAAAGCGGCGCGCCGCCATAAGCCTCGCAAAGCCGGATCATCGCCTCGATGCCGATCACCTCCGAAAGCCGCCGGTGCGCCTCCGGCAGCATTTCCCGCGTAAAGTCCTTCATGCCCGCTCCCTTCCCGCGCCTCGCGCGCCGCTTACGCCGGTCGTTCTGGGCGTCTCCGCCCAAAAACCCACGCTCTCCACACTGCACTCCGCCCGTCCGCGGGGCGCTCCTTCGCCCAATCCGCGCCATCCGGCCTCGCCACCAGGTACTGAAGCCCTTCGCGCCGCCGCCGGGCAGCCGTTTTCGCGCAGGTGATTCCGCGAACCTCGGTTCGCGTCAGGCGCATGCCGCATCCCACGAGCCGCGCGATTTCCGGCGATGTCACCCCGCCGCATTCGAGAATCCACATCAGCTTCGCGCCGATGCCGCACGCGCGCGCCGCATCCTCCGTCGTCGCAAACCTCTCCGCCCGCCGCCGGGCGAACCACCCCTCCGGCAGCTTCAAAAGGGCCTCGCCCGGGCGGAAGGCCCTCTGCCCGCCCCGAACGCGCGCCGCCTCCGCTCCCTCGGCACCGGCCTGCTTCGGGCTCGAAAACTCCTCGTCAATCCGTTTCCCCGATTGCTCACCCTCCGCAAACAACGGCCGCATCGCATCCTCCATTCCGCCCGCCAGGGCGTTCCCTTTTTACGCCGAGACCCGTCTTTACATCCGGCGCGCCCCGTGCTATACTAAAATGGAACTCTTGTTCGCCCCGATTATATCTTAGTTAACTAAGATTGTCAATACCTGTTTGCCGTTTATTTTCGTACCGAAAGGGGGGCGTCTCGTGTTCTACACCCGGCTGGAGCAACTGTGCAGGGAGAACAACACCTCGGTGGCGGAGGTCGCGGAAACGGTGCTGCACGTCAGCAGCGGCGCGCCGACGGGCTGGAAGAAGGGCGCCTCGCCCCGGGCATCGCTGGTGGCGATCGCCGCGCGGCACTTTAACGTGTCGGCGGATTATCTATTGGGGCTGACCACCGAAAAGCGCGCGGAGACCGGCGCTCGCTCGCTGGACGGGAACGAGGCGCGCTTGGTGGACGCGCTGCGCACCGCACCGGAGGCGGCGCGCCAGGCAGCGATGGAGATGGCCCTCTCCGCGCTGGCGGAGCCCGCGCCGCGCACCGTGGAGCGCCCCATCCGGCCGCTGCCGGAAGCCGCGCCAGCGCTAAACAAGGTGCGCCCCTTTCCCGCCCGGCCCAGCCGCGAAAGACCTGGCAAGGACCGCGCCTGGAAGGGCGTGGAGGGACGCGCCGCGGCGGGGCCGCCCATCACGGCGGTGCCGGAGGACGAGCGCCGCATCCTGGTGCCGGTCAAGTACACAGGGGAGCAGTACTTCATCGTGCAGGCCGACGGCGATTCGATGACCGGCGTGGTCAACGACGGCGACTACTGCGTCTTCAACAAGCGCGGAAGTTTTGACAACGGCCGCATCGCGCTGGTGCAGGTGGACGGCCCCACCGACCAGCCGGACGCCACGGTCAAGCGCGTCTACCGCCGCCCCGGCGGCAAGGTGGAACTGCGCTCGGAGAACCCCAAATATCCGCCGATGTTCTACCCCGCCGAAGAGGTGGTGCTGATGGGCGAACTGGTGGCGGTGCTTCCCCAGAACACCGCCCAGGCGTAATACCGGTCCGAAACATTATTCGTCTTCGCATCACCCCACTTCGAAGCCTATCTCCTCTCTTGGACGGATAGAAAACGGGGCTGTCAAACCGGGATCTTCCCGGCATGACAGCCCCACTGATTGCCCTGATTCGCCCGCCTGTTTGATAGGCCGTGCTTTACGGCTCTTCTCCGGGCGGCTCGCCCTATTCTTTCGCGGTTGCTTCCTACGGCACTTCGCCCGGCACCTCGTCCGGCACTTCGTCCGGCGCTTCGCCCGGCATTTCCTCCGGTACTTTGCCCGGCACTCCCTCCGGCACCTCGTCCGGCACTTCCTCCGGCACTTCACCCGGCGCTTCGTCCGGTACTCCCTCCGGCACCTCCTCCGGCACTTCCTCCGGCACCTCGTCCGGCACTTCCTCCGGCTCTTCTTCCGGCTCTTCGTCCGGCACTTCGCCCGGCACTTCCTCCGGCACTTCGTCCGGTACTTCCTCCGGCACTTCTCCCGGCGCTTGCTGCGGTTCTTCGTCCCGTTCCTCGCCCGGCAGCTGCACCACGTCGATCTGCGCGCGGATGTACGCCTCCCCGGCAAACTGCCGCATCTTCCCACCCACCAGAGAATAGCAGTCCCGCACCGAGCCGTGGTTTCTGGTGACGATGCCGGCCAGATGCCGCTGCTCTCGGTGCCCCTGCTTGCTCGGAGCCTGCTGGAAGGTGATGATCTGTACGACCTTGCCGGTAAAATCCGCCCCTTCGGCAAATGCGTTCATGGCGGGGACGGAGCTGCCCGCCCAAATGGGGCACAGCAGGTACACGCGCTTCGCGGAGGCGATTTCCGCCCAGGGATCTCCCTTGAGCGGCGTGCGCATCCGAAAGACGGCATGCAGCACGTTGCCGGGCCGCTCCTCCTGAAGCTCGATCAGCTTCGCGCCCAGCTTCCGGCTCAGGATTTCCGCACCGCACCTTGTATTCCCGTCGCGGGAGAAGAAGACGACCGCCGAATCCGTTGCGTTCAACATGCAATCCCTCCCATATCGTCGGTCGCGCTTGTGCCTCCGCCGCAAAATCTCCTCCGATTCACCGGAAATCTCCGGCATCTTTACGTTTCCATCATGGCATAAAGCCGCGCCACTGTCAAGCATATGCGCCCCGCGCCCAAAAAAGCGCCCGCAAAGCTGATTGGCCGCGCGGACGCTCAGATTGTCAAAGAAGCGTTTCAGAAAACCGGCTCGTGTTCGTTACCCTTCAAAGCCGTAGGACGTGCGCTCGATGATCTGGTCCTGATACCCCTTGTCCAGCTGCACGAAGTGGCCGCTCCAGCCCCAGACGCGGACGATCAGGTTCCGGTGCGCATCGGGGTTCCTTTGCGCGTCCAGCATCTGCTCGCGGGAGACGGCGTTGAGCTGCAGCTGGTGCCCGCCCAGCAGGATGTACATCTGAACGAGCTGCGCGACCTTGGTGACGCCCTCGGGGTGCTTGAACACGGTGTCGTGCAGCTCCAGCGTCAGCGGCCCGCCGTTGATGACCCGGGATAGGCCCGGCCGCGCCATCGCGGAAATGACGGACAGCGGCCCCGCGTCCCTGAGCGTCAGCGAGGGCGAGAAGTTCGCGGAAAGCGGCTCTCCGGCCCTGCGGCCGTCGGCGGTGGCGCCCAGCTCGCGGGAGTGCCACAGGTAGTACATGGCGGAGCCGGTTCCGGCGCGCACACGCCCGCCGTGCTCGGTGCGAAGCGGCTCCAGCGCGCCGGCAAAGGCGTCCAGCAGCGCGTCGGCGATTTCTTCGCAGCCCTCGTCCCGGCCCAGCTTGGGCGCGTCCTCCCGGAGCATCCGCCCGAGGCCGGGGTTCCCTTCAAAATTTTCTTCGAGCGCCGCGATCAGCGTCCGGGGCGAGATGGTCTTCTCGTCGAACACGTACCGCTTCACGGCGGCCAACTGGTCGACGGCGGTGGCGAAGCCGGTGCCGTGGAAGCCGTAATTCCTGTACTTCGCGCCCTCGCTCACATCGCGGGAAACATCGGTCATCAGCGCGGTCTGCCAGGGCGCGGGCTCCATGAAGAGCGGCGAAAGCGTAGCCATCGTGCCCTCCGCGTCCTTTCGGATGGCCTGCCGCACTTTTTCGAGGAGATCCTCGTACGTCTCGCACCCGGCCAGGTTTTCCCGGACCACGCCGGACACCACCCCCGCCAGCGACACCGCGCCGATGTTGGGGATGTCCATAGCGACGCCGGGAATGATGAACTCCCAGCAGGCGGCGACGGTGTAATCCCGGGCGTCCTCGATGTCGTAGCCCATCTGGACGAGGGCGGGGATCACCACGTCGTCGTTCGCGTACTGGGGGAAGCCCAGCCCCTGCCGGGTCAGCTCGGTCGCCAGCTCGTAGAGCGAAAGCGGCGTGTTTTTGTCCACCCTCAGGTTGATCTTGGGGTCGATGCGGCGGTTTCGAAGGCTCGCCTTGAGGCAGATGGCGGTCAGCGGATTGACGGCGCTCTTCCCGCCGCGGTCACAGCCGCCCAACATCAGGCTCTGTCCGTTGTCGCCCTGCTGCATGCCGATGTACAGGTCGCTGTCGCGGTTGAAGGACAGGAAGAACTCGCTCGTGAGATCCAGCGCCTCGTCCTCGGTCATGCCCTTCTCCATATCGGCGGCGAGGAACGGCCACATGTACTGGTCGAACCGGCCGACGGTGTTGTGGTAGACGTTCGATGCCCACAGCGCGAAATGCAGAATGCGGAAAGCGTTCAGCGCTTCGAGGTACCCGGCCGCGCCGGTACGGATGGCTCTGGAGAGGTTCTCGTCGCCGTACCGGTCGGCGTAGGCGATCACCGCGTCGATGGCGGCCTTCGCCTCGTCGGTTGCCTTTTCGCGGCGGGGCAGCAGCCCGCCGCGCAGCACGTCGCCCCAGTCGGAGGAGATGTTGCACACCCGCCCCTGCTCGTGGACGTGATGCCCGGCCTGGAGCCTTTCGCGCTCGCCGGGCGCGTAGATGTCGGGGAAGCTTTCCAGCGTCCGCCAGGCGACGATGCGCTCGCCGGGGTTCTTCACAATCCGCTCGTGCTCCAAAAACAGCTTCAGCCTGAGCGCCGCACGCTGGGCGAGCGTCAGCCTAGGGTCCTGAACGGCCTTTTCGATGGCTCCGGCTTCCTCCGGGGAAAGGGTTCTCAGGTGCTCGTTCATAGCGTGATGACCTCCATGCCGCGCTTCGTGAATGGTTCCGCCCAGGCGTCGGGCGTTTGATCCTCGGGAAAGTCCGGTTTGTAGAAAAGCCCCGTCTGGGCGTATTTCGCGCCCGCGGCGCGGTTGTAGCGCATCAGTTCCACCCGCTCGAGGTTTCGCGCACCGTCCAACAGCCGCGCGATGGCTGCGAGGTTCTCCCGCGCGTCGGTGACCGACGGGATCAGCGGCACCCGCGCCCGGAACGGGATGCCGGAATCCTTCAGCCACGCGAGGTTTTCAAGAATCAGCGCGTTGTCCGCGCCGATCCACTTTTTGTGGGCCGCCGGATCGGCCAGCTTGACGTCCATCAGAACCAGGTTCATCTCCTGAACGACGCGCCGGAACACCGCCTTCTCCGCGTAGCCGGAAGTTTCAATGGCCGCGTTGAGGCCGCCCAGCATCGCCCGCGTTTCGATGACGAAATCCGGCTGCATCAGCGCCTCGCCGCCGGAAAAGGTCACACCGCCGCCGCTCATCGTGAGCGCCCGCGCGTTCTTCAAAACCCGCCGTGAAACCTCCGCCGCCGTCATCTCCCGCCCGGCGATGCGCAGCGCGCCGCGGGGACAGGCCTTGACGCACGCCCCGCAGGCGTCGCACGCCCCGCAGGCGTCGCACGCCCCGCGGGTATCGCACGCCTCGCGGGTGTCGCTCTCCCGGCGGGCTTCTCCATCCCGCTTCGCGTCCCGCACTCCGCGGGCGTCGCTCTCCCGGCTGGCTTCTCCGTCGCGCTTCGCGCCCCGCGCCGCTTCCGAACCGCCCGCCCGGTCGGTGTCCGCGCCATCCCCGCCGGATGCCCCGCCCGCGCCTTCGTCCCCGTTCAGCCCCTTCGGGCACGCCGCCCGGCACGCGCCGCAATGGGTGCACAAATCACGGCTTTTCAGCCGCTGCGGCGCTTTTGAAAAGCTCTCCGGGTTATGGCACCACCGGCACCTGAGCGGACACCCCTTGAGAAAGACCACCGTTCGGATGCCCGGCCCGTCGTAAACCGCGAACTCCTCGATGTCAAACACAATGCCCGCAGCCATCCGTTCTCCTTTGCGCGCCTTCCGTGTTAGAATACGCAGAGTATAGCATTATATTATCGATAATTCAATAGTATCCTTGAAATATTATTGTGTGATTCAGCCTTACGCACAACCATTTTTTCAACATAACCCCGCGCCGCCAGGCCGCCGTTTGACAAATGGACAAAACGCGCTATAATTAACATTAAAATAACCGCGTGCTGCGCGGTGCCGAAGAGGATCAATATGGCTCGACTGAAAACAAAGGACGGCCTGCCGACGCTCAAGAGCATCGCAGAGCGCACCGGCTACACGGCCAACACGGTCTCCCAGGCGCTGCGCAACTCCGCCTCCGTCGCCCAGGAGACCCGGGACCAGATCCGCAAGGTCGCCCTGGAGATGGGCTATGTCCACAACGTGGTGGCCAGCTCGCTGCGCTCGGGTCGCACCCACACGGTGGCGCTGATCTTCGGCGACGTCTCCAACATGCTCTTCGCCATCAAGATCCGCGAATTGGAAGAAGAACTGCGCCGCCACGGCTACCAGGTGCTCATCCTGAACACCGACGAGGACGAGGCGCTGGAGCGCCGTGCGGTTCGCACCGCCATCAGCCGCCAGGTGGACGGCGTGGTGCTCTGCCCTTGCCAGAAGGGGCGCGAAGCCCTCGATCTGATGGACCAGCACCACGTGCCCTACGTGCTGTCCGGCCGCGCGTTTCCGGATCTCGAGCGGGACTCGGTGGTCTGGGCGGACTACAAGGGCGCGCTGATCGCCACCCGCCACCTGATCGACCGGGGCTGCGGCCGGATTCTCTTCCTCAACGGCCCGGAGATAATCTCCTCGGCGCGGGAGCGGGGCCGCGGCTACCGGGACGCGCTCCGGGAGGCCGGCCTCACGCCGGTGGAGCGCAGCGTGCCGTCGTCGATGGCGGGCAGCGTGCGCCGCGCGCTGGACGAACTGAGCGCCGAAGGCCTTCGCTTCGACGGCGTCTTCGCCTTCAGCGACCTGATGGCGCTGGAAGCCGCCTGCTGGCTTCAGGAGCACGGGCTTCGCATCCCGGAGGACGTGCGCATGGCCGGGTTTGACGACATCCTCTCGCACATGTGCATCCCCTTCGGGCTCACCTCCATCTCCGCCGACAAAAAGGCCGAAACCCGCCACACCGCCGAGCTTTTGCTGCGCCGAATCGAGGGCAGGCAGGAAATCCCCTTCGAGTGCCGAGTCATGGATGTGGAACTGATCGCGAGAACCAGCAGCTGACGATTGCGCCGAAATCCGCTTCGCGTCTTTCTGCGCGTGGGTTATGCGCTCACCTGAAACCCTCCGGGTTTCCGGGCGGCTCGCTGACTTGAGGAATCGTTTCTTCCACCAGTGTTTGCACTGGTTCCAGAAACCGTTCCCGGCGCGCATGTCGCCGGGAACGATTGAGTGGAACGACGGGGTTTTCTCCTTCGTCTTTCAGCATGTCGCCGGGAACGATGGAAGAGGACGGCCGGGGTTGCCGCCTTCGGCTTTTGGCATGTGGGCGGGAACGAATACTCTTTCAATCCAAAGGCCTTCGCCCTCCGGGTTTCCGGGGCGCGGGCCTTGTTTGCTGTTTTGGGTCTGGGTGCAATACTTTACAATGCATTTTTGCAAAGCGGGCTTGACATGTTACGCAAAGCAAGCTATACTTAAAATGCAAAGCGCGCTATGCTTTTGCGGCCAGAAAGGAGTGGGCAAATGCGCACGAGGATACCGGAACTGCGCAAGCAGCGCAAGCTCTCCCAGGAAGAATTGGCGCAGGCGGTGGGCGTCACGCGCCAGACGATCACCTCGCTGGAGGTAGGCAAGTACACAGCTTCGCTGGTCCTGGCGTACAAGATCGCCAAGCATTTCGGACTGAAAATTGAAGAGGTTTTTGATTTTTCGGATGTGGAGGTTGAGTGAAAATGTCTGAGTATCGCAACGTAATCAAGCGGAGGATGGTCGTCCTGATCGTCTGCGCGGCCTGCGCGCTGGTCTTCATCGGTTCGGCGGGCGTCTATGGCTATCTTCGGTCCATCGGCAGCGAAGCGCACATGCGCGACTTCTCAACGGGGATGTACTCGGGCCTCTTCTTCGCGATGGCGGCCGTCATGATCGTGCGCGTGGTCAGGATGTGGAAGGTTCTGAAGGACGAAGCAAAGCTAAAGGCGATGTACGTCCGGGAGCATGACGAGCGCTTTCTGATGATCCAGAGCAAGACCGGCGGCTGGGCGCTTCAGTTTGTGATGGGGGTTGTCCTGTTCGCGGGCATGGGCCTCCTTTTCGCGGGGCAGGAGGTCGTCGGGTTTACGCTTTTAATGGTTGCGTCGTTTATTGCGTTTACGAGGGCCGGTCTATGGTTCTACTACAACAGGAAGTATTGAGGCTCTCATCACCCCCGAGCGCCCGCGAGACGTATTCCGCGGGCGCTTTTTCAATGAAAATTAGCAGTCTCGCCGCCGTTTTACGCCGTTTCATTCACGGTTTGTTCACGCCGGTCTCAAATAAACATGGGACAATGGGCGTACAGGGAGTGGATCGAATGAAGAAGAAAACGGTCGTCAAAGTCGTACTGGATGTCCTCATGCTCGCGGTGATCGCGCTGATGTACAGAAAGCAGGCGCTGGGTCTTGCCTTTCACGAGATCGGCGGGCTTTTGCTCATCGGCATTTTCTTCGTCCACAAGGGGCTTAACTTCAAATGGATCCGCCGCGTGACGGTGAAACTTCGCACCGCGGACAACCGGACGCGGCTGATGTGGATCGTGGACGCGCTGATGCTCGTCTCCTTCCTCATTGTCGGCGTCTCCGGCATCATGATCTCGAAGGTGGCCTTCCCCGGCCTCGCGGTACAGGGCGGCCCCTGGAAGTCTCTCCATTACGGCTGCGCCGCGCTGTCGCTGATCCTCGTGGGCGTGCACCTGGGGCTTCACTACCGGTATTTAAAGGGCATCTTCTCCCGCTGGATTCGGCTGCCGAGGGCTGTCGCGGCGGTTCTGGTTCTTTTCCTCATGGCTTACGGTGCCTACGGCGTGGCCGCCACCAGCTTCACCCGCTGGCTCGCGATGCCGTTCTCGGCGGATGCCCAGCGCGGCGAGGGCAGCCGCGGCGGCAACTTCCCCGGCGCCCAGCCTGCGGACGCTTCCCAGTCCTCCGAATCCACCCAGTCCGTTGACGCCACCCTGCCCGAAGGCGAGTCCGATGGCAGTGGCAGGGACCGCGCGCCCGGCGACGGTCAGAGCTTCGGCCGGGGCGGCCACGAGGAACCATCCGGCAGCGCGCTGGGCGCGCTCTCCACCCTCGCCCAATTCACCTCGATCGCCTTCCTGTTCGCGGCGCTGACAGCCCTGATTGACCGCGCCTTGCGCAAAAAATCTCGGCTCGCGGGGGCATAAGCCCCGTTTACATATTAAACCGGCCCGGTCAACCTGTCGAAAAAGACAAATCGATGGAAAAGAGGTGCAGTCCGAGAAAGGGAGAAGTGCAAGCCGTTCCGGCTTAAGGGGTATCGGGGGCCGCAGCCCCCGGATAAAGGCAGCCGGAGAGCGGCATGTACGGTCGCAGGCTGCATTCCTTTTCGCATGCAAGTCCGGCCGTGAATCGTAGATTCACAGGACTTGCTTTTCGCTGTCAAAAGACGCAGTATTTTGACAGCTTGACCGGCGCGGCAATGCCGCGCCGGTTCAAACCATCATCAAAGTCCTCGTGGGTCTCAACCCTTCCGAGCGGCGTGCACGTCGGGAACGGGAACCCGCCATCGAACAAACACGGGTAGCGGCATCCGCATCTTTGGTCGTCGCGCGCCCGGGACGCTTTTTCAGAAATCCCTCTCAATGTCCATAATCTTCTCGTAAAGCATCCGGTTCACCGGGCTGTCGATCCCGTGCGCTTCGGAGAGCGCCAGCACCGTCCCGGCGAAGAGCCCCACCTCGCTGTGCCGCCGCGCCTCCACGTCCTGCAGCATGGAGGGCTTCCCCTCCGGGCTGAGCGTCCCGATCAGCTTCATCCAATCGCCGATATCGCCCTCGTTCAGGTCGACGCCCTCGAGCCTGGCGAGGGCAAGGGCCTCCCGCATGGCGGCGATCATCGCGTCCCGGGCGGGGCCCTCCGCCTGCAGTCCGCCGTACCCGCAGCCGAACACCGCGGCGGCCTGGTTGACGCCCACGTTGAGCATGAACTTGTTCCACAGCGCCCGCCGCATGTCGCTTTCTACCTGATGGGGTACGCCCGCCGCCTCAAACAGCCTGCGCACCGCCTCCACCTGTCCGGCCGCGCCGCCGCCGGGCCGGTCGCCGAATACGATGACCCCCTTCCGGCTGTAGGTCAGGCGGTTCCCCTCCTTGACCGCGTCCATGCCCTGGGCGACGGCGGGGATCACCTTCTCCGCCCCCAGCGCCCGCCCGATCACTTCCTCGCTGACGATGCCGTTCAGCAGAGAAATGATCACCGTCCCCGGCCCCACCTGGTTCGCGGCCGCGCGGACGGCCGCCTCCAGGTCGCCGAACTTGACCGCGAAGATCAGTAGATCCGCGGGATTTCCCGTTTCCTCGGGCGTCAGGTACGAAAAACGGCAGACCTCGCCGTTACAGTACACCAAGTCGCGCCGGTACCGCTCGATCCGCGCCCCGTCCGCGACGAACCGGAGGCTTCCCTCCGGAAGATATCTCGACAGGATCTCCCCGTACAGTACGCCCAGCGCGCCCATGCCGACAATCGAAACACTTCTGATTTCCAATGGATGCCCTCCCAAGTCATTCTTTTTCCGAAACCGAACCGCTGTTCATGGGGAACACGGCGCGATGCCGCGCTCCAACTTGCTTCCCCCATTATATCGACGCTTATCGGGAATTTCAACCGCCCCGCGGCCCGAAAGGCCGCCCCGCCGGATTGAAAACCCGCCCGACGGGGTAAATAAAACCGGTCATCATACGATGAAAGAGGGATCGGCATGCAGGCGATCATGGAGACGGTCTTTGACCTTCTGTACTTCGCGTCGGCGCTTTGGCTGGGCGTCGCGCTTCTCAAAAACGCCCGGGGCCGGGCGCAGTACCTCCTCTTCGGCTCGATGGCGCTCCTCCTCGTGTTTGGCGACGCGTTCCACCTGGTGCCCCGGATGATCGCGCTGAACACCACCGGCCTTGCCGAGTATATCGTCCCGCTGGGGATCGGCAAGCTGGTCACGTCGATCACCGCCACGGTGTTCTACGCGCTGTTGTACCACGCCTGGCGCGCGCGCTACAACGTGACCGGGCGCCGCAGCCTCACCCTCTGGGTGTGGGGGCTGACCCTTTTTCGCACGGCGCTCTGCCTCTTCCCGCAGAACGGCTGGCTGAGCGCGAACCCGCCGCTCCTCTGGGGCGTCTACCGGAACCTTCCCTATCTGCCGCTGGGCGTGATTCTGATGGTTCTCTTCTTCCGCTCCGCAAAGGCCGATCCGCCCCTTCGCCACGCGTGGCTGGCGGTCGTTTTGAGCTTCTCCTTCTATATTCCCGTCGTGCTGCTCGCGGACATGTTCCCGCCCGTCGGCACGCTGATGATCCCAAAGACCATCGCCTACGTGTGGCTGATCGCCATGTTCCGCGCCGCCCAGAAGCGCGACGCGTGATGCCGGTCCCCAGGCCAAAATTGAGAGCCGCCCCCGCCACGCCCCGCGGGCGGCGC
>JAEYPB010000017.1 GCA_023411175.1 Bacillota bacterium | reverse complement strand
CCGGGCGCGGACGCCGTTTCCTCTGCGACCCCGCTGGCGCAGGCGTTCACCCTGCAGGATCTCTTCCTTGGCGCCATCCCCGGCTCCATCGGCGAGGTCAGCAAGCTGATGATTCTGGCGGGCCTTGCGTGGCTTCTGTTCACGTCCACCATCAACATCTCGATACCGCTTTCGATGGTTGCGGGGACCTGCCTGGCCGGGTGGGCTTTCGGCGCAAATCCGATCAATGAGGTCATGTCCGGCGGTCTTCTGTTCGCCGCGGTATTCATGGCGACGGACTACGTATCCAGCCCGCGCCCCGGCGCCGGTCAGTGGCTGTACGGTCTTGGCTGCGGCGCGCTGACGGTGGCGATGCGCCACCTGGGCACCTACCCGGAGGGCGTGACCTTCGCCATCCTGACCATGAACGCGCTGGTTCCGCTGATCGACCGCGCGATTCGCCCCCGTATCTATGGCCATGGAAGGAGGGAGCGCCATGCATAGGGAATTTGACGGTGCGCCGCGCGGCGCGTCCCAGAAATATGACCTTGCGATGTACGCGCTGGCGCTGATTCCGGCGCTGACGGCGGTTACGACGGGCCTGAACGGCGTCCTTCTGGGCGCGGCGGCGCTCATCGCCATGCTGGGGACGAGCCTTCTCGTCTCGGCGCTTTGGAGGTTCTCGGCGCAGCCCGCCCGCGGCTTCGCGCAGCTTTTGTTTGCCGCGGTGCTCGCGTCGATGGTTCAGATGGTTGCCTCTGTGGCGCTGACCCGCTACGCGACGGTGCTGGGGCTGTATCTGCCGCTTACCGCGTTTCTGGCGGCGCTGACCGCCTTCCCGGAGACTTTTGACGAGGAGCGCGAATTTGAAGAATCCCTCGTCCGCGCGCTGGGCAGGGGCATCCTCTTCCTGATTGCGCTGACCGTCCTCGGCTGCTTGCGGGAGGTTCTCGGCGGCGGGGCGATCTTTGGGGTTAAGCTGGGCGACGATTTCCAGCCCATGCGCATGCTTTCTTCCGCGCCGGGAGGCTTTATCCTGGCCGGCGTGGTGCTGGCGCTGATCCGGGTATTCACCCCGAAGCGCTCGAAAGGAGGGGAAGGCGCATGATCGACGGCGCGAAGGTTCTGGCGCTTCTGGTCGCCTGCGTCCTGACCGATAACCTGGTGTTTTCTCGCTTCTTTGGCGGGCTTGCGGCCTACGGCGAACGGCCGATTGCGGCCTCCGCAATCGTCGGCGCTGCTGCGGCGCTGGTCCTGGCGGTTTCGTCAATCGTCACCAGCGCGCTCTACTTCTACGTTCTGACGCCGCTCAAGCTCGTCTATCTGAGCACCGCGCTGTCTGTGGTGATCATCGCGGCGGTCTTCTGCCTCGTCAACTTCATCTTGAAAGACAAGAACCCGCTCCGCGTTTCAGAGCCGACGCCGTTCCACGGCCTCGTTGCGCTGATGAGCGCCTTCCTCGGAGCGGCGCTTCTCGGCGTACAGGCGGAGAATTTCGCGTATGCCGCGCTGACAGGCGTGTTCTACGGAACGGGTCTCTTCCTTGCGGTGGTCGTGCTCGCGGGCGTGCGGGAGCGGCTGCAGTTCGCCGACGCACCGGAGAGCCTGAAGGGGCTGCCGCTCAGCCTGGTTTCGGCGGGGTTGATCGCGCTGGCGCTCATGGGCTTTTCGGGCTTCGGAAGCTAAGGCGCGGCGCTGGAAGAGATGCGAAAAGAGTCTATCCGTTTGAGGGAAGGGCAAGCGCCCGTACAGCCATCGGTCGTGGCGTTGGGCATGTTTGACGGTGTCCACCTCGGCCATCAGGCGCTGGTTCGGCAGGCGGTTTCCCTTGCCCGCAACCACGGCTGGCGTTCGGTCGTCTATACCTTTGTAAACCATCCGCGCAGCGTGTTTGGTGTTGCGCCCGCGCTCATCATGGATACAGAAACCCGGCGGGCCGCGCTCTACGCGCTGGGCGCCGATCAGGTGGATATGGTGAGGTTTACCAAAGAGCTGGCGGAGATGCCGCCGGAGGACTTCCTCAAAATGCTGATCGGGCGCTACGACGTCCGGGCGGTGGTCGCGGGGAAGGACTTTACCTTTGGCTACAAGGGAGAAGGCACCACCGAAACCCTGCGCTCGCTAGGCGAAAGGTTGGGGTTCGAGGTCTACGAGATGCCGGATGTCGTCTTGGACGGCAAAAAGGTATCCTCCACGCGAATTCGAGCGGCACTGCAGGATGGAGACGAGGCGCTCGCCGACAGAATGCTCGGCCGCGAGCAATGCCTGAGGTCACGCGATGTACTATGAACCGTACCGTCCCAAGAGACGTCCGAGCTGCCTCGGTCGTCTTTTCCGCATTGCGCTGATTCTGGCGGTTCTCTGGGCGCTGATGCTGTTGGTGACCCGGCTGCCACTGTCCATTAACCTGCCCTTTGTGGATGGCAAGATCAGCCTGGACGGTCTTCTGCCGTCGGGATATACCGACATCCTGCTTCTGGGCGCGGACAACGAGGAAGGGCGCGGCCGTACGGACACGATCATCGTGGCGTCCGTCGGCGGCGGCGAAATCAAGCTGACCTCCATCATGCGGGATACGCTGGTGAACATCGAAGGCTACGGGAAGCACAAGATCAACGCGGCGTACCGGCTGGGCGGCGAGGAAAGCGCGCTGCAGACAGTTAACAAGGCCTTTGGGCTAAATATTACGCGCTACGCGGTCATCGGCTTTGAGGGTTTTTCAAACCTGATTGACAGCGTCGGCGGCGTGGCGGTCAGCGTATCGAAAGCGGAGATGAAGGAGATCAACAAGGGCCTGGATACCACCTGGAAACGATTGGGCGGCGGCCGTCCCATCGAATACCTGACCACCTACGGCGCGGAGACGCACCTGAACGGCCCGCAGGCGCTGGCCTTCGCGCGGATCCGGAAGATCGATTCCGACTATGTGCGCGCCAGCAGGCAGCGCGCCGTGCTCGAAGCGCTGGTCGGCAAGCTTCGCGCCACCAGGAACCCCGCCGTGTTCATGAAGCTGCTCTCAACCGCGCTCTCAACCGTCAAAACCAACATGAGCGTGTTTGAGATCGGCATTTTGGGCACGCAGGCGCTGACTGGAGGCATGCGGATATCTCAGTTCCGTCTTCCTGCGGAGGGTGCGTACACAACCGGCACAGAGGATGGGGCATGGGTCATCAAGCCGGATCTGGACAAAAATCGGAAGCTGCTGCAGGCGTTTTTGAAGGGAAAATAAAATACACTCTGAGGCCGACCGGGCGAACCGGTCGGCCTCAGACCATCAACATAGTCCCCGTAAGATTTCAATCGTTCCCGGCGGCGTGTACGCCGGGAACGGGATAGCGCCACCAGTACGCATACTGGTGGCGCTATCCACGTTTTTGGTCAGTGCGACGCCCGGAAATCTCGAAGGATTTCAGGCGCACGCAGGATTCCCCTTTGCATCGGAAAAGCCTCAGGATTTTTCAATGCCTTGAGGCCGACCGGGCGAACCGGTCGGCCTCAAGGCTCATAAAGCCCCCGCAGGGCACGCCTGGTGCGATGAATCCTCAGGGGTCAGATCTTACCATTTGCCGCGGCTTCCACAAAAGCGACGGGGTGTTGTATGGTCTTGGCGGTTTCCTCGACCGAATTGCCCTCCGCCAGGTAACGGCGCGCGATGACGGCCATGGATTCGCCCACTTCGATGATGTGGCCGTCCGGGTCGTAGAGTCTGGCGACGCGCTGTTGCCAGTCATGCTTTTTCGGCGGATGCACCTGTCGGATCTCCGGCTGGGCGGAGAGTTCGACAAGGAAGGCGTCAAAGTCGTCCACCTCGAAGTAGAGCTCCATGTTGTGCGCCTGGGTAACCACCGATTCCACCGGCAAGCCCAGCAGCCATCCAAAGTTCTGTTGAATGGAAAATCCGCCGCTGAAGGTCACGTTCCAGCCGAGGTCGAGCACCACCTTTTGCTCAAACAGGCCGCAGTAGAACGCCTTGGAGATGTCCACATCCTTGACCGCAATGAGTGAGGTTACAAATTTCATGAGCTAGCTCCTCCTTCATACGCCCGGGAGCCGGGCGTGATTTGCGGAAAGTATATCCGGCGGGATGGGCCGATCCGCTTCGCTTGCGGGATCCCGCTCGAACTCGGTCATGACGCGGCGGTAGCGAAGCGGCAGATGGGTGCGCTGACAGGCGGGGTTCTTCCGCTGTGCGATCCCGACGGCCTGATGAAACCTGCGCCACAGCGCGCGCACGGCGCGCTCGAGATCGTCCGGCTCCGGAAGCTCAAGCGACAATAGCGGCGCGATTCGCCCCCGGCCATTTTGGGCGACCAGCGCCTCACGGTGCGTCCGGTCGAAGATGATGAACGCCTCATTTGGGTAGCGGTCGATGAAGTGCTGGGAAATCAGCGGTAGCACGCGGTTTTTCGGCTCAATGACGGCGGCCAGCACACCCGCGTTCTGCGTGAATCGAACGAAGCCCAGGAAGAGGTGCGCCTCGCGGCCCAGGTGGTTGACCGCGGCGAGGAGCGGCGCGACGGTGTCGTCGTGCAGCATGTCCATCACCATCGCGCCCCGTTTGTAGCCCAGGCGCAAAAACTCCAGAAGGCGCTTTTCCTTGTCGGGCAGGCAGGTCAGCATGGCCCGCTCCACAAGGTACAGCGCATCCTCCGAGATGCGCGCAGGGATCGATTTGAGCACCCGCGCCGCGCGAAAAACATCGGTCTCGATCTCCCGGGTGGGCAGGAGCGAAAGCTGATCGTCGTCCGGGCTGAGGATGGCGGCGGGCATTTCGCGGCATGAATAGCTTTCGTACACGCAGCAAAGGAAGCCGTCCAGCGTGCCGTCATAGCGGTAGACTATATCTGTCCTGTAAGGCATTTTTGAAGGTCCTCCTCCGTTGGGTCGAGCAGCGAAAGTTGCACAGACCGCTCGCCGATGATGGTCGCCCGGTCGGACAGGATGCTGGTCAACATGGCCTGATTGTCCAGATACAGGCGGATGAGCGGCTTCCCCGAGCAGGTCAGAAAGTGCTGCGCGCGCTTTAAAACGACGCCGATCTTTCGGAGCGCCTCGAAGTCCAGCGCGCCGTGCCGCCGTGCCTGCAGGATGCGCCCGGCGCTCTTTACGCCGACGCCCGGCACCCTGAGGAGCATTTCATAAGGAGCCCGGTTGACATCGACCGGGAACTGGTCGAGATGGCCTACCGCCCAGTTGCACTTGGGGTCGAGACCGGGGTCCAGGTTCGGCCTTTGATCGTCCAGCAGTTCGTCGGCCTTGAAACCGTAGAAGCGGAGCAGCCAATCCGCCTGATATAGCCTGTGTTCACGCAGTAGCGGCGGCGGCGTGCCGATGGGCGGCAGGAGCCTGTCGGCGTTCAGGGGGATGTAGGCCGAGTAGAACACGCGCTTCAGGTTGAAGCGGCCGTACAGCGCCTCCGCCAGCGTCAAAATGGTGCGGTCGCTCTCCGGCGTTGCGCCGACGATCATCTGAGTGGACTGGCCTGCGGGCGCGAAGCGCGGCGCGTTGCGGTAGAGCGCCAGCGCCCGGCTGTTTTCCGTGATGCCGCCTGCGATGCGCTTCATCGGGCCCAGGATGTTTGCGCGGTTCTTCTCCGGTGCGAGCAGGCGAAGGCTCTCCTGCGACGGCAGTTCAATGTTGACGCTCATGCGGTCGGCAAAGAGGCCCATGCGCTCGATCAGAAGGGGATCCGCGCCGGGGATGGCCTTGGCGTGAATGTAGCCGCCAAAGCGGTATTCCTCCCGCAGGATCCGGAGCGTTTCGATCATCAACTCGCAGGTGTGGTCCGCGGTTCCCGTCACGGCGGAGCTTAGAAACAGCCCTTCGATGTAGTTTCTGCGGTAGAAGGCCATCGTGAGATCCGCCAGTTCCCGGGGTTTGAAGGTGGCCCTGGGCGTATCGTTGGAGCGGCGGTTGACGCAATAGGCGCAATCGTACCGGCAGGCGCTGGACATGAGCACCTTCAGAAGGGAGATGCAGCGCCCGTCGCCGGCAAAGCTGTGGCAGATTCCGCAGGCGGCGGCGCTGCCCATCGATGCGCTCCGCCCGGAGCGGTTGACGCCCGAGGACGTGCAGGCCACGTCATACTTGGCGGCGTCGGTCAAAAGTGTCAGCTTTTCCAGGGCTTCCATTGCATTTTCTCCTCGCTTCCAGAAAACCGAACGTATGTTCTTGTGTGGATTATAACAGACAAAACCACATTTTCGCAACCGAACACGGCATTAAATGTGAATCGAACAGGTGTTCAGTATTCGTATTCGAAGCTTGCGTCCGCTGATTCAAAGTCAAAGACTGCGCGGCCGCCCTTTGTCAGGCGGTAGCGCGCGCTTCCCGAAAGGCACTCGCCGACAGCGCGCGACATGCGCCCGTCCACCGGCGCGCTGAGCGACACGCGCTGGGACAGATCGAAAGTGGCGGTCAGCGTCCACTCGCCCTGCCGCACGACGACGCGCCCGTCCCGGTTTTCGACAACTTTTGCGCCCAGATACGTGGCCAGCCGAAGTTCCCAGTAGGAAAACCGGATCAGCGCCAAAACGCCCGTGAAGCGCGAAAAAGCATAGGGGATTTCCCCCACCGACAGCATGAGGGATCGCGGCTCGTTCTGCGGCGGAAAGCAATGCGTCCAAAGATAGCGCGCTGGAAAAGAGCGCCCGGCATCGCCCTCAATATATCCGGGTGCGCCGATGTAAGTTCTCTTTAGGCCGTCCACAATCAACTGGCCGCGCACTTCATGCAGAAGGCTGACGACGCTATGGCGGCACTCAAGGCCGGGGAGAAATCGAAACGGGCCCATCACATCGGTCTTGGGCTGCGTCGGCGGGCCGAAAGCCAGCGCGCCCCAAACCGAATGGCCGCCGCCTTCGATGTCCACCACCAAACCACCCATGCCCATCCGGTTGGGACCGATGCGGATTTCCGGGATGCCTGCGTGCACCTGAGCCTTCTCCGGCGGATAATCCGCGGAAAATGTGATGTCGGGCGTGACCACCTGTACCGACGCAAAAGGAATTCCCGACCCATCCTGGCCGGTTGCGGCGATGAAGGCGATGACGTTTTTGCCTCTGCCTTGTTTAAAGTAGTACCCCTCAAAGCGCCCCATCAACTTTGATGCCCTCCTGTGCCGGACCGCTCAGAAGACGGCCGTCATAAGCGAATCTCGAACCGTGGCAGGGGCAGTCCCAACTGAGCTCATCCTGATTCCAGTTGAGTTCACAGCCCAAGTGCGGACAACGGGTGGTAACCAGATACACCTTGCCCGCCGGGTCACGGTACGCGCCCAGCTTCCGTCCGCCCGCGTCTACCACGCCGCCGTGCCCGGCGGGGAGCGCGTCCAGCGCCATCTCCGGTGGCGCGGCCGATAGCACCAGTCCTTTGACCGCCTGAGCGCCGTCTCTTGTAAGCTGCGGAAGTTCTGCGGTGGAAAATCGCTGCGGTCGGAACACCGTGGCGCATTTGTTGCGCTTACCGGTGATGTCGTCGGTCAGGATCATCGCGGCGGCCATGGAAGTGGTCATGCCCCATTTCATGAAGCCGGTGGCGACGTGCCATGACGGCCGGGAGCGCGCGTACCGCCCGATGAAAGGGATGCCGTCCAGCGTGATCGCGTCCTGCGCCGACCAGCGCGCAACCTCCCGGGCGCCGGGGAACATCACTGCCGCCGCTTCCAGAAGCGCGTCGTAGCGCCCCGGGATGTTCTCGCCCGTCCGGTGGTTTTCGCCGCCCAGCAGCAGGGTTTTTCCGTGCATCCGGATGGAGTGTCCGTCATCGTCCATGCTGACGTACATGCCCGGCAGCCTGGGCGCATCTACCAGCGCCACGACGTAAGAGCGTTCCTGGTGAATCCGGGCAAAATAATACCCGGGTTTGTTGACGAAGGGATAATGGGACGCGAAAACGATGTGCCGCGCGCGAACGGTGTGTTTTTCGGTATGGAGAGCGTCCGGCTCGACGCGCTCCACCCTTGAATGCTCGTAGACCGTAACCTTTTCGGAAACGGCCTTCAAAAACTTGAGGGGATGAAACTGAGCTTGATCGGTAAATTTCACCGCGCCGACAGCGGGGAAGGGCAGTTCTCCCGGCTGAACGAAGGTCGCGGGCAGCGAAAGGCTCCGGGCGGCAAGGTATTCTGCCTCAAGCGGCGCGGTCTCGCGGGTGCTGTAGAGGAATGCGGGCCGCTTCTCAAAGTCGCAGGAAATGTTTTCCTGCGCGATGATGCGCTCAAATTCCGCGATGGCCGCTTGATTGATCCGGGCATACTGCTCCGCGCGCTCGCGGCCGACTTGCTCGATCAGCCGCGCATATACGTGACCGTGCTGGGAGGTGATCTTGGCGGTGGTTCCTGCGGTCTGCCCGCTGCCGATCCGCTCCGCCTCCAGGACGGCCACGTCGACGCCGCGCTTTGCAAGAAGGTACGCGGTCAATATGCCCGCCATGCCGCCGCCGATCACGGCGACATCGACGGAGATGTCCTTTGAAAGCCGCTGCCTCGCGGGGATTTTGCAGTTTGTCCAGATCGATTGCATTCGCGCCACCTCCGACCGTAGTCTTCCCCGACAAGGCGGGAGAATGCGCCGGAGCAAAGCAGACGGGATTTGCCATTTGCTCGAAGAGATGATATGATAAACGAAATGGGGGCTGACGATGGAAAGGCGGATGGCGTTTGATCAGGACCCGCTGGGATATGACCGGTACAGGCCCGGGTACGCGGCGGAATTGTATGGCGAGATGTTCCGCTACGCCGGGCTGAAAGCGCCGATGCATGCGCTCGAAGTCGGCATCGGAACCGGCCTTGCCACGCCGCCCATTCTCGAAACAGGATGCCGCGTGACTGCCGTGGAGCCTGGGGAGAACCTCGCGGTCTACGCAAGAAGCAAATTCCGCGCGCACGCCAACTTTGAGGTGGTCTGCTGCGATTTTGAGAATTTCGAACCAGAAGAGCGATACGACCTGATCTACAGTGCCACGGCGTTTCACTGGATCCCGGAGGAAGCGGGTTTCCCGAAGGTATACCGGCTTTTGAAGCCCGGCGGCGCGGTGGCGCTGTTCTGGAACCGGCCGTTTGTCTCCCGGGCGGACGATCCGCTGCATATGGAGATTCAAAGCGTCTATCAGCGGTATGGGCTTTCGGATGCGCCCCCCGTGGAGTTCTCTGAGAAGGACTGTTGGAAAACCCTGGACGCGCTGGAGCGCCACGGCTTTTCGGATATCGAATTGAGGCTTTTCTACAGGACGCGAACCATGAACGCGAAAGACTACGCGGGCCTTTTGTCAACGTATTCGGACCGTATGGCCATGGAAACGGCCGAGCGGCGGAAATTTTCGGATGAGATCGTGGCTGCCATAGAAGCCCATGGCGGCGTCCTCCGCATACACGATACGATGGATATCTACCTGGCGCGCCGAGGCGGTTGACCGGGGAGAATCCGCGCTGGAGAGGTTTTTGTGGACGATCTGAAGTTTGTCATGACCTGGCACGACGCGGTGGACCCCTTTTGCCAGCTTTCCTGCGAGGTTCGGACCGAACGGGTATCGGCGGAATCCGTGCCTTTTTACGTGATGGACAGCAGGGTTCGGGCGCTGTCCATATTGCTTAGTCAATTTGCCCGCCACGGCGTGAGGGAATTCTCCTGGAGCAACGCGCCGGCCCGAAGGGAAGGGGAGCGGGCGGATTTTACCCTTTCCTTCAGCCGCCGGGATCTCAGCGGGCGCATCCGCTGCGAGGTGATCCTGCGCGTGGACGACGAGCCCGGCCATGGCTGCGCATTCTACGCGGACGCGCTGGAGGATGCGCAACTGGACAAACTCGCCCGGCAGTTGGACGCCATGGATCTGTGCTGAAGACCGCGCTCATCCTCATGATGCCTGAACAAATGCGTCCAGCCCGAAGGGCTGGACGCATTTTCTGACGGTTTGAGCAATCTGGATAAACGCTTTGCCGAACTCAGGCGCGGGCGAGAAACGCCTCCAGCGCTCGGAGTGATTCGTAGAGGTCGGCCTTGCTGATGATCTCCCAGGGCGCGTGCATCGAAAGAACCGGAAGCCCCGCGTCCATCACTTCCATGCCGTAGTGCGCGCACATGTAGGCGATGGTGCCGCCGCCGCCCTGATCGACCTTGCCCAGCTCCGCCGTCTGAAAGCAGACGCCCGCGCTTTCGAAGATGCCCAGCACCCTTGCGATGAATTCCGCGTTGGCGTCGTTGGTGTCGTATTTCCCGCGGGTGCCGGTATACTTATTGAGGCTGATGCCGCGGCCGAGGTAGGCTGCGTTTTTCTTTTCAAACGCCTCCGGGAACTTGGGGTCGAAGGCGGCGCTCACATCGCAGGAAAGCATGCGGCTACGGGACAGCGCGCGGCGCACCGCGAGACTCCCGCCGCCCTGAAGCGCGACGAGCTCCGCAACCGCATTTTCAAAAGTGCGCGCCAGCATGCCGGTGGCACCGACGCTGCCGATCTCCTCTTTGTCGGTGAGCAGCACGCACAGCGTGCGCTCAGGTACCCCCTGAAAGCCTAAGAGCGCCTGTGCGGCCGCAAACGCGCAGCAGCGGTCGTCGTGGCCATACCCCATGATCATGCTGGAATCCAGACCGAAGTCTCTCGCGCGCCCGGCGGGCACCAACTCCAGTTCGGCGGAGAGAAAATCCTTTTCCTCAAGGCCGTATTTATCCTTCAGAAGATTCAGGATGAAGGCCTTTACGGGCTGCTTTTCGTCGCCTGGCAGGGGGCGGGAGCCGACGATGACGTCCATCGCCTCGCCTTCGATCAGCGCGGTGGCCTTCTTTTCCATTTGATCCTTGGAGAGGTGGGCCAGAAGGTCTGATATGCCAAGAACCGGCTCGCCGTCGGTTTCGCCCACCGTGATCGAAACCGTCGTTCCGTCGGTTTTAACGGCCACGCCGTGCAGCGCCAGCGGCATCGACAGCCATTGATACTTTTTAATGCCGCCGTAGTAGTGGGTATCCAGACAGCAAAGACCTTCCTCCTCATAGAGGGGATTTTGTTTGATGTCGATACGGGGGGAATCGATGTGCGCGCCCAGAAGGTTCATGCCCTCCTCAAGCGGCGCTTTGCCGACATGAAACAGCGCGAGCGCCTTGCCCATGCTGAGGCAGATCAGCCTGTCGCCGGGTTTCAACGGCTTTCCGGCGCGCACCGCGTCCTCCAAAGGCCGATACCCGGCGGTCACGGCCTCTTCAAATACTTTTGCGGCGCATTCGCGCTCGGTCTTGCCTGCGTCCAGAAAAGCGCGGTACCGCGCGCTGAGCGCCTCCATTTTTTCAATGTCGGCCTGCGAATAGGTCAGCCAGGCGTTCTTCGGCTCCATGATATGCCTCCTCAATTCGTGAGATTCGCCCCCATAGTATCACCACACCGGACGGGTTTGCAAGCGTTTTACGCTGTTTTCCATGAAGCGCTCCGTCGTCTGCACGGGCGCTGACAACGAACGAAGCATACGGTCGGGCGAAGGCGTCTTCACAAGGGTGAATTTTATAAAGTGGCATGAACATAAAACGGGAAATCTCGTTTTGCATTACTAAAAAATGAGATAATTGATTCGCATGGCAATAAATTGGCTATATAGCTGAATGTTTTATGCTCGGCACTCCAAAATTGAAATGTATCCTTTGGCTGGTGTAGAATTGGTTTGCTGTGAAAAAGGAGGAAAGCGATGAACCCGAAGCTTCGCACGGCACTTCTCGCGACGGCGGCCGTTTGCATAGCCGTTGCGGTGTACTACCCGATCACTCGGTTTTTTGAAAACAAGGCCATTGACGACGAGATGGACGCTTTGCGGCAGATGCGTCGGCAGGTGGCGGAGATAAGCATTCCTCCCGAAATGGATATGGCCGGTATCGAACAGGCCAATGCGCTGGATTCAACCCGCGGAGAAACAGACTGGAATCCGGGGAAAACAGACCGGATGGCTGCTTTGACGGGAGATTCCAACGGAACGAAACAAGAAACCTCCAGAGCGCCTGAACTGCCGGAGACCTCGGTGGAAACCGGGGTTGCGGCCGAAAGGATGGATGAGCGGCGGGCTGACCAAACCGCCGAAGGGGCGTACACGGAGAAATCCGTAGATTCGCCATTCCCGAGTCCTTCGCCTGCGCTTGGGAACACATCCGTACAGGTTGAGGCACCCGAAGCGGGTACTTTTCCCGCATCGCAGGAACCTGAACCTACGCCTTTCGTATTTCACGAGGCCAACATCCTTCCGGAGTTTAAGCCACTGTACGAGGAAAACCCCGATCTGGTCGGCTGGCTCAAAATCCCCGGGACTGCGATCGATTATCCGGTTCTTCAGCGGGAGGATGAGGAGTACTACCTCACGCGCGACTTCTACGGCCGGGACAACGCCAATGGGCAACTCATTCTGGACGCTCAGTGCGACCCGTTTACCCCCAGCGCGAATCTGGTGATCAGCGGCCACAACATGAAGAGCGGCAAGATGTTCGGTGCTTTAATGAATTACGCAAGCCGTGATTTCGGCAAAAAGCACTCGATCATCGAATTCGACACGCTGTTTGAAAAAGGCCAGTACAGGCTGGTGGCGGCGTTTTACGCCTGGGATTATGAAAAGCATGAGGATGGGTTCCGGTACAATACGGACGTCCGGTATCGGATCGAAATGGTCAAGTATCTTGAAGAACTGGGTCGGGTCAAGCGGTACGATACCGGCGTGGATGTGGAATTCGGCGACGAGATCATCACGCTCTCCACGTGCAGCTATCAGACGGACGATGGTCGGTTTGTGGTGGTGGCCCGGCGTATTCGAGATGGAGAGGAGCTCTGACCTGTCCCAAGGTTCAAACCGGTTCAAAATAACTTGAACATAAACGTATTATGAAAAATCTGGTAAAATGGTAAATCCATGCAGCTTTGCGGCTGTAGTGAACAGGCAAACAAATGCGGCTTGCCCGCGGTTAAAACCCGGTCAAGCGAAAGTACTTTGGAGGATGACTTCATGAGAATGGACCGACGCGCGCACAGACTGGTTTCTTTGCTTCTGGCTCTGATGATGCTCTTTTCCCAGGCGGACTTCACGACGATCACCTATTCCATTGCGCGGGCACAGGAAGTGGATCGCGGCGAGGCGCAGGCGGCCGCCACCACGCCGGAGCCTGAGAAGAAACCCAGTGCCGAATCTGAGGCCGAACCCTCCGGCGTCGGGAAGGAACCTACGCCAAAGCCGACGACGCTCGCCGCCGCGGAGGCTCCGGTCTCCGAACCGGCGGAGTCCGACAAACCGACGGCCGAACCGACGCAGCCGGCTGAGCCGACCGCCGCGCCGGAGAAAACCACAGAACCGGAAAAAACCGTTGAACCGGAGGCCACTGCAGCGCCCGAGGCGACCGCAGCGCCCGAGGTGACCGATGAACCCGAGGCGACCGAAGCGCCCGAGGCGACCGCGGAACCGGAAGAGATAGCTTCGCTTCTTTCCATGGACCTTGTCGCGAGAAGCGAAGGCGGATTTACCGACCCGTTGGAAGCGGCCAAAGCGGCGGCCGAGTCCGATGGGTATGTGTTCGTCGCCTTCGCGCAGATCGAAGATGGACAGCATATGCCGGTAAAGACCGGCGAGCCATTTATCTACGATATTTATTACACCCTGTACCCCGGCCCGGTGTACCAGCCCAGCGTCGGCACCCCCACGAACGCCTATGATTCTTATGAAAACGCGTCCATAAGAATCAAGGCGCCGGACAACATCAAGCTCTACAAAGACAGCGTTTTGATCGCGAATCCTGGCGAGTACGCCGTTATCCCCCTGAGCGGCGAAACGGATAGCGCAAACTTTCAAATCGTGGGCATCATGATCAACAACGGCACGGCGGCCGACAACACCAATTATGGAAAGCTCGAAGTTTCCATAAGTGCCAGCGTAACCCTGCCCAACGCCCAGACCGGTGAAAATGAGACCGTAAACTTCAACCATACGCTGGAAGACGCAAAAAACGAAACGACCGCCACCAATACCGCGTCTACCCAATGGGATATCCGAAAGACCGCGGACGGGGAAGCCCCGGTAACCTCTGAAGACGGCGAAACGGTGACCTTTACCTATTATATTGAAGCCGGCCGGAAGATCGGGGATTCCATTACAGGCGTCGCCGCAGATTACAACATCAACGGCACGCTGAACTTTGCCGATTTCAAGATCACGGACACCCTGCCCAGCTTTACGAACGCTGCGGGAAATCCCGCCGAGTCGGTTTCCTCCAGGATCACGCTGCTGGGCGGCGGCGCGGAAGACTACGTGGCGGGCGCGCAAGGCGCCACGGAGCTGACCATTGACAAGTACAATACGGTTGACCTTGAGACGATGTTCCTCAACAACAACGTCGGCGCTTCGGGTGCGAAAACGCCCTTCTACTCCAGGTACAAGGTCGAAGTCACATATAACCTTTCGGATATGACGCTGCCCTATGGCGATTCGCGCATCGGGGATGGCGATACCTTCTCGCTGACCAACAACGCCACGCTGTACTATAAGCCGGTCGGGGAGAGCGGCTTCCGTTCTCCTGCGCCCACGAGCAGCGCTGAGATAGTCTGGCAAAATGCAATTTTACCGGCGACGATAAACGTCGAAAAGTACATCGTCTTCGACGACACCAGCCTGCCCGAGGGCGGATACCTGCCCTTTGACGGCGACTGGACGACGGCGTTCCCCGGTCCGGCTGAATTTGAATTGTACCGGGCCGATGATTGGAACACGGGGACGAATGAGCCCATGGTGGGCATCGATCCGATCCGGACGATCTCGTTGGATAGCAACAGCGATCCCGACCACGTCGTCACGCCGCTCGAGCCCGGTTCCTACTACATCCGGGAGACGCGCGCGCCCCAGAATACCCAGCTCAGCCCGCAACCGAAGCTGGTCGTGCTGGAGAGCGGGGAGAGCGAGACCGCATCGTTCTACAACGAGCCCAACGTGGGCATTCTGACGCTCAGGAAAAAGGGTGTCAATCCCCAGACGGGGAATCTCGTAAACCTCGCGGGCGCTGTCTTCGCGCTCTCAAACGGTACGAACACCTACACCGGCACGTCCAACATCGACGGCATGGTGTATATCGTAGCGCCCGCAGGCACGTATACGCTCACCGAAACCAAGGCGCCCACGTCGCCTGTGAATTACATTCCCATCGATCCCGTGACGGGCGTGGTAATCGCCGCAAATGTGACGACCGATCTGGGCGTCATCGAAAACGAGGTCTCCCTCGGCAGCCTGATTGTCAACAAGTACGCCGTGGGCTTTACGGATGCCGGCGGGGTATACGACCTCGGGAGCGATTACGTGGAGCCGATCGCGAGCGTCACGGACTCCTCCAAGTTCTCTTTCAGGCTCTCCTGGGAGGACGAGAACGGCGTAGAGCAGAGCGAGGTGCTGCGGCTTAACGCGGGCAGTTCGTCAATCACCAGGGCCAACCTGCCGCGCATCGACGCGAACGGCGATCTGATCGAATACACGCTGGTCGAGCTGCCGGTTGACCCGGCGGACGCCTCCTTCACCGTTGACCCGAAGGTCGTCACTTTCTCCCTGGGCAACAAAAACGGGACCAAAGTCGCGGACTTCTTCAACCAGATGAAGGGCGCTCTTGAGATTAAAAAACGGCAGGAAGACCTGTCGGGCACAAGCTATCCCGCGGGCGTGGGCTTCACGCTTTACAAAAAGACCGGCGAAACCACCTACGATGTGGCGGACACCGCGGCCACCGGAGAGGGCGGCATCGTCGCGTTCAGCGGGCTTGCGATCTGCGACGGCGCGGGCAATCCCATTGAATACTATTTGGTGGAGGACGCCCCGGGCGATTACGCGGTGGACTTCACCGGCGACGGCTCGGAGACCCCTGTCACCATTGAGGGCAGTCCCGCATGGCCGATTACGCTGAATTTTGCCAAGGTCACAGACCTGACGTCAACCCCCGTCGTGAACTCGCAGAAAAAGGGCAGTCTCACGGTCGTCAAGAACAGCGCGGCGGACGGCTCCACCCTTGCGGGCGCGGTCTTCAAGGTCTATTCGATCAATGAAGATGGCGAGACCAAGGATTACATCACCAACGGCTCCGGCGGGCAGGAGTTCACTACCGGAGTAAACGGGCAGATTGTGATCGATGGCCTGGATCTCGGCGTCGAGTACTTTGTCGAGGAGTTCGCCGCGCCGGAGGGCTACCTTCTGAGCGGCTGGACCGACGCCGGTGAGGCGCCTTTAGAAGATCAGACGAAGACCTTTACGCTGGACGCGCCCCTCGACAGCGAAACGCTGACGTTCACCAACAACCGCATGCCTATCATTGAGATCACAAAGTATCTTCACGACCTGACGGCCACCAACGCGGACACCGCTGCCGCGGGCGTGCGCTTCGAGGTCTATACGCTGACCGATTCGGTAAACAAGAAGTTTACGAAGGTGGACGGCGTTGATGCGCAGGATACGGACGCAGACGGTAAGGCGGTCTACGTTCTGCCCACAGCGGGAACCTACTACCTGAAGGAGACGTTCCCGGCAGGCACCGTCACGCCGAAGATGGAGGCGGGGCTGTATCCCTCCTTTACGGTGGGCGATGACGGCGGCTTCTATTACGGCCCCATCGAGGCCGAACTGAACGGCATCGTGCAGGAAGACATCCTCAACCACAAAAACGAGGGCAAACTGACCGTCGCGAAGAAAGATGTCAAGACGGCCCAGAACATCACGAACAATCCCGCGACATTCAAAGTCTCCGTTACGCCGGCGGACGCGGCGACCATCGGTCGCTTGGAGGCGCTCGGCTTTACCGAAGCCGGCGGCGGCGTCTATACGTATACGCTCGTCACAGGCAATGATGGCAACGCCGCCCTTGAAGGCCTTCCGATGTACGAACTGGAATCGGGCGCCTCTATTTCCTACAGCATCGAAGAGACAGGCGCGCCCACGGGCTATTTCCTCTCGAATGAAGTAGAGACAGCTTCGTTCACAACCGAGGAAAACCGCGTGTTTGAAGCGGAGTTCGCCAACACGCCCCACGCCACCCTCCGGGTGCGCAAGCTGGGCACGGACGTCTTTGAAAGCAAGGGGCATCAGCTTAAGTGGCCGCTGCCTGGCGCGACGATGGACGCCTATATGGTGACGGAGGTTGGCGGCGTCTACACGCTGACTTACGCGGGTTCCGGCGTGACGGGCGACGACGGTTATGCCGAAATCGGCGGATTGGATGGGCTTGGCACCTATGTCGTGTTCGAGCGCACCGCGCCGGAAGGGTATGATCTCGATCTCTCCGGCACCAAGACCGAGACAGGGCAAGGCTCGCTTGAAGCTACCTACAATGAAGCGGATTACCTGGCGCTCTTTGCCGCGCACAACGGCGCGACGCTGGCCAACGGGCTGACGCCCGACGCCCACAGCTTCGCCGGCGCGCCCAACGATTATGAATATCCCAATGCGCTGATGAACTACCGCCCCTACGCGCAGTTCCGGCTGGTCAAGTGGGACGCAGCGGACAAGCGCGAGGGCATTGAAACGCCGCTTGATCACGCTCAGTACGAACTGTATTCCAGCCCGCTGGACGAGGCCTATAGGGATTGGTCATTTGACGATCTCAATGCCGCGGGCCAATTAGTAAAGGAAGACTATACCTACGAGACCGGCACCGAGTTTGGCGCGGATGGCACCTTTGTCACCAACCCGCAGGAATACGGCCGCGTCTATTGGCTGGTCGAAACCGTAGCGCCATTCGGCTACGAGGATCCGGTTGACCATGTCGTCGGGCCGCTCGTGCCCGAAGGCTCTGGGTGGGCGGGTACAGAGTACACGAAGAACAGCCTGACGGGGTTGGAGGACACCAATGAGCCGCTGGGCAGCGGGGGCGGGGAGGACGCTCGTCGCTTCCTGCAGATTGAGATCAACAAGATCGTCGTTGACGGCGAGAATTCCTGGAACATGCCGGGCGCGACCTTTAAGCTCTACCTGTCCAATGCGAACAGCGAGAAGCTTAAGTTCCTCTCCAACATGACCACCGGCCTCGATATGGGCGACGCCTCGGATCCGGAGGAGGTCGCAGGACGCGCGGTTTCGCTGTCCTTCGACATGGCCGCGCTGTACGGCGATCCCCTTTACAAGCCCTACATCGAAGTGGATGACGAGGAAAACCCGACCTGGTACAAGGCGAAGTTCCTGCTGGAGGAGGTTGCATACCCCGCCAACGTGACGCCGGAGCGGCTTACTTACGTGTTCACCGCCGGGACGGCCTCTGAGAGCGGTGTGAACGTGGTCGACGGCATCTATACGCTCAACAAATACTACACCGGGGAAAGGTCAATCCCCAACCGGCTCGCGCGGAAGGTACCGCTGACCGTGCGAAAGCTGGGCAAGGATGCCCTGACCGAGACGACCTACCCCCTTGGCGGCGTTCGGATCGGCGTGTTCAACGCGGCCGGGACGACCGAGCTGATGCACGCCTTCACCGATGCATACGGCTATGCCAGCTTTATGTTGGAACCCGAGACCAAATACGTCATCAAAGAGACGCATACGGTCGCAGGGTATGAGAAGGATGCGACGGTGTACACCCGAACCACCGGGCTGTACGGCACGGATCCGATCGAGGTTACCTTTACCAACGATACCTACCGCAACCTTACGATCGTCAAGAAGGATGCGGCGGGGAATCCTGTGAGCGGCATCGTCTTCAACATCACCTACACCGGCGGCGGCGCCATCAAAGATCCCAACGGTGATGCGCTTTCCGGGCTGACTGTTCCGACCGGCGCGGACGGCAAGACGACGATTGCGCTGCCCGTGAGTCCGGCGGGCACGACCTACCAGATCAACGAGGTCTCCGGCTCCGTCGGCGGCAGGGAACTGACTGCGGCCGAAAAGGACTACTTCCTGATCGCGAACGGCGTCGCGGATGGCAACGAGCAGTCCGCCAAGGCGTTTACCATCTCGAAGACGTATGGCGGCGACGCGGAGTACGAGTTTGCGGCGGTCAACCCCGGCAAAGGATCGCTGACGCTCACCAAGACCGACGACGCCGACGCGCCGATGGCGAACATCGCATTCACCGTGGAGTTCGCGCCTTTCAAGGCGCTTAATGAGGCTTCGGCGAACGCTTCCTTTACCAGCGCCGTCACGGACGACTGGGTTGTCGCTTCGGGCGGAGCCGGATGGGAAACCAATGCCGGCGGCCAGATCGTCTGGAAGACGGACGCTAACGGCCAGATCGTCAAAACGGGCCTGCTGCCCGGCTGGTATCGGCTGACCGAAACCCTGCCGCAACATTACACCGCGCCGGCGGGCGGTCTGACGAGCACCATAAAGGTCACGGGCATCGGGCTTGGCGGCAACAACCCCGCTGCGTTGAACATTGAAAACCCGCGCAAGGCCTGGGTCAGCCTGACCAAGACCTTTGCGCAAGGGTATAGCGGCCCGGTTTCGTTCACGTTCCATAAGAAGGCGGACGGTGCGGTGGCGGGCACCCTGACCCTTGATTTCAGCGGCGAAATGTCTGTGACGAATAGCATAGAGCTCGATCAGGGCAGCTACTACGTCACGGAGAGCGCCGGCGATTGGTACAGCCGCTACGCGCTGGGTACAGATGATCCGAACACCACGCAGTGGCTGAAGAATTCGTACACCGCTGGTTCCGTGGACATTGCGAACGCCTTCGAAATCGCCGTGACGGGCGACAATGCGACGGTTGCCACCGCCGCCCACGCCTTCGTCTACAACGACATCAAAACCGCCGCGGTGAAGATTCAAAAGCATGACGACAGCGGAGAAGCCGTCGAAGGCGCGGTATTTGAAGTCTACTACAAGGACGCCCAGAACAACCCCGTTGCGCTGTCTCCTTCCGCCACGACGGATGAAAACGGCAGGGCGACGCTGACGGTTCAGTTGCCGTGGGCGCGCGTCCGGGACAATCAAACCGATTACTTCCTGCGCGAAGTGTCCGCGCCCGCCCGCTACGAGTTGGCGGCGGATGTTCAGTTGCCTGCGTTGACGCCCGGCGCTGAGATCGACCTGACCGGCACACCCATCGTGGACAAGACGGGCTTGATTGTCGATCTGACCAAGTACGCGAGGAGAAAGGCCTACATCGGCGCAAACCCGGAGGACTCCCTGCTGTCCGGCGCGGTGTTTGAGCTTTATCGGGTTAACACCGCCTCGAAGACCATCGAAGCCAAGATCGGCACCGCAACCACCGTAAGCGGCGCGCTTCGCTTTGGCAACCTGCCCCTTCTCACCGGCGACCAGGCGTATTACCTGCGCGAGGTGGGAGCGGAGGGCTTTGTCGAAGGCGCGCTGGAGCTCTACGACGGAGAGACCGCCATATTGCCTGAGACCATCGGAGGCTACACGCTCTTCCCGGTGGCCAAGGACGGGGACGCAACGCTCCAGGGCTACAATACGCCGCTGGGTTCCATCGCCGTGCTCAAATACAACTACAGCGACCCGGCAAACCCCAACGACATGCCGGACAACGCATGGTTCAACGTTTACGCCGGTGAAGAAGTCAACGAAGCCAACCGGGTCGGCCGCCTCGCGGTCGGGAAGTATCTGGCCGGTTTCCCGGGATCGCTGGACGGTGGCAGCGTCGTGAAGGACAGCGCCAAGGGTTACTATCACGGTGCCGGTCGCTACTACAGCAGCGCCCTTCTGGAAGGCCTGGAGCCTGGCACGTATACCGTCGTGGAGACGGATGCGCCCACCACGTTCTTAAAACCCTCCGGCACGACGCCTGCAGACCCGTGGCATACCTCCGGAACCGTCATCGTGGGGGATAACGGAGAAACCGCGGTGATCCGCTTTGCCAACGTGCGCGCCGGGTCTGTGAAGCCCGCGGTCAAGAAATCGGTTTATTCGGTCAATGGCGCAGCAGCCGACGCTTCGACGAAGGTGCCGAGCCTGCAGGATGGCACGCAGACGGTTGTCTTCAAGATCGCGGACATCGCGTCCACCGCCGCCAACCCGATCAAGCTGCCCGTGGACAAGATCGAGGTGCTGGACGACAAGCTCGCCTTTACCGGAAGCGGCGGGACGCCTGTGGTCACCCATTACGTGACCCGTCTGACCATTGGCGCGGCCGGGTATATGGATGCGCAGGTTGCGCCGATTCCCACCGGAGATGCCGCGAAGGTTCAGGCCGTGGTCTACGGCGTTGTAAACGGCGTGGTTGATGCCGTGCCTTTCGCCACCCTCAACATCACCGGGGCCGATCAGGACGTCTTCTTCCCGGGAGAAACCTACAATGGCTTCAAGGTCGTCTACAAGGCCGAGGGAAGCGGCGCGGAGCTTCAGCCCGGCATCACGCTCGGCCCGATCTATGCCGAGATGACCTTTGCACAGGGCAGCGCTCCCGACCTGGTTCTGGCAAGAAACATCAAAAACACCGTCGATCTCGACCTCAGCTACAGCCTCGGCACCAGCCAGTACAGCTACTCGGCTTCCGCCGACGCCTCGGCGGACGTGGAGGTAAACGAAGCGCTGCCCAAGGCGACGCTGACCAAGACCGCCACCAAGCCGCGCGAAGCCGGCTATGAGCAGTCCACCGGCGATAGCCTGCAGCCTGGCGACACGGTGCGCTATACCCTGACGCTCACCAATACCTCCAGCCTGCCGATTCCGGACCCGGTCCTGGTGGACAGGCTGCCGGATATGATCAGCGTGGACCTGTCCAGTGAAGCGAGCGTCGGGTTCGCGACGCTGCCGGCCGGCCTCACGGCGGCCAGCACCGGAACCTATACCGACGCGGGCGTCATCTACCTGTACAGCGGCATGACCGGTTCTCTCAACCCCGGAGAGTCCGTAGTGATGATCATCGAAGGCACCGTGCGCTTCAATGCGGTCTTGGCAAGCATTGCGTTCATTGAGAACACGGCTTTCGCGACATCGACCCACAAGCTCCGCCTGAATAAGGAGAATCCCTACGGCACACCCTTCACCGACGACAGCGGCGTTCTGCCGGCGGTCAGCCTTGACGGCAGCATGCTGGGCGGCACGGCCGGAGAGACCTACATGGCGATTTCCGCTTCGACCAGCGTCGGGTTTACGCAGGGGAACAAGCTCTCCATCACCAAGCTGGTCGCCGCCGATATCAGCGGGCTCGGGAATTTTGTCTCCAGCAACGAGTATGCGATCGCCAGCGTCCGGGATCCGGATGGCGACGGCGATGGCAAGGGCGAGATCATCTACAAGATCGTGATCTCGAACGGCGACGGCAGCGTCAAGAAAAACGTCCGCATGGTCGACAGGCTGCCCACCTTTAACGATGTCGCCATGAACGGCTCCGCGAGGTTGTCCCAGTGGCCGGTTACGTTCGGCAACATCATGAGCGTCGTGGACGGAAGCGGCAGCAATGTAGGGTATACGCTCTATTCGACCGCCGAATCGCTGACCAAAGCGCAGCTGGAGGACGCGGAGAAGTTCGGACCCACCGGCTGGAGCACCGGCGCGGGTGCCAACGCGAAGGCTTTCCTTCTGGATTTTGGCAGCTACAGCCTGGCGTCCGGCGGGAAGATCATTATCACCTACCGGGCCTGGGCGCCGGATGCCTCGGTTGACGCTTCCACGCTGGAGGACTACTACTTTGAGGCTTCGGTCAACGACGCGGGCGCCGCTGCGAACACCTATAATACGGTCGTCAGCAGACCCGCGAAGGTTGTCCTGATGCCCGAATCGGTCAGCGCGGGCAACCGCGTATGGATCGACAAAAACGGAAACGGCATCCAGGACGGCGAAAATATCGACGATCCGAGTGGTGTTTCCGGCGAACCCTCCTACCCGGGCGACATGAAGGTGACGCTCCTCAAATACTACAACAGCGACACCATCGCGTCGGTTGCGGGCCACGCGGATCTCGTGGACGGCTTCTACCGCTTCGACGGGCTGACGCCCGCGGCAATTGCGGGGGATGAGGGCGACGCATACAACGAAGGCGGCGTCATCAATAGCGCGCTTAAGGGCAGCATCCGCGTTTCCTACCAGATCAAGGTGGAAAACATCCCGGACGGCTACGTGGTTACCACGCCATATGCCACGACGCGGGAAGCGGACAGCAACTTCAGGAAATCCGGCAACGCCTACGTCACCGAGAAATTCATTCTGACGTCCGGCCAGGATGACCTGACATTTGACCTGGGCCTGTGCCGCATCCGCGACCTTGAGATCCAGAAGAAGGGCAGCAACACGCTCCCGCTGGAAGGCGTCGGGTTTAGCATCTACGGACCCTTCACGCAGGAAGAGCTGGAGGGCGGTGTGGAAGTGGGCGTGGACAACCTGGTCGTTTCGGGCATCAACACCCTTGAAAACGGCAAGGCGGCCTTTGCCAGCAGCGCGGACGCCTACCTCAGCTACTATTCGAACTATGTGGTGGTCGAGACAGCGCCGGCCGCGAACTATGACGCTTCTTCGCTCACGGCGAATGGCGGCAGCCCCGCGGTGGTCGCCGGAGGCTACGAGGTAACCGGCGCGCCGATTGACGGCAAAAACTACTTCGTGCTGCCGGCCAAGTCCGATTCGGGCGAAACCCCGGATTCCAGGAAGGACAGCGTGACGGTCACCAACCAGTATGTATCCAGCGGCTCCACGACGATCTCCGGCGTGAAGGCGCTGACTGGGCGCGACCTTATCAAGGGTGAGTTCACCTTCCGGCTGGACGACGTGACCGATCCGGAAAACCCGGTGATGGTGGCCACCGACACCAACGGCGACAGCGACGACGTGGACAGCATCTCCTTCACCCTCGACTACGTGACAGACGGCACGCGCAGCGACGTCGGCACCCACATCTACGAGCTGTACGAAGTGCCTGGAAGCTACACCGATACCCATACCTACTCCGACAAGAAGTACACGATCACCGTTACGGTGACGCCCGGAGTCGGGGAGGGCGGCAAGCCCAACGGGACGCTGAACGTCCAGAAGACAGTCTCGCCGGATGAGGCGATTGAATTTGTCAACGGCTTCCAGGCCGAAACCACGCTGACGCTTGCCGGCACGAAGGCGCTGATCGGCGTAAACGACGATGCGTCAGTGGGCTCCAGAGCCCTTGAAGCGGGTGAGTTTGCCTTCGGGCTCTACCCGCTCACTGGTGAAGCGCCCGACTGGGTGGTGGGCGAGCGGATAGACCTCTCCTACAACGACGAGGACGGGGACATCGCTTTCGACGGCTTCCCGACCTACGACGAGGAGGACATCGGCAAGACATTCCATTACCTCGTGACCGAGGAACCCACATTGGGCGCCTACGGTCAGCTGCCCGGCCATACCTACGAAGCGAAGCGGTATCTCGTCAGCGTCCTGGTGGGTTATGCGGACGGCGAACTGACTTTGGCGCCCACGGTGGACGTATACGGCGAGGCGCACACCGAAGCGAATGAGCCGCTCAAGTTTGTCAACACCTATGACGCCGAGGCTTCGGTTACCTTCTCGGGCGCGAAGACCCTGAGCGGCCGCGAGCTCGAGGACGAAAAGTTCACCTTCACGCTGAAGGATGTGACCGCCCCCGAGAGCCCCGTTACGCTGGAGCAGGTGACCAACGCGGACGGCTGGTATACCTTCGGTGCCCTCAATTACGGCGAGGAGCACATCGGTGAAACCTTCCGCTATACGATTACCGAGGGCATTCCTGAGGAAGCCCAGCTTGTCGGCGGCAAATACTTCTACGGAGGGTATTTCTACGACACTACCGTATACACCATTGTGGTGACGGTGGGCTACGATGCGGACGGTTCGCTTACGCTGAACGTTGCCGACGACTTGGGCGCGGAACTGGAAACGGACGCCTTCGACTTCGCCAACAGCTACAAGGCGGCTGGCAGCTTCACGCCGGTGGGCACGAAGACGCTCGTGGGACGCGATCTGATGGACGGCATGTTCCGCTTTGAGGTTCGCGATGAAGAGAATGCGCTGGTCACGACCGGCGTCAGCAACGCGGACGGCGCCATCACCTTCGAGCCGATTCTCTACGAGGTGAGCGGCAGCCGCGACGACACCGGCGAACACACCTACACCATCACCGAGACTACCGGCAACCCCGCGGGCATTGATGATGAAGGTACGGTCTACTCTACCCAGTCGTTCACCCTGACCGTCACCGTCACCGACAATGGGAACGGTACGCTGGATACTGCCGGTGAGTACAGTGAAGAAGTGCACTTTGAGAACGGGATCGAGCTGGTCAACGTGGGCGGCGAAAAGGCCTGGGTGGATCAAGCCGACCGTTACGAGAAGCGGCCCGAGAACCTGACGATCTATCTGTTGGCGGATGGCGTGCGCATCGACGAACAGGAGATCTCCGGCGAGGGCGACACCTGGAGCTACAGCTTCGCAGAGCTGCCCAAGTACCGGTATGACGGCGGCAACGCCACCAAGATCAACTACACCGTGGACGAATCCGAGGTGGTCGGCTACGCCAAGACGATCGTGAAGCTTGCGGCCCCTGAGAGCGAACGGGAGACCATCGAATACAGGATCACCAACACCCTGCGAACGCTCACTATTTCCAAGCGCACGGCGGGCGGCGCAAGGCTGGCGGGCGCGACGCTCGCCCTCTACAGGGTGCTCGACGGTTCGAGGACGCTCATTGAATCCTGGCAGACCACCGCGACGGGCGACCGCCTGATCGCAGGCCTCGAAGCCGGCAGTTATGTGCTGGTTGAGACGGTCGTGCCGAGCGGCTACCTGAAGGCGCAGGACATCGCCATCACCATTGCGGATGATGGCACCGTGACCAGCAGCGCGCTGACCGGAGGCGTCATCCGGATGATTGATGAACCCATCCCGCTGGGTACCGTGACGGGCACAAAGACCTGGGTGGACCTCGGCAACGCGGGCGGCACCAGACCGGAGAGCATTCGGATCACGCTCTACGCCGACGGAGCGCGGGGAAACGCGCAGCCGACCTGGACGAAGAACGGCGACATCTGGACGTACACCTACACCGGCCTTCGGACTTACCGAAGCGGCAACAGCGGCGCGAGGATCGTCTACACGGTTGAGGAAGCGCCCGTCGCCAACTACGAAGCGACCTACGACGGCCTGAACATCGTCAACCGACTGCCCGAAATCGAGGTTCGGTACATCGGTATTTCTGGCACCAAGACCTGGGTGGATGACGACGACGCGGCCGGCGCGAGGCCGGAAGCCATCACCGTGTACCTTTTGAGGAACGGGTCGGTCATCCAGACCAAGGCGGTCACCGAAGAGGACGGCTGGTCCTACAGCTTCTCCAACCTGCCGACTTCGGATGGCCGTAACACCACCTACACCTACACCATCAACGAGAAGATGGTACCCGGTTATGCGCGCTCCATCCGCGGCAACAACATCATCAATACCTACGTGCCGCCGAAGACGCCGCCCACGCCGCCGAAGAAGACCAAGACGTATACCCCTGAAAACTGGGAAGGGCTGATCACGCTTCTCGATCCGGATGTCCCGCTCTTTGGCGGACTGCTCAAGACCGGTGAAGAGATCCCGCTCTATCCGTTTGTCTTCGGAGGACTTGGCCTGATCGCGCTCTTCGCGGTGCTCCTGGCTGACCGCCGCAAGCGCAGGCAGAACAACAGGTAATCGGAAAACGCCGGGGCGCGTGAGCGCCCCGACATGAAGGACGGGGGTAGCCAGATGAGAAAATTCGTTTCACTGCTTGCGGTTCTCCTTGCGCTCGTGTTCGCAGGCGCGCAGGCTTTTGCCGAATCCGCCCCGGTATGGAATAACGGCCAGTCGCCTTCGCAGCCCTACAAGGGCGTTCCGCCGGTAGACCTCACCCAGAAGCTCGGCTACATGGTCTTCACGCCGCTCAACAACGACAATGCGGACGACGTGCTGACCAGCCTTACGATCTATCTGCCGCGCGAGGACGTGAAGGCGGGGGAAGGCGCGCTCAGCGTCTATGAAAAGGACGGAAAGGCTCCGCTGGAGGTGGTCTCCTTCTCCGATGCCGCGCGGGTGTCCGTCGCGCCGATCGACCAGGAAACCCTGAACTGGCTCTATTGGGAGAACGGCGTCGCGTTCACGGTGCGCATAGCGAACGCGCTGGACGCTGACAAGGGCTATTACGTCTCTATGGAGGAGAACTGCATCGTCTCGGCAGATGGCGCGGTTGGCAACATCGCGCTGGATGGGAAAAAGGGATGGGCGTTCACCACGAACGCAGAGGCGGGCGTCACCGCGCGGACGCGATCGGGTGATGAAGCGCTGAAGGTCGGGGACAGCGTGCGCATGGAGGTCAAGCTTGGCGGCGATGCCACATCGGCGATGGTGTTCTGCGATACCGAAGCCGTCTCCAGCGAGGATCACCCCCTCACCGAAAGCGGTACGCTGACCGCGCGCTATGAAAAGGCCGGTTCCGCTCGCTGGGGCGTGGCGTTCATGGACGAAGCCGGATCGCTCCTGAGTGTCTATTACTACGAAGACGAGGTACAGGGATAGAACTTTGACAAACGGCCTCCGCAAGGGGGCCGTTTTTATGCGCGCGTTGTGGTATAATCATGGTCATGGAAAAAGGATGATGGGGGATGGCTATGGAGATTTTCATCCGCAACGAGCGCCCCGAGGATCAGTTTACCGTGGAAAACCTGACGCGGGAGGCCTTTTGGAACCTGCACGTCCCTGGTTGTGACGAGCACTTTCTGGTTCGAAAGCTCCGGGATTCCGAGGATTTTCTGCCGGAATTCAATTTTGTTGCCGAGGCGGATGGGCGCGTCGTCGGAAACATCATGTTCTCCCGTTCGCGCGTGGTGGGGCAGGATAAACAGAATCTTGAAACGGTCACCTTCGGCCCCGTCAGCGTGCTGCCGGAATACCAGCGGCAGGGCATCGGCCGGGCGCTGATCGAGCGGGGGCTGAAAAGCGCACGGGCGTCGGGGCACCGCGCGGCGATCATCTTTGGAAACCCTGCGTACTACGCGCGCTTTGGTTTCAGGCCGGGCAAGGACTATGACATCCGCACTTCAGACGGAGAATACGCCGCCGCATTGCAGGCGCTGGAGCTTTTTCCCGGCGCGCTCACGGGCGTCTGCGGCCGCTTTCTGGAATCCGAAGCATTTGAGATGGATCCAAAGGAAGCGGAAGAATTCGACAAACTTTTCCCCCACAAGGAGAAGCGTGTCCTTCCCTCGCAGGCGGAGTTTATAAAGATCGCTTCGATGGTGGAGGATGCGCCATAAATACACGCCAGAAACGGCCGGGCGCTTGAAAAAGACGCCCGGCCGCTTTTTTGTACAGGGAACCTCGACTATTGATGCGCAAGGATCATCTGGTCCACAAAATCAAGATCCGGCGCTCGCCCGGCCAGCACCGCGCCGCGAAGCGCGGGGTTCCGGTCGTGGTAGGTGGGCTTTTCTTCGCGGTAGAGGACGCCCAGCGGAATCCTGTCCCCGAACTCCATCGCCCGCTTCATGGCCTCCGCGCGGTCGGACGGATCGTAATCCTGAAGATCGTACACCCGCTGGTTGTACCACATGAAGGTGTTGACCTTGTTGAAGCTGACGCAGGGCTGCAGAATATCAACCAGCGCATAGCCTTTAAAGGAGATCGCCTGAACCATCAGGTCGATCAGTTGCTCCTTATGGCCGGTAAAGCCGCGGGCCACAAAGCCCGCCCCAGCCGCGATGGCTGTGAGCACCGGGTTCAGCGGCTGGTTGATGCTGCCGCCGGGCTGTACGCCGGTGATAAAGCCCAGATCGCTGGTGGGGGAGGCCTGACCCTTTGTCAGGCCGTAGATCTGGTTGTCGTGCACAAAGTGGGCGATGTCCACGTTGCGCCGGATGTTGTGCAGGAAGTGGTTGCCGCCCTCGCCGTAGGAGTCGCCGTCGCCGGAATCGACCACGACGGTGAGGTTCTCGTTGGCGATCTTCGCGGAAATCGCAGCCGGAAGCGCGCGGCCGTGCAGCCCGCAAAAGGAATTGGCCGACAGGTATTGGGGCGTTTTGGCTGCCTGGCCGATGCCGGCCGCCAGCAGCACCTCATGGGGCTTCTTGTCAAGCCTTTCGAGCGCGGCCTTCAGGCAGTCGAGGATTACGAAGTTTCCGCAGCCCGGGCACCACGCCGTTTCGCATTTTTCGTAGGCGAAGCTCATTTTGCGCACTCCTCCTTGATTTTTTCGGCGATCTCACGGCCTGAAAGCTGCCGGCCGTCGTACTTGAGCACGCTCCGGTTGCAGGCGATGCCCGTCTCGGCGCGGATCAGACGGGCCAATTGGCCCGTTGCGTTCTGCTCGACATTGATGATTTCCCTGGCCTTTCCAGCCATCTCCGTCAGGCGGCCGGTGGGCAGCGGGAAAACATCGGAGAAGATGAGCGCCGCGTACTTTTTGCCGCCCTCCGCGTTCAGAAGGTTCACCGCATCCAGAATCGGCCCCCAGGTGGAGCCCCAGCCGACGACGAGCGCGTCGAAGTTCTCGGTGCCCGCGAACTCCGGCTCCTGAAGCTCCTGCTTGAGGCCCTCCAGCTTTTTCATGCGCTTGTCGCTCATCCGGATGCGCACCTCGGCGGATTCGGTGATCGCGCCGCGCTCGTCGTGTTCGTCGCTGTCGGCGGTGACCAGATGCTCCGTAAATCCGGGGATCAGCCGCGGCGAAACGCCGCTTTCGGAGTAGCGGTAGCGCAGGTATTCCTCCGGGCCATCGTGGCTTTCGGCGGGCTTTGAAACCTTTACCCGCTTCGGATCGAGCCGCGGCACCGTATAGGAGGAGTCTCCCAGATACTGGTCGCTCAGGATCAGTACCGGAATCTGATACTTTTCCGCCAGGTCAAACGCGCGCATGGTCTGGTAGAACGCATCCTCCGGGTTCTTCGGCGCGATGACCATGCGCGGAAATTCCCCGTGGGAGGCGTAGACCGTGAACAATAGATCGCTCTGCTCCGTGCGGGTGGGCAGGCCCGTCGCCGGGCCGGGGCGCTGCACGTTCAGGATGACCACCGGGATCTCCGCGATGCCGGAAAGCCCCAGCGCCTCCACCATCAGCGAGAAGCCGCCGCCGGAGGTGCCGGTCATCGCCCGCGCCCCCGCGAACGAGGCGCCGATGGCCATGTTGATGGCGGCAATTTCGTCCTCCGCCTGCTCGACCACGATGTTTGCTCTTTCGCTCATGTCGGCGAGCGATTCGAGGACCGGCGTAGCGGGGGACATCGGGTAGGCCGCGTAATAGTTGAGTCCGGCCGCCAGCGCGCCCAGCGCCGTCGCCTTGCTGCCTGTGATCAGAAGGTCGTCCGCCGCGCCGCTGGACAGATGGGGGTATCGCGCCTCCACGGCGTCGTAGCCCGCCTTCAGCGCCTTCAGGTTGACTTCGATGTGCTCTTTTTTGAGAAACGCCGGAAGCACGCCCTCGGCGGCGTCCAGCGCCCCGCCGAACATCTTTACGATCGCGCCGATGGCGATGCTGCCCGCAACCCTCGGGTTGCCCAGCGACCTTGCCATCTCGGCCATGTCCAGCTTGACTGCCCGGGGGTCTTCAATTTGAAGCGCGCTGTCGCACAGAACGAAGCCGCCGGGCAGCAGCTCGCCTTCGTGCAGGTGAAAAGTCTCCTCGTTCAGCGCGACGATGGCGTTGACGTACTTGTCGTGGGAGTACACCGGCTCCGTTCCAAACCTCAGCAGCATGAAATTATGCCCGCCGCGGATTCGCGACATGAAGTCCCGGACGGTCAGCACATGATATCCCGCCCGCTTGAGGAGCTTTTCCAATATGGCCGCGGTGGTGTCCACGCCCTGTCCCGCTGCTCCGCCCAGCAAAATGTTGTACATAACAGCCCTCCCGCTCGTCGTTTTGCGCGAATGAATGCCGAATGCGCGCACCAGGCCGCATTGACATACATAAGCATTTTACCACAAATTCCTGCCGCGTAAACATGGGTGTGCATGGATTGGATGGCAAAGTTAGCCGAAAGGGTTTGATTTTACGGGCATAATCTTAATTTGACTTATGATCTCGCCGGTGGTATGATAAGAATAAGTTCAAAGTAAGTGGTAAACCTCGTATTTGTGTAAATCGAAGTTTAACGGTTTACAGAAATACGGGGTTTCTATATGCTCAGAAACTGCCTGATCGGTAGAGAAAGATTGGAGATTTATGAACGAAGAAAACAACAGGGTATTTGCAGGGATCGAACTGGCGGGCGATGTCAAACGAGCGATCGACGCCATGGGCTTCTTAAAGGCAACCCCCGTGCAGGAAAAGACGATTCCCACCTTCCTTACAGGAGAGGATCTGATCGTGCAGGCGCCAACCGGCACAGGCAAGACCGGTGCGTTTGGCATCCCGATTGCCCAGATGACCGACGCGCGCGCCGTGAACGCGCAGGCGCTCATCCTGAGCCCGACCCGTGAGCTGGCGATTCAGACCACGAGAGTTCTCTATCAGCTGACGCGATTCAAAAAGGGTCTTCGCATCGCCACGCTGTACGGCGGAGAGAGCATCTACCGGCAGTTTGATGCCTTGCGCAGGCGTCCGCAGATCATCGTCGCCACGCCCGGAAGGTTGATCGACCATATCGACCGCGGTTCCGTCAACCTGAGTTCGGTCAAAACGGTGGTGCTAGACGAAGCGGATCGCATGCTGGACATGGGTTTCAAGGACGATTTGAACTACATCCTGCATGCGGGACCTAGCAAGCGCCAGACGGTTCTGTTCTCGGCAACGCTCCCCAGGGGAATCCAGGAGATTGCCAGGAACTACCAGCGAAATGCGAAGCATATCGTCATCCGGCAGGATGCGCTGACCGTGAAATCGGTTCGGCAGTTCTATACCACCGTGAGCGGCGGCGCCAAGAAAACGGAGTTGCTGGCCTTGCTGAAGGGCGCGGAGCGCAACCTCTGTTTGGTGTTTGTCAATACCAAGCGCATGGCGGACGCGCTGTGTGAGGACCTGAGAAGGGAAGGCCTGAAGGCGGATGCGCTGCACGGCGACATCAACCAGCTAAAGCGGGAGAGGATCATGAATTCCTTCCGAACCGGTAGGCTTGATATCCTCGTAGCGACCGACGTCGCCGCGCGCGGAATCGACGTACAGAACATCGATCTGGTCGTAAATTTCGACCTTCCCATCGACAGCGAGAGCTACGTCCACAGAATTGGCCGCACGGGGCGTGCAGACCGCCTGGGTACCGCCCATACGCTGATCTATCGCCAGGAAACCAGTAGGCTCCACGCGATTATGCGCGACACAAACGCGGCAATCCAGCGGATGGCGCCGACCTTGGTGGCCGCGGTATAACGTCACTTGAATCATCTTTTGCCGCACCCTCCGAAAGGAGCCGGCCACGCGATTATGCGTGAGGCAGCAAGAGGTAAAGGGAATCGAACGCCCACACGGATTCTCCGCCGCAATATCCGACGAACGGATATTGCGGCGACCTGTATCGAGAAGGTGGATTCTCTACATATATCTTCAGTAATCTAAGGTTAGATTGCGCGGTTGGATAATCCCCGCGTCCCCATCTTCGTTGCCTGCACCATCCAGATAAAGCGGTTGGCGCAGGCGTGCCGATCCTTTTAGCGTTTTTTTAACGGCCATTGCGTGAAAACAAACCATTTCCCCCCTTGACTTAGAGAGAACTCGAGGTGATAGGATATTCCCGAACGATATGGAGGTGACGGACGATCAAAGCGGTGAAGAAACCGATGCTTGGGATCGATCAAATGCTGACCGCGAAGTACGCGGGCATACAGGGGATGTACTACGGCTCCATGGCGCCGGTATCGGCATTTGCGTCGGCCTTTCTGTTGTACAGGGGATTTGACAATTCGCAGATCGGATCTGTGATCGCATTGGGGGCGATCGGGGCCACGATCCTGCAGATGACGTTCGGCGGTTTTGTAGGCAGCGGAAGGAGGATTTCGGTTCGTGCGATGACCTCCGGATTGCTGGTTGCGCTGCTTGGATTGTCGATCGTTCTATGTACCGGGCTGCCCGGAACTGGGGCGACGATGGTCGTCTATGTATCCATTATGGTCCTGGCGCTCGCGCTTCAGCCGCTCGTCAGTTTGATGAATTTCTCTTTTCAGGACCGCGGGATTGCCATCAACTACGGAGTGGCGCGGGCGGCGGGTTCGGTCACGTATGCCATCCTCTCCGCCATCATCGGCGGTGCGGTGGCCAGGTATTCCGGCGCGGCGGTTCCTTGGTTCAATATCCTGACCTTCGGAGGGATGCTGCTGTTTGTCGCCTCCTTCCGGCTCGGCAAGGCAGCCGAGGACGCTCTTCCGCTCCGTTCCCCGGAACCGGCACCTGAAGATGCCGCGTCACAACCTGGAGAGAGGGGTTTTTTCAGGAGGAACAGAGGCTTTTTGGCGCTGCTTACGGGCATTGCGCTGGTGTATCTGAACCTTGCAGCGACCCAGACGTACTTTTTGCAGATCATCACGTCAAAAGGCGGAGACAGTGTAAGCCTTGGCATCGTGGCGGCGATCGGCGCGGCGATGGAAATCCCCATGATGATCGGCTTTATGTGGCTGAGCCGCAGGGTGAAATGCGGTGTGCTCATTCAGGTGTCGGCGCTGTTCTTCACCGTGAAGACCGTCGCAATCCTCTTTGCGCCCGATGTGACCGGCCTGTATTTCGCGCAGATCCTGCACATGTTCGGCTATGCGCTGTTCGCCCCCACAAGCGTATACTACGTAAACCAGATGATGGGAGAGGGCGACAAGGTGAAGGGGCAGGCTTATCTGGGGAGCGCGATGGCGATCGGAAGCATCGGGGCCAGCTTCGCCGGGGGACGGATTCTGGACGCCTATGGCCCTCAAGCGATGCTGCAAGGCGCCATCACGCTGTCGGTCGTTGGAAACGTTGTCGTCGTCCTGGCCGCAAGAGCAATCCGGAAGAGGGGGGAGAGCCATGCAGTACGTTCGGTTTAAGAGTGAAGTTGAATTGTCCCGGCTCGGCATGGGCAATATGCGGTTTCCGACAGTCGGTGGCGTTCCGGGCGCGCCCATCGACCGCGTGAAAGCGCAAGGGATCATTGACCGGGTGATCGCCTGCGGCGTCAACTACTTTGACACAGCCTACTTTTATCACAACAGCGAGTCCGAACCGTTTCTCGGAGAAGCGCTGGCCGGTTATCCCAGGGACAGCTATTACCTGGCGGACAAGTATTCGCTCCCGGCGAACCCCGACTACCAGGCGGTGTTTGAGGAACAGCTGAAGCGCCTGCAAACGGATCGCATCGACTTTTACCTGCTGCACGGGATCATGGACCATATCGCGGATGAGTACCTGACCAACGGTTGTGTAGAGTACCTGATGGGTGAGAAGCGGATGGGGCGTATCCGGTATCTGGGATTCTCGTTTCATGGGAGCCCTGAAATACTGGAGCGCGTCGTGAATCATCATCCGTGGGATTTCGCGCAGATCCAACTGAACTATTATGACTGGGTGTACAGCACGGCAAAGCGGCAGTACAAAATTCTGACCGAGCGGGGCATCCCCATCATGGTGATGGAACCCGTACACGGAGGGCAGCTTGCATCCCTCACGCCGGAGGGGAACGCGCTGCTGGAAGAAGCCCTGCCTGGGCGGTCGATCGCATCGTGGGCGATGCGCTGGCTGATGCGGCTTCCAAACGTTTCTGTCGTGCTGAGCGGCATGTCGGACGTGAATCAGGTTGAAGACAACGTTCGCACGTTTTCGGAGTACGCGCCCTTGTCAGACGCGGAGAGCGATTTTCTCATGCGGGCGTGCACCCTGTACAGGTCCAGCGTTGCCGTGCCCTGCACTTCGTGCCGCTACTGTGTGAACGATTGCCCGGCGGGGCTCGACATCCCGAGACTTTTGTCAGTGTATAACGAAACCAAGTTTGACGGCGCATGGCGTACGGCCACGCTGCGAGACTTGCCCGAGGATAAGCAGCCCGCCGCCTGCATCAGGTGCGGCGCCTGTACTGGCCACTGCCCGCAAGGGTTCGACATTCCGAATCTCTTGCGCGAGCTTGCGGAAGCAATGAAGTGAGGCAGGCTAACCAGGCGCGGAACCCCAAAAGGCGTTGAGCGCCGTTGCGATACGGCGCTCGATGCTCAAGGCATCAAAAACCCCGTCGGGTTTTTTGATGCGGTGGGAAACTCCTGCGTGCGCCTGAAATTCTCTGGAACTTCCGGGCGGCGCACTGACCAAAGGTGCGGATAGCGCCACCAGTTTGCGTACTGATGGCGCTATCCCGTGCCCGGCGTACACGCCGCCGGGCACGATTGAAACCCCGCGGGGACTTTGTTGATGGTCTGTGCGTTGAGCGCCGTTGCGATACGGCGCTCGACGCTTTGAAGGATTCTGACAGATTGCCCTCCCTCTATCCCACCGTGGCCTCTTCCGAGCAGTTGTCGGGGCACTCATTCCCGGCTTCCAGAGCCGTTTTGTAGTACCAACACTTGTGCTCCACAAGCTCCAGAGTCTTTTTCAGTTCTTCCATCCGGGCCTCAACGGCGGCCTTCCGACCCATGAACATATCGTACCGCTGCTTCAGCGTCGCGTCGCCCTGGGCGCACCAGTCGATGAACTGCCGGATGTCTTTGATCGGCATTCCGGTGGCCTTCAGGCATTCGATGATCTTCAACGCGCCCACATCGGATTCGCTGAAAAGGCGCGTGCCGCTGGCGGTGCGCTCAACAAAAGGTATCAACCCCTCTTTATCGTAGTACCGGAGGGTATACACGGAGAGATTCAGTTTTTCGGCGACCTCGCCAATCAAAAATGCCAAGAAAATCCACCTCTTTCAAACATAGAGTTCACTCTATGTTTAAGATTTTATCATGGGATTGCGCTTCTGTCAACCGCGATACCGGGCTTCCCAGTTTGCATTGAAATTAACGGAAATACCCGGTTGACCTAGAGTCAACTGGAGGCTCTATACTGGGGTCATGTTGACAAGCCCTCAAGAATCTGCGGGCATCTGTCAAAGATCGGGAGGAACGTACCATGGCGCATTGGATTTGGTACCCCGGGGATTTTGAAATTCATCATGCACTGCTCGTGAATTGCCGCCGCGAGGAACGGGCAATGCACTGGCCGGGGATGTGGCGGCAAGATGATTGCTGGAAGAGCGTCCGGTTTCGGCGAAGGGCCTCACTCGAAAAGCCTGAGACGATCCGCGTCCAGTGCGTAGGCGTTGGGCATGTTTCCGTGGATGGGGTCAAGCACCCCCTCGATGTGGATATTCCACTCGGACAGGGCGTGCACGAGGTGTGCGTCGAAGTGGCCATGCCCTATGGCCTGCCCTGCGCCTACGTCGAGGGCGATGTATTCGAAAGCGGCGAGGGCTGGATGGCGGACCACATGGTGTCCAAGTGGCTGCCCGCGGGATATAACAGCATGTATACGCTACGCGACCAGGATCCCGGCGTTTTTGAATTTCAACGCGACCGGATCCTCCCGGTCTCTTGCCGCGAAACAAAAGATGGCGTGCTTTGGGATTTTGGCAAGGAGACATTCGCACAGTTGGTGTTCGAGCGCCTGACGCCCGGCGCGCCGATGCCGGTTTATTACGGTGAGTCGGAGAGCGAAGCCCTGGATACGGCGTTCTCCTACCTGACAGACAGCGTGCCGGAAGGCGTAAGCGAACATATCATGCAGGCACGGGCATTTCGGTATGTGTTTATCCCTCACGCCGGGCAGGAATACTCGTTGAGCGCGAACTATGAGTATTTGCCGCTTGAGTGGAAGGGCTCGTTCCGATGCTCCAATGAAATGCTGAACCGCATCTGGGAAACGGCGGCCTACACATTCCATTTGAACAGCCGTGAATTCTTCCTCGATGGGGTCAAGCGGGACCGCTGGATCTGGTCGGGCGACGCCTACCAAAGTTACCTCATCAGTTACTACCTGTTCTTTGACAAGGACATCGTAAAGCGCACATTGACCGCGCTTCGGGGTAAGGATCCGGTGGAGCAGCACCTGAATACGATCGTCGACTATTCGCTGTTCTGGATCATCGGCGCAGGCGACTACTATCGGCATACGGGGGACATCGAGTTTATTCGGTTCCTGTGGCCCCGACTTGAGAGCCTCTTGAAGTTCTGCCTGGACCGCCGCGACAATGACGGGTTCATTGTAGCGCGCGATAAGGATTGGGTGTTCATCGATTGGTCGGATTTCGACAAGGAGGGTGCGGTCTGCGCTGAGCAGATGCTTCTTTGCCGCGCGCTGGAGGCGGCGGCGCATTGCGCTCGTGTGCTGGGACTTGATGAATTGGAATACCGCTCCGCGGCGGAACAGCTGCGCGTGAGGATTGAAGAAAAATTCTGGTGCGAGGAACGGCGCGCCTACGTCGACGGTTTCGCATCCGGCCGGAATAACGTGACGCGGCATGCCAACCTGCTTGCGATTCTGCTGGGCTTCGCGGACGAGGGGCGCAAAAAGGAGATCGTAGATTCCGTTATAAGTAGCGTTATTGTTCCCCAGATCAAAACACCATATTTCAAGTTCTATGAACTGGAAGCACTTTGCGCGACCGGCCAGACCGATAAGGCGCTGAACGCCATGCTTGCCTATTGGGGCGGAATGATCAATCTCGGGGCAACGACATTCTGGGAGGAGTACGATCCGCTCAAAAAAGGCGATGAACACCTTACAATGTATGGAGGCAAGTACGACAAGAGCCTCTGCCACGCTTGGGGCGCAAGCCCGATTTACCTGTTGGGGAGGTATTTCCTCGGCGTCCGGCCGACATCCGACGGGTACGCGACCTTTGAGTGCGCTCCTGACCTTGCTGGACTTGAATGGATGGAGGGGATTGTGCCCATTGAAGGCGGCAGCGTTCGAGTATCATTTCGAGACAATACCCTTAAGGTACTCGCCAGCCGCGAAGGAGGGACTTTAATCTGGCGCGGCGAGCAGACCCTGATGCCTGCAGATCGAGAAATTGTTCTGAAGTGATGTATGCAAAAAACCGCCCCAAATGGGCGGTTCAGACCACCAACAAAGTCTCCGCGGGGTTCAATCGTGCCCGGCGGCGTGTACGCCGGGCACGGGATAGCGCCATCAGTACGCATACTGGTGGCGCTATCCACACCTTTGGTCAGTGCGCCGCCCGGAAATTCCAGAAGGATTTCAGGCGCACGCAGGGTTTTTTCCTTCGCATCAAAAAAACCGGCAGGGTTTTTTGCTGCCTTGAAACCGCTCCAAATGGGCGGTTTTTGGTGGTCTGTAGCGGACATGAACCAGTGAACCCATCGATGGGAACCCTGATCTGCAAAAAAACCGAAGGACTGCTTAATCTGCGGTCTTATTGATAAAATCAATCTCGTTTCTGATCCCTTTATGGGCATCGTTCCACAGGCCCTTTGTCAGGCGTATGCGCAGCAGGCATGTGTTTGGGTCTTCGTCGTTGTTGGCCTCGTGATACCAATCGGCGAATATTTTGCGCAGCTTTGTCATCATCTCTGCATTTTTCTCGTCACACACCCAGCCCAGGTTTTCGCCGATTCCGTCGGCCGTGAAGTTATCGACGACGACGCAGATGGCGACTTCGGGGTTTTGGGCGATCTGCCGCATCTTGCCTGAGGTGGCGTAGGTGACGGTGTAGAACGCGCCGTCCGCATAATAGGCGTCCACAAGGCGGGCAGCGGGGCGGCTTTTGCCATCGACCCCCGGTTCCAGCGCGATGGTGGACAGAGAGATCAGGCCGTCCTTGTTGCCCAGTTTTTCGTCCAGCAGTTTCATGGCCTCGTCATACTTGTTCATGGTAATTCCTCCGGTTCATATTGCTTTCCACGTTGTCGAAACGGAATCCACAGTTCCATATAGGGGGTGTCAGAGTTGGGGTAATACACTTCCGGGAAAAAACCGTCCGCGATCAGGCCATGCTTCTTGTGCCAAAGCCGAGTAAACCACCTCCGTGCTGCATTATGACACAAAAAACTGGACTCAACCTTTTCAGATTGAATCCAGCAGGGCTTGGTGGTCTGTACTGGACTCGAACCAGTGACCCCATCGATGTGAACGATGTGCTCTACCAACTGAGCCAACAGACCAAACACATTGGGGTTCCGATTTTTGTGCGTTCCATCCAAGTCACATTCCTGGCGCACTACCCATCGGCTGAGTCGTTTGAGTCGTCTTTCGGGCGACGCAACATATAATACCATAGAGGACGGGGGTTTGTCAACCCATTGAAACCCGAAAAATTGAAAATTGTGCACGGTGTAAGGTGAAATCTACGATTGGTTCAGATAAGGTATACTCAGTTTTCTGATTATCAGGATTCATTGACATTCATTGTAGCTTTGGTTATGATGATCGCATGCAGGAAAAAGTTCAGAACCGGGGTGAATTCGATGCGCGTATGCATACAGACGCTTGGCACGAGGGGCGATGTGCAGCCGTATGTGGCGCTTGCGGTCCGACTGATAAAGATGGGCCACAGTGTGGTAATCTGTACGGGTGGGAGCTTCCGGCAATTGGCGGAAGACAACGGCGTTGCGTTTCACCGGGTGACATCCGACCTGATGGCACTACTGAACACGGAGGTAGGTCGCCAAGTGATGAGCGGCGGGATGCGCCATCCACTGCGCGCGATGCGCTATGCGAAGGAAGTGGTTAATCCTGCGTTCCGGAAGAGTCTGGATGACTTCTGGGCAGGTGCGCAGGGCGCGGACGTGATCCTCTACCACCCAAAGGCGTTGGCCGCACCCGACATGGCGAAAGCGCTGAACATCCCATGCATCAGCGTGCCGCCAGTGCCGATCACCTATCCGGTTAGTGAGTTCCCCAACATGGCCATTGCGCCGGCGGCCAATTGGGGCGCGGCACTCAACCGGCTTTCCTATGCCATGATGGGCAAGGCGGACTTATCCAGTTTGAAGGAGATCAACGATTTTCGGAGCAATACTCTGGGTTTACCCGTAAGGAAGTCGGGCATCTACGCATATGAAATTGATGGGCGACCGATCCCAATCATCTGTCCGGTGAGTCCGGCCCTTTTCGAGGATGTAAAGAGCTGGAACGGTCATGTATATCTACCGGGATTTTTCTATCTTGACTTGGAGCACCGGGCGCTTGACCCGCAAATTGAGGCATTCTTTGCTATTGGGGACAGACCCATTGTGGTATCGTTCAGCAGCATGCCGCTTCACCGACCGCAAGAGTTCCTATCGATGCTTTCGACAGCGCTTAAAATGACGGGCAACCGCGCTGTGCTGCTGACAGGTGAGATGGATTTTCCCGTAGGAGGGGAAGAAAACATCATGGCCGTGAAGGCAGCGCCGCACGGACTTTTGTTCCCGCGCGCCAAGGGCATCGTTCATCACGGAGGGATCGGCACCGTGGCCGAGGCGCTGCGCTCCGGCGCGCCGCAGCTGATCCTTCCGTTCTCGGTGGATCAACCCTTCTGGGCGCACCGGCTGCACCACTTGGGATATGCGCTTCGTCCGCTACGGGAGAGGGCTTTGTCGGCCGTAGAGCTGGCTAATGCTTTCAAAGAAATGGAGCAACCAGAGCACATCCGGAATGCTGCACTGATCCGCGAGCGGCTTGTGCAAGAAGATGGCTGCGGGGCTGCGGTAGCGTACATTGAGCAACTGGTGAAAAGCTGAAATAAGTCGTTTTCTTCGTGGCCAATCTAGCCGCAATGGAAGCCTCGCCGTCCGCAGGGACCCGGGGCTTTTCTCTATGTCTGACAAGTTATTCGTCTGCCAAAACTTGATAGAATTTTTTCAGGATGAATGGAAAAAATATTCATGAAAGGGAGGGATATTATGGGTGTGGCTACGATGACGACGAACAAGTATCAGAAGTGTATTGATGCATGCAAGCGGTGCGAGCAGGCGTGCTACGAGTGCTTTTCGATGTGCCTGAAGGAGCCGGACATACAGGCCCGGAAAGGGTGCATTCAAATGCTGGTCGAGTGCGCCGAAATCTGCAAGGTATCCGGTGCCTTTATGGCGATGGATGCTCAGCATGCGATCAATATCTGCCAGCTATGTGCCACGATTTGCCAGAAGTGCGAGCAGGAGTGTGCGATGTTCAAGGATGAGCACTGCAAAGCCTGCGCCAATGAGTGCAAGACCTGCGCCAATGAGTGCAGCATGATGGCCCGTGGCTGACTAACCGACTTAAGGATCAAGGGGCGGGTAAGCAGTAGCTTCCCGCCTCATTTGTCTTCAATCCAACCTGCCATTTGCCCCGCCGCAATGGTTAAATTGCTCCCATGTATTGACAAAACAGTCATAGAATTGTAATATTTGATTGGCAACAATTCAAGGAGGTGCATGGCATGAATCGTTCTTTGAAAACGCTTGTCGTCACAGTGCTCGCGCTTGCGATGTTGATCAACGCCGGTGTGGCGTTCGCAAAACCAAACAACCCTAACAAGCCCCAGAAAACCCCTGCGCCGAAGGCGCAGATCACGGGTGTGACGCTGACGCTTTTCGACGCGGCGGGGAATTTGTTGTCCTCCGACGGCGAGTACACCATCGTATCCGGTCTCAGGTACAGAGTTTCTGCCGCCGTCGAGCCGGCTGGTGCCAAGGCGCATCTGACCTTCCGTTCCAGCAAGCCGCGCGTGGCTTCGGTCTCGAACAAGGGCGTCATCTATTGCAACAAGCCCGGGAAGGCCACCATCTCGGTGACGGCGAGGCCCGGCGGCATCAAGCAGTCGCTCGTCATCAACGTCGTCGCAAATGCGGTCTCTTTTGAGACGACCGCGGACCGGACCATCCGAAAGCTCTATCTGAAGGGCAATACCCTGTACGCGGATGTGGTTCTCTTCAATGGCTCGAATGAAGCGCTGAAGGCCGCGCCGTCCCTCGCCTTCTTTTTGAAGCTGTCCGCCGAGAGCGAGGAAACCGCGCTGGGCACGAAGCCTGGGCGCATCCGAAAGGCGATTCCCGCCGGAGAGAGCGGGATTGCGGTCTACAAGATCGGAAAGATCAACGCGCGGAAGGTTTCGCTGCTGGGCGCCACCGCCTACTGCAAGGAGCCCTGATTAAAACCGGATTCAACCAAATAAGAACAGGAAGCACCGGGGGCGCAGCGCCTCCGGTGCTTCCTCCTTTATGGCTATTCTATTCCGCGGGCTTGTAACGCGTCTCGAGGCTGCTCATGAACAGCGCCAGCATAACGCCTGCGGCACACGCGGCAAGGCAGATCAGGCCGCCTGCGCTCAGGTAATTGAAGTCAAAGGGAACGATGATCAGCGTGGAAGCCAGCACGACGCCCAGAATACAGTGGAAGAGCACCGCATACGCCTTGGAAAAAATGTAGTTCATGACGCGGGAAAGGAGCAGCACGCAGGCGGCGACGCCCACGATCAGCGGTAAGATGACGCCGAAATCCAGCCCCTTGATGCCGTCCGCCATCGGCTTGTACAGGTTCATATAAACCAGAAGGTTTGAGGGGCTGAGCCCCGGCACGATGATGCCGAGCCCAATCAACCCGCCCGCCATCAGCCAGGTCAGCGGATTTTGCGGGAGGCTCACGGTCGCGCCGCGCTCCAGCACCACGAGCAGCAGGTAAGAGACGAGGCAGACCGCCGCCATCAGCGCGATGTGCCAGGGCTTGCGGCCCTTGCGAGACGCTTGCCGGTTGAGCGCGGGGATCATCCCCAGAATGCAACCGATAAAAAACCACATCATATAGGTTTCAGCGCTTCCCAAGAGATAGCTGACCACGAAAGAGAACAGGAACATGCCTGCGAAGGCGCCCAGCGCCACCGGGACGAAGAACCGGACGTTGGCGACAAAATCCTTTCGGACGTCCGAAAGGAAGGCGATGATCTTTTCATACAATCCGAACACAGCCGCCAGCGCGCCGCCGCTAACACCCGGCAGTATGAAGCCGCTGCCGATGAAAATGCCTTTTACGAAGCGAAGAATCCAGTCCGCCTGGTTTTTCATGCCCATCGATACAATGCCTCCAGAAAAGTGATATAGGTACTTTTCGACGCGGAGCAGAATAAATCCTACCGCCTGGACGTTGGAGAGGACGAAGAAGGATGAAAATTTCATGAAAAGACAACCGGGCTGTGCATTGTCGGACGCCGAAAAAAGAGCTTATAGCATCTTCTGAAATGGCGGCTGAAAATGGAAAGACAGCCACTCTCCGCGGTTTCGGAAAGTGGCTGCGATGGCCTTTGCCGGTATCTTTGACGCAAACAAGCGCCTGGCCTGACCTCACTCAGCGGGGATCGTCAGGCGGGAGCGTCGGGGTAGGCCCTGTATGGTTCAGATATCCGTTTTCGTTGTGCTGAGTATTGCTGTTGTCGTTTTTGTTTCCCTTCGCGTTCGGGTTCCAATCATGCCCTTGTCCAGGATTGTCCCACCGTCCATAAGCGTTCCCCTCTGCGGTTGCTGTGAAGAGGATGGCGCCGACGAGAACGATGGTTAGCAGCATTGCGAGAATCACCCTCGCTGGTTTCATAATTGTCGCCTCCCTTATTATGTCGCCTTCGCTTGCAGGGTTGACGGATCAGCCTGTTTAGAAATATAAACATTTTTTTTCGGACGAAATTCAAAATACCGGCCATCTCCGAGATTTAACATTTAATTGCTTGCGGTTGGAACGGTGGAAGGCTGAAGAAAAAGCCAAGAATCCAATCCGAGCCGGAGCGCGCGTAGGCCGCTCCGGCTGTTCGTATGCTCTAATTCCCGGAACCCATGAAGCCCATGTTGCCGTCGCGAAGCCCTATCACGGCGTTCGCGATCCGGTTTTTCGCATCCTCGCCAGTTGCGCCGGACTGAATGTAGCGAATGACCGAAGCCTTCTGGTCGTTTGTAAGCGCTCCGTAGCGGGAGATCGCCTCCGGTTCCTGTGCCAGCAGCATGCCAAAGCCCAGCGGCAGGTGCGGGCCTTCGGGGTTGTGACCTATGCCGATAAACGGTTTGTCCTGATCCATTTGATGCCCTCCGTCGTTTTTTCTTAGCGTTTCCTTCCGGTGTGGTTCTCATGCGATGTTTTGCGAGGGCATCTTGAGGATGGCAAAAAGTAGCGGGATTTCCATTGACAAACAGGCGGCGGGTGCTATAATACTTTATGTAAATAGATATAAAAAAGTATTGCGTAAACGGGCGCGGGTTGGCGGTGCGCCCGGTGCAATCCTGAAGGCGCTTTACAGGCGTTAACGGCCGGAGCATATGTTTTAAGGAGGAACTAGACATGGAAGGCAAGAATCGGGCTTGTGTACTGACTGCGTTGAAGACGATGGAGTTCCGGGATGTTCCCATGCCCGAACCGGCGAAGGGTGAAATCCTGATGAAGCTCGAGGCCGTGGGGATCTGCGGATCGGACGTGCACTATTACAGCCACGGCCGCATCGGCGATTTTGTGGTGGACTTCCCGTTCATTCTCGGGCACGAATGCGCCGGTACCGTCGTGGCGCTGGGTGAGGGCGTGACCGACCTTAATGTGGGCGACCGCGTGGCGCTGGAGCCGGGCGTGCCCTGCGGCAAGTGTGTTGAGTGCCGTAGTGGCCGCTACAACCTGTGCCCGGACGTCAAGTTCTTTGCCACGCCGCCCTACGACGGCTGCCTGATGAACTACGTGACCTTCCCGGCGGAATTCGCCTTCAAGCTCCCGGACAACGTTTCTTCCGTCGAAGGAGCGCTGATCGAGCCGCTGGCCATCGGCATCAACGCCGCGATGACGGGCGGCGTCAAACTGGGCGACACGGTACTGATCTTCGGCGCGGGCTGCATCGGCCTCGTTTCGCTCCTGGCCGCCAAGGCATGCGGCGCCGCTAAAGTGATCGTCGCGGACCTCCTGCCCAACCGCTTGGCGGTGGCGGAAAAGCTGGGCGGCATCGCCATCAATTCCAAGGAGAAGGATGTCGTGGCCGAAGTCATGCGGCTGACCGGCGGCAAGGGCGCCCAGGTGGTGCTGGACTGCGCCGGCTTCAGCAAGACCGTCGCCGATTCGATGCGCGCAGCGGCCATCGCCGGGAAGATCGTGGTGGTGGGACTCGGTGAAACGGAGCTAAACAACCTGCCGTTCAACCTGCTCAGCGTGCACGAGTTGACCATGACGTCGATCTTCCGCTACCGCAACATCTATCCCATCGCGATCAACGCGGTCGCCGCCGGGAGCATCGACATCTCCGGCATCATCTCCGACCGTTTCACCTTCGACCAGACGCCGGAGGCGTACAAAGCCGTTTCGGAGCGCGCCAGCGAGGTGGTCAAGGGCGTCATTGTATTTGACTGACGGGGGCCGAGCGTATCATTGCAAAGGCGGGCGGGACATGGAAAAGCAGAGCGTCAGCAACATCGCGGTCAAGCGACTTAACATGAAGGCGGTTTTCTTGCACCTCATGGAGTGCGGCCCCGCTTCCGTAAGGGATATTTGCGCCGCGCTGGGCATGTCCACGCCCACCGTCATCCAGAACCTGAACGAGCTGACCGAGCGCCGCCTTGTGCTCGTCGAGGGAATGCAGGAATCGACGGGCGGGCGCAAGGCGCGCGCCTACGGTGTCAATGATCGGGCCTTCCTCGCCGCAGGCCTCGACGTGACCCGCGCCGATGTGACGCTGACAATCCTGGGACTCAGCGGACAGGTGGTTTCAAGCGCCAGAAGCCGCCTGCCCTTCAGCGACAGGCCGGAGTACTACGACAAGGTCGGCCGGTTTCTTCACGACCAGCTCATCAAAGCGGACGTCCGGCAGGAAGATGTGGTGGGGGTAGGCATTTCGCTGCCGGCCATCATCTCCGGGGACGGCCAGTCCACCACCAACGCAGACCCGCTGGGCAAGCGCATCGTCCAGTTGGAGAGCTTCCGCCGCGTTATCCCGTGGCCTTGCCGGCTCCTCAACGACGCCAACGCCGGCGGCTACGCGGAGTTCTGGGCGGGGAACCCGGTCGCCAGCCGGCAGGGGCCGAGGAACCTCGTATACCTTTCGGTCAGCAACACCGTCGGCGGCGCGGTACTCATCGACGGGCGCATGTTCGAGGGCGAGGATCAGCACTCCGCCGAGTTCGGCCACATGACGCTGGTGCCCGGCGGGAAGTTCTGCTACTGCGGCCAGAAGGGCTGTGCCTACTGCTATGTCAATACGCGCATTCTGTCGGACGCAGGCGGGACGCTGGAGGGCTTCTTCCGTCAGCTCAGGAGGGACGATCCGGCCGTCCGCGTCGTGTGGGACAGGTACCTGGGCGACCTTGCGCTGCTCATCAACAACATCCGCTGCTCTTTCGACTGCGAGGTGGTGGTGGGTGGGTATCTCGGCCGTTTTCTGCCGCCCCATCTGGATGAACTGCGCGCGCTGACGGCGATGCGCAATATCTTCGAGCGGTCGGGGCAATACGTTCGCTGCGCACAGAAGGACGCTGGCGCGGCGATGGGCGCGGCGCTCACCTGTCTGCACGGATTTATCGAGGAAATCTGACCGGTCGGAGCACGGCGCGGCATCGCAGGCCCTCTCATGGGGGTGAATCAGGAATACTGGCTTCAAAACGGCCGGCTCGGCGCGTGAATCCGTTCAGGGCGGCGCAGCCTGATTTTCATGAGAATCCTGCAAAAATACTATAGACCGGTTCTGCCGCCCGACAGGGCGGCTTTTTGCGCAGAACTGTTTCAGCTGTGGTATACTAAAAAAGGAAATATGGAATGCGGGTGATTGCATGAAAATGCCGGTTCTTTTCGTCGGCCACGGCTCGCCGATGAACGCCATCGAGGATAACGAATTTTCCCGCGCCTGGAGGACGTTGGGGCAGGGGCTGCCCAGGCCCCGGGCGATTCTCGCCGTGTCCGCTCATTGGTATGTTCCGGGAACGCGCGTGAGCGACGCGGATCAGCCGCGGCAGATCTACGACATGTACGGCTTCCCTCAGGCGCTGTACCGGCTGAAGTACGAAGCGCCCGGCGCGCCGGAACTGGCGGCGGAGACCCGCGCCCTCGTGCCCGCGGCTATTGACAACCGTTGGGGCATCGACCACGGCACCTGGTCTGTTCTGTGCCACATGTTTCCGGAGGCGGATATTCCGGTGACGCAGCTCAGCGTTGATTACAATGCACCGGCGGAGGCGCATTACAAGATGGGGCGATCGCTGCAACCCCTACGGGAAAAGGGCGTTTTGATCCTCGCCAGCGGCAACGTCGTCCACGACCTTCGGCGTGTGGCTTGGGAGATGGAGGGCGGATTCCCCTGGGCTGACGAATTTGACGAGTACATCCGCCGCGCGATCATGGAGGACAGGCCAGAGGACGTGGTGCGATATGAGCGGGCGGGCGCCTGCGCGCGGGAGGCGTTTCCGACGCCCGACCACTTTGATCCGCTCCTGTACGCGCTGGGTGCGCGGGAGCCAGGGGAACCCGCGGAGGTTTTCACGAACAGGCGGGTGCTTGGTTCCCTTTCGATGACCGGGTACCGCTTCGGCTGAGGCGTCACCCCCGAGCGCCGAGGATGGAGAGAAGCCGCGCCTCCTGAAATGGGTAGGTGCGCAGCGGCCTAAGGTCTGAATCGATCGTGTGGGCCGCCACCAGAATGCTCCCTACGTCCGGCGGATCGGGCGTCTCCACCACGAGGCAGGAGTGGGTGAACCGATTTTCCACAAACGCCAATTGAATGACGTCGCCGATGCGCGCCTCCGTAAGCGGGGCGCGCATCGCGTAGGGGCCGAGGCCGCGGTTTTCGGTCAGGAACCTGTGGAGGAAAAAGACGCTCGTCCAGGATGGGCTGCGCTTATTCATGGAGTAAAAATACCAGCCGGTGTGCGGCGTTGGATTCATCTGGCCACACCCGGCGTATAGGCATTGGGATATGAAGTTGGTGCAGTCGCCGCCGATCTCGTCAAAAGCGCTGTAGCGCGGGTTGCGCAGAAAAGCCCACCGGTGGGCGTAGGCGACGGCCTTCTCGCGGTCATAGGGCAAGTGGATCACTCCCCGCCGTTTGCATGCCCCATTCTATGAACGCGCCCCGCGCGGAGTGCGCGGGGCGCGTTGCCAAACGAGGTATTTCATCCGGTATAAGGGGATTGGCTCGGCGTCTGCGGGTGATGACAGGCTACCCGAAGTAGTCCACCGCGCCGCGGAACATGGTGTCGCCCTTGTCGCCGGGCACATTCCGGTAGAGCGCCGTTCCGGTTCGCTCAAAGTGGGCCATGCGGCCGAACACGCGGCCGTCGGGGGAGGTGATGCCCTCCACCGCGAAGGAAGATCCGTTGGGGTTTACCGAGATGTCCATCGACGGAACGCCGCGCCCGTCGCAGTACTGCGTAGCGATCTGGCCGATGCGGGCGAGGGAGAGCACCATCTCGTCCTGCGCGATGAAGCGGCCCTCGCCGTGGGAAACCGGCGCCATGCGCACCGCGCCGACTTTTTCGTGCATCAGCCAGGGTGACCGGTTTGACGCCACGCGCACCCGGACGAGGCGCGACTGGTGCCGCCCAATCGTATTGAAGGTCAGCGTCGGGTCGGTTTCCAGCGGATCGCGGATCTCTCCGTAGGGCACGAGGCCCAGTTTGATGAGCGCTTGGAAGCCGTTGCACACGCCGCCCACGAGGCCGTCCCGCGCGCCGAGAAGGCGCATGATCTGATCGCGGATTCCGGGATTTCGGAGGAAGGCGGTGATGAACTTGCCGGAGCCGTCAGGCTCGTCGCCCCCGGAGAAGCCGCCGGGGATGAAAATGATCTGGCTTTTTTTGACCAGCGATGCGAAGCGCGTGGCGGACTCCGCCACGGACGACGCGGTGAGGTTGTTGACCACAAACACCTCCGCCGCCGCGCCCGCGGCCTCAAAAGCGCGCGCCGTATCGTATTCGCAGTTCGTGCCGGGGAACACCGGGATCAGCACCCGGGGCTTCGCGAATTTTTCGCGGGGAGAAACCCGGCCGGACGACTCAAAGGAAAACGCACGCACCGGTTCGCCGCCCGGCTGCCCGGAGGGGAACACCCCTTCAAGTCTGCCTTCGTAGATTTCTTCCAGCGCGACCAGCGGAACGTCGCCCAGCGTGTAGGCCCCGGTCGTCACGCCGACGGGGGTACCCGCGTCCGGCGCACCGTCCGAAAGCTCTACCACGAACGCGCCGGGGCGCACGCCAAAGGCCGCGGACGGGTCGAAATCCGGCGCGAAATCAAGGCCGAGTCGGTTGCCCAGGCACATCTTGAAGACGGCGGCGGCAACGCCGCCAAAGCCCGGCACCATCGCAGATACCACGTGCCCCGCCGCGATCAGCGAATGGACTTCATCGAAGGTCTTCCGGAGCGACGCGGGGTCGGGCAGGCCGTTTTTCCGCGTCTTGGGCGCGATCAGGCGGACGCGGGCCCCCGCGCGCTTGAATTCCGGCGAGATGATGCTTCCCGCGTCGCCCACGGAAATCGCGAAGGAGACGAGGGTCGGCGGCACATCGAGGTTTTCAAAGGAGCCGCTCATCGAATCCTTGCCGCCCACCGCCGCGACAGAGAGATCCAGCTGCGCGTCCAGCGCGCCGAGGAGCGCGCCCAGCGGCTTGCCCCAACGGGTTTCGTCGCCGGTCATGCGCTCGAAGTACTCCTGAAAGGTCAAGTGCGCGTTTCGCCAGGGCGCGCCGGTGGCGGCAAGCCGCGCCACCGATTCCACCACCGCGCGGTATGCGCCGCGATAGGGGCTCTTCTCCAGCTCGTAGGGATTGCCGCCGAAAGCCATCACCGAGCAGGCGGTGGTTTCGCCGGAGAGGGCGGGGATCAGCGCCGCCATCGCCTGAGCGGGGGTCATTTGCCGCGCGCCGCCAAAGGGCATAAGAACCGTGCCTGCGCCGATGGTGGAGTCAAACCGCTCGGCGAGGCCGCGCTTTGAGCAGACGTTTAGGTCGGCGACCACTTCGTGAAGCCGCGCGGAGAAGTCCTCTTCAAACGTTGATATCGCTTCCGCCGGCGCGGACACGCGGGCCGACGCTTCTCGGGAAGCGCCGTTGGAGTTCAGAAATTCACGGGACAGATCGACGATGGTCTCGTCGCCCAAGCGCATGACCATGCGCTTTTCTTTCGTAACATGGGCGACCACTGTCGCCTCGAGGTTTTCGGAAGCGGCCAGCGCCAGAAACTCCGCTTCGTCCTCCGGCGACAGCACCACCGCCATCCGCTCCTGGGACTCGGAGATGGCCAGCTCCGTGCCGTCGAGGCCCTCGTACTTCCTGGGCACGGCGTCAAGATCGATGAGGAGGCCGTCGGCCAGTTCGCCAATGGCGACGGACACGCCGCCCGCGCCGAAGTCGTTGCAGCGCTTGATGAGCCGCGCGGCCCGCGCGTCCCGGAACAGCCGCTGGAGCTTGCGTTCTTCGGGTGCGTTGCCCTTCTGCACCTCTGCGCCGCACTTTTCAAGGGAGGACGCGTCGTGGGCTTTTGAGGAGCCGGTCGCGCCGCCGCAGCCGTCCCGCCCGGTGCGCCCGCCAAGGAGCACCACGATGTCGCCCGGGGCGGGCACTTCCCGCCGGACGTGGGACGCGGGGGCCGCGCCCACCACCGCGCCGATCTCCATGCGCTTCGCGGCGTAGCCGGGGTGGTAGATTTCGTCCACGAGGCCGGTGGCGAGGCCGATCTGGTTGCCGTAGGAGGAATAGCCCGCCGCGGCGGTGGCGGTCAGCTTGCGCTGGGGGAGCTTTCCGGGAAGCGCCTCGGAGATGGGCCGGGTCGGGTCGGCCGCGCCGGTAACGCGCATCGCCTGGTACACATAGCCGCGGCCGGACAGCGGGTCCCGGATCGCGCCGCCGATGCAGGTGGCCGCGCCGCCGAAGGGCTCGATTTCGGTGGGGTGGTTGTGGGTCTCGTTTTTAAAGAGCAGAAGCCACGGCTCCGGCTTTCCGTCTACGTCAACGGTGATTTTCACCGTGCAGGCGTTGATTTCGTCGGATTCGTCAAGGTCTGTCAGCACGCCCTTGGCCTTCAGGTACCGCGCGCCGACGGTGGCGAGGTCCATGAGGGTCACCGGCTTTTCCGATCGCCCCAGTTCTTCCCGCGCGGCGAAATAGCGCCGGTAGGCCGCTTCCGCGTCCGGGTCGTCGAAGGAGACTTTCGTCAGGTGCGTCAGAAAGGTGGTGTGGCGGCAGTGATCCGACCAGTAGGTGTCGATCACCCGGATCTCTGTCAGAGACGGATCGCGGCCTTCGCACCGGAAGTAGGCCTGACAAAACAGGAGGTCCGCCCCGTCCATCGCCAGCGCCAGCTCGCGCCGAAGCGCGGCAAGGCCCGGTTCGTCCAGCGCCGTGAAGCCCGAAAGGGTTGCCACCTTTTCCGGCGGTTCCACCGGCAGCGCCAGCGTCTTGGCCGGTGCGAGGGTCGTTAGCCGACTTTCCACCGGGTTGACCACGTACTTTTGAATGCGGGCAAGCGCTTCGTCCGTCAGGCTTCCGTAGAGAAGATAAACCCTCGCGGTGCGCACCAGCGGGCGCTCCCGCTGGGAGGAGAGCTGGATTAGTTGGGCGGCGGAGTCCGCCCGCTGGTCGAACTGGCCGGGCAGATATTCCACCGCGAAGGCGCGCGCGCCATCCGAAGGCAGATTGAAAAAGGCGTCGTCGATCTGCGGCTCCGAGAAGATCCCCCGGACGGACCGATCAAAGAGCGCCCGGTCCACGCCCTCTACGTCGTAGCGGTTGATGAGGCGCAGCCTTTCAAGGCCCGCGATGCCGAGAAAGGCGGTCAGGTCCCTGTACAGCGCCTGCGCCTCCACGTCGAACCCCCGCTTCTTTTCGACATAAACACGGTAGACCATGCTATTTTGCACTTCCTTCCAGCGCGCGGCGGCCGATGTCATGGCGGAAGAACGCGCCGCCAAAGCGCACCCTTCCCGCCGCCCCCGTGGCCCTTTCCACCGCGGTTTTGAGGTCTTCCGCCACGACGGTGACGCCTACGACGCGCCCGCCGTTTGTGACGAGCCGCCCATCCTTCCGTGCGGTGCCGCTGTGGAAGACCATCGCTTCCGCCTCCGCGCCGCCGAGTTCGATGGGAAACCCCTTTTGGTATTCGCCCGGATAGCCGCCGGAGGCGACCATCACGACGCAGCTGGCGCCATCTTTAAAGCGGATGTCGGCTTCGTTCAGGCGTTCCGCCTCGACGGCCATCAGAATCTCCAGAAGGTCGCTTTCGAGGAGCGACAGTACCGCCTGCGCCTCCGGGTCGCCGAAGCGGGCGTTGTACTCGATCACCTTCGGGCCGTCCTTTGTCAGCATCAGGCCGAAGTACAGGCAGCCCTTGAAGGGGCGTCCCTCCGCGTTCATGGCGCGGACGGTGGGCAGGAAGATTTCCCGCATGGCGCGGACGGAAACTTCATCCGTATAGAAGGGATTCGGCGCGATCACGCCCATGCCGCCGGTGTTGGGACCCAGGTCGCCGTCAAAGGCGCGCTTGTGGTCCATCGACGAGATCATAGGACGGACGGTCTTTCCGTCGGTGAACGCGAGAACAGTGACCTCGGGGCCCTCCAGAAACTCCTCGATCACCACGCGGCTGCCGCTTTTCCCAAAGGCGCCCTCCGCCATCATCCGGTGCACGGCCTTTTGAGCCTCTTCAAAATTCTGCGCGATCTCGACGCCCTTTCCGAGGGCCAAACCATCCGCCTTGACCACCTGTGGGAAGGCGCAGCCGGAGAGGTAGGAAAGCGCCTCCGCCTCGGAATCAAAGGCCTCGAAGGCGGCGGTGGGGATATTGTACTTTTTCATCAGGTTCTTCGCGAAGATCTTGCTGCTCTCGATCACCGCCGCGCTCTTCCTGGGCCCGAAGCAGCGGATGCCGAGTTCGTTCAGCGCGTCCACCGCGCCGAGGGCGAGGGGATCGTCCGGCGCGACCACCGCAAAGTCGATTTTGTGTTCGGAAGCAAAGCGGACGATGCCGGGGATGTCCGTCGCGGCGATGGGGTGGCACTTTGCGACCTCCGCGATCCCGGCGTTTCCGGGCAGCGCGTGGAGCGCCGATACTTTTTTGTTTTCGGCGATTTTTGCCGCCAGCGCGTGCTCGCGCCCGCCGCCGCCGATGAGTAGAACGTTCATGATGTTCTCCTTCGGTTAATGGTGGAACAGCCTCGTGCCTGTGAACGCCATCCGGATGCCGTGGCGGTCACACGCTTCGATCACGTTGTCGTCCCGGATGGAGCCGCCGGGCTGGGCGATGTAAGTGACGCCGCTCTTCACCGCGCGCTCCACGTTGTCGCCGAAGGGGAAGAAGGCGTCCGAGGCGAGGGACACGCCCGTAAAGGTGTCGAGCCACGCCCTGCGCTCATCCGGCCAGATCGGCGCGGGCTTTTCGGTAAAGAAGTCCTCCCAATGATCGAAGACCTCCGGCAGGTTCAGAAGATATCCGTCCACGCAGTTATCCCTCTCCGGGCGGCCGAGGCCATCCCGGAATTTGAGGGCGAGGGTCTTCGGGTGCAGCCGCAGGTGGAAAAGGTCCGCCTTGTCGCCCGCCAGCCGCGTGCAATGGATGCGGGATTGCTGGCCCGCGCCGACGCCGATGGTCTGTCCGCCCTCGGCATAGACCACCGAGTTGGACTGCGTGTACTTGAGGGCGATCATCGCGACGACGAGGTCCCGCACCGCGCTCTCGGGGATGTCCTTTTCGCGGGTGACGACGTTTTGAAGGTGCGTCGCGCCGATTGAAAGGTCGTTCCGCCCCTGCTCGAAGGTGATGCCGAACACCGTGCGCGTCTCGGCCCCGTCGGGGACATAGGCGGGATCGATCTTAACGATGTTGTAGGCACCCTTGCGCTTTTTTGAAAGGATCTCTAGCGCCTCCGGATCGTAGCCGGGCGCAATGACCCCGTCGGACACCTCCCGGGCGATCAGTCGGGCGGTGGATGCGTCGCAGGGGTCGGACAGCGCGATGAAGTCGCCAAAGGAGGACATGCGGTCGGCGCCGCGCGCCCGGGCGTAGGCCGAGGCGAGGGGGGAGAGGGGATCGTCCGGCGGGAGGAAGAAACTGCGCCTCAGTTCCTCCGTCAACGGCATGCCCACCGCCGCGCCTGCGGGGCTGACGTGCTTGAAGGACGCCGCGGCGGGAAGGCCGGTGGCCTCCCGGAGTTCGCGGACCAGCTGCCAGCCGTTCAGCGCGTCCAGGAAGTTAATGTAGCCGGGCTTGCCCGACAGCACCTTGACCGGGAGCTCGCCGGAGGCGGCAAAGATCCGCGCCGGCTTCTGGTTGGGGTTCAGGCCGTACTTGAGCTCAAGAGACTGCATGTTCACGCCTCCAACGCGTTGATGATGTGGTCCTCAAATTGGAAGGTGACCGGATCGACGGCGCGCACAAACAGCGCCACCCGGTTGACGGGGTCAAGGGCGTCCCAAAGCGCGCGCGCCAGCTTTTCGGGCGAAAGATCCACGTCCAGCGCCACGGGTTCCCCGGAAAAGGGCTTCAGCGGGTTTGCACCCGGTTGGTAGGTGTGGATCAGGTGGCACAGGCCGGGCTTGGGGGCTTCGTAGCGGAAGAAGAACCGCTCGCAGCCCGCGCCGCGCTTTAAAATGCTCAACTGATAGTGAAAAGCGCCGTCCGAAGCGGTCAGAAGGCCGCTGATCCGGGGCGTCCAGTTGGGCGCGTCCGGTTCGTATTCCCGCGTGGCGAGGGCCGCCTCGAAGGATTCGCCGCGCGAGAGAAAATCATGGATGGTGTCGGTCTGGTCGCCGTTGGTGACGATCAGACGCCGACCCAGCACGCGAACCGGCGCGTAGATGATGAGGGAGGGGTCCACGAGCTTCGCCGGGTCGAAGGCCTCGGCCCGAAGGCCGTTCCCGTCCGGGACGAGCACGCGGTTTTGGCTGTTCATGCTCCTACCCATCAGGAAATAAGCGGCGAGGGCGCGACCGTCCGGCACCGCGCCCAGGATCACGCCGCGTCCGGGGTATGCCTTGAGACCGGGATATTCGATCAGGTTCATTCGCGCTTCTCCTTTGCGATTCGGGCGCACAAATCCTCGACCGCGCAGGGCAAAAGCACCCACTCGGCTTCGACCATCACCCGCTTTTGAAGGGTTTCCGGGGTGTCGTCTGGTCGGACCTCCACCGCCTTCTGGGCGAGGATGTGCCCGCCGTCCGGGATTTCGTTGACCAGGTGCACCGTCGCGCCGGTCACCTTGACGCCGCGCGCGAGCGCCGCCTGATGGGGCTTCAGGCCGTAGAAGCCCGCGCCCGAAAAGGCAGGAATCAGCGACGGGTGCACGTTGACGATGCGGTTTTCATAGCGTCTTACGAAATCAGCGCTCAGGATGGTGAGGTACCCCGCCAGCACGACGAGGTCGATTGCCCGCGCCTCCAACGCCTCGATGAGCCGCATCTCGCCGTCCGCGCGGGTCACCGTCAGCGCCTCAACCCCGGCAGCTTTCGCGCGGGTCAGCGCGTAGGCGTCCGGGCGGCTGGAGACGACCAGCACGATCCTTCCGCTGTGCAGGATGCCGCGCGCTTCCGCGTCCAGAAGCGCCTGCAGGTTGGTGCCGCCGCCCGACACCAGAACTGCGATGTTCGCGCTCATCGGATGGTTACGCCCTCCGCGCCCGGCGCGACTTCGCCCAGCACGAAGGCGGATTCGCCCGCCGCTTTCAGGGCCGCAAGTGCGCGGTCTGCGTCGTCCTTTGAGACGGTCACGACCATGCCGACGCCCATGTTGAAGGTGTTGAACATGTCCCGCTCCGGGATGCTCCCGGCGCGCTGGATGACCGAGAAAACGGGTTGCGGGTGAAGGGCTGATTTATCGATCACCGCCGTCATCCCCTCCGGAAGCGCGCGGGGGATGTTCTCGTAGAAGCCGCCGCCGGTAATGTGGGAGACGGCCTTGACGGCAATCGCTTCGGAGAGCGCCAAGAGGGGCTTTACATAGATGCGGGTCGGCGTCAGGAGCGCCTCACCCAGCGTCATGCCCAGCTCCTCGGAGTAAGCGGATACACCCTTCGCTTCAATGCCCAGCGCCCTGCGCACCAGCGAAAAACCGTTGGAGTGGACGCCGGAGGAGGGGAGGGCGATGAGCACGTCCCCGGCGCAGACGGCGGATCTGTCGAATATCTTCGATTTCTCTACGACGCCGACGGAGAAGCCGGCCAGATCGTACTCGTCCTCCGGGTAGAAGCCGGGCATTTCGGCGGTCTCTCCGCCCACCAGCGCGCAGCCCGCCTGGACGCAACCTTCGGCGACGCCCTTCACGATGTCCGCGATCCGCTCCGGCACGTTTTTGCCGCAGGCGATGTAGTCCAGAAAGAGGAGGGGCTTCGCGCCGCAGCACACCACGTCGTTGACGCACATGGCCACGCAATCGATGCCGACGGTATCGTGCTTGTTCATCAGAAAAGCGATTTTGAGCTTGGTGCCCACGCCGTCCGTGCCGCTCACCAGTACCGGTCGGGTGAGCCCGGTCATGTCCAGTTCAAACAGCCCGCCGAAGCCGCCGATGCCGCTTAAAACGCCGGGCACCGCCGTGCGGGCGATGTGGCTTTTCATCAGTTCGACCGCGCGGTAGCCGGCGGTGATGTCCACGCCCGCCTGCCTGTAGCTCTCGCTGTGGCTCTTCATCGCAGCATCTCCTCCGGCAGCATCGTTTCAAATTTGGATTTTGAGGTTTTTTTCGGCGGTGTGCAGGGGTAATCGCCGGTGAAGCAGGCAGTGCAGAAGCCCTGCGTGTTGTCGGCCAGCATACTCACGCTGTTCACCGAAAGGTAGCCCAGCGAGTCCGCGCCGATGATCTCCCGAATCTCCTCCACGGTGTGCTGGCAGGCGATGAGCTTGTCTCGGGAGTCGATGTCGGTGCCGAAGTAGCAGGGGTTCAGAAAGGGCGGCGCGGACACGCGCATGTGGATTTCCTTCGCGCCCGCGTCCCGGAGGAGGTTCACGATCCGCGCGCTGGTGGTGCCGCGAACGATGGAATCGTCGATCAGCACCACCCGCTTACCCGCGACGGTCGCGGCCACCGGGTTCAGCTTGATGCGCACCTTGTTCTCCCGGTCGGCCTGAGAGGGCTGGATGAACGTGCGCGCGATGTACTTGTTTTTGATGAAGCCGATGCCATAGGGAATGCCCGACTGGCGCGCGTAGCCGATGGCGGCGTCAATGCCGCTGTCCGGCACGCCCACCACCACGTCGGCCTGGACCGGGTGCTCTAGCGCGAGGAATGCCCCTGCGCGCAGCCGCGCGGTGTGCACGCTGGAGCGGTCGATCACGGAATCCGGCCGCGCGAAGTAGATGTACTCAAAGACGCAGGTGGTCTTCGGCGCGCTGCCCATGTGCCGGGTCAGGCTGTGGGTGCCGGTCTTGTCCACGACCACAATTTCGCCGGGTTCGATGTCCCGGACGAGGTGGGCGCCGATCGCGTCGAGCGCGCAGCTCTCCGACGCAAAGACGGTGCTCTCGCCCAGTTTCCCCATGCACAGCGGGCGGAAGCCGTGGGGGTCGCGCGCCGCGATGAGCTTCGTCGCCGACATGACGACGAGGGAGTACGCGCCCTCAAGGCGCTCCATCGCGGACGCGAGCGCCTCCTCGATGGACGAGGTCGCAAGCCGCTCCTGGGTGATGATGTAGGAGATGACCTCCGTGTCGGAGGAGGTGTGGAAGATCGCGCCACCCATTTCGAGCGCTTCCCGAAGCTCCGCGGCGTTTGACAGCGCGCCGTTGTGGGCCAGCGCCATCTGCCCCTTGACGTGGTTGACGACGAGAGGTTGGGCGTTTCGGCGGGGCTCAGCGCCCATCGTGGCGTAGCGGACGTGTCCGACGATCATGTTGCCGGGGCCCAGTGCGCGGAGCGCCTGTTCGCTCATGACCTCGCTGACCAGTCCCGCATCCTTGTGGCAGGTGATGACGCCGCGGTGCCCCAGCGCGATGCCGCAGCTCTCCTGCCCGCGGTGCTGCAGCGCGAACAGCGCGTGGTACGACGCGGATACCACGTCGCGGCCGTCCGGGCTGTACATCCCGAAAACACCACATTCCTCGTGAATCTTGGCCATTTTCACTCTCCCAGAAGGCGCTTCATGATCTCCCGGTAAGCGTCCTCGACGCCGCCCAGATCGCGGCGGAAGCGGTCCTTGTCCAGCTTTTCCTGTGTGCGGCTGTCCCAGAAGCGGCAGGTATCCGGCGAGATCTCATCCGCAAGCACGATGGTGCCGTCTGCGGTCTTTCCAAACTCCAGCTTGAAGTCGATCAGCTCGATGTTCAGGTCCTTCAGGTACTCGGCCAGAATCCTGTCCACCTTCAGCGCGTAGTCGCTGATGATCCCAAGCTCTTCCTCCGTGGCGAGGCCCAGCGCGAAGATGTGGTATTCGTTGACCAGCGGATCGCCCAGCTCGTCGTCCTTATAGCAGAACTCCAGCACCGTGCGGGAGAGCTTGACGCCCTCCTCGAGGCCCAGCCGCTTCGAAAGCGAACCCGCCGCGATGTTGCGTACGATGACCTCCAGCGGAATGATCGAAACCTTTTTTACCAGCGTTTCCCGCTCGTTCAGCTCCTCCACCAGGTGGGTGGGGACGCCCTTGCCCTCGAGCAGCCGCATCAGGTGGTTGGTGACGCGGTTGTTGATCGCGCCCTTGCCGGCGATGGTGCCCTTTTTCAGCCCGTTGAAGGCGGTGGCGTCGTCCTTATAGGACACGATGCAAAGGTTCGGGTCGGTGGTGGCGTACACCTTCTTGGCTTTGCCCTCGTAGAGCTCGAGCGTTTTATCAATCATCTTGATTCCCTCCCCCAAATTGCATTTGAATGGCACGGTCCTTCTCCATGACCTTTTGGGCCATACCGGCCCGATCCGCTTCCAGCTTTTCCATGAGCGCCGCGTCCGATACGGCGAGGATCTGGGCGGCCAGCAGCGCGGCGTTCATCGCGCCGTTGATCGCCACCGTCGCCACCGGAATGCCCGGCGGCATCTGCACGGTGGCCAGCAGCGCGTCCAGTCCCTCCAAAGACGCGTTGATCGGCACGCCGATGACCGGGAGCGTCGTGTTGGCGGCGATGGCGCCCGCCAGATGCGCCGCCTTGCCCGCCGCGCAGATGATCGCGCCAAAACCGTTCGCCCGCGCTTCGCAGGCAAACTTCTGCGCGAGCGCGGGCGTTCTGTGCGCCGATAGGACGCGGACTACATAGGGAATGGCCAGGCGGTCGAGGGCGTCCGCCGCGCCCTTCATCACGGTGAGGTCGCTGTCGCTGCCCATGAGAATGGCTACCTTCTTCATTGCTGGCACCTCAAAACACGAACATTAGATTTTATGACATGCATATTATACGACAAAATCCGCACGATATCAATGGATGATGGTTAAACGTTTGTAATATAAGCGAAAGCGCCGCGGATGCTGCGGCGCCAGACGATCATCGCGGATTATTGCATTTTTTCCTGCTTGACCTTCTTGTCCACTACGTGGCGGGAAGCCAGCTGGGACAGGATGTCCTTAGGCGAAATGCCCATCTCCACCATCAGCACCAGAAGGTGATAGGCGAGGTCGCTGATTTCAAAGACGGTTTCTCCCTTGTCGCCGCCCTTCGCGGCGATCAGCACTTCGGCACTCTCTTCGCCGATCTTTTTCAGAATTTTGTCCACGCCCTTGTCGAAGAGGTAGTTGGTATAGGAGCCGGGCTGCGGCGCCTTTTTGCGGCCTTCGATCAGCCCATACAGCGCGCTCAGCGAGAAGGGCGGCTCGATTTCATGGACGGGGCTGAAAAAGCAGGAGTCGCTCCCCGTGTGGCATGCGGGGCCGTCCCGGTCCACCTCGATCACCAGCGCGTCGCCGTCGCAATCGGCGCGGATGGAGGCGATGCGCTGCACGTTGCCGCTGGTCTCGCCCTTGCGCCACAGCGCCTGCCGCGACCGGCTGAAAAAGCAGGTGCGCCCTTCCCGGATCGAGATATCAAGGCTCTCCCTGTTCATATAGGCGAGGGTCAGCACTTCCTTTGACCACCTGTCCTGCACGATGGCCGGGATCAGGCCGCGTTCGTCAAATTTCAGATCCTCAAACATGGTCAAGCCTCCTTGCGGGAATTCCGTTTTTCGCCATCGCGGCCTTGAGATCCTCGATGGCGACTTCCTTTCGGTGAAAGATCGACGCCGCCAGCCCCGCGTCCACCTGCGGGCAGGAGGTGAACAGGTCGATAAAGTGAGAAATGCCGCCCGCGCCGCCGGAGGCGATCAGCGGAATCGACGTGACCGAGGCGATGGCTTCCAACATCTCCATGTCGAAGCCGCACTTGACCCCATCGGCATCGATGGAGTTGACGACCAGTTCCCCCGCACCATTTTTTTGGCCGGAGCGCGCCCATTCGAGCGCGTCGATGCCGGTATCGACCCGGCCGCCCTTCGCGAACAGCCTGAACGCGCCGTCCACGCGCTTTATGTCCATCGAAAGCACCACGCACTGGTCGCCGTAGCGCATCGCCGCCCGGCCGATGAGGGCAGGATCGCGTATCGCGCCGGAGTTGACCGAGACCTTGTCCGCCCCGGCCTTCAGCACGCGGTCGAAGTCGTCCAGATCGTTGATGCCGCCGCCCACCGTGAGGGGGATGAACACCTCCGCCGCGGTGCGCAAGAGGATGTCCGAAAAGAGCCTGCGCCCCTCGTAGGACGCGGTGATGTCGTAGAATACCAATTCGTCCGCGCCGCTCTCGTTGTAAAGGGCGGCCATCTCCACCGGGTCGGCCACATCCCGGATGGATTCAAAGTTCGTGCCCTTGACCACGCGCCCGTTCCGGACGTCGAGGCAGGGAATGATGCGCTTCGTAATCATACGTCCTCCTTGACCAGCGCGAGCGCGCGGGCGAGGTCGAGCTTTCCCGCGTAGAGCGCCTTGCCGACGATCGCGCCGTAGACGCCGAGCGCTCTCAGCGCGGTCAGTTCGCGCTCGAAGGTGATGCCGCCGGAAGCCACGACGTCAAGCCCCTCGATCTTCGCCGCCTCCCGGAACGCGTCAAGGTTCGTGCCGGCGAGCATGCCGTCGGTCGAGATATCGGTGTAAACCGCCGTTCCGATGCCCCGGCCTGGAAGTGATCTCAGAAAGTTAAGCGCCGGGATGCCGGTCAGCGTCCGCCAGCCGTGGATGGCGACGAAGCCGCCTTTTGCGTCGACGCCCGCCGCGATTTTGCCGGGATACTTTACCGCGAGGGCTTCTGTCAGCGCGGGGTTCTCCACCGCCATCGTGCCCAGGATTACACGGGAAGCCCCGGCATCGAGATAGCGTTTCACGCTCTCTTCGTTCCGCGCGCCGCCGCCCACTTCGATGAAAAGGTTGGTTTCTTGGGCGATGGCCTTGATCACCGGCAGGTTGACCTGTGCGCCGTCCTTCGCGCCGTCGAGGTCCACCAGGTGCAAATGCGTCGCGCCCGCGGCGCGGAAGGTTTGCGCAGTCTCCGCCGGGTTTTCGCCGTAGACGGTCATGCGGCCGAAGTCGCCCTCTGTCAGCCGCACCACGCGGCCACCCCGAAGGTCGATGGCGGGAAAGAGGATCACGCGGCCACCTCCCCGAACGCCTTCAGGATGGAGAGCCCCACGCGCCCGCTCTTCTCCGGGTGGAACTGGGTGCCGTATACGCTGCCCCGCTGTACCACGCCGGCGACCGGCACGCCGTACTCGCTGGTGGCGGCGATCTCGTCCTCGCAGCCTACGGCGTAGAAGGAGTGCACGTAGTACACGCAATCGCCCTCGCGAGCGTATTTCAAAATCGGGCATTCCCGGCGGATGTTCAGCGCGTTCCAGCCGATGTGGGGGACCTTCAGCCCCGGGGGCAGGTCTCGGATCATCGGCTTTACCTCGCCGGTCAGAAGCCCCAGCCCGTCGTGCTCGCCGTACTCGTAGCCCTTTTCGAAGAGTAGTTGCATCCCGAGGCAGATGCCGAGAAGCGGCACGCCCGCGCGCGCCCGCTCCCGGACGACGGGGACGAGGCCGGTTCCCTCGAGTTTCGCCATCGCGTCGCCGAACGCGCCGACCCCCGGCAGGATGATCTTATCCGCCGATCGGAGTTCCGCCTCGTCCCGCGTCACCTTGTTTTCAAGGTTCAGGCTGTCCAGCGAACGACTGAGGGAGTAGAGGTTTCCCACGCCGTAATCGATGATTGCGATCATACCAGTACGCCTTTCGTCGACGCCGCGCCGCCGCGAGCGTCCGGATCGATGGCTACGGCCTCGCGCATGGCCCGGCCGAAGCCCTTGAACGCCGCCTCCAGAATGTGGTGGCTGTTGAGCCCGGAAAACTGACGTAGGTGCAGCGTCAGCTTCAGTTCTCGCGAGACCGCGAGGAAGAACTCCCGCCCCAGTTCGGTATCGAATGTGCCGATCTTCTCGCTGGGCAGCGTCAGGCCGTATTCCAGGTGCGCGCGCCCGCTGATGTCGAGGGCGCACAGAACCAGCGCCTCGTCCATCGGCAGGAGGAAGCTTCCGTAGCGGGCGATGCCCGCCCGGTCGCCGAGGGCATCCGAAAACGCCCGCCCCAGCGCAATGCCGACGTCCTCCACCGTGTGGTGGTCGTCCACCCGCGTGTCGCCCGCGCAGCGAACGAACAGGTCAAACCGGCCGTGGAAGGAAAGCAGCGTCAACATGTGGTCGAGAAACCCGCAGCCGGTGTCGATCTCGGACGCGCCGAAGCCGTCGAGTTTCAATTTGAGCTGAATGTCCGTCTCGGCGGTCTTTCGTGTAATGGTGGCTTCTCTCATGTCGATTCCTCCAGTATGGCCTTGGCGGCGTCGGTGAGCGCGCGCATGTCTTCCGGCGTGCCGATCGAGATGCGCAGGTAGTCCCGGATCCGGGGGAGGTCGAAGCGGCGGACGAGGATGTTCCGCGCCCGGAGCGCCGCCTGCATCGCCTCGCCGGAAACCTTCGGCGGTCGGGCGAACAGGAAGTTGGCCGAAGACGGGAGCACGCAAAAGCCCATTTCAGCGAGCGCCGCCCGCGTCCATTCCCGGGTCGCCATGATGGCGTGGCGGGTTTTGTCGAAGTATGCCCTGTCCCGCATCGACGCCGCGCCCATCAGCTGCGCCGGGGTTCCCACGTTGTAGGGGTTGAAGGAGCACTTGATGCGGTCGAGGTCCTCGATCAGGTGGGGCTGCGCCACCGCGAAGCCGAGGCGCGCCCCGGCGAGGGAGCGGGATTTTGAAAAAGTCGAAACCACGACGAGGTTGTCATAGCGCGAAACCAGCGGCACCGCGGACTCGCCGCCGAAGTCCACGTACGCCTCGTCGACGAGGACCACCGCGTCCGGGTTTGCGCGGATCAGCCCTTCGACCCTGTCGAGCGGCAGCGCGATCCCGGTGGGCGCGTTGGGGTTGGCGAGGACGATCAGCCCGCCGCCCCGGTACGCGTCCGGGTCGATGGAAAAATCCTCCGCTACGGGGATGATCCTCGCGGGCAGACCGAAAAGCTCGGCCCACACCGGATAGAACCCGTAGGTGATGTCCGGAAACGAGACGCACCTTTCGCCAAACGCCTGAAACGCGAAGGCGAGGATCTCGTCGGAGCCGTTGCCGTAGAGAATCCAGGAGGGGTCCACGCCGTAGAATTCGCCTGTGGCGGCGCACAGATCCCGGGTGGGGATGTCGCTGTAGAGCCGGAAGGCCTCGATCGCCTCAGGCGACAGCGCGCGGATTGCCTCCGGCGACGGGGGATAGGGGCTTTCGTTGGTGTTGAGCTTGATGAGCTTCACCCGTGGCTGCTCGCCCGGCGTGTAGGCGGTGAGCGCCTGATGCCGGGGACTTAAAAAGCGGCTCATTCTTCCTCCTGAAACCGGACTTCGACCGAGCGGGCGTGGGCATAGAGCCCCTCGGCCTCGGCCAGCCGGACGATGGAATCCTTCGCGTCCCTGAGCGCGGTGCGGTCGTAGCTGATGTACTGGGTCTTTTTGAGAAAGTCATCCACCGACAGCGGCGATGAGAAGCGGGCCGCGCCGCCGGTGGGCAGCGTGTGGTTGGGGCCCGCCCAGTAATCGCCCAGCGCTTCCGGCGCGTTTCGGCCGAGGAACACGCTGCCCGCGTTCCGAACCTCGCCGAGCAGATGGAACGGTTCGTCCACGCAAAGCTCCAGGTGTTCCGGTGCGATCAGGTTGGAGAGTGCCACCGCTTCGGAAAGGTCATGAACCAGCACGATCCGACCGTTCATGTCGATCGATTTTCGGGCGATCTCCGCCCGGGGCATCCGGGCGAGCTCCTCTTCGATCAGGCTTTGCACTAGGAGCGCCAGCCCTTCGCTGGGCGTTAACAGGATCGCGGCGGCGAGCGGGTCGTGCTCCGCCTGCGCCAGCATGTCGCAGGCGATGGCACGCGCGTCCCTCGGGTCGTCGGCGATCACCAGCACCTCGCTGGGCCCGGCGATCATGTCGATGTCCACAAGGCCGTACACCCGCCGCTTGGCGGCGGCCACGTAGGCGTTGCCGGGGCCGACGATCTTGTCCACCTTCGGAATCGATTCGGTGCCGTAGGCCAGCGCCGCCACCGCCTGCGCACCGCCGCACTTGAACACGCGCCCGACGCCCGCAATCCGCGCGGCGGTCAGGATGGCGGGTGCGATTTTCCCGTCCCTGCCCGGAGGCGTGACGATCACGCGCTCCCGAACGCCGGCGATTTCCGGCGGGATGGCGTTCATCAATACGCTAGACGGATAGCTGGCCGTGCCCCCCGGCACGTACATCCCCACCCGCTCGAGGGGGCGGATGATCTGTCCCAGCACCGTGCCCGGCCGGTCAGACACCATAAAACCGGTGCGCGCCTGGTGACTGTGAAACGCGCGGATGTTTTCCGCCGCGCGGGCGAGGAACTCCTTAAGCGCCGGGTCGGTTTTCTCTTCGGCTTCCAGAAACTCGCCCTCCGTCACGGCGAGGGTGGAGAGCTTCGCGCCGTCGAAGCGCTCGGTGAGCTCGAGGACGGCCCGGTCGCCCTCCGCGCTTACGCGCTCAATGATCTCCCGGGCGGCGCGGTCGGCGCTTTCACTCAGCGCCTGCTGGCGGGTGCGCAGCGATTCCGGCCGGACGCCGGACGCGCGGATGATTTCAATCATTTGGCCACCTCCCGGAGCTTTTCAAGCATTTCGCGGATCATGTCCTCCTTGAACATGTAGCTGGAGCGGTTGGCGATCAGCCGCGCGCTCACCGAATGCACCGTTTCAAGGATGGAAAGGTCGTTTTCGACCAGCGTCTTTCCGGATTCGACCACGTCCAAAATCACGTCCGAGAGGCCCAGGATGGGGGCAAGCTCGATGGAGCCGTTGAGCTTGATGATCTCGATGTCCCGATTGACCGACGCGTAGTGATCCCGGGCGACGCGCGGGTACTTGGTGGCGACGCGCAGCGCCCTGTCCCGGTTTTCGATGTAGCCGTTCCGCGCGGCGACGCACAGGCGGCACTTGCCGATTTTGAGATCCATCAGGTCGTACACGTCCGGCTGGGCCTCGAGCAGTACGTCCCGCCCGGCGACGCCCACGTCCGCCGCGCCGTGCTCCACGTAGATGGGCACGTCGCTGGGCTTGACCAGGAGGTACCTGACCCGCCGCTCCGGGTTTTCAAACACCAGCTTGCGGTTGTCGTCCAGGAGGGCCGGGCATTCGTAGCCGATGCCGGAGAAGAGCCGGTACACCTGATCGCCCAGTCGCCCCTTGGGCAGCGCGATGTTCAGCATGATACAGCCTCCTCCATCGTCATCAGGCGGCCGAAGCGAAGCCCTTGGGGGGCCGCGCGCTCGGCGCGCACGCTGATTCCCCGGCCGATCAGTTCATCCACCTTTCGCACCACTTCGGCGGGGTCGTCTCCCTCACCATAGAGGAGCAGCACGTCCACGTCGCGGGCCTTCGCGCCATCGTATAGAAAGGTCAGCTCGTTTAAATACACCGCGAAGCCCACGGCCTCGAGATCCCGGCCGAACTTTTTGAGAAGGCTCGAATAGCAGCCACCCGCCAGCACCGCCCGGGGCAATCCCTCCACATAGCCGCGGAAGACGAGGTCGGAGTAGTAGTCGAGGTCGTTCATCAGAGAGAAGTCCAGCGACACGCCGTCCAGGCAGCCCGCGGCGTTCAGCGCTTCGCGCATGCGCTCCAGCTTCTGAAGCGCTTCGGTCATGCCCGGCGTAATGGCCACCGTGCGGGCGCGGTCGAGGGTTTCCTCGAGCGGGCCGGAAAGCTGGCAGGCCGCGGCGAGCAGCGGCACCGCCGCCGGCGCCACGCCGAGGTACGCCGCCCGGGCGCTCAGGTCGTCCAGATTTTTTTTGCGGATCAGATCGGTCAGCGTACGGCGGGCGGATTCGTCCACCGTCAGGCTGTCGAGGAGCGACTGCACAAAGCCCGCGTGGGACAACTGCAGTTTCGCGGAGGGGGAAATCTCCTTGAGCGTGCGCATGGCCAGCGTCAGGACCTCCCCGGCGGCGTAGTCTGTCAGCGCGCCGATGTACTCGAGCCCCAGTTGGCTGATCTCCCGGTACGCGCGGCTGTGCCTGTCCTGCCGGTATACGTTTTCAAGGTAGTAGAATTTTTCGCTGGAGGCGCGGGTGGCATGGGTGTTCTTGGCGATGGAGAGGGTCACGTCCGGCTTGAGCGCCAGAAGCCGCCCGTCCGCGTCGTTGAACGTGATGATTGACTTCGCGCCCAGAAAATTCTTGTTTTCGAGGTACAGCTCGTATTCCTCGAACCGCCCCATCAGGTATTTCTGGTAGCCGTGGCGCTCGTACATGCGGCGAAGCGTCAGCGTTACGCGCTCCTCCGGCCTCAAAATGTCCTCGAACGGGTTCATCGGCATCAGCTCCTTGCCGCAAAGCGTAGCACGGGCGCGCCATGATGTCAAGTTAACGTTTTACTATGATACTAAGATGAAGTGAGGTCGGTACAAAAACAAAAGCCTCCCGCGCCGGGCTTATTTCAGGTTCGCCAGAGCGACCATCGCCTCCACGCCGTAAACGAGGGCGGATTCGTCAAAGTCGAACTCGGGGGTATGCAGCGGGATGCCGGTGCCGATGCCCAGCTTGAAGAACACGCCGGGCGCCTTTTCGAGGTAATAGGAAAAATCCTCGCTGAGCATGGTGGGTTTCGGGAGCTCGCGGTAATCGAAGCCCTTGATGAGCGGAACCGCGCGTGCGTAAAGCGCGGGGTCGTTCAGAAGGGGCGGGTAGCTTGGCGAGTAGTCGAGGTCTACCTGAACGCCCCACTTGGCTTCAACGCCGAGGGCGGTGTCCGCGAGGCCCTTTTGAAGATCGGCGAATACGTTATTGTCAAAGGCGCGCAGCGTGCCGGTCAGGCGTGCCTCCTCGGCGATGATGTTGGCCGCGGTGCCCGCGGTGAATTTGCCGAACTTTAAAAGGCGGAAGACCTCCGCCGGAAAGGCCTTTTCCATCGCCTGGGCGCGCAGGAGGAAATCCGCCCCGGCGGACAGCGCGTCGAGACCTTCCTCCGAATTGGCAGCATGGGCGCTCTTTCCTCGGAAAGTGACGTAGACTTCGCTGGATTTTGAGAAGAATGCCCCCGGACGGGACGCGAGGGTGCCGACGGGCAGCTCCGGCGCGACGTGCAGGCCGAAGATGTACGTCACATTTCGCCGCTCGAAAGCGCCGCACGATGCGATGCTTCGCGCTCCGCCGCCGCCCTCCTCCGCGGGCTGGAAGATGAGCAGCAGGTTCCGGGGAAGCTCCGCGATGTGTTCCCTGGCATAGCGGGCCAACTGAAGCAGCATCGCCATGTGGCCGTCGTGGCCGCAGGCGTGCATCCGGCCGGGGTGCGTGGAGGCGTAGCCGCCGGTTTTGATCTCCTGAATCGGCAGCGCGTCCATGTCGCTTCGAAACGCGGCGGTTTCTTTTTTGCCGCCGTCGAAGAAGGCAAGGATGCCGGTGGGCTGCAGCACTTCGATCTCCGCGCCGGTTTCTTTCAGCGCGTCCAGAAGGTATGCCTGAGTCTTCGGCAGATCAAACTGAAGTTCGGGGATCTGGTGCAGCGCGCGCCGATCGCGGGTAAGGTGATCGATCACATTCATCAACTCCCTCGTTATGTTCTCCATGATACCACGACTTGATGGCGCGAAAAAGTGAAGAATTGGTGCGTTGGTTGATTTTGGCTGCCAAATCTGCTATGATGGGCGAAAATTATTGAAAGGAGTGAAGGCAGATGATTCAGGGAAGCTACGTCGCAATCGTGACCCCCTTCCATGAGGACGGGTCGGTCAACTTCGAGAAGCTGAAGGAGCTATGCCTCTGGCACGTTCAGAGCGGCACAGACGGCATCGTCGCGCTGGGGACCACCGGCGAATCCAGCACCATGACGCACGAGGAGGACGAGGCCGTCGTCAAGTGCGTGATGGACGCGGTCGGCGGAAGAATCCCCGTCATCGCGGGCGCTGGCTCCAACTGCACCGACACCGCGCTGATGAAGAGCCGCGCCTATGCCGATTTGGGCGTGGACGGCCTGCTTCTGATCACTCCTTATTACAACAAAGCCAACGCCCGGGGCATGTACCGGCACTTCGCCGCGGTGGCGGATCAGGTAAACGTGCCGATCATCCTCTACAACGTGCCGGGCCGCACCGGCTGCTCGCTGGCGCCGGAAACGGTGGCCGCGCTCGCGAAACACAAGAACATCGTGGCGCTCAAGGAGGCCAGCGGGGATATTTCCTATGTCGCCAAGGTCGCGCGCTACGTTTCGGACGATTTCCAGCTGCTCTCCGGCAACGACGACATGATCGTTCCGGTGATGAGCCTGGGCGGCGCGGGCGTCATCAGCGTTTTCGCGAACCTGTGCCCCGCCGAATGCCGGGACATCGCCCACGCCTGCCTCAAGGGCGACTACAAAAAGGCGGCGGCGCTGCAGCTTAAGTATCTTGAACTCATCAACGCGCTCTTTGTCGAAGTCAACCCGATTCCCATCAAGGAAGCGATGAACATTCGCGGCATGGGCGTAGGCGGTTATCGCCTGCCGCTGACGGAGATGGACCCGGCAAACCGGGAGAAGCTCGTCAAGGCCATGCAGGTGCTTGACGCATGACGCGGGCGATTCTGATCGGCCACGGGCGCATGGGCCGCCTGATCGAGGAAACGATGGTCCGCGCGGGGGATTTTGAAATTCTCGGCGTGGTGGACGTAGGGCTTTTCGAAAGGCCGGAGGACGTGCCGGGCCGGGCGGACGTGGTGGTGGACTTTTCCTACCCCGGAAACCTTGAAAAGGTGCTGGCCTTCGGCGTTTCCAGGGGCTGCCCGCTGGTTCTGGGCACCACCGGATACGATGCGGCGCAGCTGGAGAGGATCCGCGAGGCGTCTGAAAAGACCGCCGTGGTGCACTCTTCAAACTATTCCACCGGCGTCGCGGTTCTCGTAAAGGCGCTGAAGCTGGTTGCGCCGATGCTGATGGATTCGTTCGATGTGGAAATCGTCGAGACCCACCACAACAAGAAGACCGACGCGCCCAGCGGCACGGCCAAGCTGCTGGTGGACGCCATCGACCCCGCGCGTGAGTACGCGCGCGTCTACGGGCGCGAGGGGCAGACCGGCGCGCGCGGCCGCGAAATCGGCATTCACGCCGTGCGCGGCGGAACAGTCGCCGGGGAGCATCGGGTGGTCTTCTACGGTGAGGATGAGACCATAGAGCTGATCCACAGCGCCACCAGCCGCCAGATCTTTGTCAACGGCGCGGTGCGCGCGGCCAGGTTTGCCGCGGGGAAGGGCCCCGGGCTCTATACGATGCAGGATGTGCTGGAGGTGCAATTATGAACGCCGCGGAAGAAATCATCCGCTTCATCCATGAAGCGCCAAAAAAGACGCCCGTCAAAGTATATCTGAAGGGCGAGCCCTTTGACATGCCCGGCTGCCGCGTATTCGGCGCGGGCGACCGGATCGTTTTTGGCGAGTGGGCCGACGTTTCAACGGCGCTGGAGGCAAACAAGGACAAGATCGAGGACATGGTGATTGAGGCCGACCGCCGAAACAGCGCGGTGCCGCTCCTCGACCTTAAGAACATCAACGCCCGCATCGAGCCGGGCGCCCTGATTCGGGACCGCGTGACCATCGGCGACCGGGCGGTCATCATGATGGGCGCCGTCCTCAACATCGGCGCGGTGATCGGCGCGGAGACCATGATCGACATGAACGTGGTGGTCGGCGGCCGCGCGGAAGTCGGCGCCAGGTGCCACATCGGTGCGGGCACGGTGCTCGCCGGCGTCGTGGAACCGGCCAGCGCCACTCCCGTGGTGGTGGAGGACGACGTAGTGATCGGCGCCAACGCGGTGGTGCTGGAGGGTGTGCGCATCGGGCGCGGCGCGGTGGTGGCCGCTGGCAGCGTGGTTATCGCGGACGTCGGGGAGAATCAGGTGGTGGCCGGCGTGCCGGCCCGGCTCATCAAGATGAAGGACGAGAAGACCAAGGGCAAGACCGGACTCGTCGACGCGCTGAGGAGCCTGTAAATCCGAGGTATGACCGCGAAGCGGCGCTCCGTTGAACCTGCGCTTCGGCAACCTGAATGATTGGGAGGCCTATTAACGATTTATGCCGCCACCGGTGCTTCCGGTAGCGGCATCCGTATGTTCGGTTTCTGGATTTACTCGAAGGACACCTCGTGCTCGCTCCAGTTGGAGACTGTGCCCGCGTTTGTCAGATCGCAAGTGGTAGAATAGCTCGAAACCGTCACCGTATACTGGCTGTCGCCCTGGACGTACACCGTGCCGTCCGCGCCGACAATGGAAACCGCCCTGCCATCGGCGTCCACAATTTTGCCTTCGCTGGAGAGCGAAGAGACGGTGCTGTCACCATTTACAGTCCAGGTGGAATCCTTCGAGATGTACACATTGCAGTAGCCGTTGCCGCCGCTGCCCGCGTTGGTCTCGTCGTCCACCACCGCGCCGGTCAGCGCGCTGCCGCTCGTCAGGTACAGGTCAAGGGTCGAGATGCTGTCCCAGATCACGTCGCCGTTCATCGATTGGGCGATCCCGGTAAACTTGGAGCTCGCACCGTTGGCCCCCGCGGTACCCCAGCCCCGCTGGTTGGCGTTGCCGGTGCAGCGCAGGAAGTATTCGCTGCCATCGGCAGCGGCGATTTCGACGCCGGAGAGGATGAACTCGCTCTCGGTGTTGGTGGTGTAGAAAATGCCGCCGTTATTCGATGTGAGCGTGCCGCCAACCATCTCCAGCCTGCCTTCGCCGACCTGGGAATCACCCGACATGCTCTGGTAGAGGATCACCGTCCAAGTATTGTCGTTCTGCTCGAGGTCCGCCATACTGCCGGTGAGGGATGAATCGTACAGCCTGACCGTGTTGAGCCCCTCCAGGCAAAGCGCCTCGGAGCCGGTGGCGGTGAGCGCTGCATTGTTGATGGAGATGTCCGCCGTGACATAGACTGCGGGGGAGCCCACGCCGTTTGAGGTGTAGGTACCGCCGTCCACCACCATCGTGCCACTGCCGCGGTCGGAACGGATGGCTGCGGCGGACTCACCGTCGGTCTCAACGGTCAGATCCTTCGCGTACAATGTGCCGCCGCCTGCCACATGGATGCCGCCGGAGGTGTTCTCGGAGGTTTTGATGGTGGTTCCGGAAACATAGATCACCCCGTCGCCATAGGCAAATACGCCCGTGCCACCGGCCGCGCCGGTTTCGATGGCGCTGTCTGTAATCTTTACGGTGCCTCCGGTGGACAGAACCGCCGCGCCCACGCCGTAGAAGCTGGAGGTGTCGCCGCCGGTACTGTCCGCGGATTCGCGGGTTATTGTCGCGCCGGAGATGTTCACCGTGCCGTCGGTGACGAGAATCGCGTTTTCGTCGGTACCTGTGGATGCATATGCGCCGCCGGAGAGGGTTTCATCCGCGCCAAAGCTGTTGACCGCGTTATAGCTTTCGGGCTGGCTGCTCCCGCCGCCCGGCATGCCGCCGGGGCCCATCCCGCCCTCGGGAGGATTGCCGGGAACCTGTCCGTCCGGCATGGCCGGGGGTTCACCTGACGGGGGTGAAGCGGGTTGTGCAGGTGGGACGGTTTCCGCCAGCGCGCCCGCCGAAACGAGCATAAACATCAGTGCCAGAACCAGTGCCAGGATACGTTTCATAATAGCACCTCCCAGAAGGATCTGGGAAAATGCTAACAGAGCGATATAGCGCGGTTATGAACGGCCTGTGAACATGCGTGGCAAAAGGCCGTCGCTTTTGGGGTTATACGCGTCAGTAGAGCGCCTTGTCCATGCTGTCGTATTCCGCGAACAGCCGAAGGCACCTGTCGCGCCCCAGTTCCTGGACGCGCTCTCCCGGATTGCAGATGACCTCGTAAAAATTGTTGTCCCTAAAGCCGATGCCCTCGGTATCGACGCGGTTGCAGCCGAAATAGATCCTGTCGATGTTGGCCCACATCGACGCGCAGAGGCACATGGGGCAGGGCTCCGCGGTGGAGTACAGCGTGCAGCCGGACAGGTCGAAGGTGCCAAGCGTCCGGCTCGCGTCGCGGATGGCGGCGATTTCGCCGTGCATGGTGGCGTCCTGATCCCGGATGACCGAGTTGTGGCCGCGGCCGACGATGCGGCCGTCCTTTACAATCACCGCGCCGAATGGCCCGCCGTCCCCGGCGCGAATGCCCTTGTAGGCTTCTTCGATGGCGTCGTGCATGTAATCCATAGAGATCCTCCGGTTAGAAAGTTGGTTCCAAAAACATTATACAAGCAATCGAGTTTTTTAACAAGGTGTGAAAATCTGTTGCGCCCCGGGCGGCGCTGGGCTATAATCTTGGAAAAAGGAGGAGTCGATTGCGTGGAAGCGGTCGTTACCTACCTGGGGCACAGCGCCTTTTGCGTCGAGGCGGCCGGGCGGCAGCTCGTGTATGACTATCTCGGCAAGGCGCTCGACGAGCGGCGTTTGACGGACGCGGTGGTGTTCGTCAGCCATGCCCATGGCGACCATTGCTCGGACGCGGCGCTGGGGCTGATTGAGAAGGGTCGGGCGAAAGGCGTGGTCTCCTTCGACGTGCGCCGCAAGGGTCCGTGGCAGCGGGTATGGCCCGGCGACCGGTTCGAAGCGGGCGGCGTCCGCGGGCGGGCGTACCGCTCCACCGACGCGGGTGTCAGCTTTCTCGCAGAAGTGGACGGGCTTCGGGTCTTCCACGCGGGCGACCTGAACTTCTGGCACTGGCGATCGGAGTCCACCGAAGCGGAGGTCGGCGAGGCCCGGAGGGCTTTCGACAAGGCCCTCTCCGAGATCGAAGGGGAGCGCGCGGACATCGCCTTTTTTCCGGTGGATCCCCGCATGGGCGAGGGGCACGAGGAAGGCGCGCTGGATTTCGTCCGGCGTATACGCCCGAGGGTCTTGATTCCGATGCATTTCTGGGACGCGCCGGAGGCCGCCCGGGCGTTCTCGGCGCTTCCGATGCCGGTGGGCATCCGCGTCGTCTGTCTGACGACGCCGGGCGAAACCTATCACTGGATGGAATGATCCGTTCCCGCCGCGGGGCGGCAATCATACAAAGGCCGCCTGGCGGAAGGGAAAACAAATGGCTGACAAGACAAGGCGCGATCTTTTCTGGTTCTTTGCACTCCTGGCAGCGGTGGCGCTGGGCAACGCGCTGTCGGATGCGGTATACGGCAATTATTTCAAGGATGCGTACCGCGTGGATGCCGTACAGCGCGCATTTCTGGAGTTTCCGCGGGAACTGCCCGGCATGCTGTGCATGGTGGTGCTGGCGGCGGTTTCGGCGCTGGGCGAGATCCGAGTGGCGCTCTTCGCGCAGATTCTGGCCGCGCTGGGACTCACGGCGTTGGGGCTTCTGACGCCTTCTTTCGGTGTCATGTGCGTACTCCTCTTCATCAACTCGATGGGCATGCACCTGTTTTTTCCGCTGCAGGACTCCATCGGCATGGCGCTGGCGGAGCCGGACCGCGTGGGGCGGCGCATGGGTCAGTACGGCAGCGTGCGCACCGCGGTGGGCTGCGTTGCGGGGGTTATGGTGTTCTTCGGGTTCCGGACGGGGGTCTTCTCCTTCGTCGCGCCCGTCAAGTGGATATTCCTGCTGGCTGCGGTGGCCTTTGCCGTCGCCGCGGTGGCGGCGGGGCGGCTTCTGCGGGAAGTCGGCCCCGGCGCGCGCAGAAAGCGGGGCTTCCGGCTGACCTTTCGCAGGGAATACGCGAGCTATTACGCGCTTGCGATGCTCAGCGGCGTGCAGAAGCAGATCGCCTACGTCTTCGGGAGCTGGGCGATCATCGAACTATTGGGCAAGGGCGCTGACGTGATGAGCCTGCTCACCATCATCTCAAGCTTCCTCGGCATCTTCTTCGTCGGCTTCGTAGGGCGGTGGCTGGATCGGCTGGGCATCCGGGCCATGCTCTACCTCGACGCGCTGACCTTTATCGGCGTATACGTGCTCTACGGCGTGTTCGTCGGCGGCGTCTCCGGCGGCTCCCTTTCGCCGGGCGGCTGGGCGGGGTACGCCGTGATGGCGATGTTCGTGCTGGACAGGCTCTCAATGCAGGTGGGCGTAGTGCGCTCGGTGTACCTCAGGGATCTGGTCAGGCGCATCAACGCGCCGGGCGAGGAGGTAGCGGCGGCACTGTCCACCGGGATCAGCCTCGACCACATCGTCGCGATCGTGGCTGCCCAGCTGAGCGGCCTTGTGTGGGTGCGGTTCGGGCCGCAGTACGTGTTTTTCGCGGCGGCGGTCTTCTCTCTGGGCAATCTTTACGTGGCCTTCCGCATGAAGCCGGAGGCCGATGCGAAGGGCGGGTGACGATATGGGCAGGAGGGACGGCGGGAAGGGTCGGGAATACATGATCCTCGCAGCGTTCGGGCTTTTGTGCGCCCTTGCCGGCGTCATCATCGGCCTTCTGGTGAGCCCCGGCGGACATAAAACGGTGGAAACCGCCGCAACCATAGCGCCAAAGGAGACGGCGGCGCCGGTCACGGTATCCGATCTCGCGGAAAAGTGGGCGGGCAGCGTGGCTGAGGTGGTGGCGGATTATCCGGCCGGGCGGCGCAACCAGACCACCGAAGAGGGCAATGGTTCCGGCGTCTACATCAGCGGGCACGGATTCTTCATGACCAATTATCACGTGATCGAGGAAGCCGTCAGCCTTCGCGTGCGCTTGATTGACGGGCGCGAACTGCCGGTTATGGACAGTGCCTACGACCGCACCTACGACGTGGCAGTGCTGTATACCGGCCCGGTGGAGGGGCTTGAAGCGGTGGAGAAAGGCAATTCTGACGCGCTTCGCGTCGGAGATCCGGTTGTTGCGGTGGGCTATCCCCGGGTGGGCAACGACGTTCTGCCCGGTACGCTCACCACCGGCGTCATCAGCGGCCTCAACCGCCTGAACGTGACCGCCGGCAACATCTCTCCCGACGTGGGGATGCTGCAGATCGATGCCGCGATCAACGCCGGAAACAGCGGTGGCGCACTCTTCGGGGCGGACGGCAAGCTGGTGGGAATCCCGACGATGAAGATCGCCTCGGGCTACCGGGGCGAGAGCTTTGAGGGGCTCGCCTTCGCGATCCCTGTGAATACCGCATGGCCCATCGCCGTCCGGCTGATGGACGAGATGACCGCGAAGAACGTGGGCGAACCGTAAACCGGTTTCGCGGCGACAGACAATATGAAACCGCCAGCAGCCCTCGGGCCAATGGCGGTTTCAATGCGTTTGTAGGAGTACTGCCGGGAGCCTGTTCCCTCATCCCCCCAACTCAATCCCGATGTCCCGGGCCGTGCGGACGAGCGCGTGCTGTTCCGGCACCAGTTTGGTCTTGCCGCCGACCTCCGTGAGCGGGTTGAAGGACACCTCGCTGCCTACTACCGCTACGGTCACGCCGTAAACCCCGTCCGCGATCAGCCTGGCCGCCCGCACGCCGAACTCGGTGGACAGCACGCGGTCGTAGGGGCTGGGGCTGCCGCCCCGCTGGATGTGGCCGGGGATCACCGCCCGCGACTCGAGGCCCGTTTGCGCCTGAACCGCCTCGGCGATCCGGTGCGCCACGGTGCGGTAGGGGTTCTCGGCCGGTTGGCGGTCCTTCCGCTTGAGCGAGGCTTCTTCCTTTGTCAGCGCGCCTTCGGCCACCGCGATGATTGAAAAGCTCTTCTTCTTGGCCTTGCGCGCCTCCACCGCCTTGATGACCCGCTCCATGTCGTAGGGGATCTCGGGGATCAACACCACGTCCGCGCCGCCGGCGATGCCCGCCTGCAGCGTCAGCCAACCGGCCTTGTTGCCCATGATCTCCACGACCATCACGCGGCCATGACTGTCGGCGGTGGTGTGCAGCCGGTCGATGACCTCGGTGGCGGTATCGCAGGCGGTGCTGAAGCCGAAGGTCACGTCGGTGCCCCAGATATCGTTGTCAATGGTTTTCGGAAGGCCGACGATGTTCAGTCCCTCTTCGGACAGCATCTTCGCCGTCTTGTGGGTGCCGTTTCCGCCCAGCGTGACCAGGCAGTCCAGCTTCATCCACTTGTAGTTGTCCTTCATGGCCCTGACCTTGTCCACGTTATCCTCGCCAATGACGCGCATATCCCGAAAAGGCGTTCGCGACGTGCCCAGAATGGTGCCGCCGCGGGTCAGGATGCCGGAGAAATCCCGCTGGCTCATCTCTTGGAATTCGCCTCGGATCAGGCCGCCGAATCCATCCGCGATGCCGACGATCTCCGCGTCGAACAGCTCATACGCCGCCTTGGCGACGCCGCGGATGGCCGCGTTGAGGCCTGGGCAGTCGCCACCTGCGGTCAAAAGCCCAATTCTGCGCTTCATACCGGTTGCTCCTTTGCTTTTTTTCTCATCCTATCACGGACATGCGCGGTTGTAAACCGCATTTTGAACGCTGGGCGCGACGGTTTGCGCATGAAATTTCTGCTTTGAATGCGCGGCGGCTTGATTCAATCGCGTATTTTAGGTAAAATAAGTCAAGAGGTGTGCGATATGAAGACGAAGGTGATTCCGTCGGCGATTCCGATCTACCTGGCCGCCGCGGTTTGGGCGATTTTCGGGCTGTTCGGCCATTTGTATGAACTGTCCAACATCCTGCTGGCGATCGCGCTGTCGGTGGTTGTGTTCTTTGTGGCGCGCAAATTCCTTCCCGGCAGGACCGTCGAGGTAGAGGATGCGCTCACAACCGGCGACCGGGACGTCGATTCGAAGCTGGCCGCGAGCCTGGAGGCGTTGAAGCGCCTTCGCGCGGCCGCGTCCGGCGCATCGCCGACGGTGGCGAAGGAACTCGGCCGCATCGATGACGCCGGGCGCAGGATTCTTGCCGCCGTCGTGGACAAAAAAGGGCGCTTCGGGCAGGTGCGCAAATTCATGGATTACTACCTGCCCACCACCGACAAGCTCGTAGGCCAGTATCTGCAGCTCTCCGGCGCAGGTTCGGGCGAGCAGGTGAAAAGGGCGCTGACCAGTATCGAGAACAGCTTGGACATGATCGCGCTGGCCTTTGAAAAACAGCTCGACAAGCTCTACGCCGACGAGGCGCTGGACATTACCACCGACGTTCAGGTTCTGGAGACCATGATGGCCTCCGACGGACTGACCGACGAGGGCATCCGCCAGACGATGCGGGTGGCGCAGAGCCAGCCCGCCGCCGGAGCGACCGCGGCCGCCGAGGCACATAAAACGCTTAAAGACAAATAAGGGGGATATGAACATGAGCGAAAATCTGAACAACGGCCAGAACAACCCCGATCTCTCCAAGGCCCAGGTGGACGATGTGCTGGAGCAGGCCCAACAGGCGGTCGCCGAGGCCGAGGCTGCGCCCGCGGTTACGTCCGAGGGCATCAAGCTGACGCTGACCGCCGCCGAACCCACGCCGCCGGAGGTGGCCAAGGTCATCGCCGAGCCCGCCAAGGCCGTGCCGGAGGCCGACGAGGTGCGCGACAAGTTCAGCCCGGAAGAAGAGGCCATGATCCGCGACTTCTCCAAGAAGATCGACGTGACCGACTCCAATCTGGTCTTTGCCTACGGCGCAAGCGCCCAGCAGCAGATCGCCAGTTTTTCCGATTCCGCGCTCAAGAACGTCAAGACCAAAGATCTTGGCGAGGTGGGCGACATGATCGCCGGGCTCGTCACCGAATTGAAGGGCTTCACCATCGACGACAAGGAAAACGGCTTCTTCGCGTTTTTCAAGCGCAACATGGACAAGCTGACCATGCTAAAAAACCGCTACGACGAGGCGGAGATGAACGTTGGCAAGATCGTGTCCGGCCTTGAGTCGCATCAGGTGCAGCTGCTCAAGGACATCGCGACCCTCGACCAGCTCTACTCCGAAAACCTGCGCTACTTCAAGGAACTGTCCATGTACATCGCGGCAGGCCGTCTGCGCCTGAAGGGCTTCCGCGCAAACGAGCTGGAGGCCGCCCGCCAGAAGGCGAAGACTTCCGGCCTTCCGGAGGACGCCCAGGCCGCCAACGACATGGCCGCCCAGGCGGACCGCTTTGAAAAGAAGATCCACGATCTGGAACTGACGCGCAACGTCTCGCTGCAGATGGCGCCGCAGATCCGCATGCTGCAGAACTCCAACCAGCTGATGGCTGAAAAAATCCAGTCCTCGCTGGTCAACACCATCCCGCTTTGGAAGAGCCAGATGGTGCTGGCGCTGGGCCTGCAGCACACGCAGGAGGCGATGGAGGCGCAGCGCGCCGTCACCGACCTGACCAACCAGCTCCTGCGCAGCAACGCCGAGCGGCTGCATCAGGCCACGGTGGAGACCGCCAAGGAGTCCGAGCGCGGCATCGTGGACATCGAAACGCTGAAGGTCACCAACCAGAAGCTGATCGACACCATGGACGAAGTGCTGACCATCCAGCAGGAGGGCCGCGAAAAGCGCCGTCAGGCGGAGGCCTCGCTGGCCGAGATGGAAAAGCAGCTCAAGGCCAAGCTGCTCGAGGTTCGCAATTAAGGGCCAATGCTATCCAGGAAGCGGGGTGTTCGCATGCGCCTGTCGGAAAATCGCACGGTCGCGTGGATTGTGTTTGCGTTGGTGGTGATTACCGCGCTGAGCCTCAGCGGGAACGCGCTGGAAAAGAACGCGCTGGAGATGCGGGACGACGTCATCAAGGTGTTTTATACGGGGGTCAACGGCGATGGCCTCTCCATCGACAGCGACCTGAAGGCCAGGGCGAAGGGCGCCTATACGCTCTATGGCATCGCGAACCGCTACCAACAGGTCGATGCGTCGCTCGCTGAAAAGGCCCTCAGTGCCCAGAAGGCGCTGGACGAGGCCAATCAGCTGCTGCAGACGGAGATCCGCAAAAGAGGCGACGCCAACGCGGCGCTGACCCGCGCGATTGAGGACCTGTACACCGCCCTTGGCAACGCGCCCCTGTCGGACGCGGACAGGCGGGACGCCAAGAGCGTGTACGACGACTTTAAGTCCCACGGCAACACCATCGGGCGTGACCCCTTCAACGACTTGGCCGCCCAGTACAACACCGACGTCCGAAAGATGTATTCGGACTTTCCGGCCAGTTTGATCGGCGGCATCAAGGGCGGCGCGCCTTCGCTTGAGCTGTTCCAGTAGGCGCCCGCTCCGGGATTGGAACGCGGCCTCGAGGCAACTGGGGGGGTGGCTGGCGCTGCCCCCTTGCGTTGCCGCTGAATACTTCTTTGTGTTGGGCATCGGCCCGACACGCCGGACGGCGCTGCCATCTGGGTACCTTGTTGAATGCAGGAAAAGGAGGTTGGCGGACGATGAAAAAAACGCTCTCTTTGCTTCTGGCGCTTCTCATGCTCGCGATTGTCGCCGCGCCCGCGCTGGCCATCACGGTCGTCCAGCCGACCGGCTACTACGCCAGCGATTTTGCCAGCGTGTTGTCCGGCGACGCGAAGAACCATATTGAAGTCAACGCCAAGGCGCTGGACAGGGCGACCGGTGCACAGATCGTTTTTGTGACGATGCGCACCACCCAGCCCAATGCCATTGATGACTACGCCTATGCGCTTTTCAATTCATGGAAGATCGGCGACGCGCAAAAGAACAACGGCATTCTGGTGCTGCTGGTCATCGGAGACGACGACTATTACACCATGGAGGGCACGGGGCTTGAGCGCAACCTGCCCACCAGTGAGTTGAGCGCGCTCTGGAACGAGTACCTGGAACCGGATTTTGCGGCGAAGGACTATTCCCCAGCCAGCGTCAAGTACTTCGATGCGCTGTTTCAGCGCATTTCGGACATCTACGGTGCGAATCTGTCGATCGACACCGCATCGAAGACATCCTACTACGGCTACCAGGGCAGCACCTCCGGGAACAACTACCGAACCGGCGGTGGGGGAAGCGCTAATGACAACAGCGGAAATGTAGACCGCTACAATGACGCGGACGACGGCTTCAGCATCCCCGACATTTTTATCGCGATTATTATCGTCACCGTGGTGCTGTCGATCTTCGGCGGCCGGCGCGGCGGCTGCGGCTGTCTGCCCGCCTTGCTCGGCGGCTGGATGGGCGGCTGGATGGGCGGTCCCAGGCGCAGACCGCCCGGACCTGGCCCCTGGCCGGGCTCCGGGCCTCGAAGGCCGGGCGGTTTTGGTGGTGGCGGCTTTGGCGGCGGTGGCTTCTCCGGCGGCGGCGGCAGATCCCGCGGCTCCGGCGGTGGGCGCTCCGGCGGCGGCTTCGGCGGATTCGGGGGCGGCGGCTTTGGCGGAGGTGGGTTTTCCGGCGGAGGCGGCGGTTCCCGCGGCGCGGGCGGCGGACGCGGAAGGTAGGCAATAATGATAATAAAAAGGCGCGGGCAATCTGCCCGCGCCTTTGCATGTTGAAAAAGAAGAATCGTTGTCTGCGCAGGATTAAAGGGGCAATGCCTTAAACGACGCCCGGAAGCTCGCGCTCGTCGGTCACGCCGCGGGCGATGGCCTGCTCGCGTAAATGGGCGTAGAGTTCAGCCGTCGTGGCTTCGGCGTAGGGCACGACAAAGAGAATTCCGATGCCCAGCGCCAATGCACCCAGAAGGTACCAGCCGATGAAACTGAGTTCCAGCACAAAAATCTTGAGCTTGCTGCCGTCGGTCATCTGGCGGCTCAGGTCCAGCGCGCGCCGCCATTCGATCTCCGGGTTCTCTGCGAGGATATAGGGCACGAAGATGTACTGAAAGGATTTGATGATGCCGGGGATGATGAGAAGCAGCGCCCACAAAAACACGATGATGCTCTGCAACAGCATCGTCTTCACCACATTCAGATATCCGCGGGTGAAGGGCGCGAAGATTCTTCCGATGGTCGAGGGCCGTTCGCGGTGCTCCAGGAAGAAGCGGTTTTTACCCACCAGAAGAGGAGTGGCGACAAAGATGGAATACCCGATGACCAGCACGCCGACGCTGAAGATAAAGAAGCCGATCACGGAGTTCAGCGGCTGCGGCTGCCCGTAGAACGCGGATGGGTCGTTCTGTTCAACCCTGTACTCCAAATTCGAGCCACTACTGCCGGCGCCCCCGATGCCGCCCGTCAGCACCATGATGACCAGCATGACAAGGACCGCCGTCCAGTAGCCGTTGACGCGCAGCGCAGTCTTCGCGCGCGCCTTGAGATCCGAACGATACCACATGTGCCATCCTCCCCATTTATCCCCAGGCTGCCGGCGAATCCGGCGCTAGGTCAGCTTCACAGAGTCCCGAATCTGTTTGAGCACCGGCGAGAAGTCGTCATACCTGTCCGCCGGCGCGTAGAAATGCAGCGCGACGAGCCTCTTTTTGGACTTTCTGTAGGTGATGATCATAAAGCCCTTCACCGACTGACCATCCATCGACGCTTCGTAGACGACCGAGTAGGCGGCTGAGCCCATGAACTTGAGCTTCTTGGAGGCAGAGCCGCGCTTGAAATCAGAGAAGCTGCCGGACACGCTGTCGATCAGCTTTTCCAGCTGGCTTTTTAGCGCGGCTGCGTCCGGAACCTTCGAGGCCTTCTTGACGCTGACCGCCACCCGGGCGGCAACGTTGCCTTCATCCACGGGCTCGACGTAGCTGATGGTGATGGAGCCGGGCACGTTGATCCAATGGGACGGGTACGTAAAGGAGACATTCAGCGTCTTGTTGGACAGCTTCTGGTACTTGTAGTCCGCGATCGCGACCACCGGAACCGGGGTGGGGGAAGGTGTTGGCACCGGCGTCACATCGGGCAGAGGGGTCGGCGCTTCGGAAGCATCAGCGTCTGCGGACGCCGACTGAAAGTCGGCCTCCGCCATGCCTTGTTCCCCGGATGCCGCCTGTTCTGGCGGCGCGGCGGTCACCACCGCGTCGCGGGGAGCCAGCGCGCCCAGCGTATCACACCCGGTCATGCTGAAGGTCATCAGCGCCGCCAGCGCGACCGCCATCAGCCTCTTTAAAGTTAAACTGGTCTTGTTCATGAATCCAATGTATCCTTTATTTGCTCGCGTCGCGCTCGCGCAGCTCCACCCTGCGGATCTTGCCGGAGATCGTCTTGGGCAGCTCGCTGACGAATTCGATGATGCGCGGGTACTTGTAGGGCGCGGTGGTGTGCTTGACGTGATCCTGCAACTCCTTGACGAGCGCTTCGGAAGGCTCGTAGCCCTTGCGCAACACGACCGTCGCCTTGATGATTTGGCCGCGCACCGCGTCCGGCACGCCGGTGATGGCGGTTTCGACCACGGCGGGGTGCTCGAGCAGCGCGCTCTCCACCTCAAAGGGCCCGATGCGGTAGCCGGAGGACTTGATCACGTCGTCCGCACGGCCGACGTACCAGTAGTAGCCCCACTCGTCGCGCCATGCGAGATCCAGCGTGTGGTAGGCGTTGTCATACCAGACGGCCTTCGTGCGCTCCGGGTCGCGGTGATAACCGTGGAACATGCCCACCGGGCGGCCCTTTCTGGTGCGCACGACGATTTCGCCCACGACGCCCGGCGGGACGGACGCGCCGTCCTCGTCCACCAGATCCACGTCAAATTGCGGCGAAGGCTTGCCCATCGAGCCGGGGCATACCTTCATCCACGGGAAGGTGCCCACTGTGACGCACAGCTCGGTCTGGCCGTAGATCTCGCGCATCTGGTGGCCGGTCAGCTTTTCCCACTTCTCAAAGAGGTCAGGATTTAAGGGTTCGCCGGCGGTGGCGCAGTACTTGAGCGACGAGAGGTCGTACTTCGAAACATCCTCCAGCGCCATGAACCGGTAGACGGTCGGCGGCGCGCAGAAGGTGGTGACCTTGTGCCGTTCGAGGATGGCGAGCATGTCCGCTGGCACGAACTTTTCGAAGTCGTAGCTCATGACCGCGCTGCCGGCCAGCCATTGGCCATAGAGCTTACCCCAGACGGACTTGGCCCAGCCGGTCTCAGAGACCGTCAGATGCAGCCCGCCCTCGATGCAGCGCAGCCAGTATACGGCGGTCTGGATGTGGCCCAGCGGGTAGGTACAGTCGAGCAGCACCATCTTCGGCATGCCGCTGGTACCGGAGGTGAAGTAGATCAGAAGCGGATCGTCGTTTTCGTTCGGCGGCAGCGGGCGCTCGAAGGCGTCGCCGTGCTTTGCCATCTCCTCGTCAAAGGAGAGCCAGGCGTCCCGCTTTCCGCGGGCGGCGATCCGAAGCTTCAGCGTCGGGCATTCGGGCATCGCCGCGTCCAGCTGTTCCGCGAAGGCACCTTCGACGGAGCCGATCACCGCGGAGATGTCCGCCGCGTTGGCGCGGTAGACGATGTCTTTCTTCGTCAGAAGGTGTGTCGCCGGTACGGCGACGGCGCCCAGCTTGTGCAGAGCCATGATCGCGAACCAGAATTCATAGTGGCGCTTTAAGACCAGCATCACCACATCGCCCCGCTTGACGCCCAGCGAAGCGAGCATGTTGGCGCAGCGGCCGGACTCCCGGCTGATGTCCGCAAAGGTGAAGCTTCTTTCCTCCCCGGCGGGGTTGCACCACTGAAGCGCCCGGGCGTCGGGCGTCTCACGGGCCATCTCATCCAGCACGTCGAAGGCGAAGTTGAAATGGTCGGGCACGACAATTTTATAGTTTTTCAGGAAATCCTCATAGGAGCCGAACTCCCACTCTTCAAGATACTTCTTGTAAGGCGTCATGGCCAGCCCTCCCGGCTTATTTGATTACGACGGCGATGAAGCGCGCGTCGGCGTCCAGCGCGTACATGGCGTGGGGGAGCGAGGAGTCGTAATAGACCGAGTCGCCCGCCTCCAGAAAGACCTTGTTTCCGCCCAGCTCGATCAGCATTCGGCCTTCAAGCAGATAATCGAACTCCTGCCCGTCGTGGGCGTGGGCGGTCTTGCCGGAGGTCTGTCCGTCGTACTCGACGGTCACGATGAAGGGCTCGGCCTTCTTGTCCCGGAAGTTGTAGGCCAGGTGCTGGTAGTGGTAGGCCTTGCGGCGCTCGAAGGCCAGGCCCTTGCCGGAGCGGGTCACCACGTAGCCGCGCAGCTTCGGGCTTTCGCCGGTCAGAAGGTCGCTGATGTCCACGCCCAGAGACTTGGCGATATTGAAAAGATGGCTGAACGAGAAATCCCTGCCGCCCTTCTCGTATTCAATATAATCCTCCAGCGGCACGCCCGATGCCTCGGCGACCTCGGCCTGCGTAAGGCCGCTGATCTCCCGCAGATCGCAAATTCGAATCGCGATCGCCTGAATATTGTCGGACACGCAAAAGCCCTCCCTAATCTATCCAGTTTATCAAATCATAACGTCAACGGGCGTGCCATGTCAAGGAAAAGTATGTTCATTTTGCCCTATCCGCCTATGCGAAAGGGGCGAATCGCGTTGCCGGTGGCGCAAAATACGCTGGGATCATCTATTGACAAGCCCGGAAGCCTTGCACATAATGGAAGCAAGGGGGGATTAGGATGCGCAAGTTTACGGTGCTTTTGGTCATGGTTCTTATGCTGCTGCCGCTTGGCGCGCTGGCCGCGGATTATACCATCGCCGCCTACTCCATGGATGTGGCGATCGCGGGCGACGGATCGGCGCGGGTTGCGGAGCGGCTGACCTACGAATTTGACGGCAGCTACAACGGAATCCTTTCGTCGATCGACGTCGGCGACGTGGAGGCGCTGGAGGACTTGAAGCTGTACGTCGACGGCGGAACGCTGCTTCGCCAGGTCGATGAGATGCTGATGGAACCCTTCACCTATACTGCCCAGCGGGAAGGGGTTCTCCTGAACATCAAGGCCTACGCACCCGGCGACGGCGGCGCGCGGTTTTTTGAATACGAGTACACGCTCCGGGGCCTCGCGCAGCGCTATCAGGATGCCGCCCGGCTCAACTACAAGCTGATCGGCATCTCAAACGCGGTGACGCTGGGACAGGCCACCATCACCGTGGCGTTCCCGGGCGCGCCGACGCACTTCTATGCCCACGGCGCAATGAGTGAAGCGGATCTTTCGCTGGACGGCAGCGTGCTGACGGCGGGCCCCCGGGACGTGCGGTCCGGCGAGTACGTGGAAATCGACGCGCTCTTCCCGGCGGATTCGCTGACTGCCGCGCCGCTGATCGACCGCCCCGTCATCCAGGAGACGCTGGATACCGAAGCCCGGTTGGCTCAGGAGCGGAAAGAGGCCGAGGAAGCCAAAGGGCGCCTTCGCTACGGCGCGGTGGGCATCCTCGCCGCGTTTTTTATCGGCGCGGCGCTCATCCTCCGCGGAAAGATCGCGCGCTTCGGACTGAAAAAGGCCATCGTGGCCAGGGAGGACGACGCGGCGCTGGAAGGATTGGATGCCGCCGTGGCCGAACAGTTGGTCCGAAATACGGCGGGAGAGAGCGGCTTCTCCGCGACGCTCCTGCAGCTCGTGCAAAAGCGAGCGCTGTCGATGCGCGGCGAGATACATCCGGTGTCCGGAGAGGAACAGGTGAAGTTCACCGTCGAAAACCGGGAGGCGGACATGTCCCCGCAGCAGAAGGCGCTGTTCGACTGGCTTTTTGACAGGCGGGAATTCCTGTGGATTGAGGACCTGGACGCCGGGCGAAACGCGTCGGTTGCGCGGGAGTTTGACAAGAACTACCGCCAGTGGCAGCAGGCCGTGCGTCGGCAGGCCGAGGACGAAGGGCTGTACTTCGGCGGCCGCGCCAAGATGGGCTGCGGCGCGGCGATGCTCGCGGCGGGCGGCGTGTTGCTCAGCATCGCGACCTTTGCGCTGGGCTTGGCGCCGATCGGCGTCGCGGGGATCCTTCTTACGGTCGCGATCCTGATCGGCTTTACCCGGGTTCGCAGTCTGACCGATCTTGGCGAGGCCAAGTGCTCGGCGGTGCGCGGCTACTGCGAAAGGTACGAAGGCAAGATCACGGACATGCCGGCCGATTCGCTCAAACACATGCCGATTCTGGTCGCGCTTGGCTACGTTGAACCGCTGACCGAATACCTGGAGCAGCGCGCTTCCGATCCGTATTACGGCTACGGCGAAATGCTCCCGGTCTGGTGGTATGTGGGCTGGCACCATGACATGGGCCGTGTCAACCGATCCTTCCACGACGTGCGAAAGCACAACGCCAGCATCGTATCGCAGGATTCCAGCTCTTCCGGCGGCTTTTCCGGCTCTTCCGGCGGCGGCGGTGGCGGCGGCGGGCACGGCGCGTGGTAGCGGCATGAAAACGGGGCTGTCGTGCGGGAAAGCACGACAGCCCTTTCTTTATCGGTGGTACCAAATTGTTCTTTATCGCGGCGTATCCCCGTGCAGCGCGATCTGTTCGTTTAAAAGGTCGATGTTGCCGCAGCCCAGCGTGACGACCAGGTCGCCCGGTTCCCAATGGACGCGAAGGTGGGCTTCGGTGTCGTCAAAGGAGGGGGTCACCGTCGCGGCCACGCCTCTGGCGCGCAGTGGCGGGATCAACATTTGCGAAGTGATGTCGCCTGGGTCGGATTCCCGAGCCGCGCAGATGTCGGTGATCAGCACGAGATCCGCGTCGTCAAAGGTTTCCACAAAGCCGTCGAAAAGCTTTTTTGTGCGTGAATAGGTGTGGGGCTGCCACACCGCCCAAAGCCGCTTGTGCGGCTGCAGCTTCGCGATGCGCAGCGCGTTCTTGATCTCGGTGGGGTTGTGCCCGTAATCCTGATAGACCTTGACGCCGTCGGTGACGCTGGTCAGTTCAAACCGTCTGTGCGCGCCGGAAAAAGAGGAGAGCGTCTCGGCCGCCTGATCCAGCGGGAGGCCGAAGATGTCCGCAACCGCAATGACCGCCAGCGCGTTGAGCAGGTTGTGCTCCCCGGCCACCGTCATCCTGAGGTCGCAAAGCATCCTGCCGTGCAGACTCACGCCGCACCGGGCGCGGCCCTCGGGGTCGTAGGTCAGGTTCTCGGGCCGCAGATCGTTTTCCGAACCGATGCCGTAGGTGCGGGCGCGGCGACCGGAATTCTTGAGGACCCGGCGCACCCGCTCGTCGTCGCCGCAGCCCACGCACCAGCCGTCCGGCGGGGTGCGGCGGGCGTAATCGAGAAACGCGCGCTCGATGTCGTCGATGTCCTTGAAGAAGTCCAGGTGGTCTTCGTCGATATTCAGAATCACCGCCACCGTGGGCAGGAACTTAAGAAAACTCTCGTTGAACTCGCAGGCCTCGACGACGAAGTACTCCTTGCCGCCCAGGAGCGTGGAGCCGCCCAGCGCGTCCAGCTCTCCGCCGATGTGCACGGTGGGGTTGGCGCCGCACTCCACCATTACCTGCGAGAGCATCGCGGTGGTGGTGGTCTTTCCGTGGGTGCCGCTGATGCCGACGGCGTTTTTGTAGCCCTCCATCAGCTGGCCGATCAGCACGCTGCGCTCGATCTGCGGGATGTTCAGGCGCTCGGCCTCGACCCGCTCCGGGTTTTCCGGCGCGATGGCGGCGGTGTATACGATGAAATCCGCGCCGCGGACGTTTTCGGCCCGATGGCCGATGGCAACCGGAATGCCCTTTTCCGTCAGCGCATCGGTTTTATGGGAGCGGTCCCTGTCGGAGCCGGTCACCTGGTAGCCCAATTTTTTAATAAGCGGCGCAAGCCCCGACATGGAGCTTCCGCCGATGCCGATAAAGTGTACGCGCCCGCCGGCGTAGTTTGCGATGTGCGCGGTCATGTTCGCCCTCCTAAACTGCCTTGTCCAACCTCTAGCATTATACGACGGCCTGCCGCCGCCATCAACCATGCTTTTTGCAATCGTCAGGGCCGCACGTTAAATATGTGTTGGATTCTCGAAAATGTGTTCGCCAGTTCTGGCGGAAATGCCGATCATCCGGTATAATTATATGGTATGTCCAGAATTTGCCCGGAGGTATGTCGATGGAACGGATCAAGCGCAGCGAGCGGCTCGGCGCAATGGCCGCGGCGCTGATGGCAAGCCCCAACAAAATTCATACCCTCGGCACGTTCTGCGAGATGTTCGGCGCGGCGAAGTCGACGGTCAGCGAGGACATTGAGATTCTGCGCGCGTCCTTCGAGGCGTTCGATCAGGGCGAGCTGACCACCGTCGCGGGCGCCGCGGGCGGCGTGCGCTACCGCGCCACCGTCAGCCCGGAGCGCATGCGGGTCTTTTTGGAAAAGCTCTCGGAGCGCCTGAGCGACGCGGGGCGGCTTCTGCCAGGCGGCTTTCTGTACACCTCCGACGTCAGTTCCGAACCGGAGACGGCCGAGATGCTGGGGCGGATCCTCGCCATGCAGTATTACGACCGCGCGCCGGATTTCGTCCTGACGATGGAGACCAAGGGCATTCCCATCGCCATGATGACCGCGCGGACGCTGGGCGTTCCGCTGGTGATCGCGCGGCGTGATTCCCGAGCCTACGAGGGCTCCGCCGTCAAGATCAACTACATCGCGGGCGGCAACGGCGAGCGCATTGAGACGATGGCGCTGGCCCGGAGAGCCGTGACCCTGGGCCAGAAGGCGCTCATCATCGATGACTTCATGAAGGGCGGCGGCACGCTCAGGGGCATGGTGGACATGATGGCCGAATTCCAGGCTGAGGTGGTGGGCGTGGGTGTCGTGATCGCCACCGCGCAGCCGGAAAAGAAGCGCGTGGCTGGCGCGAAGTCGCTGATGGTGCTGACCGAGGTGGACGCCCAGATGGGGCGCGTGGTGGTCGAGCCGAGCGAACTGTTCCGCTGAAGGGCTTGCGCTCCCTTTGCGACCGCCTGCGCAATGCTGGATGCGACTGCTTCGCGGCTTATGCGGACTTGACAAGCCGGGGAGAGGGACCTTACAATAAACAGGATGGCCGGGCGCGGCGCGTTCCGGCAGAACATAAGAACGAGGCAGCGGGGGAGCGCGGGTTCCCTCGCCGCCACGCTGTTTTGGCGGGGTGGATGGATGTACGTCGTGGTGGGGCTTGGCAATCCCGGTAGAAAATATGAAAGAACGCGCCACAACGCGGGGTTTGACGCGGTGGAGCTTCTCGCGGCGCGCCACAACATACGGCTGACAAAGCTCAAGTGCAAGGCGCTCATCGGCGAAGGCACGATCGGCGGCGAGCGCGTGGCGCTGGCACAGCCGCAGACCTTCATGAACCTGAGCGGCGAGAGCGTAAGGGAACTGGTCAGCTGGTACAAAATTGATTTAGACCGCCTGATCGTCGTCTATGACGACTGCGACCTGCCCTTTGGAAAGCTCAGGGTGCGTGAAAAGGGCTCGGCGGGCACCCACAACGGCATGCGGTCGATCCTCTACCAGTTGGCGAGAGACGACTTTCCCCGCGTGCGCGTCGGCATCGGCCGCCAGCCGGACGGCTGGGACCTGGCCGACTTCGTACTGACCGGCTATCGTACGGAGGAGGAGCGTAAAACCGCCTACGACGCGCTCGTCAAGGCCGGGGAAGCGGTGGAAAAGATAATTTTGGAAGGCGTACCCAAGGCGTCGGAATTTGCGAACGCCTGGTCAAAGGAGTAACATGGCCCAGAGCCAGGAACTGATTTTTAAACCCCTCGGCGATCTCCCCGCGTTCCGGCAGCTCGCGGACAGCGTTGCCACGCCGGGCGCAACCGCCGTAAGCGGCCTTGACGACTGCCAGCGCCTGCACTTTCTGGCGGCGCTCCAGGCACACACCGGCCGACCGGTTCTGTTTGTCACCGCCAGCGGCCAGGGCGCGCAGCGGGCGGCGGAGGATATGGGACACCTCCTGGGCGGCGGTGCGATGGCGTTTCCGGCGCGGGAGGTATCGTTCCTGCGCGCCGCGGCGTCCAGCCGCGACCTTACGGTGCGCAGGCTCGAGGCGCTGGGGTTGGCGGCGACCGGGCAGCTCCGCGTGCTGACCGCGCCGGTGGACGTGCTGCTCGACCGGCTGATGCCCCGTGAGCGCTTCCTTCGGGATGTGTTCACCGTCCGGGAGGGCATGCGGCTTGACCCGGGAGAAATGATTTCAAAGCTGGTCGAAGCGGGCTACGAGCGGGTGGACGTGACCGAGGCCCGCGGCCAGTGCACGCTGCGCGGCGGCATTCTGGATGTGTACCCGATTGGGCAGCCCAACGCGCTCAGGCTTGAATTCTTCGACGACGAAGTTGACTCGCTCAGGGATTTTGACGTGATGACCCAGCGCTCCATCGCCCGGCGCAAGGAGGCCACGATCTTCCCGGCCGGGGAGATCCTCGTGACCACGCCGGAGGCGCAGGCGGCCGCCGAGCGGCTGGACGCGGCGCTCCTGTCCGCCCGCGGGGTGGACGCGCCTGCGGTGGACCGCCAGCGTGAAATTGAAAAAGAATTCGACCTGATGCCCTTTGAGCAGTTCTTTGAGCTCCTCGGATCGGACGACGGGGAGACGCTTCCCTCGATGTTCGACCTGGCCGCGAAGCCGGTAAAGGCCGAAGAAGCGCCCGCCAGAGAGCCGTCCCGGCGGGAGATGACGGCGCGCACCACGCTGGGCCGCAATTTCGCGCACCGGCTGGACGCACTCCGCAGCGGCCACGCCACCGACGCGATGCAGTCCATCTTTCATCTGATCTATCCGAATTCGACGACGCTTATTGACTATCTGGGCAACGCCATCGTGGTCATGGACCAGCCTGAGCGGCTACGAGAGCGCTGCGACAACCGCCTTCTGGAGTTTCAGGAACAGTTTAAGAACTCTCTCTCCCGGGACGAGGCGATGCCCGCCCAGGCGGAGCTGCTTTTCTCTTACGATCAGGTGCTGCCGTCGCTCGACAGCCGCGCGGTGGTGACGCTGACCCCGTTCACCCGCACCGTGCCGGACTTCAGGCCCAAGGCGCTCGTCAAGGTAAACGGCATGGGCGCGAGCGCCTATCAGGGCAACCTGCGCGAGATGGCGAGGGATCTCAACACCTGGCGCGACGGCGGATGGCGCGTTGCGCTCCTGGCGGGCGGCGTCGCCCGCGGCCAGCGGCTGAACCGAACGCTGTTCGATTTTGATTGCGACGCGCCCTTTACCGAGGAGCCGCCCGAGTCGCTCACGCCCGGGAAAACCTTAATCCTGCCTTTCGCGCTGTCCCGTGGCTTCCTGTACCCGGACATCAAGCTTGCGGTGGTGGCCGAGGGCGACATCTTCGGCGTATCCAAGCAGCGGCGGGAGCAAAAGGCGAGAACCGGCGACAAAATGAGCGCCTTCACCGACCTTCAGGTGGGCGATTACGTGGTGCACGAGAACCACGGCATCGGTCGCTACATGGGCACGGTGCGGCTGGCGTCGGAGGGTACGCTCCGGGATTTTCTGCACATCCAGTACATGGGCTCGGACAAGCTGTACGTGCCCACCGACCAGCTGGACCGGGTGCAGAAATACATCGGGCAGGAGGGGGAGAGTCCCCGGCTCAACCGCCTCTCCGGCGGCGAATGGCAGAGGCAGAAGGCCAAGGTCCGCTCGTCGATCCATGAGATCGCGGGCGAACTGGTCAAGCTGTATGCGTCGCGCACCGCCGCCAACGGCTACGCATTCTCCGCCGATACCCCGTGGCAGCGCCAGTTTGAGGACAGCTTTGAATTTGAGGAGACGCCGGATCAGCTGCAGGCCATCGAAGACATCAAGCGCGACATGGAAAAACCGCAGATCATGGATCGCCTGCTTTGCGGCGACGTGGGCTACGGCAAGACCGAGGTGGCGCTGCGCGCCATCTTCAAGTGCGTGATGGACGGCAAGCAGGCGGCGCTGCTCGCGCCGACGACCATCCTTGTGCAGCAGCACTTCGCGACCATGACCAACCGCTTCCACGGCTTCCCGGTCAAGATCGCGACGCTCAGCCGCTTCTCAACCGCCGCCGAACAGAAGAAGACCATCGAACTCCTGGCGGCGGGCGAGATGGACGTGGTCATCGGCACCCACAGGCTCCTGGGCAAGGACGTGTCCTTCAAAAACATCGGACTTCTGGTGGTGGACGAGGAGCAGCGCTTCGGAGTCAAGCACAAGGAGTCCATCAAGCAGCTCAAAAAGAACGTGGACGTATTGACGCTGTCGGCTACGCCCATCCCGAGGACGCTGCACATGTCGATGGTGGGCATCCGCGACATGTCGCTTCTGCAGACGCCGCCCGACGAGCGCTATCCGGTGCAGACCTACGTGGTGGAATACTCCGACGCGCTGGTCCGGGACGCCATCCTTCGGGAGCTGTCCCGAGGCGGGCAGGTGTACGTGCTGCACAACCGCGTGCAGACCATCGAGGCCATGTTCGCGCGCATCAAGAAACTGGTGCCGGAGGCGAAGATCGCCGTCGGCCACGGCCAGATGCGCGAACAGGCGCTGGAAGATGTGATGTTGGACTTCTACGAGGGCAAGTACGACGTACTGCTCTGCACCACGATCATCGAGGCGGGCTTGGACGTGCCCCGAGCGAATACCCTGATCGTTTGCGACGCCGATCGATTCGGCCTTTCGCAGCTCTACCAGTTGCGCGGGCGCGTGGGGCGAAGCAACAAGCTTGCCTACGCGTTCCTCACCGTCAGCCCCAATAAGGTACTCACCGAAAACGCCGACAAGCGCCTTTCGGCCATCCGGGAGTTCACCGAATTTGGCTCCGGCTTCCGGGTCGCCATGCGGGATCTGGAGATCCGCGGCACCGGCAACCTCCTCGGCGCGGAGCAGTCCGGCCACATGGCGTCGGTGGGCTACGACCTGTACGTCAAGATGATCGAGGAGGCCGTGCGCGAGCTCAGGGGCGACCAGTCGCTGGGCGACATCCAGACCAAGGTGGAGCTCAAGGTGGACGCATACCTCCCCGGAGAATACGTGCGCAGCGACGTCACCCGCGTTGAAATCTACAAAAAGATCGCCTCCGTGGGCAGCCGCGCCGCGCGGGAGGACCTGATCGAGGAACTGATCGACCGCTTCGGCGATCCGGCGCGGCCGGTGATGAACCTGATCGAGATCGCGCACCTCAAGAACCTGTGCCAGCGCCTGGGCATCGACCTTGTTTCTGGGCGCGCTGGCGCCCTGATCATGCGCTTTTCACCGGCGGCGGACGTGGACGTGATGCGGCTGGTCGAGGCGCTCAAGCCCTTTGAAAAGGTTGTTCGGCTGCAGGCGGGCAAGGAGTCCGCGCTCGTCTATCAGGACGGGAGGAAAGCCGTGGAGGATCAGCTCTCCGGCGCGGTTCAGATGATGGAGCAAGTCGTACAAAAGATGTCGCCCGCGCTCATCGCCGAGCAGGGTGAAGGAGAAAGCGAATGATCGTACGGGGCAACGGAGAGAGACTCCAGGAGATTCTGACACGGCAGGGCTTTGCCGTGGACGCGCCCTGCGGTGGCAAGGGCATCTGCGGCAAATGTCGCGTGCAGGTGCGGGGCGATCTCAGCCCGCTGGCGGAAAACGAAATGGATCTTCTGACGCAGGAGGAGATATCTGCGGGCTGGCGGCTCGCCTGCATGTGTCGGGTATACGGCGAGGCGTCGCTGGAGGTCGTTGGCGGCACGGGCGCGCGCATCCTGACCGAGGGTGGCGCGGACTTTATCCAGGATGCGGAAGGGCTTGGCGTGGCGGTGGACGTGGGCACCACGACCATCGCTGCCTACCTCGTCCGGGACGGGCTGACCATCGACTGCGAGGCTGCCATGAACCCGCAGCGCTCGATCGGAGCGGACGTCATCACCCGGGTGGACTATGTGATCAATCATGAAGACGGACTCGGGTTTCAGTCCGCCCAGGTGCGGCGGAAGATCGACGAAATGATCCGGGCTATGGCCCTTCGGCAGGGCGTGGACCCCGCGGAGATACGCCTCGTCACGCTGGTGGGGAACCCCATCATGACCCATATCCTGTCGGGCATCGACCCGAGGACCATCGCCGTCGCGCCCTACAGCCCGGCCTACCACGAGGCGTTTTACGCCCGGGGGCTGGTCGCCTGCGTGCCGCAGGCCGAGAACCTCGTGGGCGGATGCGTCGCCGGGTATGTGGGCTCGGACACCATCGCCGCGGTCATGGCGGCGGAGATGGACAGGAAGGACGGCGTTTCGCTGCTTCTGGACATTGGCACGAACGGCGAAATTGCGCTGGGTGGCCGCGGCAGAATGCTTTGCTGCGCGGCTGCTGCCGGACCAGCGTTTGAAGGCGCGCACATCAAGTACGGCTCTCGCGCGGTGGACGGCGCCGTCGATCGGGTCTGGGTGGAGGATGGGCGGCTTAAGTGCCATGTGATCGGCGAAGGCTTAGCGAAGAGCATTTGCGGCAGCGGCCTTGTGGATGCTGTGGCGGCGCTTCTGAAGCTGGAACTCATCGACGAAACCGGCCGCATGGAGGAACCGGAGGTCGAACTGAGGGACGGCGTCGCCATCACCCAGAGGGACATCCGGGAGGTGCAGCTGGCAAAGAGCGCCATTTCCGCCGGCATCGAGACGCTGCTCATCGAAATGGGCGTAAAGGAAGCGGACATCGACCGGCTGTACCTGGCCGGTGGGTTTGGAAACTACATAGACAAGCGCAGCGCATGCTTTATCGGCCTTCTGCCGGAGGGGCTGGAGGATCGCGTGACGTCCATCGGCAACGCGGCCGGCGCGGGCGCGCGGCTGATGCTCTCCGGTGAGGCGCGCGCCGAAGCGCTTCGAAAGCACATGGAATACATCGAACTCTCTGGCCGGAAGGGTTTTCAGGATCTCTTCGGCGAGAGGATGCTCTTTTAGCGGGTTCACTTTAAGAAGTCGCACGCCTCTGTGTCATGATAAATCGGGAAGCCCATTCAGGGCTTCCCGATTTATGTATGTCAGGGCTTACCGTATGGACGAAGCGCTCTTTGTGGGATGGGCCTTGAGGCGGTTTGTCAGCCTGTCCCCGAAGTTGAAGAGCAATAGCCCCAACAGGATGACCGTACCGCCGACGATGGTGCCGCGGTCGGGCACCTCGTTCGCCATCAGAAATCCGAGAACCGTGGTGCACAGCGGCGTAATGAACATGTAGTTGCTGACGGAAGAGGCCTTTTTCGCCTTGGCAAAGGCGATCGCCCAAGCCACGTAGGCCGCCGCGCTTGAGAAGACGCCCATGGCCGCTACGTACAGAAATGCCATCGGCGGCGCGCTTTGCGCCTGGACGGCCGCCTGCGGCGCGAAAACCGCCAGCATCAGCGTGCCCGGAAAGATGCAATAGGCGGAAGCCTGCAGGCCGGAGTAGCTTCTGGTCAGCCGCCGCTGAAGAAGGTTGTAGGCGCTCAGAAGCGCTACCGCGCCCAAGAGGTACAGGATGCCGGGGTTGACCGAGAACGCGCCTTTCATCATCGTCAGGATCACGACGCCGGTAAACTCCACCGCCATTGCCGCCCACTGGTGTGCGCCAAGCCTTTCGCCGTGGATGAAGCGTGCCAGAAGCGCCGTGAGCACCGGCACCGTGGCGATGACGACGCTGGCGGTGGCGGAGGAAACCGTTTCGCAGCCCTTGTTGAAGGCCAGCATGTACAGAAAGAAGCCCACACCGCCGCCGAGGGTGAACCACTTCCAGTCCGCCCGCCGGGGCAGCGGCGTTTTTTTAACGGCAAGCACGACGACCAGCGCGAGGGCGGCCGCCAGATACCGCAAAAAACCCAGAGGGAAAGCCGTGAAGTGCCGAAGGGAGAGCCTGGTCAGCACATAGGCCAGTGACCAGAACAGGATGGTTGCCATGGCGTAGGGGTGGTGGCTGTCCTTAAAACGCATGCCGTCACGCTCCATTTGCGCCGGTGTGAAGGTGTTTCAAGCATTATAGCCCTTTTGCAGGCGAAACTCAAGGAGTTTTCGTTTCGCCAGCGAGCTTTCCGAGCGCACGCTCCAGCGAATCCACAAAGCAGACGGTCTTACCCTTGTTGGACTCGCGGATGAAGTCCCGAAGGCTTCTGCTCTCATACTCTGAGAAATCGCCGATGATCGCGACGCGCATGTGATAGTTTGAAAACTTCTGGAGCAGCTCGCCCGCGATGCCGGTCTTCAGGTCGAAAAACCCTTCGCCCAGGCTTTCGGCGTACACCGCCATGCTGCGGCAGCCCAGGTATCCGGCGGTCACCATGGCATCCAGCATGTCCTGGGGCGTCCGAATGCGTGCCCAACGATCGATGATCGCCACACTCGCGCCTCCGTTTTCGAGGATGTGGAACTCAGGGGCATCCGAAAGGAAGGGGAGAACAATTTCGCCGATGTTTGTCACGACATGTCCCGCTTGCTCCAGAAGGCGGACGTCGGCGCGGGGAAGAAGCGCTTGGGCGCGCGCCGCGGCCGCGCGGGCGTCCATCGTCGCGTCCTGACCGGAGAAAGCAAAAAAAACCGGCATTTCAAGGGACTTCAACGCTTCGTCTGCAAAGAGGGGCAGCGGTTCGGTCATCGGCCGGAAGTTTTCTCCGATCAGGCGCAGAAAGTCCGCGACAGGTTCAGGCAAGTCCGCCCCCTCCGTGACGGCTTTGTTCAGCGTGGATCGGCCTGCGCTCCCTTCCAAATTCTTTCGGAGCGATTCCGTCTGAAACAGGCCGCTGGGTGGCACGATGCCGGATGCGGCCACAGCCGCGAGCTTTGCAACCCGCTCCGGCCGGGCGATCGCGAATTTCAGCGCCAGCCAACCGCCGAAGGAATTGCCAACGAGCGCTACCCGCGGCGCGCCGATGCCGTCGAGCACCGCCTCAAGCCACCGAACATACGCGTCCGATTCCAGATTTGGCCGCTGTTCGTCGCTCAAACCGGCTTCGCCGATGATGTCCACCGCCAGTACGCGAAAGCGAGCCGCCAGCTGAAAAACATCGCCCAGCCAAAAGGCGCTGTTCCCGCAGGAGCCGTGCAAAAGCACCACCGGCGGTGCATCCGCCGCGCCCGCCTCGATCAAAAACGTACGGCCAAGCAGTGTATCCACATAGCGTTGCGTTATTGGAAAATGCCCCAGAATGGCACGGTAGGCGGCGCGCACTTTCTCCCGCCCTTCGTTTGTCCTGAACACGCCCATCATAACCCCTCCCGATCATCGTTCGTCAGCATGTCGATCGATTCAAGCATGGCCTGCGTGAAGCGCAGCGAGCCCCACAGCGCCACCCGAACCATGTCCTCCGGCTCGATGAACTGCGCGGTCATCGAGGACTGGCCGTACTCCGGTGGCTTCGCGTTGAGCGCGGCGGTCAGCGTGTTGACGATGCGGATCGCCTCGTCCCGGCCTTTTATAGGAATGTCCAGCACGGAGGAAACCTTGATCCCGCGCTCCGGCGGCGCGGATTTTTCCATCCGTTTGGTTTGGGTGAAGGCGGCGAGATCGTATTCGGAGACGCGCCAGCGGTTGCCGATCCTGGTGGCGGGCAGCGTACCCGTGCGCATGTAGCGCTGGATGGTCTTGACGTGCATGCCCAGCTTCTCGGCCACCTGCTCTGGAGTATAATATGATTGATCCATCCTAAAAACTCCTTTAGATTCCGTCAAACAGAATTATAGGCAATAATAAGGAACAAGTCAAGCGTATTTTTTCGCTTGAGCGCGGGCGGCGGATTAGAATGCACGCGCTGAGCCGGGATAGAACGCATATCAGACGATGTGCAAAATCCACCCTCCTTGCATATTTGTGACACAAATGTAACAGAAACAGATTATCAATCGTGGCGGCGAAGTGCTATAATCATTCGGAACGGGCTCTTTAAGGGCGGTACATTGATGCCGACAAGATGCTCTCACAGGCCGGGCGCATGCCCGGACGGGATCAGCTTGTCTGCCGCAATGCGGGCAGGCATTTTTTTGTGGAGGGATTTTCGTGCGCATGAAAGCCATCCTCGCCGACGCGCAGAAGATCGACCGCATACTGATGCGCTTGGCGCATCAAATTGTGGACAGAAACGGCGGGGCGGACATTTGCCTTGTGGGCATCCGTACCCGCGGCGTGCCGCTGTCTGCCCGGCTGGCGGAGAACATCCGAGCGCTGACCGGACGGACGGTGGATGTGGGCGCCCTCGACATCACGCTCTACCGGGACGACCTGACGGAGATCGCGGATTCCGCCCGCCTGAACGGCACCCACGTCGCCTTTTCGGTGGCGGGGCGCACGGTGGTGCTGGTGGACGACGTGATCTACACCGGCCGAACCGCCCGGGCGGCGATGGACGCGGTGGTTCAGCTGGGACGCCCCAGGTCGATTCAGCTGGCCGCGCTGGTGGACAGGGGACACCGGGAGTTGCCCATCCGCCCCGACTACGTGGGCGTAAACGTGCCGACATCCCAGGAGGAAGCCGTCGCGGTGCACCTTGCCGAGACGGATGGCGTGGACGAAATCCGTCTCATGGACAAGGATTGACGTGTCAATCGCCCATGCTTCGCGGACGGAATACACATGCCGAAAGCGCCACCAAAGGCGTTTCGAATAGAGGAGGAATTTACACATGGTGTCCAGGACTCAACCTATCGGTTATCTGCCGGACGAACGACCGCCGGTCTGGAAGCTCTTGCTCTACGCGATCCAGCAGGTCATCGTCATGTTCCCGGCGACAATCGCCGTTGCGCTCCTGACGGGATTCCACGTCTCCACCACGATCTTCGCAAGCGGCCTCGCAACCATCTGCTTCATCCTGATCACCGGCCGCCAGATCCCCCTCTATTACGGCTCCAGCTTCTCCTACCTTGCGGCGATCACGTCGCTGATGGCTGCCGAAGGAATTTCGGGCCTGCCGCTAAACGAAAAGATCTCGATCGCCCAGTTTGGCATCGTGATGTCCGGCCTTGTGTCCATCGCAGCGGGCTTTCTGGTGAAGGCCTCCGGCAAGGACATCATTAACAAGCTCTTGCCCGCCTCCGTCACCGGCCCGATCGCGATGGTCATCGGCCTGACGCTGGCCGGCAACGCGCTGGGCGACGCGGCCAGCTTCGGTGCGAACCCCATTCCCGTTGGCATGGAGATGACCGCCGCCAACCTGACCTGGATTGTGTCGCTGACGACGCTGCTCGCGACGATCCTGTTCTCCCGCTACCTGAAGGGCTTCTGGAGCCAGCTGCCGCTGCTGCTCGGTCCCCTCGTCGGCTGCGCGGTCGCGTTCGTCGTCGGCCAGGCTTCCGGCCTTGACTTCTTCCGGCACCTGACGACGGAAGCCGCGGGCAACGCCCTCTTCACACTGCCGACTTTCACCTTCCCCAAGCCCAATCTGGCGGCGCTGGCGGCGCTGATGCCCATCGCCATCGCGACGATTCCCGAATCCACCGCCCACGTCTACCAACTGGACATCTACGTCAATGACCTCGCCCGCAAGAAGGGCACCGGCAAGGTCTACAACATCGCGGACAAGCTGGGCCTCAACCTGATCGGCGATGGCATCGGCGACATCGTGGCGGGCGCCATCGGCGGCCCGGCTGGCACCAACTACGGCGAGAACATCAGCGCGATGGCCATCACGAAGGTGTTCTCCACCTCCGTTCTGATCGGCGCTGCCATCGTGGCGATGGTCATCTCCTGCTTCACGCCGCTGATCAACGCCATCTACGCGATCCCCACCCCGGTCATCGGCGGCCTTGAGGTCTACCTGTTCGGTGCCATCGCGGCCCAGGGCATTGCGATCATGATTGAGCGCAAGACCGACATGTTCAGCTCCAAAAACATCGCCGTCATCGCCTGCATCATGGTCATCGCCCTTGGCGGCCAGTACAGGTTCGGTGGCAACATCCCGTTCTTTGGCGTGGACGTGCCCTGCATCGCGGGCGCGGCCGTGTTCGGCATCCTTTTAAACCTGCTTCTGAGCATTGGCGAGAAGAAGGAAGCCGCGTAAATCAAACGGTCTACAGGTATACGCCCCGGCAATGCCGGGGCGTTTTTCTATAGATATTCGACTCGAACCACGCCCGCGGTAAGCGCATAATTTGGGCTATAGGTATGTGCGCATTCTGATAAGCGAGCGTGAGGCAGATGGAAATTGGGTACGCCCGCCTGGATGCGGGCAGCGTCGATCAGATATTGGAACTGCAGCAGCGGTGCTGGGCACACGACAAGCAGATATTCATACCCAGCAGCCGCGCGTTGATTGAGCGCGCTTTTCAGTTCGAGAACTTCGCCTTCGGTGCATTTTCTGGCGGGGAGATGGCTGGTTTCATCACCTGTTCGGTGCCCGGACATCTTGCGAAGATGAACCTCGGACGGCATCTGGGCTTTTCGGACGGGATGTTGGACCGGGTCGGCCACTTCAACACCATGATCATCGCGCCGGAGCACCGCAAAAAGGGCGTCGGAAGTAAGTTGTTCCAAATGGCGCTTGAGACGTTTCCTGAGCGCGTGGACCGCTTCATGACCACGACTCGGCTGGAGAACGCGTTGGCGCGCCAGCTCCTTGAAAGCCGGGGCTTCCGGCTGGAGAAGATCATCGAGTCCGGCGGACAGCCGCGCGCGATCTATGCACTTGAGATCAGCGCGGCGGACGATTAAGCGGCTTACGCCGGGACGCCGCGCGGCAACCGGACAATCGAAAAGGAAACCGGTCACTCCAAGCGTGAGGCCGGTTTCCTTTTCCAGTTTTCGATCGCGCTTTCTTCTGTGCATTGGCAGCGCCGACCGGGGAAGAATGAACCCGGACGAGGGGTGAAAGCGAGGGGAAGTCGATGCGAAAACCGGGGAAAAGGGGCTGGATTCTCCTAGGCGTGGTTTTGGCGCTCATCCTGTTGGCGCTTGCTTTGATGCTCAGGCCTTCCGCGCCACCGCCAGGGCTCGCACCGACGCAGACGCCGACACCGGTCGCCACGCCCGCACCCACAACCGAGCCTACCCCCACAATCCAGCCGACGCCCGCGCCGACTGCCACGCCCGCGCCGCTCAAGGCCATCGGCTTCGAGTTGCCCGTGGCGGGGTCGTCCGGCTACGCGTCCGTCGCGATGAAGCTGAGGATCAGCCCCGCGCCCGGCGCGGCGAGCACCGCGTCGCTCTCCGCGGGCGCGCCCTTTCGGGTACTTCAGGAATCCGGCGGTTGGTTTCGGGTACAGACGGAAGGCGCCGAGGGTTGGGTTGAGAGCCGCTATTGCCTGATCAACCTGCCGGATGTCATTCCGTCCATCGTATACGACGCCACAAATACCTACGCATCCATCATACGAGCCTCCGGCGCGGCGCTTCCCGGCATCACAGGCCACGGGCTGTACCCCGGAAAGCAGAAAAACGACCGTCTGGGTGCGCGCCAGTTCATCATGCCCGTACTCTACCCTATGGCAAAGAAGATCTACAAGGCGCAGCGCGCCGCCCTTTCGAACAGCGAGACGCTGGTGATCTACGAGGCATACCGCCCTTATGATGTGCAGATGAAGGTGGTTCGCGCGCTGGAAAAGTTGGCAGCGGAGAACGAAACCGTGCGAAAGGGCATTACAACGTCGCCCTGGTCGCTTTCGTGGTTTGCTTCGACGAGGCTATCCAACCATCAGCGGGGCGGCGCGATAGACGTGAGCCTCGCAAAGGTGAACGCCACGGTGCAGGCGGTTTCGGGGCGCTACGGCTACACCGTCGTGACGGAATCGAATCGTTACAAAATGCCCACCGCCATGCATGAATTGAGCGCTGCGGCCGCGGCGTTCGCCGTACCGGTCAGCGCCCGATCCCGTACCGCGTGGCGCAAAGCCGAGCCGTCCCGCGCGATGAACGCCGCGGCGCTCAGGTTGCAGCGCTATTGTACCGATGCGGGGCTGACGCCACTGGCCTCCGAATGGTGGCACTTCAACGATCTGGAGACGCTGGAAAACAGCGGCGCAAACCCGAGCTCCGGGCGCTACACCCTTTCAACCTGCATGAGCGCGCCGCCGGAAACTGAATAATGCGTGGATGCCCGGAGCGATGGCGGCCGATCAGGCTTCCATCGCCCCGCGGATTTCTTTTTTTGACGCCTTATCCAGGATTTCGCCGGAAAGCGCGTCCGTCAGGCGCGAATCGGCAATGGATCGAACCCCAGGCAGCCGCCGCAGCTTGAGGAGCGCGCGGCAGATGTCCAGCAGGATGCTCTTTCGCATGCTTTCCCGGACGGAAAACACGTCATGCTCCGCCAACGCCCGGACGACGGGCATCGCACAGGAGGGTTGCGACCGGGCGATTTCTGTCAGTGACGAAATGACCTGCCGCGCTGTGACGGGCTTTTCGTCGCCGATCAGCCGAAGGCAGAGGGGGAGGCACTCGTCTAGTTCGCTGGCCTCCGCCCACCGGGCGTTCGCCGCCAGGAGCAGGATGCCGATGGAACGCTGGTACGAGTTTTCGTTCGAAAGCTTTGCGACGAAGCGCGGCCAGTATGGAAACACGTCCGGGTGGCGCTCAGACCGGTCCGCTAGAAGGAGCAATGCCTGATAGCGCGGCGCATCGGCCTTCTCCTCCAGCAGTTTTACAAGCGCGCCGATGTCCGCCGCATCCAGCGCCTCCGCCGCGGAGGGGATGTCCTCCTTGGGGATGGAAATGAGCGCGTCCAGGGTCACGGCAATCCCTCCTTTTTCTGACAGCATGGTACCGCAGTCTGCCGAAACTGTAAAGAGTGATTTTTGCGTCCTGAGCGTGCAAAGCTGGCCGCCGTAAAACGGCGGCCAGCTGCATGAGAAGAATTCTATCCGAGAATCGCCTTGAGGTCGGCTTCGGCGGTGGTGGTCGGCGCGATGCCGTAGTGCTCCACGAGGTAGGAGAGGATCGTGGGCGAAACGAAGGCGGGCAGCGTCGGCCCGAGGCGGATGTTCTTCACGCCCAGCGCCAGAAGGGTCAGGAGGATCGCCACGGCCTTCTGCTCATACCAAGAGAGCACGAGGGTCAGCGGCAGGTCGTTGACGCCGCAGCCGAAGGCCTCCGCCAGCGCCACCGCCACCTTGATGGCGGAGAAGGCGTCGTTGCACTGGCCCATGTCCATCAGGCGCGGGAGGCCCGCCACGGTGCCCAAGTCCATGTCGTTGAAGCGGAACTTGCCGCAGGCCAGCGTCAGGACGATGGTATCTTCGGGGGATTTCTCCACGAAGTCGGTGTAGTAGTTGCGGCCGGGGCGCGCGCCGTCGCAGCCGCCCACCAGGAAGATGTGGCGGAGTTTGCCACCCTTTACCGCGTCGATCACCTGACCGGCGGCACCCATCACCGTGCCCCAGCCGAAGCCGGTGGTCACCGTGGAGCCGCCGTTGATGCCGGTCATCGGGCGGTCCTCTCTGTAGCCGCCCAGTTCGAGCGCCTTCTGGATCACCGGTTCAAAATTCTTGTCTTCGCCGATTTTGACGAGGCCGGGGTAGGCCACGAGGCCGGTGGTGTAGACGCGGTCGGCATAGCTGGGCTTCACCGGCATCAGGCAGTTGGTGGTGAACAGGAACGCGGCGGGAACGCCGTCAAATTCCGTCTGCTGGTTCTGCCAGGCGGTGCCGAAGTTGCCTTTCAGATGCTTGTAGGCCTTCAGCTTCGGGTAGCCGTGGGCGGGCAGCATTTCGCCATGGGTGTAGATATTTACGCCGCGGCCGTCGGTCTGCTGGAGGAGCAGCTCAAGGTCCTTCAGGTCGTGGCCGGAGATCACGATGAAAGGGCCCTTCTCGACGGAAAGGGGAACCTCGGTCGGAACGGGCGTGCCGTACGCGGAGGTGTTGGCTTTATCCAAAAGCTCCATGCAGCGAAGGTTGATTTCGCCGGTCTTGAGCGTCAGCGGCAGAAGCGTATCGATGCCGGCATCCGGGTTCCCGACGGCGCGAAGCCCCTCGAAGAAGAAGGCGTTGACCTGGTCGTCCTCAAGGCCCAGCGCGTGGGCGTGGGCGGCGTAGGCGGCGGTGCCGCGAAGGCCAAGAAGGATCAGGGACTTCAGCGAGCGCACGTCCTCGTTCTCCGTCCACAGGGAGAGCGGGCCGTCGTCGTTCACGGGCGCCTTGCCGCCGATGGCGGCGATCTCGCGCTCGACTTCGGTGGTCAGCGCGTGGATGCTTTCGCTTTCAAAGCTTACGTTGGTCACGGCGGTGAAAAGGCCGTCCACCATCAGGCGTACCGAGGCGGGGCGGGGGGAAGCGCCCGCGGCGACCGCCAGCGCGATCAGCGCGCGGGTCAACGCATCCTGGTCTAGGGCCACTTCGTCACTCTTGCCGCAAACGCCTTGACGACCGGTGCAGGCCTTGCCGCCCGCGACCTGCTCACATTGATAGCAAAACATACTCATGAATGAAATCCTCCTCTTTTTATCTGCACGTTATTCGTCGATGACCTCGCCGTCCGTGGACAGCGTTACGACCTGCCAGGGGATCATCTTGCCGCTGCGCTTCAGGGCATCCATTACCGCGTGTACGATGCCACCGCAGCAGGGAACCTCCATGCGCACCACCGTGACGCGGCGGATGTTGTTGTGCGCGAGGATCGCTGTCAGCTTGTCGGCGTAGTCGCCGCTGTCCAGCTTTGGGCAGCCGATCAGCGTGACGTGGTTCTTCATGAAGCGGCGGTGGAAGTCGGCGTAGGTGTAAGCGGTGCAATCCGCCGCGATCAAAAGGTTGGCGTTTTCAAAGTAGGGCGCGCTGACCGGGACCAGCTTGATCTGTACGGGCCACTGGTTCAGCTGACTGGCGGGCGCGGCCTGCGAAGCCGCTTCCGGTGCGGCGTCCGCCGTGCGGTCAATGCGCTTTGCCATGGAGCCGGGGCATCCGCCGTGATGGGCGGCGGGTCGTTCGATGGTTTTTGACATGGAGCCAGGGCATCCGCCGTGGGCTGCATGGGGCGCTGAAGGCCTCGAAGCCATCGCCGCGGCCACCGCGGCGGCGTCGTAGGCGGGGGCTTCCCGCTCCTCGAAGGTGATCGCGCCGGTGGGGCAGGCGGGCAGGCAGTCGCCGAGGCCGTCGCAGTAGTCCTCGCGCGTCAGGCGCGCCTTGCCGTCCACCATCTCGATGGCGCCTTCGTGACAGGCCGCCGCGCATGCGCCGCAGCCATTGCATTTCTCTTCGTCTATGTGAATGATCTTTCGTTTCATCTTGAATACCTCCTTGACTTTACGGCCTTATTTTAGTACAATACAGCCGGACTGTCTGTTGGATTTACAACAAGGAGAACTTTTGTGGAGCATTTGTTTTCGGGCATCGATGACGCGGAGCGGGAAAGCCTGCTGGGCTGTCTTCAAGCGGTCGGCCGCCGTTACAAAAAAGGCGAGCTCGTGCTGGCCGCCGGCGACAAGCCCGCGGTGGGCCTTGTGCGCGAAGGCGTTGTGCAGGTGATCGCCGAGGACCCGATGGGCAACCGCACCATCATCGGCAGGATGGAGGAGGGGGACATGTTCGGCGAGGCCTTTGCCTGCGCGGGCGCGGAGAAGCTGCCCTTTAGCGTCGAGGCGGCGGCCGACTGCGACATCCTGCTGATCGATGTCGCCCGGATCGTCGTCACCTGCCCGGCCGCCTGCCCCTTCCACACGCGGCTGATCGAAAACCTGATGGCGGTTCTCGCCCGGAAGAACATCCTGCTGGGCACGAAGATCCGACACCTCTCCCGGCGCTCCACCCGGGACAAGCTCCTGTCCTACCTGTCCGACAGGGCGCGGGAGGCGGGCGCAAGGGATTTCTCCGTACCGTTCAACCGGCAGGAGATGGCGGACTACCTGTGCGTCGATCGAAGCGCCATGTCGGCGGAGCTCTCAAAGCTCAAGGCCGAAGGAATTCTGGACTATGATAAGAACCGCTTCACGTTCCTCCGGCGGGACCGGGGTACGAAACGGCGCTAGGCAAAGATTGAAAGGAGCATTCCCATGATCTATAAGAACGAAACTCATCTCAGCGAACGGCGCGAGCACATGCGCGGCGGCGACGGTGCGGCGAACCTGACCGGGCTTGCGGGCGAGCTTCCGAAGAATCTCAGGCTGTTCTCGATGATTCGCCTCGAGCCGGGCTCTTCCATCGGCTACCATGTACACGAGAACGAGACGGAGCTGTTTCACTTCATTTCCGGCTACGGCACGGTGGACGACAACGGGGTGGCGGCGCGCGTCAGCGCCGGGGATACAATGGCGACGCCATCCGGCTTCGGTCACAGCGTGACAAACGACGGGGAAGAGGAGCTCGTGTTTCTCGCGGTCATCGTGCGGGACTGACGAACCCGAATAGTCCGTCTTTAACACAAAATGCGCTTGACGGCGCCGCCGTGACGCGGTATGCTGAAGCTGCAATTAGTAACTATTGAAGTTACGGATTGGAGGGTTCGGCATGAAAAGAGGACTTTGGATCGCGCTGGCGGTTGCGGTCGTGCTGACTGCGACGGGCGCTGCGGTGAGGAACAACTTTATTTACGATGCGCAGCCTGTCGCGGTGGCGGAGGCGGCGACGCCCGCGCCAACGGAGACCGCGACGTCCGCGCCAGCGGAGACGTCCGTTTCCGCGGAATATCGTAAGATCACGCCAGAGGAAGCCAAGGCACGCATGGACAGCGGGGATGAAGTGCTGATCCTGGACGTGCGCACCCAGGAGGAGTACGACGCCGGTCATATCCCCGGCGCGATCCTGCTGCCCAACGAGACCATCGGAAGTGAGGAGCCGGTGCTTCTTGCGGACAAGGACGCGGAGATTCTGGTCTACTGCCGCTCCGGCCGCCGCAGCGCTGAGGCCGCGAACAAGCTGGTGGCGCTGGGCTATACCGGGGTCTACGATTTCGGCGGCATCATCGACTGGCCTTATGAGACGGAGCAGTAACCTCCGAAAAGGGGTGGGCGCATGACGGGCGAGTTCGCGGTCGCGGTACACGCGCTGGTGTACCTCGACAGGTACGGCGGCGCGCGGGACAGCGAAGCGCTGGCGAAGAACGTATGCACCAACCCCGCCCGCATCCGCAAGGTGATGGCGCGTCTTCGGCGCGCGGGATTGGTGGAAGCAAAACCCGGCGCGGAGGGGGGATACCGCTTTCATCTGGAAGCGTCGCGGCTGACGCTCCGTGAAATCGCCGAGGCGCTGGAGGAAACGCCGGTCTCTCCTTCCTGGCGGCCTGGAAACCCGGACTTGCCCTGCGCTGTGGCCTCGGGTATGGCGGGCGCGATGGACGTGGTGTACGCGGAGCTCAACCGCGCCTGTATGGAAAGGCTGTCCGGGATTACGCTGGACATGGTCGAAGCGCGCCTTTCGGGCGGCGAGCCGTGCGGTAAAAGGGAAGGCGCATAGGGAAGGAGAGGCACGATGG
>JAEYPB010000046.1 GCA_023411175.1 Bacillota bacterium | reverse complement strand
AGGCACCGGAGTCGGCGTGAGGGTCGGCTTCGGCGTTGGAGTAGGCACCGGAGTCGGCGTAGGGGTCGGCTTCGGCGTAGGGGTAGGCACCGGAGTCGGCGTGAGGGTCGGCTTCGGCGTCGGCGTGGGGGTCGACTTCGGCGTGGGGGTCGGCTTCGGCGTAGGGGTCGGCTTCGGGGTTGGAGTTGCCGCCGGAGCGGGTGCAGGCTTGACGACCCGAATCTTACTGGAGGTCTTGCGGCTGCCACTCAGGGATTTAACGGTGATGGTGGCCGTACCTGCTTTTTTTGCGGTCACGACGCCGCTGGCGCTGACAGTAGCGATTTTTTTGTTGCTGGTATACCATTTGACCGACGGGTTGGAGGCGTTCTCCGGCAGCACTGTGGGGTTAAGTTGAAGCGTCTCGCCGATGCTTAGAACGGAGACGCTGGTGTCGAGCTTTACCGATTTCACTGGGATGGGCTTGATGGTTACCTTGGTAGTGTCCTTGAGTGCGTTTTTCACATTGGAGTAGAAGCGCACATAGGTGTTGCCGAGGGTACCGGAGGCCGCAAACTTGAAGCTAACCAGAAGGTAGGATTTCCTGCGGGTGTAACTAACGGATTGGTAAGTTAGCTTTGCGCCGTCATAGTTCACGCGCAAATCATTCAATGCGTCCTGTGACACCGGTGCGATTTTGACATTGACAGTAAAGATGTTGTAACGCTGGGGCGCTTTCCGTGCGTTGGAAACAATGGCCCTCGCGCGGTTTCCGGCTTTAGGCAGCGCGGAAAATCCGTTCTGAAGTTCCGGTTTTTCCGCCAGAAGAAGGCTCATTGGCAGGTCTATCCGGGTCGAAGAGACCGTCTCCGCAGCGATGGGCAGGGCGGAGAGGAGAAGAGACAGGGTGATCAGATGCATGAGCGCCTTCCGGAAGATTTGCTTCATGAGTATTTTCCCTCCTAGGCGGGTCGGGATGAGGTTACATGAAATGGCGATTATGTTTCTGTAAATGTATCATATCATAACGCACATGCCAAAATATTACAAAAGTGTGTATTTCGTGTGAAAATACAAATTTCACCAATTATGTAACCTCATATGTAATTACTATATGATAAGCGGTATCAAAATGTACAAGAAAAAGCGCGAAGGCCGTCGAAACGGCTTCGCGCTGTGTGTGGGGGGACGAGATCAGCTGCGGCCGAAGAGCGGGAGACCGGGGTTCGAGGCGGAACAGCGCATGTCCTGGGTGATTCCCAGCGACGGGTACTTTGTCCGGAAAGCGTCTACTCCGGCGTCCGCATAGGAGAAGGCCTCGGCAAAGGTCGCGACGCCGTCACCCGAGGCGTCGCCCGCAAACGCATTGAAGGCGGGATCCAACAGGTCGTATCCGCCGGCCATCGCCAGGTAATAAGTGGAAAGCCCGACAAAGGTGGAGGAGCCGCTTGAGTAGAAACCCACGGAAACGGAGGTCTCCCCCTTTCGGCAGGCGGTCATGACCTGATACTTGCTGGTGGTCAGACCCTTTTTCTGAAGAGAGCCTTCGAAGGAGCGCATCACCTGGGCGTTGAAATCCGTTCCCGTGCGCGCGGCTGATGCGGTACTCTTGCCGATGAACATGCCCGAATAGCAGGCGTCCAGGATGACGACCACCGTACCGGGGATTCTGTCCAGCGCGCTCTTCAGCGTCGGGACGTTCAGCAGCCTGCGGTCCACGCCCACAAGGCCGGTGCCGGACTCCGTGGCGGAGCTTCTGCCGCCGTGGCCGGAGTAATAGAAGACGGTAACGTCGTTGTCGTCAATGCCCAGATAGCGAAGTGCCGAAATGTCCGACAGCATCTGCGCGCGCGTTCGATCCTTTTTCGCGATGACGTTGGCGTAACCCTGCCCGTCGATGGTGGACAGGTTCATAACCGTTTCCATTGCAGAGATGTCGTTGTAGGGGCCCCGCAGGCGGGAAGAATAGCGCTCATTGCCGATGAGGAGCGCCCGGTACACCGTTTCCTCGGTAGGCGCAGGGATGGAAACCCGAACCTTGCAGGCGGCCTTCCGGCCTCCGCTGACGGTCTTGGCGGTGATTGTGGCGACGCCCGGGCGCTTTGCGGTGACGACCCCGCTTGCCGAAACGGTGGCGACCTTCTTATTGCTGGTATACCACTTGACCGACTGGTTGGAGGCGTTCTCCGGCTGCACCGTGGAACCCAGTTGGAGAGTCTTGCCCACATCCAGCGACGATGCGCCTGTGCTGAGCTTCACGGACCGGACGGGAACCGGTTTGATGGTCACCTTGGTGCTCTTCCGCACGGTGCTCTTCTGACCCGAGTAAAAGCTGACATAGGTGTTGCCGGGCTCGCCCGCGGCGATGAACTGAAAGCTGACGGTGATATAGGTCTTCGCGCGGGTGTAACCGACGGACTGGTAGGTCAGCCTTGTTTCATCGTAGTTTAAGGAAAGGTCGCTGAGCGCCTGCTGGGTAACCGGCGCGATGCGTACCTTTACGGTGAGGAGGTTGTAACGCCGCGCGGCGGCGGCCTTGGGCGCGGTGACGGCCTTTACGCGGCTTTCCGACTTGGGCAAGGCTGCGTAACTGGTCTCTAGCGACGGCGTTTCGGCCAGAAGGCTGGCCATCGACAGGTCAACCCGGGAGGGAGCGGCGGCTTCTGCCGCAAAGGCGGGCAGGAAGAGAAAGAAGAGCGCCAATGTGGTCAATGGAATAAGTGCGCTCAAGCGGGCGTGCTTCATGTGATCTCCCTCCCTATGGTTGCCTGACCGGTAACATCGAATGTTAATTAATGGTTTATGAGTGTATCATATCATGAGGAGAATCACCATGTGTTATTGGAATATGTTGTTTCTGTTAAATCACAATAATGGTGACATGGAATTGGTATGGAGTAACCATCTGTTCCGAGAGACCGGCCCATGGACGCCGAAAACCGGCGCATGCTGCGTTTTTTTGCCGCTGCATGCGCCGGTTTTCGGGGTTTCTCTATTTGCGTTGCGCTGAGAAATGTAATGGACGCGGTTGGGAAGGTTACGCCTTCTGAACGGAGTAGGTTTCGCCGTGGGTGTCCACGGTGACCTTCTTGATGCGTTGGTCGGTTACGGGCCGGTCCTGGCCTCCGGTGCGCGTTGTGGCGATGGCGTCGATGGTATCCAGCCCCTGCGTGACCTTGCCGAAGGCGGCGTACTGCCCGTCCAGATGCGGCGAGTCCTGATGCATGACGAAGAACTGGCTGCCGGCGGAGTCCTTCATCATGGAGCGCGCCATCGACAGCACACCGCGGCTGTGCTTGAGGGGGTTGGCGACGCCGTTGGCGGAGAATTCGCCCTTGATCTGATAGCCCGGGCCGCCCATGCCGGTGCCGGTGGGGTCGCCGCCCTGGATCATGAAACCGCGGATGACGCGGTGGAAGATCAGCCCGTCATAGAAGCCGTCCTGGATGAGCGTCACGAAGTTGGCTACGGTGTTGGGGGCGACTTCGGGGTATAATTCTGCGGTGAAGGTCTTGCCGTCTTCCATTTCAAAGGTTACGATCGGATTCATGGTGCCCTCCTAAAATTGATTTCCTTCTATCTTAACCACGGTATACTGGTAGCCCAGGGTGTCCACGGTGACGGTCTTGATGGCGCACGCCACCAACGGGCGGTCGGAGGCGTCGGTGGGGGTGTTGGCGATGCGGTCCACCACGTCCATGCCCTCGGTGACGCGCCCGAAGGCGGCGTACTGGCCGTTGAGGTTTCGGGTCGTCTGGTGCATGATGAAGAACTGGCTGCCAGCGGAGTCGAAGTCGCTGGCGCGGGCCATCGAAATCACGCCGCGCTCATGGGAAAGGTTATTCTCAAAGCCGTTGTCCGAAAACTCTCCCTTGATCGAGTAACCCGGATCGCCGGTGCCGGTGCCGGTGGGGTCGCCGCCCTGGATCATGAAGCCGGGGATGACGCGGTGGAAGATCAGCCCATCGTAGAACTGCGCCTGAGCCAGCGTCACGAAGTTGGCCACGGTGTTGGGCGCGATCTGCGGATAGAGCTCCAGCTTGATGACGCCGCCATCCGCCATCGTGATGGTGACCACGGGGCTTGGCACATCCTCGGCCACCTGGGTCTCCGCGCCGATGCGCTGAAAGCCGTTGAAGATGAGAAAGGCCGCGCCGACGGCAACGATCAGGATTACAAGGATTAATACTTTTTTCACGCGTTCTGCTCCTTCCCAAAGATCAGCTTGCGTTTGCGTTCCGCCATTTCTTCCGCCTGGGCGATGTAGAGATCGATGTTGCGCACGTTGGGCGCTCGCTCGATGCGCTTTTCCCGCGGGTAGAGCCATTTTGTGATGGCGCCCGCGCCCAGCGCCAGCACCGAGACCGTCTCTTCCATGTTGTCCACGTTGTACAGGCAGGCTTGCCGTGGCTTCGCGTAACCGACGTTTTCAAGGTTACCGGCCATGTGCTTCTGCCGGTACAGGTAGTATGGCTGATAGCCTGCTTCCGCAAGCCGCGCGCGGGCCTCGTCCACCATCCATTCGGCGAGACTCGGCTCTTCCTGGGAAAAACCCGCTTCGTGCAGGCGGCTGGCGCGCTTGACGGCCAGCGTATGCACCGTGACGCCCTCCGGAGCGAGGGAGAGGGCCGTATCCAGCGTACCTTCGAAGTCCTCCCGGGTTTCGCCGGGTAGCGCGGCGATCAGGTCCATGTTGATGTTGTGGAAGTCCAGCGACCGCGCCAATTCGAAGGCCGAGAGCACGTCCGCCGTGGTATGGGCGCGGCCGATGCGCTTTAAGGTCTTGTCCTGAAAGGTCTGCGGGTTGACGCAGATGCGGTCAATCTCAAGGTTTCGAAGCACACTCAGCTTTTCGCGGGTGATGGTGTCGGGGCGACCGGCCTCCACCGTCCACTCCAGCGCGCCGGGGAACTTCCATCGGAGCGTTGTCAAAAGCCTGTCCAGCTGCATCGCGGAAAGGGCCGTGGGCGTCCCGCCGCCCACGTAACCGGCTCGGAGCCTCAGCCCCTTTCGGGCCATCATCAGCGCGGCCAGGTCGATTTCCCGCATCAGCGCGTTAAGGTACGGCTCCACGAGGTTGCCGCGCCCCAGCGCTTCCGCCGGAAAAGCACAGTACTCGCAGCGGGTGGGGCAGAAGGGGATGGACACGTACAGGTCGTATTCGTCCGCCCCGGGCGCTTCCAGCGAGCGCTGTACGGAGACGATTTCGCGAAGAAGCGACGCCTTGCCGAGGGTTACGTCGAAGGCGTCCGTCAGCCAACCTTCGGCCTCGTCCTCGGTCTTTCCACCCTCCAGCGCCTCGTAAAACAGGCGCGTCGGGCGGATGCCCGTCAGCGATCCCCAGGGCGGACGCTTCCCGGTGGCTCGCTTCAGAAGAGCGTACAGACAGGTCTTCGCCGCGCGCTTGATCAGCCGCTTCTGTTCGAGGGGGCCGGGGGCGAATGGGGCCGAAACGCGCTCCTCCATTCCCTGAAAGCCGCAGGTTTCAGTCCAGCCGTCCGCGCAGCGCTCGTGGGCATGGGAAACGAGCCTGTCGCCCGCCTCCGGAGCGACCGGCTCGTCAAAAAACACCCGCACCACGTCCGCGAGATCCGCGAAGTACTCGGGCGCGTTGGTTCGAAGCTCGATCATTTATACTCCTCCGCCACCTGCTTGAGCGGGGCACTCTCCCCGTGGCCGGGCAAGAGCAGCGTAATTCCGGGCAGCGCCGTCAGTCGTTTGATGGACCCATACAGGCTGCGCACGTTGCCGCCGGGCAGGTCATACCGCCCGAAGCCCACCTGAAAGAGGGTGTCACCCGTGTACAGCGCGCGCTGCTCCGGCAGGTAGAAGCTGACGCCGCCGGGGGTGTGGCCGGGGGAAGGGATGACCTGAACGGAGAGCCCCGCCACGAGCATCGGCCCTTCCGCCAGCATCTCGTCCGCGTCGAAGGGCTCAAAGGGCGTCTTGGTGGCCTCCACCATGCCCAGCATGTTGAGAGCAGGGTTGCGCAGGTAGGGCGCATCCAGCGGATGGATGTGGATGCGCGCGCCGGTCTCATCCCGCAGCCGCTTGGCCGACATGATGTGGTCAAAGTGACCGTGGGTCAAGAGGATGTCCGTCAGGCGCTTGCCGGTGGACTCGATTTTGTTCATCAGCGCGTCGAAATCGTCTCCCGCGTCGATGAGCATGGCGTCATTTCGTGAGGGTCTGAAGACGAGGTAGCTGTTGGCGGTATAGCCGCCGCATTCAATACGCCTTGATTTGAAATCTTCCATTGCGCGCTCCTTCGGGCCCGGCGTTGGGTTTAAAAGGTCTTCTTGCTATCTAGGAGTATGGTGACCGGTCCGTCGTTTATAAGTTCCACCTGCATGTCCGCGCCGAAGACGCCTTGCGCCACCGGGATGCCCCGCGCCAGGATGGCCGCCGCCATGCGGTCGATCATGGGCGCGGCGGTTCCCGGCCGCGCGGCGTTTGAAAAGCTGGGACGGCGGCCGTGCCGCGCGTCGCCCAGGAGCGTAAACTGCGATACCAGGAGGATCGATCCGCCCACGTCGGCGACACAGCGGTTCATCTTGCCCGCCTCATCCTCAAACACGCGGAGCCCGGTGAGCTTTTCGACGCCGTAGCGCATGTCTTCGTCCGTATCGCCGGATTCGACGCCCACCAGAACGAGAAAACCGTGGCCGATCTCGCCCGCAACATCCCCGCCGACCGAAACCTTCGCGCGGGACACCCGCTGCACCACCAGCCGCATCAGGCGCTCACCCGGAACACTTCGATGATGTCCGACCGCTTCTGAAGCTGCTTGATGATCGTTTCCAACTGCTTGGTGCTCTTGAGGCTCAACGTCACGTTGATGACGGTGTTCCGGTTCTTGTCCACTCGGGCGGAAAGGGCCATGATGGAGACCTCCAGCTTCGCAAACAGCGCCGAGATCTCGGCCAGAAGGCCGAGCCGGTCGTAGGCGATGATCTGAATGTCGGCGTTGTAGCCGGCGCCCTCGTCGCTCTGCCAGCTGACGTGGATCAGCCGCTCCGGCTCGCGGGCGAATTCCGACATGTTAACGCAGTCGCTGCGGTGTACGGACACGCCCCGGCCGCGGGTAATGTAGCCGATGATGTCGTCGCCCGGCAGCGGCGTGCAGCACTTGGCGAAGCGGACCAGCATGCCCGGATCGCCCTCGACCACCACGCCGTGGCTGACGGTGCGCTTTCGCGCCTGCTCAAGGGCGCGCTGCTGCGCCTCGGACGCCAGCTTCACCGGGTCGGGGTCGGGCAGCTTCAGGGTCTTTCTGTAGGACTCGATGAGCCTATTGAGAACCTGGCCGGTGGAGAGCCCGCCAAAACCCACCGTCACGTACAGGTCATCCAGCGAGGACAGCGTGTAGCGCCTGTAGATCGGCTCCAGAAATTCGGTCTTGTTGAGCTGCGACCACTGGTAGCCTAGGCGCTTGGCCTCCTTCTCCAGCATGTCGCGGCCCTTCACCAGGTTCTCGGCCTTGAACTCGTGTTTGAACCAGGCGCGGATCTTCGAACGCGCCTCCGAAGTCTTTACAAGCTGCAGCCAGTCCCTGGACGGGCCGTGGGAGGCGGAGGAGGTCATGATTTCCACGAAGTCGCCGTTTTCGAGCTCGGTAGACAGCGGCACGATGCGGCCGTTGACCTTTGCGCCCACGCACTTGTTGCCCACGGCGGTGTGGATGGAGTAGGCGAAGTCCACCGGCGTCGCGCCCCTGGGCATCGAAACCACGTCGCCCTTGGGGGTGAAGACGAAGACCTCATCGGAGAACAGATCGACCTTCAGCGCGTCCATGAACTCGCCGGGGTCGCGGGTCTCATCCTGCCAGTCGAGGATCTGGCGCAGCCAGTAGAGCTTGTCGTCCAGCGCGTCGGCCTGCTTGCCCTCTTTGTAGCGCCAATGGGCCGCGATGCCGAACTCGGCCGTCCGGTGCATTTCGCGGGTGCGGATCTGTACCTCAAAGGGCATGCCGCCCATGCCAACCACCGTCGTGTGCAGCGATTGGTACATGTTGGGCTTGGGCATGGAGATGTAATCCTTGAAGCGGTTGGGTACCTGCGTCCACAGCGTGTGCACCACACCCAGCGCCGCGTAGCAGTCTGGAATGGTTTCGACGATCACGCGAACGGCAATCAGGTCGTAGATCTGATCGAATGTTTTATTCTGGGATTTCATCTTCCGGTAAATGGAGTAGAAATGCTTGGGGCGGCCGTCGATTTCGGCCTTGATACCCTGCTCGCCCAGTTTTTCAAACAGCGTGTCGATGACGCTTTTTATGGACTTTTCGCGCTCCTCGCGCTTCATGCCGACCTTTTCCACCAGGTCGTAGTAACCGTCAGGATCGATGTAGCGCAGCGAAAGGTCTTCCAGTTCCCACTTGATGGTGCTCATGCCCAACCGGTGCGCCAGCGGGGAGTATACGTCCAGCGTCTCCCGGGCGATGCGCTGCTGCTTTTTCGGGTCCTGGAACTTCAAAGTTCGCATGTTATGCAGCCGGTCGGCGAGCTTGATCAGCACCACGCGGATGTCCTTGGCCATGGCGAAGAACATCTTGCGCAGGCTTTCGGCCTGCTGTTCCTCGCGGGAGGCGAGGTCCAGGCGGCTGAGTTTGGTGACGCCGTCCACCAGCTGCGAGACTTCCGGGCCGAAGAGGGTTTCGATCGAGTGGATGTCGCAGCCCTCGCAGTCCTCCACGGTGTCGTGAAGAAGCCCCGCCGCGACGGTGGTGGCGTCCAGCATCAGGTCGGCCAGAATGTCGGCGACCCGGTAGGGATGGGTAAAGTAGGGCTTGCCGCTCTTTCGCATCTGACCGGCATGAAGTTCCTGCGCGTAGGCGTAGGCGCGCTCGACCAGAGAAAGATCGTCGTTCGGGTGGAAGTGCCGCATCTTGGCCAAAAGAGCCCCAAGCTGCGGGTCCTGTTCTTCCAGGCTCGCGGCGTCGGTCAGGGCGGATTCCGCCTTTTGAACGGCGTTTTGAAGCGCGGCGGAACAGGCCTTTGAGCGCTCTAAATCGCACTCGGCCGAAGGAGCGCCGAAAGGCGCGACGGCTTTCGAGTCCTTTGAGGCGGCTTTTGAATCCTCACGTGCCAAGCGGTTCACCTCCCCACCCAGATAATTGCCGCAGCCATAGGAACATGGGGTTAGCTTTCGGATCGGCCTTTCTGGGCGGACGCGGCGAGAGCCACGGATGCACGTCCGAAAGGGCGATCAGGTTCATGTCGTCGAGTATCGTAAGGCCCGCGTAGACGCAGGCTTCCGAAAGTTCTGTTTCCCGCGCCAGATCCCGCAAGATCGCGCGGAAGGAGCGCGCCGCGGTGGGCCTTGACGCAAAATCCCTGGCCAGGATGTAAATCGCCCGCAGTTCGTCCACATCCGGGAACAGGAGCCGCGAAGGCGGCGGCGTTTCCGGTTCGATGACCGGGTAGCCCCAGAGGGCGGCGGGCGCGTCCAAGCTGAAGATCCGCTCGTAACCCTCGGGCGGCTCGCCCGGTGGCAAGAGACAGAAGGCGTTGAACGCGCGGGGATCGGTCGGCTGGCTTCCGACGTATACGTCCATCCGGTCGGGGGCGTGGGACTCGGCGGCACTCAAAAATTCCGCCGCCGCGTCCGGGGTGGCGGCCAGCACCAGCGTACCCCGCGGCTCGGCGTTCAGGCAACTGAAAATGCCGTCGAACCCTCCGAAAGCGCCCGACGCTTCTATAGAGTATGCCTTATTATAGAGCCTGTTTGTTAAGAACGTTTGGAACAGCGCTGCAAAATCAAAGGAGCCCGGACGAATCCGGCCGGAATAGCCCGCATCCTCCAGCGCGCGCACCTGGCATTCCACATACTCGCGGCCGCCGTAGGCGCCAATGCGCGGCGCGTACAGCGCCCGCGCCCGCTCCGGCAGCGCGCCCGCGCGGCCGCCCATCGAAAAGGCGATGGCGGGCATGCCACGGCCGCCATCTGCGAGCCGCAGCTTCAGGTGCGCGCCCTCCGCGCCCACCGCGCGGGCCTCGGAAACGCTGGCCCCGGTCAGAAAGACCGGCGAGGGGTTTCCAAAGCCGGTGGGTTCGAACTTCTCCAGCAGCCGCACGAAGCCCTCGTCCAGAAGGGAGAGCGGCAGCGCCATGTCGTAGCGCGCGGCGGGAACGAAGCATTCCGGGTCCGCTCCGCGGGCGATGACACCATCCAGCGCGCGGGCAAATTCAGGAAAGTTTTCCTCCGGCAGCGACAGTCCGGCTGCCTGACTGTGCCCGCCGAAGCGGGTCAGAAGGTGGCCGACCGCTGACAGCGCCTGATGGATGTCCACGCCGGGGATCGACCGGCAAGAGCCGTGCAAAACGCCGTCCTCCCGGCGCAGCAGCACCACGGGCAGGTTGTATTTCTCGACGAGGCGGGAGGCCGCGAGGCCCAGAACGCCGGTGTTCCAGCCCTCGTCCGCCAGGATGATCGCCCGGCGGGCGGCGAAGTCAAAGCCCTCCAGCTGTTTTGCCGCGCCGGAGAGGATTTCGCCCTCCAGCGCCTTTCTGTGGTTGTTTTCATCATTCAGTTCGCTGGCCAGCGGCGCGGCTTCCGCCATTGTCCGCGCGGTCAGAAGGTTCAGGGAGCGGATCGCGTCGCCCACCCTGCCGCCCGCATTGAGCCGGGGCGCCAGCTGGAAGGCGATTCTGCCCGCCGTGACCTCGCCCGCCTTGACGCCGGAGACCTCCATCAGCGCGGCGATGCCGGGGCGCGGGTCCGCGTTCATCCGGGCGATGCCCAGCGCGGTGATCGCCCGGTTTTCGTCCGTCAGCGGCACCACGTCCGCCACGGTACCCAGCGCCGCGAGATCGATGAATTGGAAGGCGAGGTCGTCGTCCAGCGCCTGGCACAGCTTGAACGCCACGCCCGCGCCGCAGAGAGCGGGGAAGGGGTAGCCCAGAAGCGGGTTCAGAACCGGGCAGTCGGGGAGGGCTTCGCCCGGGCGGTGGTGGTCGGTGACGATGGGGTCGAGCCCCAGCTCCTTCGCCAGCGCGATCTCCGCCACGGCGGTGACGCCGCAGTCCACCGTGATGAGCAGCGGCTGTTCTCCGTCCGCGGCGATCGAGCGCAGCGCTTCCGCGTTCAGCCCATAGCCCTCCCGGTGGCGCGAGGGGATGTAGTGCCGCGCGCGGACGCCGAACTCCGCAAGAAAGAGGGTGAGGAGGGCGGTCGCGGTCACGCCGTCCACATCGTAATCCCCGTAAATCACCACGGCGCGCGCTTCCGCCTTTGCGGCGTGGATGCGCTTTACCGCCTCGTCCATGCCGGGCATCCCGAGCGGGTCGCCCAGTTGGGCGCGGGACGGACTCAGAAACGCTTCCGCCGCCTCCCGGGTCTCAAAACCGCGGGCGCGAAGCAGCCGATCCATCAGGGTCGGCCCTTCCGGGTCGGCGCAGCGGGGAATCCATCGGAGCATCGTTTCCTCCATATCAAAAAGGCCGGCGGGAACGCCGGCCGAATGCCTTATTATACTACGATTCGTCAAATATCGTCAACAGGGGTCGCCCTCCTCGTCACAGCAGCCGGAGCGCAGGCATTCGATGTCGGCCTCGCAGGCGCGGGCATCGATGCAGAAGGTGATGGGTACCGAGACGCACATCATCTGCGATACAAAGAAGGTGCAGCGCCGGCCCTCCGGGCTTTCCTTGTCACAGGCCGGGTGAAATGCGGGCGCGCCGCAGCACCAGGTGGTCGCCTCGCCCACGCGGACGTAGGGCGCCAGCGAGATCGGCACGCTGACCTGCGCGCGCTGGGTGACAATGCGGGAGCAGTTTTCGTCCAGGCGGCAGGTGGGGCCGCAGAGCGACAGCACGTTCCGGGATACGCCGCCGCCGTACACGCACACCGGCGCCGGGCCGACGCGGTAGCAGTTGGTCAGTTCAAAGCTCACGTCCATCTCGCCGCAGGCCTTGTCCAGCGAGAAGTGGAACTTCAGGCCGGAGCAGCCGGTGTTGTGGTCTGGCGCGTCGGGGTGCAACAGCGTGACATTCTCCCCCAGAACCACCGTTTCGGGCATGCCGTTGCGCTTTACGGAGATCCTGCCCAGTTGATCCTCGGTAATGTCCTTGCATAGGCCGATCATGAAGTAGGCGAGGTTGACACAGCGGAATTCCTCCGAGCCCATCGCCCGGATGTGGTAACTGAACCGCTGCCGCTGTCCCGGCGCGGGTTCGAGCACCGAGTCTGTAAGGTTAAGGCAGAATTCAAACGGCAGGACGCGGCTTCCCAGCACGCTGGAATAGTCAATTGTGATATTGCAGGCCAGCCGCTCGGCCTCAGGCTGATTCGTCATGGCGCATTATCCTTTCAGGTTTCTGGGCGGCGCATGGGCGCGGGGCGGACGCCCGAGCGCCTGCGTTCCCAGGCCATCCTATGCGCGGAAAGGAAACTTTTGTGAAAGGCGGCGCGTCAAAACGACAGAAATCCCCCGGATGACGATGAAAGGGTGTGTTCGCATTGAAGCGACTTCTGGCCGCCGTTCTCACCTTTATGCTTTGCGCCGCGCCGGTTGCGCGGGCGTCGGATGTGGAACTTCTCAAGACCCTCTACGCCCAGCGGGGACAGACGGTCGTCTCGCCGCTGAGCCTGAACCTGGCGCTCATGATGGCCGCCGAGGGTGCGAAGGGGGAAACCCGCGCACAGCTTCTCCAAGCTGCCGGGCTGACCGAGGAGGCGCTCGCCGATTTCGCGGAGAAGGCCCGTAAACTGGAGGCCGCAGGCGTCAGGATCGCGAACGCCGCCTTCGTGAAGGACGGCCTTCCCGTTCTGACCGATTACGATGCGCTGCTTGTGGATCGCTACCAGGCGGAGCGCTTTACTTTGAACGAGGACATCAACGGGCAGGTCAACGCCTGGGTGCAGGAGAAGACCGAAGGACTGATCGATCAGCTGCTCAGCGAAAAACCGGACGAGAACCTCATGCTGATGCTGGTGAATGCGCTGGCGCTCAAGGCCGACTGGCGCCTCCCGTTCGCGGCGGAGGACACTTATAAGGAAACCTTCCATGCGCCGGATGGCGATGCAGACGTGGACTTCATGCACAAAAAAGCCTACATGCCCTATATAGAGCTTCCCGGCCTGAGGGCGGTCAGGCTCGCCTACGGGGATTCCACGCTGGGGCTAACCGTCGTGCTGCCGGACGGAAGCATTGCCGACGCGCTGGACGCGATCTCCGCGCTCTCTTCGGGGTGGGACGCCTCCACGGACGCGCTTTCGGAGGTGAACCTTGCCCTGCCCAAGCTGTCCGCTACGGACAGTCTGTCGCTGGTGGATGCGCTGAAAGCGCTGGGCGTCACCGCCGCCTTTGACATGACCGCCGACTTCTCCGGCATCGATGGGGAGAAGGATCTCTTCATCAGCTCCATCCTCCAGAAGACGCGGCTTGACATCGACGAGAAGGGCACCACCGCCGCCGCGGCCACCTCCATCGGCATCTCCGCCAAAGCGGCCCTTGTGGAGGACCCGCCCATTGAATTTACGGTGGACAGGCCTTACATCCTGCTCCTGACAGACGGCGATACCGGCCTTACGCTGTTCGCCGCGGCAATCGACAAGCCGTAATCCAATCGCTCCTGTGCCCCGTGCGCGTTTTCACGCCGCGGGGCATTTTGCGCGTTTTCTGAAAGGGTTGAAAGAAATCGGACCTCGCGCGTGTCCAATCCTTCGAAAGGAGGTCGAAGTGTGGATGAAGGTAAAATTCCGCGGCCGGACGCGGCGGCGGTAATCGAGCGCTTGATGGACGCCCATGGCGCGGAGATCGTCCGGCTGTGCTATCTGTACATGAAGGAGTATTCGCTGGCGGAGGATGCGGCGCAGGAGGCGTTCATTCGGGCGTATCGTGGGCTTCCAGGCTTCCGAGGGGAGTCCTCCGAAAAGACGTGGCTTACGCGCATTGCCATCAACATCTGCAAAAACATGCTGCGCAGCCCGTGGCGGCGGTTGATGGATTGGCGGATCATGCCTGAGCGGTTGCCGGAACCCGCATGTGAGTTGGAGCCGAGGGATCAGGGAGTATTGCGGGAGGTGCTCAGGCTTCCACAACGGCAGCGGGAAGTGATTTTGCTGTACTACTATCAGGAGATGAAAGTGCGAGAAATCGCAGCGCTCTTAAAGATTCCACAGGCGACGGTATCGACGCGGTTGGCACGGGCGCGGGCAAAGCTCAAGGAACGGTTGGAAGGATGGTGGTTGGAATGACGGCGCTCAAAAAGAGCCTGGATCGCTCGCTGTCCGGTGCCTCATTGCGCCCCACACTGAAGCGGTACATACTCGCGGAAACTGCGGGCGGGGAAAAAACGCGCCCCGCGCGGCGGAAGTTATCCGCTTCGGTGGCGTTCGCGCTGATCACGGCGCTGATTCTCGCAGGAGTGGCAGTGGCTGCGGTGGTGATTAGGGGGTTTGGGTGGTTTGCGGCCCAAAGCGGCAGTTCGTTGGCGAAGTACAAGCTGGAACAGCTGGAGCAGCGGGCGGAAGTCGTTAACTCGGAGCGGATCGCTTCCATCGAAGGCGACGCGGGAAGGGAAATCCGGCTTGAGGTTTCACGAGGGTATTACGACGGCAGCCGTGCCGATGTGACCTACAGTCTGTATGCGCCTGGGCGTAGCGCGGACACATCCTGGAGGCCGACTGAGGCCGAACTGACGAAGATGGAGAAGGATGCAATTGACGGCACCCAATGGGAGGGCTTTGACGAACAGAAAGCAGCCTATGAACGAGACTTTGCCGAGACGGGCATCAGCGGCGTGCGCATTCACAACTACTACATTGTTGATAGCGCATGGCTTCCGGACGGGCAGCAAACCTACATGATGAGCGGAGAAGAGTACTGGGAGGGCAATAAACTGAACGGATATCGCAGCTATTCGGAGCTGCCCGCGAGCGCCCGGGACAAATCGTCCATTCAGCTTGCGCTGATGATTTCTACATACGATATCTGCTATTACCAGGACGACACCGGCATCTACTTCAGCTATCAGTTGGGGCAGTATGTCAAGCTTGACCCAATCACGGTTGTTCGTGGGAAAGGCGACACCGGCATCCGCAGCGGGACAAAAGACTTTGAGAGATACGCTGTCTGGGCGAAGGCGGAGGGGTCTCCTGTCGGAACAAAAGCCGCCGTCTGGCAGAGGCTGCCAAAGGAGTGGATTAACGGGAACATCTGGGAGCGTGACGAAGACCTCGAAAAGACGGATTTCATCAATGATTATCGCTTACTTGCGGATGGTGTGTGCCTTGAAGGGAGAATGGTCACCGAGGCGTATGCAAGCGAAATCATCGCCTCGGAGAGCTTCCGTAGGGGAGATAGGCAGGATGAAATTCCGGAGGTTTTCCAGAGCGAAGCACCTGAAGTGCTGTACCTGATGCGATTTGAGTTTCAGGGCGTCCCGGAAGGCGTAAAAGAGCTTCGCCTCCGTCCGGTATATTCGCTGAGTGGCGAACGCCCGGAGGAGGACGTGGTGATGGAGATTCTGAGTTAGTTCCGCTGCGCAAAATGCCCACCCGCAGCATGCGGGTGGGCATTTTTGGGAGGATTACTCTTCCTCTTCCTCTTCGCGCTTGGCGCTCTCGATGATCTTCTTGGCGTCGTTGGCGGGAACCTCCTCGTAGCGCTCAAAGCGCATCGTGAAGGAGCCGCGGGCCTGGGTCATGGAGCGGAGATCCGTCGCGTACTTGAACATCTCGGCTACCGGCACCTCGGCCACGACCTGCTGCAGGCCGTCCACCTGATCCATGCCAGCGATGCGGCCGCGGCGCTTGTTCATGTCGCCGATGACGTCGCCCATGTACTCGTCGGGCACCAGCACCTCTACGTGGTAGATGGGCTCAAGCAGCACGGGGCTGGCGTCGATCAGCTTTTTGAAGGCGATGCGCGCGGCGGTCTTGAACGCCATTTCGGAGGAGTCCACCGCGTGGTAGGAGCCGTCGTGCAGCTTCGCCGTCAGGCCGACCACCGGGAATCCGGCGAGCACGCCGTGCTTGATGTTGTCGCGAAGGCCTTTTTCGACCGCGGGGATGAAGTTCCTCGGAACGACACCGCCGACGACCGCGTCCTCAAAGATGAAATCCGGAGAGCCGTCGTCGTTGGGACGGAACTCGATCCACACATCGCCGAACTGGCCGTGTCCGCCGGACTGCTTCTTGTGGCGGCCCTGCACGTCGATCTTCTTGCGGATGGACTCGCGGTAGGGAATCTTGGGGTCCTGCAGCACCGCTTCGGCGCCGAACTTGGCGGCCAGCTTCTTCGAAATGACCTCCAGGTGCAGTTCGCCGAGGCCGGAGAGGAGCGACTCGGTGGTTTCAACGTCCTTCTCCACGCGGATGGTCGGGTCTTCTTCCATCAGGCGGTTCAGGCCGGAGAAAATCTTGTCTTCCTCGCCCGCCTTCTTGGCGTAGACGGCCATCGAGATGCAGGGCTTCGGGAAATCGAGGTCCTCAAACTTGACGGGCTTCGACGGATCGCACAGCGTGTTGCCGGTTGCGACCGTCTGGAGCTTCGCCAGCGCGCAGATGTCGCCCGCCACGACCTTGGTGGCCTGGGTCTGCTTCTTGCCGCGCTGGATGTAGATGCCGCCGGCTTTCTCGGCCTTTTCGGCGTTGGCGTTGTAGAGGGCGGTTTCCGGCGCGAGCACGCCGGAGGTCACCTTGACCAGCGACAGCTTGCCCACATAGGGGTCGGCCACCGTCTTGAACACGCGGGCGGAGAAGGGCTGATCTTCCGCGCAGGTCCGCGTTTCCGCGTCCCCGGTCTTGGGGTTCACACCCTTGAGCACCTGGCCGGCGGGGGAGGGCATCAGGTCAATCAGGTTATCCAGGAGCTTTGCGATGCCCACGCGGGTGAGGCCGGAGCAGCACACCACCGGCACCACGGTGCCCTCGGTGATGCCCTTGCGCAGGCCCAGCATCGTATCCTCCTGCGACAGTTCCATGTTCTCGAAGAAGCGCTCCATCAGCGCTTCGTCGGCGCCGGCGGCGGCCTCCATGATGGCCTCGCGGGCGGCGGAGACCTCGTCGGCGACGGAAGCGGGGATCGGGATCTCCTTCAGGCTTTTGCCCTCGCCGGTAAAGGCCTTGTTTTCCAGCACACACACGACGCCGGCGAACTGGCCGTTCTCGATGATGGGCACTTCGATGGGCGCGATGTGGCTGCCGTATTTGTCGGTGATGGTGGCGAGCGCCTTTTTAAAGTTGGCGTTCTCGCGGTCCATCTGGTTGATGACGATCATGCGGGAAGTGTGCGCCTTGTCGCAGGCCGCCCACGCCTTTTCGGCGCCGACGCTCAAACCGGAGACCGCGCCCACCGTGATGATGGCGCCTTCGCACACCGCGAGAGGCCCGACGAGCTCGCCGGCGAAATCAAAGTAACCGGGCACGTCGATCAGGTTGATCTTTTTTTCCTTCCATTCGAGCGGCGCGATCGCGGCGCTGATGGAAATGCCACGGCGAACTTCTTCGGGATCATAGTCGGTGGTGGTGGAGCCGTCTTCCACGCGCCCCTGACGGTCGATGGCGCCCGTGGAAAACAGCATGGCCTCAACCAGGGTGGTCTTGCCTTCGCTGCCGTGCCCGACGACCGCAATGTTGCGAATGTTCTCGGCCTTGTAGTCCTTCATCCGGTAACTCCCCCTAGCTCAAATGATGACCGCGCGTCGCTACAAAGGAAATGACCTAGCCGCGCTCGGTCATTCAGAACGGATACGCGCAAATACCTAACCTATATCATAACAGAAAAGGGCAGAAAAGAAAAGAACTTCTTTCAAATAAACCGTCTTTTTTCACTTAATGCGATGCGCGTGTTTTGTCGGTTTTGGACAGCGGCGCATCAAAGATTTTCCGAGAGATGGAGGCAGACTTCCGACACCAGTCTTTCACATACGGTCTCATGCGCGCCGCCTTTCTCGCGAAAGCGCGCGCTTTGGACGGGGTCGGAAAAATCCACGCCGGTAAGCACCCGACAGTCGAGAGCCTCAAAGCATTCCTCCGCCCATTTCACAAGCGCCTTTCCGGCGTCGTTGGCGGGTGCCTTGTCGTCGCCCGGTTTTCTGCGCCCGTGGCGCAGGCCTACGGCCATCAGCCCGCCCGTCAGCGCGCCGCAGAGTCCCTGCCGCCCGCAGACGCCCCCGCCGAAGGCGGTGGCGATGCGCGGCGCAAAATCGCCGCCCTCGCCGAGAAAGCGGCTCATCGTCAATAGCACCGCTTCCGCGCAGTTGAGCTTCCCGGCGCGGAACAGATCCAGGTTTTCGGAAAGGATGGCATCCAGCCGTTCGTCCATGGGTACTCCTTTCAGTCGTCCGTCGGCAGATCGTAGAGCATCCCGAAGACGGGGAGGTAGATGTCTGGGTCTCCGGAGGTCAGGAACTCCACCGAACCGGGCCCTGTGGCGTTTAAGAGGTCCAATGATCGCAGCACATCCTCGAGGTGGCGGGCGGTGCCTTCGTTGCCGTCGAAGAGGTCCGCGCCGGGCATGGCGCTTCTAATCGCGCCGCGCAGGAATACATAGTGCGTGCAGCCCAAAACGATCGCATCCACCCGCTGACCGTGATAGGGCGCGAAGCGCTCCGTAAGGTAGGCGGAAAGGGCGGGGGAATCGATTTCGCCGCGCTCGGCAAATTCCACCAGCTCCGGACAGGGCAGCATTTGCACGCCCGCGCCGTAGTGCCGCATCAAATCATGAAACTTTTTCTGGCGAAGCGTGGCGGGGGTCGCCATGACGAGGATGGTGCCGCCCTCGTGGCTCAGCGCCGCGGGTTTGAGCGCGGGCTCCATGCCGATGATGGGCAGCTCCAGCGACGCTCGGAGGGACTCCACGGCGGCCGAGGTGGCCGTGTTGCAGGCGATCACCAACGCTTTGACGCCCCGGTCCATCAATACCCGCACGCTGTCAAAGGTCAGGGAACGGATTTCCGCCTCCGGCCGGGTGCCGTAGGGCGCGTTGAGGTTGTCACCGTAGTAGATAAAGCGCTCGTTCGGCAGGATTCTGCGCATGGTCTTCAGCACGCTGATGCCGCCGACGCCGGAATCAAATACGCCGATGGGTTGGTCTTGCAAAAAATACGCCCCCTTGCCTGGGATCGTCTATGATTATAGAACAATTCCCGTTTGCGCGCAAGGGGGCGATGATGAGACGGACGGTGGGGTTACTTGTATCCGGCCTTGCGGCGCGCCACGTAGGCGGAGTTGCCGCTGTAATAGCTCAGAGACTTCAGATCGCAGGCGACGGTGGACAGTGTGTTGAAGCCGCCCTGCTGGATGATCATGACCTGAGTCTTGGCGCTGTTGGTGAAGTACAGGAACATCAGCGCATGGCCGTTCTTGACCAGGACGTCGCCCGGCCGCATGTTGAGATAACCGGCCTTGTTTGAGGAGCTGGCGATGGTTCTGTAGGCCGAAGACCCCTTCATCGCGGTGGAGTTGAGGAACGAGTAGCTGGTGCCCAGCCCCCAGATGCTCATCGACACAAAGGAAGAGCAGTCGTTGCCGGGATAGGTCTTCGCGGGCATGCTGGCGTTATAGTAGTTGCCGTCGCTCGCCTTTGAATAGATGCTGGTGGACAGGAGTCGGTCCACGGTATAGTTGCGGTTGGTCTGCGTATAGGGCGTGCCGAAGTACACGACGTTGCTGCGGTAGTAGCCGCTGCCGGTGTAGTAGGGGATGGTCTTCGGGCTCATCCACGGGAAGCGGGCCATCTTGAAGGCATTGAGCAGGGTGGTCTTGCGCTCATTCATCTCGTCCTTGTCGATGGCGCCGGACACGTACAGCGCGTCCAGCTGGGTGGTGGCGTAGCGCAGGATGTCGTCGATCTTGGCCAGGTTCGCGTTGATGCCCGCGACGCTGGTTACCTGCGAAGGCTCTTCGGTGACGGCGGTCGCCTTCTGAACCACGACCCGGATCGTATCGGTCTTGGCGCCGGCCTTGACGGTGATGGTGGCGCTGCCTGCGGCCTTGCCGGAGATGACGCCGGAGGAGGAGACGGACGCCACGGAGGCGTTGTTGCTCGACCAGCTGACCGTTTGCGGCGCGGTGGCCGGCAGAACCTCCGCCGAGAGCGTCAGAGAGCCGCCGACGAAGAGGGTGGAGCTGGAGCTGTCGATCTCGACGCTGGCCACGGTCTTGGTGTCAACCACCCGAATGGTGCGGACGGTGTAGACTGAACTCTTCGCGCTGGAGTACACCTTGATCCGGGCGGTGCCGACCGCTCTTGCCGTGAGCAGGCCGGAAGACGTGATGGAGGCGACGGCGGAATTTTCGCTCGCCCACTTCACGGAGGGGTTGGCGGTGGAGGGCGTGACGCCAGCCGAGAACTGCACCTGATCGCCCTTTTCCACCGTGGTGGTGGAATTCGTGATCGTCAGCCTGGAGGGAGCGGACAGCGCCTTGACCGTCACCTTGATGGTGCGGTATTTCTTCGAGTTGCGCGTGGATATCGCGCGAATCAGCGTCGTGCCCGCCTTCTTGGCCGTGACGAGCCCTGTGGAGGACACCGAGGCAATCGAAGAACTCTTCACCAGCCACCTGACCGACTGGGCGGCGGTAGAGGGCAGCGCCGAGGCCGTCAGCTGATAGGTGGAGCCGACGGCGATATTCAGGCTGGGAACGTTTATGCTGACGCTGGTTGGCGACAGGCTGTCAATGACCTTGACAGTCGCCTTGGACCAGGCTTTGTTGGACGAGGGCCGCGCGCCGACCGTCACCGTGCCGACCTTCTTTGCCCTGATCAGGCCGCTGGAGGAAATGGTCGCAACGGAAGTCTTGCCGCTGCGCCAGACCATTCTCTGGCTGGCGTTTTTGGGGTTGACGGCGCCGGACAGCTGGTAGGTGGATCCTTTCGCCAGGTCGATGGTAATCAGTTTCGTGCTCAGCGTCACGCTCTTTTGTTTGACAGCCCCGAGGGCTTCGACCGGGAGCGCGCAAAGGATTACAGCCGCCAGGCATAGGCAGAGTGCCCGAGCCCGCGTTTTCATCGGTTTCGCCTCCTCTTGATGTTGGTAGTTATTTTCCAACTATTTCATATGTGACGATTATATTACAAAAGATCTTCGAATGCAAGGGGAAAATTGAAAAAAACGAAACAGCTTTCAAAATGTGCCATTGACTGACCCGCAACGATCGGGTATAATGATACAAACGGCGTGGCATATAGAGGAAAGCATGCTGATAGACTTTCACACGCACGCCTTTCCTGACCGGATCGCGGCGGATGCGGTAAAAAAACTGGCTTTCGACGCGGGCGGCCTGAACCCGTCCACAGATGGAACGGTGGAAGGGCTTACGCGCGCGCTCGAGGCTGCGGACGCGGTGGGGGTACTCCTCCCCGTAGCTACAAAGCCGGAGCAGCCGCGCTCCATCAACGATTGGGCGGTGCGCCAGCGCGGCGAACGCATCATTCCGTTCGGGTCGGTGTTTCCGAAGGCGGACGGTTCGCTGGACGAGCTGGAGCGCATGCATGCGCTGGGGCTTCGAGGCGTCAAGCTGCACCCGGAGTATCAGGATTTTCATGTGGACGACCCGCGCATGAGGCCGCTGTATCGTAAGATCGCGCAACTGAAGATGATCGTGGTGTTCCACGCGGGGCAGGACATGGCCTACCTTCCGCCCTGTGGGTGCGAGCCCCGGATGCTTGGGCGGGCAATGGAGTACCTGGAAGGCGCCAGGGTGGTGGCGGCCCATTGGGGCGGGCTTCTCATGGGGGACGATGTCCTCCGGGATTTGGCACCCGCGGAAAACCTGTATCTGGACACCTCCTACAGCCACGGGCGAGTTTTGATCCCGGTGGTCAAGGCGCTGATCGAAGCCCACGGCCCGGAGCACATCCTCTTCGGCAGCGATACCCCTTGGTCGTCCATCCGGGACGAGGCACGGCTGATCGAGACACTCGGATTGCCCGCCGCCTGGAACGAGGCCATCTTCCGCAAAAACGCGATGCGGCTTTTGTCGTCCGTCGGGGCGATGGCGTAACGGTGAGTATTCAAGAGAATTCGAATTACGGAAGGGGATAAACAAATGGGTCAGGATGGGACGAGGGAGTTCGGCAGGAGAAGCGTAGTTTCGGTCATGAACTGGATCGGGACCCTGATCGTTCTGGCCATCCCGGGCGTTAACCTCATCATGCTCTTCGTCTGGGCGATCACCTGCAAGCGCGCCTCCAAGCGCAACTTCTGCATCGCGGTGCTTGTGCTGACGCTGATTGCGGTCGCGCTGTCGTTGGCGCTGGTTGCGGTGTACGGCGATGTCATCGCCACGTGGATCGAGGGGCTGGACGCCCAGTGGCTGACGAACCCGCTGGCGGCCGCTACCGCTACGCCTGCGCCGTCCGTCTTGCCGAGCGTCACGCCGACCATCGCGCCCTGAAACACCCGGCATATCAGAACGCCCGCGCCGTTTGGCGCGGGCGTTTGCGCGCCAAGTTATGACGCCGAGGGGAAAGCCTCACAAGCCTGAAATTCGCCGGAATTTCGAGCGTCGAATGACCGACGGTGTAGATAGCACCCATTATACGTACTGGTGGCGCTATCCCGTGCCCGACGTACATGTCGCCGGGAATGATTGGACCCTGCGGAGACTTTGTTGATGATCTGAACGCCGCCAGCATGCTGGCGGCGTTATCCCGTTCCGGCGCGTACGGCGAGGAGGCTGGAGAAGGCCTTTCAAAGGCTGATGATCCGTCGCCGCGCCGTTTGGCGCGTGCACTTCGGCGCTTTATGCTACCGCTTGAACAGCGTGAACATCGATCCCCTCGGGAACACCTGCACGTCCTGCTCGACGGGGACCTTGCTTTGGTTCAAATAAAACCGGACGCGCCTTCTGGCGTAGCGGTAGGCCTCTTCAAAGGTGACGGTGCGGTTCTTGTCGAGGTCGGCGCGCAGCGAGGTTTTCCTGTCCTTGATGAGATCCCAGCCGCCCGCCTCGGAAAGCGCGCGCACGAACACCGTGGCCATCGCCGCCTCGCTCTCCGCGCCGCTGAAGGAGATGCGGTAGCTGTCCTGAGCGGAGCTGGAAGAGGTCATCACCCGGTATTTGCTGAGGGCGAACGAAGTGGCGGAGCCGCCGGTAAAGGCCTGCAGCACGCCGCGGTTGAAGTCGTAATGCGCGGTTCTGGAGAGGAACGCGCCGCTCTGGCAGCAGTCGATCATCACGATGACGGTGCCGGGAATTCTGCGCAGCATCTGCTCCAGCTGTTGCGCCGTGACGCGGGAGCCGTCGTGTAGCTCCAGCCACGCCCGGCCTGAGTCGAACCCGCCGTGGCAGTTGATGTAGAAGAGCGAAACGTCGGTGGGTTCGGCGTCCCGGAAGGTGTTCCGGATTGCGGCCACCAGATCCTTGCGGGTGCTGTCCAGCTTCATGGTCACATTGTAGCCGCCGGACACGCCGGAGTTTTTGAGTAGATCCGCCACGCCCTGGGTGGTGTTGACCGAGCCGATGCGCAGCCGCCCGTCTGCGTAGCGCTGTTCGCCCATGAGTAGCGCGCGGTATACGGGCTCCGCCCGGGTGACCGTAACCGTCAGGCGGCTTTCAAAGCCGCCGTCCACGCTGGTCACGGTGACGACCGCCTGTCCTTCGGAGACGCCGGTCGCCACGCCGCGCTCGTCCACGGTGACGACAGCCTTGTCGGAGCTTTCGAAGGTCATCCGCTGGTCGCTGGCATCCAGCGGCATCACGGCATAGCCCAGCTGGGCGGACTTTTTTCTCGGGATCTCCAGCGCGTCCAGTTCGAAGTGCACTTCCTGAAGCGGGATGGACTCCACCGTCACGCGGCAGGCGGACTGAACGGCCTCCCCGGAGAAGGCGATTACGTCGCAGCTTCCGGGCGCCACGGCGGTCACTTCGCCGGTCCCGCTGACCCGCGCCACGCTTAAATCGGTGGACAGCCATTTTACATCGGCCCGCGCGCCTTCGGGCTCCACCGTGGCGGTGAGCTGCCGCGTCTCCGAGGAGCGCAGGACGAGCTCCTGAAAGTCGAGGGCAATCCCGGAGAGCGGCGGCGCGCCCGGTTCGGGCTCGATCACCGACAGGTGGTACGCGCCGCTCATGCTGCCCTTGGCGCTGACGCGCATCAGGTACGTCCGCCCTGCTTCAAGGTTCGCCTCGAGACGGAAATTGGGCTCGTAGGGTGCATAGGCATCGTCGGAGGAAGTGACCTCCCGCCCTTCCTCGTCCAGAAGGTAGCCCACGGTGTCGATTTCAGAGGTGGTGGTCACGGTATACGTGCCGCTCCACGGCGCGGTAAAGCTGTACCAGTGGGTGTCGTAGGCGCGGGCAATGACCTTGTCGTAGCCGTCTTTGAGGTTGTTCATCCGGATCGGGCGGTCAAAACTGCGGCCCAGCGCGTCGCGCATGATCTCCACCGCGCCGCCCCGGCCATTTTTTACCACGAGCAAATAGCGCGCCCCCATGATCAGGCGCGCGGAGAAACTGAAACCGTCGCCCGAGGCCAGCGGGGCGCTGTCGCCGTAGGCGTACAGAAGGCCCGACGCGCCGGGAGCGCCGAAGATGCTGAAGGTATATAGGTTGTTGGAGGGAGCGGTGAACGTAAAGCGCGCTTCGCCCGAAGACACCGCGAGGCGCTCGTTGACCGGCGCGGTGATGTCCTCGGCCCGGGCAAAGGCGCTAAAGCACAAGGCGAACGCGAAGATCAGCGCAAGCGCCAACAAGCCTTCCGTTCGCCTCATGCTTCACCTCATCTCCCGGCGTGTGCCGGCCGGATGAGTATTATTGTAATTGAAATTCGTTAACTATGCAACGATACGGGTTTTGTTTCCATATCATTCACGCTTTGGTCATGATTCCTTCTTAATATACTCCGTGGAGACGTAGCCGCTGAGTTCGGCGGTCTTGATGCGCGCCCAGCCGTTCGAGAGTTCCTCCATCACGATCAGCCGCGCGTTGTGGTCGATGATGCCCTTGATGTCGGCGCTGGTGGACGGCTCAGCCCGGACGTTGAGCGTCGAGCTCTTGGAGCCCAGCGCCACGCGGGCGTAGGACTCGCCGTCCGAGAGCGGCGGCAGCGGTGCGGGGGTGGGCTTTGGTGTGGGGCGAGGCCGCGCGCGGCCCAGGTTCGCCGGCAGCGCATCCAGCGTGGGGAGCGGCGTCCGCGCGTATTGCATCTCCACCAGCGCCATGCCGGGGTAGTAGAAGGCGAGGATCTGGGTCCAGGTGAAGCCTTCCACGCCGGCCATCTGCTGCGCGCCGCGCTGGCTGAGGCCCACGCCGTGGCCGAAGCGGCGAGATTCGACGTCAAAGGACGTCGCATTGCCCTCGAAATCCTCGTTTGCGCGAACGCTGGTCACTTCGCAGTTGGCGGCGTTGATCTTAAGGCCGTAGTTGGGCTTGAGATCGCCGTAGATGTCGAGGCTGGCCGTCAGCGGCGCGTCCAGCACCACCACGTCCGAGCGGTAGGTCGCGGAGGACTGGGCGGCCTCCTCCGGGGTGAGGGCGGTGAACTTCTTGGCCCGCACCTGCATTGTCACGTCCAGCCGCGTGAACATCCGGTTGCCCTCGCCGAACTTGGGCGCGGCCGGGGTGACCGTGAGGACCTTGACAATGCCGATGTCGCTCAACTCTTCGCTGCAGCCCAGCGCCGCCATCTGCTCGGCGAGGCCGCTTTTGAGGGTCTTCGCCATGCGGCTGGAGAGTTTTGTACCGTCTGAGGGGATGTTCAGCACCTTGACCACGCTGGAGGGGTTGGCCAAATCGTAGGGGTCATCCCGAACGTCCAGGTAGCCATAGTCGCCGGAGTAGCCCCAGATCTGATCGGGCATGACCGTCTGGCCGCCGTTGGAGGCGGAGAAATAGCAGGTGGCATAGGCATCCTTGTAGAAGCCCACCACGCCGCGGGTGGCGTTTACGGCGGCGATGGCGTTTTCGCTCGACGGGTTGACGCCGCGGTACACTTGGTCGGCGGTGGTATCCACCACGTCGTAGGCGCGGGCGTCCGCGCCGGACTTACGGCTCATCGCGTAGGTTCGGGCGGCCACCGCCTGAGCCTTCAGCGCTTCGACGGGGAAGGAATCGCTCATCTCATAGGGCACGACGCCGTAGAGGTAGTCCTCGATGTCGACGGTGAGGACTGGCACGATCACGCCCTTGTCGTTTGTCAGCTTCAGATCGCCGCAGTAGACGGTTTCCCGCCCGGTCTCATGGATCATGAGGCCGGCGTAGCGATTGTCCGACGCGGCGCGGGTCAGCGTCAGCGACGTGCCCATGTTGATGGTCAGGCCGCCGCACTTCAGGTACAGGTCTTCGCCGCTCGCGGCGACGGAAAGGTCGGTATCGGCTTCAAAGCGGAAACCGCTGTCGTTTTCAATCGCATAGGGGCCGGTGAGCGTAATGCCCAGCGCCGTCGGCGACTCCAGCGACTTCAGCAACACGCGAAGCAGCGCGGTTTCATCCGTGGCGCGGACGGAAACGGGGGATGCGGCCGGCGTGGGCGTCGCATCGGCGAAAGTCTCCTGAGCGGGCTGGCTCCAGGGCCATGTAAAGGCGTGCCCCGGGGCGGAGAGCCCGAAGAGCAGCGCTACAGTGAGTAAAAGCGCCGCCGGCTTTCGCGTCATCCAATCCTTCATCGTCAACCTCCCAACGTGCATGGAATCTTTTTTTCGACGAAATGACTTGTCGAACCGTTCCATTTGTGGAAAAGTATGGGCAAATTTGGAAACGCGCATGCAGATTTCCAGAAAAATGTCAAAAATGATTCGGCGGTTTCGCCATACAGAGCGGCGCGGGGAGGTGCATCCTCCCCGCGCCAGAAATGTATGGGTTAGAGCGAAATGCGCTCCCTATGCCCCCGCCAGCCGCGCGATGGCGCGGGCCATGATCCTGACGGAGAGCAGGAACTTGTCGATTTCCACGTTCTCGTCGGGCATGTGGCAGGTCTCGGTGTCGCCGGGGAAGCCGATGCCGAAGGCGACGGTGTTCGGCATGGTGCGGGAATAGGTGCCGCCGCCGATGGCGACGGGGTAGGCGGGAAGGCCGGTGGCCTCGTGATAGACATCGAGGAGACCCCGGACCACATCGCTCTCCGCCGGCACGTGCAGCGGCGGATGGCTGCGCGGCGCCGACGCTTTGATGCCGTAGGGCGCCAGCGCCTTCGCGGCGTTTTCAAGCATGAAAGCTTCATTCGCGCTCAGCGGATAGCGGTTATCGATCTCGACGGAGAGTTTTTGACCGTCGTAGCGCAGAATGCCCAGGTTCGATGTCAGCGCGCCGGACAGTTCGTCGGAGATCGCGATGCCGAGGCCCTTGCCGTCGTGGGTCAGTCCGATCACCTTGGCGAGGCCCTCCAGCGCCTTCGAGACAGCGCCGCCGGCGCCGATTTCATGGAGGGCGATGAGCAGCATGCCCGCGGCGTTGACGCCCAGGTGGGGCATGGACGCGTGGGCGGACGTGCCGGTGGCGGTGACCTTCGCGCGGCCCGCACCCGCGTCTTCCGCGGAGAGGTTGAAGCCGGGGTGCGCCGCCCGGGCGGCGGCCAGTTTTTCCCGGAGCGCGTTCAGCGGGACGTTCTCCGTGCCCACCGTCGCTGTGGCGACGCCCGGAACGACGTTGACGCGAACGCCCGCCTCCATCGAGTAGAGCGGGATTTCCGCACCTGATACGCCGTCCGCTTCCGCAGTGAGCAGGAGGTTCAGGCCGCCCTTTTCAATGTTGATCAGCGGGTACTCCGCGTCGGGGGAGAAGCCGTAGTCCGGCAGGTCGGAATGTTTCCGGTAATGGGCCATGTCGGTCATGCCCGTCTCCTCGTCGCAGCCGGCGATCATGCGCACCCGGTGCCTGAGGGGGATGCCCGCCTCCCGTACCGCCCGCATGGCGTACAGCGCGCCCAGCGCCGGGCCCTTGTCGTCGGTTATGCCGCGGCCGTAGATGCGGCCGTCCTCGATTTCGCCGCCGAGGGGATCGTGCACCCAGCCGTCGCCGAGGGGCACCACGTCCAGGTGGGCGAGGATGCCCATCGTCTTGTCGCCCGAGCCCATCTCGGCGTGGGCGCAATAGCCGTCAAAGTCCGTGGCGTCGAAGCCCATTTCGCGGGCGTCATGGAGGAAAAGGTCCAGCATCCTGCGCACTTCCGGCCCGAAGGGCGCGTTGTCGGCGCTCCGGGGTGCGTTGACGCTGGGGATGGCGATCCACTTCTTTAGCCTTTCCAGAAGCTCCTCCCGGTAGGACAGGACGAGGGCGTCCAGCTTTTCGTAGTTCATGCTTGTTCTCCGCCTTTCTCAGGATGAAAATGTCCGTAGACCACCTTGGCGAGGGCCGGGCCTACGCCCTCGGCGAGCGCCAGTTCGTCCTCGGAGGCGTTTTTCAGGGATTCGATGGTTCGGAACTGCTTGAGCAGCGCCTTTTTCTTCTTGGGCCCCACGCCGGGGATCGCGTCCAGCGACGAGGAGGCCGAGTGCTTGGCGCGCAGCTTGCGGTGGTGGGTGATGCCGAAGCGGTGCGCCTCGTCCCGCAGCCGCTGGATCAGGTGCAGCGCCTCGCTGTGCCGGTCGAGCAGCAGCGATTCCTCCGCCTCCGGCAGCACGATCTCTTCGATTCGCTTGGCCAGGCCGAACATGCGCACATTCCCGCCTGCCTCGTGCATGGCCTTCATCGCCTCGCCCAGCTGCCCCCGGCCGCCGTCGATCAACACGAGATCGGGCAGGTCGGAGAACTTGCCGCCCAGCGCGGGCAGCCCCTGGGCTTCCCGCTCCGCCTTTTCGGCAAGGCCGTGGGTGAAGCGGCGGAGGATGACCTCGTGCATGGACTGAAAGTCGTTGGGTCCTTCCACGGTCTTGATGCGAAAATGCCGGTACTCCTTCGGCGCGGCCACGCCGTCGATCATCACCACCATCGAGCCCACGGACTGGGCGCCCTGGGTGTTCGAGATGTCGTAGCCCTCGATGCGCCGGGGCGGGGTGGGGAGGGACAGGGCGTCCGCCAGCTCCTTGAGCGCGCCGAAGGTGCGGGCGTAGCTCTTTTGCAGCTTGAGCTCCCGGAGCTCGGCCTCGCCCTGATTGTTTTTGACGGCCATCTCGATCAGCCGCCTCTTCTCGCCCCGCTCGGGCACCGCCACCGAGACCTTGGTCCCCTTGAGGCCCGACAGGTATTCGGCAATGAACTCCATGCCGGTGGGGTCCTCCGGCACCAGGATCGCCTTGGGGATCGATTCCCCGGCGGCGTAGTGCTGGGTGAGGAACTGGGCGAGGATGTCGCCCGCCTCCTCGTCGCCGGCGCCCGAAAGCGTAAAGTGTTCCGCGCCGATGAGCCGGCCGCCACGCATGGAGAGCACCGACACCAGCGCGTCCGCGCCCAGCGCGGAGGCGGCGATCACGTCCTGATCCACGTCCCGGACGGTGGTGGCCTTCTGTTTTTGCATCACCTGTTCGACGGCGTAGATGCGGTCGCGGTAGACGGCGGCGCGCTCGTAGTTCATGGAGGCGGCCGCCTCCTTCATGCGCGCGCGAAGGTCGTCCAGCACTTCTAAGTACCGCCCACCCAAAAAGGCGATGACATTGCCAATCAGTAGGTGGTATTCGGCGCTTGAGATCAGGCTGGCGCAGGGCGCGAGGCATTGGCCGATCTCATGATGCACGCAGGGGCGAAGGTGCATACCCTCCGTCAATTGGAGCTTACAGGTGCGGATGGGGAAGATCTGCCGGACGGCGTCCAGCATCTCACGGACGATCGTCGCGCCCAGGTAAGGCCCGAAGTAGCGCATGCCGTCGTTTTCCCGCTGGCGGCGGATGACCACCTCCGGGAAGGGCTGGCTTAAATCGATGGCCAGGTATGGGTACTGTTTGTCGTCCTTGAGCAGGATGTTGTAGTAGGGGCGGTGGAGCTTGATGAGGTTGCACTCCAGCATCAGCGCCTCGACCTCGCCGTCCACCAGCACGGTGTCCAGGTCGTCGATCTTCTCCACCATCGCCCGGACCTTCGGGGAGTGGTTCTTCGAGCTCTGGAAGTACTGGCGCACGCGGTTTTTGAGGTTCTTGGCCTTGCCCACGTAGATGATCGCCCCGCCTGACTTCATCAGGTAGCAGCCGGGCGAGTCGGGCAGGTTTTCCAGTTTGATCCGGAGCGAATCGTTCACGCGTATGCCTCCCTTCCGTGAAATTTGGCAAAAGGCCGCCCGCGCGTGGCGGCGCGGACGGCCTCAAATCCTTGGTATCCCGGCCGTACCGCTTCCCATTCGCGCCAAACGCGAAACGGGGTTCAGCGCCCGGGGTTATACGACGACGTTGACCAGGCTGTTCGGCACGAAGATCAGCTTGCGGATGGCCTTGCCCTCGATCAGCTTCTGGAACGCCTCGTTCGACGCGAAGTATTCCTGCGCCGTCTCGCGGGTGAGGGCGGCGGGCACGTCGATCCGTCCGCGCACCTTGCCGTTGACCTGGAAGGCGATTTCCACCGTATCCTTCACCAGTTTGGCCGGGTCGTAAGCCGGCCAGGGCTTTCTGAACAGCTCGCCGCCCAGGCCGAGGATTTCGTTCAGTTCCTCGGTCATGTGGGGCGCCACCGGGTTCAGAAGCTGCAAGAGCACCTGAGCCTCGCCCCGCGTGACCGAACCCTTGCCGGACATCGTGTTGACCAGCGACATCATCGCCGCGATGGCGGTGTTGAACTTCATCCGCTCGTAGTCCTCGGTGACCTTCTTGATCGTGGAGTGCACGTCGAAGGCCATGTCGTCCGAGATGCCGGGCTCGTCCGTCATGTTTTCCATCAGCCGCCACACCCGGTCGAGGAAGCGGCGGCAGCCCCGTGCGCCGTCGGTGGACCACGGAATCGCCTGGTCAAAGGCACCCATGAACATCTCGTACATCCGGAAGGCGTCCGCGCCCAACTCGTCGACCACGTCGTCCGGGTTGACCACGTTGCCGCGGGACTTCGACATCTTCTCGCCGTTCGTCCCGAGAATCATGCCGTGGGAGGTGCGCTTTTTGTAGGGTTCCGCGGTCGGCACGAGGCCGATGTCGTACAGGAACCGGTGCCAGAACCGGCTGTACAGAAGGTGCAGGGTGGTGTGCTCCATGCCGCCGTTGTACCAGTCGATGGGCAGCCAGTATTTGAGCTCTTCCATCGACGCGAATTCGCTGTCGTTGTGGGGGTCGATGTAGCGCAGGAAGTACCAGCTGGAGCCCGCCCACTGGGGCATCGTGTCGGTCTCGCGCTTCGCGGGTGCGCCGCACTTGGGGCAGGTGGTGTTGACCCAGTCGGTGATGGCGGCCAGCGGGGATTCGCCGTCGTCGGTGGGCTCGTAGTGGGCGACCTCCGGCAGTTTCAGGGGCAGCTGCTCATAGGGCAGCGGCACCCAGCCGCAATGATCGCACTTCACCAGCGGGATCGGCTCGCCCCAGTAGCGCTGGCGGGAGAACACCCAGTCGCGCAGCTTGAAGTTGACCTTCTTCTCGCCAAGCCCCTTTTCCGCCAGCCACCCGATGATGGTCTTCTTGGCCTCGGAGACCGGAAGGCCGTTCAGGAAGCCGGAGTTGACCATTACGCCGTCCTCGATGTCGGAGTAGGCTGCCTCGTCCACGTTGCCGCCTGCGACGACTTCGATGATCGGCAGGCCGAACTTCTTCGCGAATTCCCAGTCGCGCTCATCGTGGCCGGGCACGGCCATGATCGCGCCGGTGCCGTAGCCCATGAGCACGTAGTCCGACACCCACACCGGGATGGGATTGCCGGTCACCGGATTCGTGGCCGTGATGCCCTTTATCGCCACACCGGTCTTGTCCTTCGAAAGCTCGGTGCGCTCAAAGTCCGATTTTTTGGAGGCGGCGTCGCGGTAGGCGGCGATTTCCGCGTGGTTTTCGATCTCGGCCTTATGCGTCTCGATCAGCGGATGCTCCGGCGAGAGCACCATGTAGGTCGCGCCGAAGAGCGTGTCGGGCCGGGTGGTGTACACCCGCAGCGCTTCGCCGGTGGAGAGCGTGAAGTCCACTTCCGCGCCCTCGCTGCGGCCGATCCAGTTGCGCTGCTGCAGCTTGACCTTCTCGATGAAGTCCACGTCGTCGAGGCCGTCCAGGAGCTTCTGGGCATAGGAGGTGATCTTCAGCATCCACTGGCTCTTGACCTTGCGGATGACTTCGCTGCCGCAGCGCTCGCACGCGCCGCCGACGACTTCCTCGTTGGCGAGGCCCACCTTGCAGCTGGTGCACCAGTTGATGGGCATCTCGCTCTTGTAGGCGAGGCCATGCTCGAAGAGCTTGAGGAAGATGAACTGCGTCCACTTGTAGTAGGCAGGGTCGGTGGTGTTGACCTCTCGGGAATAATCAAACGAGAAGCCCAGCCGCTTCAACTGCTCGCGGAAGTGGTCGACGTTGTTTTTGGTGACGATCGCGGGATGGATGTGGTTTTTGATCGCGAAGTTTTCCGTCGGCAGGCCGAAGGCGTCGTAGCCGATGGGGAACAGCACGTTGTAGCCTTCCATGCGCCGCTTCCGCGCGATGATGTCCATCGCGGTGTTCGAACGCGGGTGTCCCACGTGCAGGCCGGAGCCGGAAGGGTAGGGGAACTCGATCAAAGGGTAGAACTTGGGTTTTTCATGGCTGGACTCGGCTTTGAACGCACCCGTCTCTTCCCAGTGCGCCTGCCACTTGGCCTCGATGGCCGACGGATCGTAGGACGGAAACTCCTTCATAAGATGCCTCCAAAAATAATCGCCTTCCCGCTCCGAGGAGAGGAAGGCGAGTGATCCTTTCGCGGAAACGGACCGGACTTATGCCGCGGGGGTCGCGGCGGGAGCCTCGGTCGCTAGCGCCTCAGGGGTCGTCTCGGCGGCCGGGGCGGCCTCGGTGGCGGCAGGCGCTTCGGTCACGACTGCTTCGGCCGTCTCTGCCGGCGCGACGGTTTCGGCAGCGGTTGTAGCGGTGGCAACCGGCGTCACCGTCGTGTTGCCGCCTGTTCCGTAGCGGTTGTAGGTGGTCGCGAGGACGATAACCAGCACGGTAAACACGGCTGCGGAGATCTTGGTGATCATCTCCAGCTTGCCTTCATAGCTCCGAGCCTTGGCTTTTCCAAAGAAGGTCTCCGCGCCGCCGCCAATCGCACCCAGACCGGCGCGGTTGCCCTGCTGCATCAGAACCGAGACGATGAGCACGATGGCCACGAGGATGATGACAATGTTGATGATCAACATAAAAGCTGCCATGAAGAACCCTCCTTAGAAATGTGACAACGCATACCATGCGTAAGCCAAACTAGTATAGCACAACCCTTCCGGCTTGACAACACAAATTTTGTGAAAATCCTGCGCGCGGGGCAGGTTTTGCAAAAACCCGCGCGGGTTTTGCCGCCGCCCGGGGCCCAAAGGCGCATTTTCCGGGATTTTCAGGCACACAACCATTATTTTACCCGGAAAACGGCAGGAAAGACGCGGCGCGGGAAAGAAATCCTTCATGTTTTATCAGAAGAGGGGCGCATACAGTTGGAAGTTACCGGACAGATGTACCTGATCGTTCTGCCGCTGGTGTTTTTTGCGGCGCTGATGGACGCGATCGCCGGGGGCGGTGGGCTGATCTCGCTGCCGGCATACATGCTGGCGGGCCTCCCGCCGGTGATGGCCTCGGGCAGCAACAAGTTTTCCGCGATGTTCGGCTCGCTGATGGCTACCTTCCGGTTCGGGCGCAGCGGACGCCTGCCCTGGAGACCCGCGCTGCTGGCGGCGGCGGGGGCGCTTCCTGGCTCCTATCTTGGGGCGGAACTTCTTAAGCATGTCAGCGATCAGTGGCTTCGCGCTTTTCTACTCGTCGCGCTGCCCGCGGCGGGCCTTCTTCTGGTCTTTGGACGGATTGGGGCCGGAGAGGAGAAGCCGCTGACGAAGAAAGCCCTGATGCTTTGCCCCGTGGTCGGGCTTGTCGTGGGTTTTTACGACGGGTTCTTCGGGCCGGGCACCGGCACGATATTGATCCTCCTCTTCACCGGCCTTATGAAGATGGATATGGTCAGCGCATCCGGCGCGGCGAAGCTGGTGAACCTGGCTTCCAACGTGGCGGCGATGACTTCTTTATTGAAGGACGGCAAGGTTCTTCTGGAACTGGCGGTTCCCGCGATGATTCTCTCCGCCATAGGCGGCTACCTGGGCGCGAAGCTGGCGCTGGTGGTGGGCGCGAAGCTGATCCGAATGGTGATGCTGGGCGTGTTCGCGCTGATCCTTCTCAAGCTTTTGCTGGACTACTTCGGGATTACTTTTTAATACCGGAGCTTCCCGGGCCTCCCCGGATTATCCGAGTCCTGTGAATCGCAGATTCACAGGACTCGTGTTTTATGTCGGGTTTTCTGAAAGCATGGGGGCAAAAAACGAAGCGATTTCGCCGCAATGGGTCAGATGGCTCGGTGCCCCACGGAGACCGCCATCTCGTTCAGGTGCAGAAGGCCGATGCCGAAGAACACCGCCACGGACACGTTGTTGCCCGAGCGGGCGATGCCGATCTTGCCGCCGACGTTGAGACCGGTGGCCTTGGTGCTCACCTGTATCAGAGCCTCGTGGGCCGCGCCGGCGACGGAGCCTTCCTCGTGGTACGCGGAGGCGGAGATTACGCCCTCGCGCTTGGCGGCCACCACCGCACGCTCGACGATCTTCATGATGGAAGGGATGAACTCGCCGCCATAGTCCACCGCGGCGGCGCGCACGTCCTCCTCGGCCAGTTGAGCCTTGAGGGCGCGCTCCTCTTCGCGGGATCGGGTCAAGCAGATCAGAATCGCGGCCCGCGCCGTGGTCCGGCTGCCGGAGATGTTTTCGCTGGGGGACGAAAAGCCCTGATATTCCATAGATACACCCCCGTTGTTATGCTTGCGCGCTCAGCAGAGCGGCGCTCTTCCCGGCCAGCGCGCCGGTGGAGAAGGCGATTTGCAGGTTGAAGCCGCCGGTCAGCGCGTCCACGTCCAGCACCTCACCCGCGAAGAAGAGGCCCTCGATCATCCGGGACTGCATTGTGGATGGACTGACCTGCTTGACGTCCACGCCGCCCCGGGTGATGACGGCCTCCGGAAAGCCGCGCAGCGCGCGCACCGTCAGCGGCATGCCCTTGAGAACGGCGATCAGCGCCTTGCGCTCGGCCTGGGTGACCGAGTGGATGGGCTTGGCGGGGGACAGCCCCGCCAGCTCCGCCACTACCAGCGCCAGGTTGTGGGGCGCCAGCGCGTCCAGCGCGGTGATCAGCCCCTTGCGCTGCGCCTGGGCGAAGTCCCGGAGGAGCCGCGCGTCCAGTGTTTCCGCGTCCAGCGCGGGCTTCAGGTCTACCCACAGACGGACGCCTGTCGGGTCTTCCGGCAGGAGGCTGGAAAGCGTCAACGCCAGCGGCCCGGACAGGCCGTAGTGGGTCAGCATCAGTTCGCCCTGCTCCGCGTAGATCCGCTTGCCCTTCGCCTCGGCGGTCAGACGCACGTTTTTGAGGGAGATGCCCATCGCGCTCCGGGGCCAGGGCTCGTTCGTCTCGATGGGGACCAGCGCGGGGAGCGGTTGGTGCACATGATGCCCGGCCTCCTGCGCGAAGCGAAGGCCGTCGCCGGTGGAACCGGTGGACGGGTACGAGAGTCCCCCCGTCGCCACCACCGCCGCCTGGGCTGTAAGGGTGCGCCCGTCGTGCAGCGTGACGCCCGTCACGCGGCCGTCCGACACGTTCAGCGCGGCGACGCCGGTCTTCAGGCAGATTTCGACGCCCAACCGGCGCATTTCGGATTCCAGCGCGCGGGTGATGTCGCTGGCATGGTCGGAAACGGGAAAGACGCGGCCGCCCCGCTCAATCTTGAGCGGTGTGCCCGCGGTCTCGATCAGGCTCATCAGCGCCGTGTTGTCCAGCGCGTCCAGCGCCGAGAACAGAAAGCGGGGATTGCGCACGATGTTCTGCATGAACACCTCCGGCTGCGCCGTGTTGGTCAGGTTACAGCGCCCTTTGCCGGTGATGTAGAGCTTCTTGCCCAGTTTTTCGTTTTGCTCGAGCAGCACGGTTCTGGCACCACCCTGGGCGGCGAAGAGTGCCGCCATCATGCCGGCGGGGCCTCCGCCAATTACCACGACGACCGGGTGGTTCATTCGCCGCTCTTGCTCAGGTACACGTTGTACTGCGCCCATATCTCCTCCAGCTGGTTGAAGTTGGCGGCCACCTGCTGGCGTTTGCGCTGGCTGAGCGCGACGATCAGCGCGTTGATCAGCGACAGCGGTGCGGCGAGCGAATCCACGAAGGAGGCCATGTCGCTCTTCGCGGTCAGACAAAGGTCGCTGGTCGCGTGGAGCGGGGAAAGCGGGCCGTCGGTGATGGCCACCAGCGTCGCGTTCTTTTTGCGGGCGAGCTCCATCGCCTCGATGGTGCGGCTGGTGTAGCGGGGAAAGCTGATGCCCACCAGCACATCCCCTTCGGAAATGTGCGCCAGCTGCTCGAAGATGTCGCTGACGCCGGAGGTAACCACGTGCACCGTGGGAAAGATGTAGCTGAGATAATGGCCCAGGAACTGCGCAAGCGGCGCGCTGGCCCGAAGGCCCAGCACGTAGATGGACCGGGCGGAGAGCAGCTGCTCGACGACCTCCTCGAACACGCCGATGTTCAACTCGTCCAGCGTGGCGCGGATGTTCTGGATGTCCGCCTTGAGCACCTTTGAAAGTACCTGTGCGTGGTCCATATCGCCGGTCATCTCGAAGCGCTGCGATGCGGTCAGACGGTGGCGGATCAGTTCCTGCAGCGCCTTTTGCAGCTGCGGGTAGCCCTCGTATCCCAGCGCGGCAGCGAAGCGAACGACGGTCGATTCGCTGACCCCGACGTACTCGCCAAGCCTGGACGCGGTCATAAATGCGGCCTTATCGTAGTGGCTGACGATGCATTCGGCAATGCGCCGGTGGCTCTTTGAGAGCTTTTTGCCACTATGGTTGAGCCGGGCAATCAATTCCTGAGCGTTGTCCATCCCTGTATCCTCCCGGAAGGTAATGCGTCCTATGCAGCAATTATAGCGTATTGACAGAAAAAATGCAAGACACTCAATCATTTAGCGCAGATTTCACGTAAAAATCGCCAAAATAGACGTGAAAATGGATGAGTGGAGGGCGAAAATTGAATTTGGCAACTGTCGGCACCTATGCTATAATAAAACGAAGGGCTATCCTGCAGCGCGGCGGGCGTTTGCGCGAAATTTAGGGGCGCAAACCATACTTCCAGCTGTTTTGTCCGGGCGCGGAGAAAATCCGGATGATCTCAGCCCATTCAAGAATAATAAAAGTGACAGTTTGGAAGCCGCCTGACGCGGCATGTCGGAGGTAGGTTTATGACGTTTTCCGTGGCGATCGACGGGCCTTCGGGTGCCGGAAAATCGACCATTGCGCGTGCGGTCGCGAGGCGGACCGGCGCGCTTTATCTGGATACCGGCGCGATGTACCGCGCGGTGGGGCTTTATGTGCTGGAGTCCGGCGCGGATCCTTCCGACGCTGCCGCGGTGGCGGCCATCGCCCCCGGGGCAAACGTGCGCGTCGGCTACGAGGCGGGGCTTCAGAAGGTGTACCTGGACGGCCGCGACGTGTCCGACGAGATCCGCCGCCCGGAGGTATCCGCCGCCGCCTCGAAGGTTTCGGCGGTGCCGGAGGTCAGGCGGCGCATGGTGGAGATGCAGCGCGCCATCGCTGCGGGGCACTCCGTCGTCATGGACGGAAGGGACATTGGCACCTGCGTGCTGCCGGACGCGACGCTCAAGGTTTTTCTGGTCGCGGACGCCGCGGTGCGCGCGGCACGCCGCTTTCGCGAGCTACGCGCCGTCGGCGCGAAGGATACCTACCAGGAGGTGCTGGAGGCGATTTTGAAGCGCGACCATGACGACAGCACCCGTGTGGCCTCCCCGCTTAAAAAGGCGGAAGACGCCGTAGAACTGGATGCGAGCCAGCTGACCGCCGACGAGGCGGTGCGGGCGGTACTGGACCTGGTCAAGGCGCGGGTCGGCGAAGTGGAGATGCGCGGGGGGGAAGTCCTGTGAAGCCCTGGTTCTATGCCTTTGCAAAAGCTGTGATGCGCGTCGTCTTCGCGATCTTCTATCCTCTTAAAATGGTGGGCGTGGAAAACCTGCCCGGAAGCGGCGCGGCCATCCTCTGCGGAAACCATGTGTCGCTTCTGGATCCGCTGGCGGCCGGGGTGGCCGTCAAGCGAAGAATCCGGTTCATGGCCAAGAAGGAGCTGTTCGGCGTACCGGCCGTCCGCTGGTGCGTCCGCGCGCTGGGCGCGTTTCCGGTGGACCGGGGCAACGCCGATATGGCCGCCGTGCGGACGTCCCTCGCCATCCTGAAGGAGGGCGGCGTGCTGGGTATCTTTCCCCAGGGCGGGCGCGATACCGCCGGTAACCGCGCGATGGAGAGCGGCGTGTCGTTGATCGCGCTGAAGTCCGGCGCGCCGGTGGTGCCCATGCGGTTTTTGAAGCGATTCAAGCCCTTCAGGCGAAACACGCTCATCATCGGCGCACCCCTTGATCTTTCAGCCTTTGACCTGCGCGGCGGAAGTGAGGCGCTTCGGCAGGCGACCCAGGCGATCGAGGGCGCGGTTGCATCGCTGACCGCACCTGGTGAAAAGTAATTTTTGTGTAAATAATTGTCATCTGGCAGGATTCCGCCCATCTGCTGGCGAAATACAGGGGCTATCCATGAGAATCCGCCACAGGAAGGCATAGGGTGGTTTGAAGCGTTCAATGCATGTCACGGTGGCCAAAAACGCGGGGTTCTGCTTCGGCGTCCGCCGCGCCGTGGCGCTGGCGGAAAAGCGGGCCGCTCTGGGCCCCGTGACCACGCTGGGGCCGATCATCCACAACCCCCGGGTCGTCGAGGCGCTTCGCGGGCTTGGGGCTGAGCCGGTGGGCAGCCCGGAAGAAATCACGCCCGGCGCGCAGGTGATCGTCCGATCCCACGGGATCGGCAGGGATGAACTGGCCGCCCTCGAGGCGCGGGGCGCCACCGTATGGGATGCTACCTGCCCGTTTGTCGGCCGCATCCATGAAATGGTCTCGCGGGCCGCAGCCGAAGGGCGGGACGTGATTGTGGCGGGGGACGGGGCGCATCCGGAGGTTCGGGGCATTCTTGGCTGGGCGCGGGGCCGCGGCCGCGCGGTGCTGGACGAAATTCCGTCCGGGCCGCTCGTAAAGCCGCTGGTCGTTTCCCAGACCACGCTGCCCAGGGAGCAATTCCAGAGCGTCGCCCGGCGCATCGTTGAAATCGCGCCGGATGCCGAGATCCGGGACACCATCTGCACCGCCACGGCGCTCCGGCAGGCCGAGGCGGCAGAGCTCGCCGCCGCGTCCGATGTGATGCTCGTGGTCGGCGGGCGGGACAGCGCCAACACGCGAAAGCTCTTCGAGCTGTGCGCGGGCATTTGTCCCAGAACCTATTTCGTCGAGGACGCTTCGGCGCTCGACGGGATCGAATTCCTGCCCGGAGACCGTATTGGAGTGACAGCCGGCGCCTCCACGCCGGATTGTACATTGAAGGAGGTTGTGACACGCATGGACGACATCGAGAAGAAGGAACAGGTGACCGAATCCGTCGAGACCCAGAATCCCGTGGCGGAATCCACCGGAGCAGAAGCGCCGGCGCCTCAGGATACCATGGAGCCCACCGAAGGCGATTTCCTGGCCGACGTCGAGAAGACGCTGGTTCAGCTGCGCCCCGGCCAAACCATTACGGGCACCGTGGTTCAGATCACCGAGGATGAGATTTGCGTCAACGTGGGCTACAAGGCGGATGGTTTGGTCAAAAGGTCGGACCTCTCCTCGACCGATGTCAAAATTGGCGATGAAATAGAGGTCGAAGTGGTCAAGGTCAACGATGGCGAGGGCAACGTTCTGTTGTCCCAGCGCAACATCGTAAACCGCAAAAACTGGGATGAGATCGTCGCCAAATATGACGCGAACGAGTTCGTCACCGGCGTTGGCAAGGAAGCCGTCAAGGGCGGCCTGATCTGCGACGTGGCGGGCGTGCGCGCCTTTGTGCCGGCTTCCCAGCTCTCCCAGCGCTTTGTCGAGCGCATCGAGGAGTTCGTCGGCCAGGAACTCACCCTCAAGATCATTGAGGTGGACAAGGCCAAGAAGCGCATCGTCGCCTCCCGCAAGGCCGTGCTTCAGGCGGAAGAAGCGGAAAAGAAGAAGGAAATCTGGGGCACGCTGACCGTTGGCGAGGTCGTCAAGGGCATCGTTCGCCGGCTGACCGACTTTGGCGCCTTCGTCGACATCGGCGGCGTGGACGGCCTGGTGCACGTGACCGACCTCAGCTGGGGCCGCGTCCGCCATCCCTCCGACGTGGTGTCGGTCAATCAGGAGATTGAAGTCAAGATCCTGAGCCTCGACCCGGTCAAGGAGCGCATCTCGCTTTCCTACAAGCAGACGCAGCCCCGCCCCTGGGAAGTGGCTGGCGAAAAATACCCGGTGGGCTCGATCGTGGAGGGCAAGGTCGTCCGCATCACCACCTTCGGCGCGTTTGTGGAGCTTGAACCCGGCCTCGACGGCCTGGTGCACATCTCCCAGTGCGCGCTGACCCGCATCGCCAAGGTGGAGGACGCCGTGAACGTCGGCGACATGATCCGCGTCAAGGTGCTGGATGTCAACCCCGAAGCGCGCCGCATCAGCCTGTCGATCCGCGCCGTGCTGGAAGAGGAAGCCTTTGACGGCCTGAGCGCCACCGCGCCCGACGAAGAGTTCGTCATCGCCGCCAGCACCGCCCCCATTGAGCTGCCGGAGGAAAATCCGGAAGCGTAAGGCGGCTGTGAGAGCCACGAGAACTGAAAGCGCCCGGTTTCCGGGCGCTTTGTCTATGTGCAACAGTTCCTTAAATGCCCCTTGGTTTTTTCCGATCAAAGCGTACCCCCTTTGGTTGTGTGGACAGTTTCCTTATGGTATAATTGCAGGTATGCAAAAGGGAACGAAAGGAGCAATTATTATGGACAACATCCCGGTCATTAAACTAGGCATCGTCGCCGTCAGCCGCGATTGCTTCCCCATCGACCTTTCCCAGCAGCGCCGCGCCGCGGTCGTGGAGGCCTACCGCAAGTTGGGTGGCGAGATCGTGGAGATCCAGACCACCATTGAGAACGAGACCGACGCGCTGCTCGCGCTGGACGAGCTCAAGGCAAACGGCGTCAACGCGCTGGTTGTCTTCCTCGGCAACTTCGGCCCGGAGGGCCCCGAGACCCTCTTGGCGCAGGAGTTTAGCGGCCCGTCCATGTTCGTCGCCGCCGCGGAGGAGAACATCCCCGTGCTGTCCAGCCGCCGAGGCGACGCCTACTGCGGCATGCTCAACGCCAGCTACAACCTGAAGCTGCGCGGCGTTGCCAGCTACATCCCCGAGTACCCGGTGGGCGACGCGGCGGAAGTCGCCGGGATGATCGCTGAGTTCGCGCCCATTACCCGCGCCATCATCGGCGTGAAGAACCTGAAGATCATCACCTTCGGCCCCCGCCCCTACGACTTCCTGGCCTGCAACGCGCCGATCGCGCCGCTGTACAAGCTGGGCGTCACCGTGCAGGAGAATTCCGAGCTGGATCTTCTGGTCGCTTTTGAGAAGCATGCGAACGACCCGCGCATCCCCGAAGTCGCCAAGGACATGGCGCAAGAGCTGGGCGCGGGCAACAAGATGCCCACGCTCCTTCCGAAGCTGGCGCAGTTCGAGATCACGCTGCTCGACTGGGCGAAGGACAACCTGGGCGCGTCCAAGTACGTGGCGTTCGCCAACAAGTGCTGGCCGTCGTTCGAGGCCAAGTTCGGCTTTGTGCCCTGCTACGTCAACTCCCGCCTGACGGCCAGAGGCATCCCGGTGGCCTGTGAGGTGGACATCTACGGCGCGCTCTCCGAATACATCGGCACCTGTGTTACGGAAGAGCCGGTAACCCTCCTCGACATCAACAACACCGTGCCCTACGATATGTACAATGCGGAGATCGGCGGCAAGACCGCATACGGCAGCAGCGAGGTCTTCATGGGCTTCCACTGCGGCAATACGCCCATCTGCCGCCTGACCAAGGGCGAGATGAAGTACCAGCTGATCATGAACCGCGGCATGGAGGGCGGCGCGGAGCCGGACATCACCCGCGGCACGCTGGAGGGCGACATCATCCCCGGCGCGATCACCTTCTACCGCCTGCAGGGCAACAAGGACAGCGTGCTGACGAGCTACATCGCCCAGGGCGAGGTGCTGCCGGTGGCCACCCAGTCCTTTGGCGGCATCGGCGTGTTCGGCATTCCGGAGATGAACCGCTTCTACCGCCACGTGCTGATCGCGGACGGCTATCCGCACCACGGCGCGGTGGCCTTTGGCCGTGCGGGCAAGGCGCTGCACTCGGTGATGACCCTTCTGGGCGTCGGCAAGATCAGCTTCAACCAGCCCAAAGGCATGCTCTACCCCACGGAGAATCCATTCGCGTAAACACACTACAAAGGCAAGGGGCGTCGGGTTTTGACTTATAAGCATACGTTGTACGCAAGCTATATGGGCTACGTCACGCAGGCGATCGTGAACAACCTGCCGCCCCTATTGTTTATCGTATTCAGCAGGGATTTCGGCATCTCGCTTTCCCGCATTGGCCTTCTGATTTCGCTGAACTTCGGCGTGCAGATCGCGACGGACCTGGTCTGCGCCCACCTTCTGGACAAGATCGGCTACCGCGTCGCGGCGGTGGTTGCACACGCGCTGGGCGCCGCGGGGCTCTTTCTTCTTGGCGTCTTGCCCTATGTGATGGATCCGTATCTCGGCATCGCCATCGCGATGGTTGTCAACGCCATCGGCGGCGGCATGATCGAGGTGCTCATCAGCCCCATCGTCGAATCGCTCCCCGGGGACAGAAAGGCCGCGGCAATGAGCCTTCTGCACTCGTTCTACTGCTGGGGTCAGATGGCCGTTGTGCTGCTTTCGACCGTGTATTTCACCACGGCCGGCCTCTCCGGCTGGCGCTGGGTAACCGCCATGTGGGCGCTCGTGCCGCTTTTCAACATGTTCTTCTTCATGAAGGTGCCGCTGTGCGCGCTGGTGGAGGAAGGGCAGGGAATGAGCCTGAAGGCCTTGTTCTCAAAGGGCGCTTTCTGGCTGATGCTCATATTGATGGTGACGGCGGGCGCTTCGGAACTGGCAATGTCCCAATGGGCGAGCCTCTTTGCGGAGGTGGGCCTGAACGTGTCGAAGACGACGGGCGACCTTCTGGGTCCCTGCGCCTTCGCGGTTCTGATGGGCGGGGCTCGGGTGTACTTCGGCTCCAAGGGCGCGCACCTGCCGCTCGAGGGCATCCTCGCGGGCTCCGCGGTGCTTTGCGTGGCAAGCTACCTCGTAGCGGTGTTTTCGCCGCTGCCGGTGGTATCGCTCATCGCCTGCGCCGTTACGGGACTGAGCGTCGGCGCCATGTGGCCGGCGACGGTGTCGCTGTCCGCCCGCAGTTTTCCCCAGGGCGGCACTGCGATGTTCGCGATGCTGGCGGTGGCGGGGGATATCGGCTGCTCCAGCGGCCCCGGCCTGGTCGGCTGGGTGGCGAGCCGCGCCGAAGAAGGCCTTCAGTGGGTAGAGGCGCTCTTCCCGGGCGGTGAGCAGGCTGCCCTCAAAGCGGGGCTTCTTTGCGCCGCCGCGTTCCCGTTATTGATGGCGCTGGCCGTGGGGCTCGTCCGGGCGGCCAGGCGAAAAGGAGCTTTCTCGTGAACCCGAAAACCCAAAAAACGCTGGGCAAGCTGGCGCTCTACGGCGCGGCGCTCATCTGGGGTACCTCTTTTTTTCTTGTTAAAAATCAGATGGATGTTTTCCCGCCGGACAGGCTTCTGGCGCTGCGGTTCACCGTCGCCGCGTCGCTGCTGGCGCTGATCTTCCATAAAAAAATCAGAACGTCCAGTCCATCGGACATCTGGCGTTCCGTGGTGCTGGGCGGAATGCTGGCCGTCGCGTCGCTGATGCAGGGCTTTGGCATCACCGACACCACGCCGGGCAAGAACGCGTTTCTGACCGCCATCTACTGCGTGCTGGTGCCGTTCATGTTCTGGATGGTCAAGCGCAGGCGGCCGGAGGGCAAGAGCTTCGTAGCGGCGATGATGGGTCTCGTGGGCATTGGGCTGATCTCGCTGACGGAGAACCTTACCATCGGCTGGGGGGATTCTTTGACGCTGGCCGGCGGGGTATTGTACGCCGCGCACATCGTGGGCATCGCCACGCTCGGACGTGATGTAGACCCGGTGCGATCCATCGTGTTCCAGTTCGCCACCAGCGCGGTCATCTTCTGGGTCGTGGATGCGGTGACGCCCTCGCAGCCCACTCAGGTGGCACCGGTGGACTGGCTGGTGATGCTGTACCTGGCGGTCTTCCCGACGGCGATGGGCTTCCTTCTGCAGTTGGTGGGCCAGAAGTTCGCGCCGCCCGCCGGGGCTTCGCTGATTCTGAGCCTGGAGTCGGTGTTTGGCGTACTGTTTTCGGTGGCCTTTTATGGCGAGATCGTGCCACCCCGGGTGTTTGCCGGGTTTGCGGTGGTGTTTATGGCGATCGTGCTTTCGGAATCCGATCTGAAGTGGCCCGTCAGAAGGGGCGCGCGGGTTCTGGCGGAAAAGGACTAACGCAATAAGGGGCTCCGGCGATGCCGGAGCCCCTTGTAAAATTGATTTGTTTATTTGAAATAGCGCTTCAGCAGACCTTCGAAGCCCTTGCCGTGGCGGGCCTCGTCGCGGGCCATCTCGTGCACGGTGTCATGCACCGCGTCATAGCCCAGCTCCTTGGCGAGCTTGGCCAGATCCATCTTGCCGGAGGTCGCGCCGTATTCGGCCTCGGCGCGCAGTTCCAAATTCTTCTTGGTGCTGCTGGTCACCACTTCGCCCAAGAGCTCCGCGAAGCGGGACGCGTGGTCTGCCTCTTCGAAGGCGTAACGCTTGAAGGCCTCGGCGACTTCGGGATAGCCCTCGCGGTCGGCGGCGCGGCTCATCGCGAGGTACATGCCGACCTCAGCGCACTCGCCGTTGAAGTTGGCCCGGAGGCCCTCCACCACGCGCTCGTCCAAGCCCTTGGCAACGCCGATCTTGTGCTCGGCAGCCCAAACCTTCTCCTGCTCAAGCTTGTTGAACTTCGAAGCGGGCGCCTTGCAGAGGGGGCAATTTTCGGGCGGGGTGTCGCCTTCGTGCACATAACCGCAGACAGAGCAAATCCATTTCATAACCGGAATCCTCCTCAAAAAAGCTCATTCACTTGGGAACGGAACGCTTTATTACATACACCTGCACGCTGCGCCTGAAACAGGTTTTTTCTGGCAGCGCGCATTTTGGCCCCACATATGCTATAATGAACCGGATGGAGGGAGAAAATGACCAGACTTTGGATGCGCATTATCAAAAAGCACCGGATTGACCGGCAGTACATCGCCCCCTGCGCGCCCGGGGAGGAGCGGGACGTGCTCATCGGGCTGTGCCGCGAGGCCGATCTGCCCGTGCCCATGTGGCTGGAAAAGCACGACCGGGAGTTTGACCGCTTTCGGCGAACCGCTTTTCTGCCGGACCATTTTATCGAAGAAGTGCGCTTTGAGCGCATGGAAATCGAGCTCATCGAGGACGACGCAAAACCCCGCGTCAGCCAGGATCCTCGCAACGCGTTTTAGGCGGGCGTACGGCCGTATGCCTGTACGCTTCGCGGGATGATTTCCACTCTTTGGAAACCGCTATGAAGTTGGCGCCCCGCTTGGGGGCGCTTTACAATCCGGGGAAGTCCTCGGTCGTATGCTTTTCATTATGCGCCCCGAGGAGCGTTTTCCAATATGCGAAAGCCCTTCGTATAGTTGCCCTTGGGCTCCGCTTAGCGGCGTGCCCGTCGTGCGGAGGTCTCCCGCGGTCTGTTTTGTTCCTATGTGCCTCGAGAGGGCTTCCTGCCTGCGGGTCAATATACGTGTCATTCCGCAGGGGCAGAGGACTCCTGTATGCCTCACCTTGTGAACTTCGGGGGCTTCATAGCCAATCGACTCAGACTCGTTCGGTCTGCCCACTTAGCTCTGGTGTTTGGTCGTTATGGGCGGGAAATGCGATCGGTACGCTTTATCTTGCGCCCTCTGTCGGCGCGCGCTGCGCTTTTCTCTGAGTTCTTCGGAGATCCCGAAAAAAACGCGTAAAATGCAAATTCCCTATTGCTTTTCGACGGAGAATGATATATAATACTCCTTGCGTTCGCTTAAAAGCGCGCTGATGTAGCTCAGGCGGTAGAGCACATCCTTGGTAAGGATGAGGTCATGGGTTCGAGTCCCATCATCAGCTCCACGAACGGACACCCTGAGATGATTCTCAGGGTATTTTTTATGCAAAAACATGGTCTATTAGTGCATATACCCCCTTCTGAAATCGAACAAAGGTTCGCATAATGAATGCCTGTTCGACATGTCGAACAGGCAAACGTGGTAAAAAGTGTGGTATTGCTATGTGCCGATCAGGAGATCAAAGACGGTGTCTACGATGGTTGCCGTCTGCTGGATGTCGCCCTCGATCTCCTGACCATAGGTGCCATAGGTATCCATGTCTTCGGAGTGGCCGGCCATCTTTTTAAGCAGTGGCTCGGGCATGTCGGATTTGATTGCCGATACGAACGTATGCCGTAATTCATGCAAAGACAAGTTGATTCCATGCTGTTCCCGCCGGGGCGACGGCGACGACGCTGCTCATCGTGCAGGTGCTCTAGCTGCCGCTGGACAGGGGGTGGAAGGTGCCCACCCTCATCGCCTTCAGCCTGATGCTGGCCGCCCAGGGGGCGGCCAAGGGCCTGACGTGGCCTGACGTGCCGCTGGTGCTGGTCAACGCCTGCATGGTGGCACTGGCGGGATGAGGGCGTATGAGGTGCGTTTTGCGAAGGCGGATTGGGTAAAGGGAAGGCCCCGCTGGTTGGCGGGGCCTTTTACCATGGTGCCCTTTTGCTTCGACATAAGGTACGATATGTTTGCAATTACCACACCATGTATTTCTCCAATGCGGCAGTGCAGATGGCTTCTATCGCGTCCTTGTCATCAATGGCATTAATCTGGTCGATGATGGCCTTTGTAATGCGCTCCAGCGTGACCTTTTCGGCAGCAGCAAGAATGCCCCTGAATTGATCATACGTAACGCTGCCGGTTGCTTCCAGATTGTTATCGAGCTGGTACTTCTTGACGGCGGCGGCAGTACCCTTGCCGTACATTCCATCAGCAGTTCCATCGGCGAGATAACCGAAGACAATCAGGGCATCTTGCAAAGAAGAAATGTCTTCGCTGTCCTCGGTGTCCCTGTCGCCAAGCTGATAGTAGGCCGTTTCCGCTTGAGCAGGATCTTCGGCAAGGGCTTGAGTAGAGGCGAACACCAAGAGCAACAGAAGAACCAGAGACAGAGAGAGTACACGCTTTATCAAGTTCATAGCCTCCTCATGTTTATGCTATTTAGTTATGATTCCATTGTACAAAAGGAAAACATCAATGTCAATCATATTATGGGCGTTCTGCAATCGGCAAAGTGCGGCACATTCCGACGAAATACGGGGCGTTGTGCCATTGGGCTTCCCTGCCGTCTCGGTATATGATCTGGGGCAAACGGCCGATGTGCGCTGGTGCTGGTCAACGCGTGCATGGTGGCAATGGCGGCTATGGGGGCGTATGAGGAGAGCTTCGCGAAGATGGGCGCATAGACGGGTAGATCAGCAGCTTATCGACTGCTTGCCATCATCACTTTGGGGATTTACGGCCTTTGGGTGAATATCAAACTGTAACAGTGGAAAGCCCGGCACAGGCACACAGTGCCGACACCGGGCGGGAAGGAACGCATGAATCGATCAGCCGGTTGTACAGCCTTCGCACACGGTTGCAGTGCCGGCGCCCAGACATTGTACCGAGTAGTTGCCCACGGTTGCGTTTGCTCCAAACGCGACCGGCACTTCGATGCAGAGTTCCTGGGTGATTGTGAATACGCAGGTACCCAGGGGCGTGCCTTCGCAGGCGATTTCCCCGCTGGAAATGGTGGGCGTGCCGCAACAGATCGTGGTGGTGTCCCCCGCGTTGGCAAAGGGGGTGACCGTCACAGGCACACAAAGCCTGGCGCGCTGGTAGGCAACCGCCGGGCAGGTAGTTTCCACTTGGCCGCATACGGGGCCGCAGATCGCAAGGGAATTGACCGCTGTGCCGCCTCCGAACACGCATACCGTCACCGGGCCAATCGGGTGGGGCGTCGTCAATTCAAAGACCACCGTCATAACGCCGGTCACCTTGTTCAAACCGAAATCGAATTTAAGCCCGGCACAGCCGGTCGGTGGGTCGGGTTGATCGAGCGGCATGATCACTACGTTAGCACCGATGACCACAGGCTGTTGGATGCCGTCGATCGTCACCGAAACGTTTTGAAGCATTTCTTCCGTGATATCTGAGCAGATCATCAGCACAAAGTGACTCAAATCCGCGTATTCCGGTTGATCGGCTCCCTTAGCGGTGACCGTGTAGATAAACCGTTGGTTTTGTCCGGGGACAGGGTACAGAATCGAGGCGGGATCCAGCGCGAACTCAAACGGCAAAATCGGATCGCCCTGAACGGCGGTGTAGTCGATGACGGAAACGCAAGGGGCATCGGCGGCCTTAAGGCAGTCACAACTCATGTTTTTATCTCCCTTCACCACAAATGACTTCGCAATAAACTATGCAAAGTCGGCGTTTCGCGTTCATTCGTCAAAGCTGCGCCCCGTCACCGCGACGTTGGGGGCAACGGATGTGCCGCTCCCGGGTACTTTATTCCGCTTAGGGTATCACCATCACGGAATGGCGCTCAATCCTTGCGGTACGTATAGATATGTGGCCCAGTCACATCCCCGCGTCGGGGGATGACTGGGCGTGGGCGAACCTTTCCCGGTACTGCGTGGGCGTCAGGCCCATCCGTTCACGGAACACTTCCGCAAAGTAGCTGGGGCTCAGAAAGCCGCAGCCCAGCGCGATTTCGGTGACCGAATGGTTGGTTCCGCCCAGAAGGTCCAGGCTCTTCTTGACGCGGTAGTCTGTCAGGTAGGAGACGGGCGTCTTATGGATGACCCGGCGGAAGATGCAGCAGCAGCCGCTCTTCGAGACGCCGCCGGCGGCGGCGATGTCCTCCAGCGAGATCTTGTCCGCGTAGCGGCTCTGGACGAAGCCCAGCATGCGGTGCAGCGCTTCCAGGCGCTTGTCGGGCGGGGCGTTCGGGCTGTCCTCCTGATCCTTGCTGTGCCGGCTCAGAAGAAAGCACACAGCGTAGAGGATGCTGAGCGCCTCAAGCTCAAACCCGTCGCCCTTCTCCGCCCACAGGTCGCCCAGGCGCCGAAGCAGTTGCAGCAGCTCGCCCTGCCAGCCGATGGAAGGCCGCAGCAAGAGGGCCGGGCAGGCGGCGTCCGCGCACAGCGGCTCCAGGTAGCGCTGGCGCAGGCGCTCCGTGGCGCAGGCCAGCGAGGGGTGGAATACGACGCACAGGTATTCGCAGTCCGCGCCGTCCACCGGGCGGCTGGCGTGCATCTGGCGGGAGTTGACGAAGATCCCCTTGCCCCGCTCCAGCGCGTAGTCTCTGCCGTTGACCGAATACAGCATGTCGCCCTGAAGGGGGACGATGAACTCAAGCTCGTCATGCCAATGGCTGACGCAGGTCATGTTGGGATAGTTCGACAGCCTTTCGAGCTTGGCGTAGACGGGAAACTCCCGAAGGTCGTAGGGGACGATTTCGCTTTTATCGCTCATCAGCTTTAGGAGAATCACGTATTTCATCCTTTCCGCACGGCAAAATACGATTGTTATGGCAAAGTGGCATATTTCGATAGGATCGACGGCTGTTTTATTGTATTATTATAGCGTGAACGGGCGAGCCGGGCAAGCGCGCCCGGCGCTGCCGCTTTATGCGTGCGCCAAGGAGGATGTGCATGGGTTCGATTCTGTTGGTTCTGATCTACGTCGCCTTTATCAGCCTGGGGTTGCCGGACGCGGCGCTGGGCTCCGCCTGGCCATCGATGTACGGGGAGATGGGCGTCCCTGTCTCCTACGCGGGCGTTATCTCCATGCTGATTGCGGGCGGGACGATCATCTCAAGCCTGTTCAGCGTGCGGGTGATCCGAAGATTCGGAACCGGGGTTGTAACGGCGGCCAGCGTGGGCATGACGGCAGTGGCGCTTCTCGGGTTTTCGATCTCCCGCTCGTTCTGGCATTTGTGCCTGTGGGCGATTCCCTACGGGCTGGGGGCGGGCAGCGTGGACGCGGCGCTCAACAACTTCGTGGCGCTCCACTACAAATCACGCCACATGAACTGGCTGCACTGCTTCTGGGGCGTCGGCGCTGCGGCGGGGCCCTTCATCATGGGGCTGTGCCTGGCCGGAGGGCTGAAGTGGAATTCCGGCTATCTTTCGATCGGCCTGATTCAGGTGGTGCTGGTCGCCTGCCTGATCTTCTCGATTCCGCTATGGAAGGGGAGTCAACCCACAGACCGGCGCAGCGAGGAGACCCATACCCACTACGGCATGCTGGAGATCCTCCGAATGCCGGGGGCAAAGCCGCTTCTTGTGGCGTTCTTCTGCTACTGCGCGGTGGAGGTCACCGCGGGCCTATGGGCCAGCAGCTATCTGGTGCTCTTCAAAGGCAGGGCGCCGGAAGCCGCCGCGAAGATGGCGTCCCTGATCTACCTTGGGATCACCGGTGGGCGGTTCCTGAGCGGGCTCGTCTCCGGAAAACTTGGGGATCGGAACATGGTGCGGTTGGGCGAGGCGGTCGCCGTTGCAGGGCTTGTGTTCCTCCTCCTGCCGCTGGGGGATGTGTCGCTGTACGCGGGGCTGACCCTTCTGGGGCTTGGCTGCGCGCCGATCTTCCCCAGCCTCTTGCACGCGACGCCGGACAACTTTGGCGCGGACCGCTCCCAGACCATCATGGGCATGCAGATGGCTGCCGCCTACACCGGCTCGACATTGATGCCGCCGGTCTTCGGATTTTTGGCGGCGCGCACGGGTTTGTGGCTCTATCCGGCGTACCTTCTGGTCTTTGGCGTGGGGATGGTCTTCCTCACGGAGCGCGCGAACCGCCTGTGCGCGCGGAACAGGCCGACGCTGACGGGCGTGGAGCCCGAACGAAAGGAGGAAGCGCTGTGAACGAGGAGGCGCGCATTTTCAAGGGGATCTTGTTCAGGCCGGGGGACGCGGCGCTTCGGGCGATGAAGCTTAGGTCGCACAACTTGTCCAGCCTTTACAGCCGCACGCTGGAGGACGAGACTGAGAGGCGCGAGGAACTGCTTGGGCAGATCCTCGGCCGCAAGGGGGCGAACTGCTTCATGCAGGGGCCGATCTTCTTCCACTACGGCGCGCATACCGAGATTGGCAACAATTTCTTCGGCAACTACAACCTGACGGTGCAGGACGACGCGAAGGTCTTAATCGGCGACAACGCGAACTTCGGCCCCAACGTGACCATCGTGACGCCGGTTCATCCGCTGATCGCGTCCGAGCGCCGCAGCATGCTGGGTCCGGACGGCGCGCCCGGCCACTTCTGCTATGCCCGGCCGGTGACCGTCGGAAACGACGTGTGGCTTGGGGCGAACGTGACCGTGTGCGGCGGCGTGACCATCGGCGACGGTTGCGTGGTGGGGGCGGGCAGCGTCGTGACCCGGGACCTGCCGCCAAACACCTTCGCCGCGGGCGTGCCCGCAAAGGTGATCCGCGGGATCACGCCGGAGGACAGCATGCGCTTTCTGCGCGACATTCTGGCGGACTGCCGTGTGATCGACGAGTAAACCTTTTTAATATGACAGGCCCCGCCGCGAATGCGGCGGGGCCTGTGCGATCATTTCCAGTGCTTTTCCGCGTGGTTCATAAGTAATTCCGCGTCGCGCACGGGCATGTCCGGGAAGATGAAATAGAGCTTCTGTTTGCCGTAGCGCGCCATCAATCGCTCCGCGCCGGCGATCCAGTCCGTCGCGCCGCCGTCGTAGAGCTGAATCCACAGGCTCTTGCCCGCGGCGGTGACCTGGTCGTAGATCGCGTCCCAGCGAGGGCACGCGCCGTCGGGCTGCCCTGCGCCGCAGGTCCACTGAAGCGCGTCGAGCTTTTCGAGCTCCATGATCGCCGGAACGTGGCGGATGGCGTCCTTGCCGTCCAGATGGTACAGGGCGTGATCCAGCCGCCGCGTCTGCTTCTCCAGCGACGGCAAGACGAACTGCCGGAACTGGCCGGGGGAAAGCATGGCGGAAAAGTCACACTGGATCTTCGCCACGCGGCCCTCGCCCCGGATGTGGAAGCAGGTGTAGCCCTGGGAGCCATCCTCCTCGGCGATCAGTTCCCGGAACGCGTCGTAGTAGTGGAAGTAGGCGTCGTCGATCTGGGCGATGCGCGCCTCCACGAGTTCCGGGTCATCCATCAGGTCGTAGAGGGCGTCCTCGGTGCCGCGCATGGCGGAGTAGATGTCGATGTTTTCGATGATGTCCGGCATGTCCACGAGGCACTCGCCGCGAAGCGCATCCCGAATCGTTTTGACCAGCTGGAAATGGCGCTTCCACCAGCGGTTCTCCGGGTCGAAGGCGAGGGGCGGGTGGTTTTCCAGGTCGTGGATGCACTTGTCGTACCACACGGTGTCCCAGGCGAAGCGGGGCTCCGAACCCAGGTACAGCGCCAGCGAACCCGGCCCGAGATCCGCCGCAACGGAAGGATACGCGTCAGCCAGATACCTGCGCCCGGCGATTTCGGCGCGGGTGCGGGCGATCAGGTAATCCGCGTCGGTCCAGAAGGCCTCCGGGGTATCGGGCCTCGGCACCCGGGGCGCGTTTTCTTCCGCCGCCACCACATACATCAGCGGCAGTCCCTCGTTTTCGCCGCGCCACCAGGCCTCGAAGCGTTCGTTTGGACTCTTCATGCGCTTCCTCCTATGATGCGAAGGGTGGTGTTTTTGATCTCGTACCGGGCGTCGCCCGAGAATTCCCAGCGAAGCCGACTTTCGCGGTCGTCCCACTGAAGGTGTGTGACGCCGTACGCACCCTTTTCGTAGCCGTAGCCGTCGCCCGCGTCATCGTAGAGGTCGAATTCGCCGTCCGCGCCGGCGTAGACCCGAAGCTCGACGGGTTCGGCCGATTCTTCGAGCGCGTGCTGTCTGACCGGCCCCACGGGCAGGATCGATCCTGCGCGGACGAACACCGGAATCCGGTCGAGGCCGACTTCGGCGTCGATCCACTGCCCGCCGGAATACCTCTCTTCGGTAAAGAAGTCGTACCAGTCCGCGCCGCTCGGCAGGTACAGGCGGCGTATTTTCGCGCCCGGCTCTGTTACCGGGCAGGCCATGAGTGCGCGCCCCAGCAGGAACTGATCGCTGATCTCCCGGGCGGTCGGGTCGGCCATGAAGTCGAAGGCCAGCATCCTGAGCATCGTGTCCCGATGAAAGCGCACCGAGAACGCCAGCGAATAGACGTAGGGGAGGAGGCGCATGCGCAGCTCGATGGCTGCGACCAGCGCGTCGTAAACCGCCTCGCCCGGCGCGCCGAACCGCCAGACCTCCCGGGGCGTGTCGGTGCCGTGGGCGCGCAGCATCGGCAGAAACGCGCACATCTGGAACCACCGGAGAAACAGCTCCCGGTACGCGGGGTCCTCGCAGCCCATCTCATACTCGCCCCGGCCGAACCACTGTGCCCAGCGCTTCACGAAGAACGCGCCGGCGTCCTGGGTCCAGTAGGGCTGGCCGGACAGGCAGAAGTTGAGGCCGTCGGGGATGGACTTTTTCAGCGTCTCCCAGTTGGCGGAGGTGTCGCCGTTCCAGACGAAGGCGCCGTAGCGCTGCTGGCCGGGAAAGCCGGAGCGGGTGAGGTTCAATACGCGCTTTGCGAGGGTCTTCGCCCGCTGTCCCTCCCAGATGCCCTGAGAGTGGTAGATGGAGTAGGCGTTTACCATCGCCGGATCGATGTAGCGCTTGAATTCATTGGTGTCAAAGAGCATGCGGTCTTCCGGTGTCATCGGCTCCGCGCCGAACCAGTCCGCCTCGAAGGGTTCGGTGCAGTCGCACCACCAGGCGTCGATGCCCTTTGAAAACAGCCCCTCGTCCGCCTGTCGCCAGTAGACCGCGCGGCCCTCCGGCGAAAACGCATCGTAGGTGGAGCGGTTGCCGAGGAGCAGCCCCTTCTCCCGGAATTCGCGCCGATTCTCGCCGTCGCCGGACATGTTGGGCCAGATCGACCACATGAGCTTTACGTCCATGTCGTTAAGCGCCTTTGCCGCTTTGGGGATGTCCGGATAGCGGGTTTCGTCCGCCGTCTTCTGTCCCCAAAGCCCCTCCGGCCAGGTGTACCAGTCCTGCACGACCACGTCCAGCGGGATGCCGCGCCTTCTGTATTCCGCGGCGGTGGCGACCAGTTCGTCCTGATCCTTGTAGCGCTCCTTGCTTTGCACGAACCCGAAGGCCCACTTGGGCGGAATCGGCGCGTCGCCGGTCAGGGCGCGGAGGTGGCGGATCATCTCATCCAGCGACGGGCCGTGGAAGAGGAAGAAGTCCATCTCGTCGTCGGCGTCGCCAGACAGGTAGCTGCCGAAGGCGTCGTCGTGGAAGGTCATCGCGGCGCAGGAATTGTACAGGACGCCCCAGCCCTTTGAGGACATGAGGACCGGGCAGGAGACTTTCAGGTTGTGCTGGTAGAGGAACTGGTGGCCGCCCCGGTGGTTCAGAACGCCCTCCTCGTGCTGGCCGAGGCCGTAGAGCACCTCGCCCTCCGAGAAGACCAGGTTCAGCCGCGTCTGAAAGCCCTTTCTGTCCGTGTAGGGCACGCCTTCCGCCCGAACCCTCGCGCCGTCCACACCGACGGTCTCGGTCAGCGGGGCGCCCGGGTCGTAGCGGTATTTGACGATGTCAATTTCCCGGAGCGTCCGCCCGCCCGCGTCCGGCTCCCGGACGAGGGGTTCTCCGCCTGCGGCGTAGCAAAGCGCGCCGGTCCCGGCGTCCAGCCGCGCCGTAAGCGCGCCGGAGGCTATGGTGAAGTCGCCTTCATCTTCCTGCACATTGAGGCTGCCGGATGGTTTTGACACGATCATCGGCTCATCCCGGAGGAGAAAATCCTTGCCCCGCGTAGCGGTCACCCGGAGGCAGCCGTCCCGGTAAGCGGCCGCGCGCAGGCGGTTCCCGCCTTCACACTCAAAGGAAGCGAAGATTTCGTTTAATTCTGTCAGTTTCCACATTTCATTACCCTTTCACCGCGCCGCTGGTCAGGCCGGAGATGATCTGCTTCTGCCCGGCGAGGAACAACAGGAAGGCCGGCGCGCAGGTCAGAAGGATGTCTGCGAAGATGTAGTTCCAGTCGTTTTCGTACATGCCGAAGAAATTGTAGATGGCCAGCGTCATCGGCCAGTAGCGGGTGGTGCCCAGCACGTACAGCGGGTACTGGAAGTCGTTCCAGATGCCCGTGAACACCAGGAGCGCCACCGTCACGAGTACCGGCGGCAGGAGCGGCAGGATGATGCTGGAGAAGAGCCTGAGCGGGCTCGCGCCATCAATCAGCGCGGCCTCGTCAAGTTCCCTCGGGATCGTGCCTACAAAGCCGTGGACGATGAATAGTGCCGTGGGCAGGTTGATCGCCGCGTACAGAAGAACGATGCCCAATTGGCTGTTCATCAGGTTCAGCGTCTTCATCACCTGCATCAGCGCCGCCATGTTGACCGGCAGCACGATGCCCATCACCAGATAAAAGTACAGCGTGCCGGTCAACCGGGTTTTTCTGCGGGACAGCACAAAGGCCGCCGCCGCGCCCAGGAACACCGCCAGCGCGGTGCCGGACACCGCGTAGAGGGCGCTGTTGAAAAAAGCGCTGACCAGATTGCCCCGGTCGATGACCTTTTCAAAATTGCCCCATTGAATGCCGGAGGAGGGCCAGGTGAGGCGCATCAGCTTGGCCTCGGCGCTGGTCTTCAGCGCGTTGACCACGATGATGGCAAACGGCACCAGCACGATGGCGCACAAAAGGAGCGCGACGAGCTGTTTCAGCGCGCCGTAGAACTGTTTTCTGCGCCTCACGCTTCCACCGCCTTTGAGAGCATCGCGCGGATCACGAAGTAGCCGACGACGCACAGGAGGATGAACTGCAGCGTGGACAGCGCCGAGGCCATCGCCAGGTTTCCGCTGCCGATCTCGGTGAAGATGGCGGTGGCGACCACCTCGGTCATGCGGCCGGGGCCGCCGTTGGTCAGCGCGTAGATCACGTCGAAGACCTTGAGGCCGTAGGTCAGGCCGAAGACGATGTTGATCATGATCGCCGGCATCAGCATCGGCAGCGTGATGTAGTAGAGGCGCTGGAAGAAGGTGGCGCCGTCGATTTCACCCGCCTCGTAGTAGTAGCCCGGGATCGACTGCAGGCCCGCGATGAAGATGGTCATCACGTACCCGACGCCGCGCCACGCGTCCACGAAGAAGATCGAAGGCCACACCCATTTGGGGTCGGCCAGCCATTTCTGCGCCCAGGAGGTGAGGCCGACCGCGCGCAGCATTCCGTTGATGAGGCCGTTCCGGGGCGACATCATCGCCTGAAAGATCAGGCAGACCACGAGGGTGGACAGGATGTAGGGAAAGAACATGACGCTGCGGTACACGTTCATGCCCCGCATGCCCGAAACCAGCATCAGCGCCAGAAACAGCGCCGGGACGATCTTGACCACGTTCGAAAACGCGGTGAACATCAGCGTGTTGGTGATGTAGCGCAGGTAAGGCTTGTTGGAGAAGAAGATGTTTTTAAAGTTTTCAAGGCCGACGAAGTTCACATCGCTCGTGTAGCGGTTCCAGTCCGTGAACGAATAGCCCACGCCCACGAGGCTGGGGTAGATGTACAGCGCCGTGTACAGAAGAAGCGCCGGAAGGACGAAGTACAGCGGATAGACTCTTTTTTGCATGGGCCGCCTCCATGATTCTTTCGGGGCGCTGAAACGTCAGTTTTCAGCTTAAGCGGGGGACGAGGGCTGCCCCTCGTCCCCCTTTTAGGATGGGTCAAACGGATGGCGTTATGTTATTGCCAGGCGGTGTCGCCCTGGGCCTTGGCCATCGTGGCGCGGCGCTCGTCGATGGAGTCGCACACCTGCTCGGCGGTCATCTCGCCCAGGAACAGGCTGGTCAGATCCTTGCAGTACTCCATCCACTGGTCGTTGAAGTACTTCACGCGGTTCTGGAACACCACGCCGTAATCCGCGTCGGTCAGGGTGGACATCAGTTCCTTCTCGGCTTCGGAATAGTTCTGGGTGACGCCCGCGGTCTCGGTCACGTCCAGCGTCGTCCAGCCGTCGGCGGCGTTGTCCAGCTTGTACTGGAGGTTTTCCGGCCGCATCAGGAAGGCGAAGTAGGACTTGACGGCGTCCGGGTACTTGGTGTTGGCGCTGGCGAACTTCGCCGGGCCGTAGGGGTCGGACTGGGAGGTGTGGTTGTCGAGCAGCGGGATCAGGAACATGCCGAACTCGTCGGTGGCGTCCGGATAGTCGCGCTTGATGGCCTCGATGTTGCCCATGCCCACGACCATCGCGTATTCGCGGTTCACCAGCACCTCGTTGGTGTCGTTGCCGATGTTGGAGATGTAGTCCTCGCCGTAGTAGCCCAGGTCCACGAGCTCCTTGGCCTGGTTCAGCGCGTCCAGGAACGGGGTTTCCTTCAGCTTGATCTGGTTGGTGTTGAGCTTCTCGATGGCGTCCGGCATCAGCTGCTCAATGCGGCCGCCCACATGGCAGACGATGAGGCCCTGGTGCCAGCCGTCGGCGATGTACTCGTAGACCGGCACGACGCCGGAATCCTTGATCTTCTGGCAGACAGCCTTGAACGCTTCAAACGTCACGGGCACTTCGAGGCCCAGTTCTTTGAAGAGCGTCTTGTTGTAGATGACCGGGAAAGAGATGGACTTGTTCCAGATGGCCTGGCCGTAGAGCTTGCCGTCGTTGATGACCGCCTCGAGGCGGGCGGCGGGCAGATTGCCGGCCCACTCGGCGCCGGTCATGTCCAGGCAGTTCTTGGCGGGGTCCAGTTCGCCGTAGATGTTCAGCGGGCTGGCCTGAATCCAGAAGATGTCCGGGGCTTCGCCCGCGTTGAGCTTGGTTTTGAGCAGGTCGTGGTGCTGATCCGCCGGGACGACCTGGAACTCGATCCGGATACCGGTTTCTTCGAAGAACTTCTCCGCCAGGTACTCGTCGGCCTCGTCGGTCCAACCGCTGGATGCCTGCATGGTGAGCGTGATGTTCTCCGCCAACGCCGCCATCGGCGTAAGCACGAGGAGCGCGCAAACGATGAGTGCGACTAGCTTCTTCATGAACAGCCCTCCTATAATAGATTGATACGCTAAAATTATAGCAAACTGTTATAAAAATTCTATGCACCTGATTAAAAAACGAATAGCACAAATCAAACATCTGCACTATAATAGGACAAAAGGAGGGGTTGTCCGTGCGGATCGCCAACCGGCTCTTTCTGTGGTTCTCGGTTCTGACGGTGTGCGTTGCGCTGGCCGTCTTCCTCTGCCTGTACTTTGCCGTTAGTCCCACGCTCAAGCGCACCGCCTACGCCGCGCTGGAGGAGACCGCCCGATCGGATCTCGGCGCTTTCGATCAATCCATTGCCACCGCCAATGCCGTTTCAGTCAACATCACCTATTCCACGCTGATTCGCGAGGCGATGCAGAAGCTGAACCGGAACGGCGCCCTCACCCACACGGAGCTGAACCGTGCCTCGGAGCAGCTGGTGGCCATCAACGGCACCATGTTCCCGGTCATCCAGATCCGGCTTTACCCGGAGCGCGGACAGATGCTCGCCTCCGGCATGGTCAACGGCCAGTACCCCTTCGACCGGGAGGCGCTCACCTGGATGGACGGGGTGCGCTCGGCGGACGGAAGCAAGGTGATCTCCTCGCCCTTTCGGGACCTCTCCCTTAGCAAGCGGAGCTATGTGATCGCGCTTCGCCGCGTGTTCAAGCTGACCTCCAGACAGGCGCTGGGGGTGGTGGAGGTGGTTGTCGACGCCCGGAGCGCGCTGATGCCGCTGATTTCGGAGCCCTCAGACTCCGCATACCTCCTGGATGGGGACGGCCGGGTGATGTACCCCTTCGGCGGCGCGCTGGATGAGTCCGTCAAGCGTCTGGTGTCGGGCGGGCAGAGGGCTGGCGTCGCCGAGGCGGAGAAGGGCGGCGCGCCCGTGCTGGCGGCATGGCGGAAGTCGGATCTCACGGGGTGGACGATCGTCACCGTGCGCGATCGGGGTGAGGTGATGCGCCCCCTTGTGCAGATGATGTTCCTGACCATCGGCATTACGCTGGCGCTTCTGGGCGTGACGATGGTGTTTTCGTACATCCTGTCCCGGCAGTTCACCCGTCCAATCGGCGTTCTGGCGGCGCGGATGCGCGCGTTTTCGCTGGAGCCGGGGGAGGGCGCCAGCCCCGCGGATACCGACCTCGACGAGCTCCACGCGCTGGACGGCGCCTTTGAGCACCTGAAAAAGGACCTGTCCCGCTCGGTGAACGACCTTTTGCAGGCGCGGGAGCGGGAGATGGAATCGCGCATGATGGCGCTGCAGTCCCAGATGAACCCGCATTTTCTGCACAACGCACTGGGAAATTTGCAGGCGCTGGTGGAAACCGGCGACCTGAAGCGCGCCGAACGGATGATCGAGGGCATGAGCCGCATGCTCCGGTACGTGGCGTCGGACGAGAGCCCGATGGTCGCGCTGTCGGACGAACTGAAGCACGTTCGGGACTATATGGCGCTGATGCGCGTGCGCTACGGCGAAAAGCTGCGCTTTGAGCTGGACGACGGCGGGCTTCCGGGGGATCTCGAGGTACCCAAGCTTTCCATTCAGCCCCTCGTTGAAAACGCGGTTAAGTACGGCTGCGCGGGCAGAGCGCCCTGGCGGGTGAAGCTCTCGCTTTCGAGGCTCGGCGCGGACGGCTGGCGGGCCGATGTGCGCGACGACGGCCCGGGCTTCGACGCCGCAACGCTGGAAGGGCTGACGGCGGGCGTGGAGCGGGTACGCCGCACGGGGGTGCTGCCGTCCCTCAAGATTGACGGGATGGGGCTTGTCAACATCGCGATGCGGCTGAACCTGTATCAGGGCGGGGATTTCCTCTTCCATATACAAAACATGGACGGCGGTGGCTCGACGGTCAGCGTCGGCAGCCCCCGTGCGAAAAGAACGGAGCAGAGCGGTCATGGATGAGCACTTCTATCGGGTCGTGGTGTGCGAGGATGAGCCGCTCCTGCTCGAGCGGATGTGCCGGAAGATCGACCAGCTGGACTGCGGCTTTCGGGTGATCGGCTGCGCGGATAACGGGCAGGAGGCGCTGGACATTCTGGCGGATGCGGGGGCGGACCTCGTGGTCACCGATATCCGCATGCCGGTCATGGACGGGATCGAATTGATCCGGCGGGTGCGCGAGCAGCAGCCCCGGCTGGAATGCGCGCTGATCAGCGGGTACGGGGACTTTGAGTACGCGCGCACGGCCCTCCGGCTGGGCGTATGCGAGTACCTTTTGAAGCCGGTTTCCGAGGAAGAGCTTCGGCAGGCCCTCGTCCGCATCCGGGAAAAGCTGGAGGAGCGGCGCGGTGAGCTGAAAAGCGAGCTGGCCACGGCGGAGGAAGCCGGCGTTGACGGCGTGATCGAACAGCTGGGGGCCTACATTCGGGATCACGCTTTTGAGGAGATTCAGTTTGCGGAGCTGATCGCCCGCACGAACTACCACCCCAACTACGTGTCCCGCCTGTTCAGCAAGCGCTTCGGTACGCCGCCGCAGCGGTATCAAATCCTGCAGCGGATGAACGAGGCAAAGCGCCTTCTGATGCTCCTGCCGGACGAGCCGGTCCGCAGAATCGCCCAGCGGGTGGGCTATCCGGATCAGAACTACTTCACCCGCGTCTTTCGCCAGACCACCGGCGTCAGCCCCCAGCGGTTCCGAAGGGAGAAAAACCCGGAGCAGTAAGAACCGCTATAAATGCCATTCCACCTCGGCGGGATCTTCCGGCAGCGAGGACAGGCAGGCCCCGCCGACTTTTATGCACAGCGTCCGGCGGTCGAGGCGCAGGACTTTTACCCGCGTCACCCGGCCGTCCCTGAAGTCGAAGTCCACCAGCGCGCCGGGGGCGCGAAGGCCCCGCGCGCTGCCGGACCGCCACGCCGCCGGGCGGGCGGGCAGAAGTTCGATTTCGTCGCCCCTGCACTGAAGCAGCATTTCAAGAATCCCGGCGCATGCGCCGAAATTGCCGTCGATTTGAAAGGGCGGATGGGCGTCCAGCAGGCTCATGTAGCTGCCGCCGTCGGTCAGGTTCATTTCGCTCCCCGGCTCCACCAGTTTCAGCTGCCGCCGGAGCAGCTTTAGAGCCCGGTCGCCGTCTTTCAGCCGCGCCCAAAGGCATATTTTCCAGCCCAGGCTCCAGCCGGTGCCGTCGTCGCCCCGGGCCTCGAGGGTTCTTCGGCAGGCGTCCGCCAGCGCACCCTCCGGCGGGATCAGATCGGCGGGGTAGAGCCCGTACAGATGGGATACATGGCGGTGCCGCGGCTCATTTTCCTCGTATTCCGCGTCCCATTCCATGAGCCGCCCGGACGGGGCGACCTCCGGCGCCGGGATTTCGGCGAGCGCGGCGCGCGCCTCCTGGGCCATCGGCTCCGTAAACGAAAGCGCTTCCAGCGCAAAGAGGTAGCCTGTGAGCACCTCCCGGGCGATCTGGTCGCTCATCGCGGCGCGCTTCGCCACCTTGACGATCTCTCCCTCGTGGACGAAGGTGTTCTCCGGCGACGTGGCGGGTGTGAAGAACCGCTGTCCGCCTTCCTCCGCCATCGCGTCTAGATAGAACCTTGCCGAAAGCCGAAGCGCAGGAAGCGCCCTCGCTTTCAGGAATTCCCGGTCGCCGCCGTAGCGGTAGTGCTCCAGAAGGTGACGGCACAGCCAGCCGAAGCCCATCGGCCAGAACGCGCAGCCCGCAAAGCCCCGGTAGGTTTCGCCCACCGGGTTCGCCAGCGCCCAGATGTCGGTGTTGTGGTGTGCCACCGCGCCCCGCGCGCCGTAGTGGAGGCGGGCCGCCTGCTGCCCGGTGACCGACAGGCGTTCGATGAGGTCGAACAGCGGCTCGTGAAGCTCCGCGAGGTTCGCTTTTTCCGCAGGCCAGTAGTTCATCTGGGTGTTGATGTTGATCGTGTAGTTGCAGCTCCAGACCGCCCGAAGATCCTGGTTCCAGATGCCCTGCAGGTTCATCGGCTGCGTGCCGGGGCGGGACGCGGCGATCATCAGGTAGCGGGCATAGTCGAACACCAGCGCGCACAGGTCGTTGTCGTCCGGGTGCTCCGGCAGTTGCCGGAGCCGCTCGTCGGTGGGCAGGTGGTCGTACCTCCCGCCTTCGAGGCGCAGCCGGGCGCGGCGAAAAAGCGCGCCGTGGTCGAGGGCGTGAGCGTCTCTGGCATCATCAAAGGAGAGGTTCGCAAGCGCTGCGAGGTCCGCTTCCACCAGCGCGGCCTCGTCCGCGCCGTTCAGGTATGGGTGGCTGTTATAGCCCGCGAAGCTGGTTCGCGCGGCCAGCACCACCACCGCGGACGTTGCGCCCGACACGGTGAGCGCGCCGCCCTCCGCCGCGCAGCGCCCGCCGTCAAGGCGTAGAAGCGCGGACGCCCGGCAGCGCATGCCGCGCTTCTCCGATTCGTCGAAATACCGGATCGGGTCATCGCAGTCGAGATAGGAGGGGACGACGTCGGAGGGCGCGAGGGCGTCCATGTCGATCCGGAGTCCCGCCGCGCGGACTTCATGCCGGAGCGGGCTGTTCAGCCGGAGGGTAAAGTCCAGCGCGCCGGGTGTGTCCGCCGAAAGGCGCAAAAACAGCGCCTGGGCGGGATGGGACGCGAAAACTTCCATTTCATAACCGACGCCGGTGCGGGTAAAGCGGGTCAGGTGGGTCGCGGCGTCGAGGTTCAGAAAGCGGCGGTAGCCTGTGACGGGGCCAACGTCCAAAAAGTCGATCAGAAGGTCGCCCAGCGGCAGATAGGACTGGGTGAAGCCGCCCAACATCCTACTCTCGATCAGAAGCTGCGCCTCGCGGAAGCGCCCGGCGAGGGCGAGGGCGCGAGCCTCGGCGAAGTGACTGGCGGCAGCCGGATTGCAGGCGTCCTTCGGGTAGCCGGACCAGAGGGTATCTTCGTTCAGCGCGACGCGCTCGTGGACGGGGTTTCCGAAAACCATCGCCCCCAGCCGTCCGTTGCCAAGCGGCAGCGCCTCCTCCCAGTGGACGGCGCATTTTTCATACCAGAGAGAGCGCATGAACACAGCCCCTTTCTTTATGGTTCCCGGCGGCTGTCCGCCATGAAGCCGCAGGACTCCCGCACGATCAGCGTGGGCTCGAAGTGCTGCGCGAAGCCGTCCAGGTCCGCGCTCTGGGCGCTGACCAGGAGGTTCATCGCCAGCCTGCCCGTCTCTTCAATATGCAGGTCCAGCGTGGTCAGCGGCGGATCGGTGTAGCGGGCAAAGAACTGGTTGTCGCAGCCCACCAGCGCGATGTCCTCCGGCACGCGCAGCCCCATGCGGCGAAGCTGCCGAAGCGCGCCCATCGCCACCAAATCGTTGAAGGCGATCAGCGCCGTGGGCCGTTCCCGCCCGCCAAGCTGCGCGAAGAGGCTGGATACGCAGGCTTCGCCGTCCAGCGGCGCTTCGCCCACGGTCAGCGGATAGACCTCAAGTCCCAGCCGCGTTATTTCATCGATATACCCCTGCTCGCGCGTGTTGGGGAGCTGTGCGTCGCCCACGCCGCCCAGAAGCGCGATGCGGCGGTGCCCCAGCTTCGTCAGGTGCCGTATGGCCAGCGACGAACAGGCGGCAAGTTCCGTAATCAGGCAGGGCAGCTCGTGGCTCACCTCCCGCAGATTGATGGCCACCAGCGGCATCTGTCGCCGGAGCCTGCGCATGCAGTCCAGCGCCAGGTCGTTTGAGGAGGCATCGGTCACGTCGCCGGAGAAGATCACCCCGTCCAGCCTGCGGGCGATGAGCTGATCGGTGAAATCCGGCGTGAGCATGGTCCCCCGGGCGATCTGGAACAGGAGGGTGGAATAATTGAGCCGCTCCGCCTCCTGCTGCAGCGCGATGCACATCATGGAGTAGAACGGGTTCTCGATCAGCGGAAGGATGATGCCCAACGTGTGGGTCTTCTTCCGGGAGAGGCCGGTGGCCACCATGCTGGGGCGAAAATTGTACTTTTCCACCACCTCGAGCACCCGCTCCCGGGTGGCCGACCGGACCGAGGCGCTGCCGCTGATGACGCGGGAAACCGTGGCGATGGACACGCCCGCCTCCTTCGCGATGTCAAAGATGGTGATGTGCTCGTTCATGCGCGTTCCTCCCGTGCCGTGGCATATGAAGTATATTATACAGTATACATATTTCTGAAAGGGTTTACAATAGGCCTGATGCTTCGGAATCTGCAATATGCAAGAAATTCATGCGGGTTTGATGGGCCGATTCCACCGCTTATTTTTGGAAGTTCACGATTTAGATAATCAAATGATTAATATATCGTTGACACGCGCAGCGACGGGTGCTATAATTCTGGCTGTGAAGAAAGGGTTTACACAGCCTGTTCCTTCGCATCATACGGGCTCAGTGCCCGTATGAAATACACCATCGGGAGGGGTATTCTTGAAAAAGCTGTCTGTCCTTTTGTTGGCGCTCATGCTCGTAATCTCTTCGTTCACGGTCGCCACGGCGGAAGCCGCGTCGAACAAGCTGACCGTCTGGTGCTGGGATCCGGCGTTCAACATCTACGCCATGAACGAGGCGGCCAAGGTTTACCAGGAAACGCATCCGGACTTTGTGCTTGAAGTCATCGAGACCCCGTGGAACGACCTGCAGGCCAAGCTGACCACGCTGGCCATGTCCGGCGATCTCTCCGGCATGCCCGACATCTTCCTCTGCCAGGACAACGCGTTCCAGAAGAACGTCATCAACTACCCCGACCTGTTCGCCGACCTGACCTCGGGCGGCGTGGACTTCTCCAAGTTCCCGGCGGCGAAGGTCGCCTACTCGGTCGTGGACGGCAAGAACTACGGCGTGCCCTTCGACAACGGCACCACCGTGCAGGCCATGCGCACCGACATCCTCGAGCAGGCCGGCTACACCATCGCCGATCTGACCGACATCACCTGGGACCGCTTCATCGAGATCGGCAAGGACGTCAAGGCCAAGACCGGCCTTCCGATGATCTCCGGCACCTCCGGCGAGCCGGACCTGGTCATGATCATGCTGCAGAGCTGCGGCTCCTCGCTGTTTAACGCGGACGGAACCCTCAACATCAAGGACAACGCGGCACTCAAGAAGGTCATGGAAAACTTCGCCACCATGGTCAAGGAAGGCGTGTACGCCGAGGCCAACGGCTGGGACGGCTACATCGGCACCTTCACCACCGGCAACTGCGTCGGCACCATCAACGGCTGCTGGATCCTCGGCTCCATCCAGACCGCGGCGGACCAGTCCGGCAAGTGGGCGCTGACCAACATCCCGAAGGTTGACATCGAGGGCGGCACCAACTATTCCAACAACGGCGGTTCGTCTTGGGCGGTCTCCGGCAGCAGCAAGAACTACGAACTGGCCAACGACTTCCTGGCGTCCACCTTCGGCGGCTCCGTGAAGTTCTATGAGACCATCCTGCCCTCCTCCGGCGCGCTGGCCACCTACCTGCCCGCGGGCGACAGCGACGTTTACAACCAGCCTTCCGAGTACTTCGGTGGCCAGAAGGTCTTCGCGGACATCACCGCTTACGCGGCGAGCGTGCCCGCGAACGCCACCGGCGTCTACTACTATGAGGCGCGCGACGCCGTCGCCACCGCCATCACCCAGGTGCTGGGCGGCGCAGATATCGACGCGGCGCTTGCCGAGGCTGACGCCACCGTCTCCTTCCAGATGGGCGCGTAACGAAGCGCATTCATTGATCCTCGAGAGGGGCGGGGTTTCCCCGCCCCTCGGCACATTTTCCGCCACAGGGGGGATGGGTTGTGACCTCAGGCCATTCCAAAAAAATGACGAGCGGGTGGAAACCGTCGCTCGCAGGCCGCCAGAACATAACCGGCTGGGCCTTTCTCTTGCCGGCCAGCCTTTTGATCGCCTGGATGAACTTTTACCCGATGGTTCAGGCGGCGCTATTGTCTCTTCAGTCCGGGCAGGGCGCGAAGCTCAGCTTTGCCGGGCTGCGTAACTATGAATACCTGATCAAGGACCCGATCTTCCGCCAGTCGATGACCAACAACTTCCTGTTTCTTCTGATTCAGGTTCCGGTCATGCTGGTGCTGGCGCTGATCCTTGCCACTCTTTTGAATGACCCCAAACTCAAATTCCGCGGACTGTTCCGCACGATGATCTTCCTGCCCTGCGCGACTTCGCTGGTCTCCTATTCGATCATCTTCCGCGCGCTGTTTGACATCAACGGCTTTGTCAACACGGTGCTCGTCCGCTCCGGCATCCTCTCCGAGGGCATCAACTGGCTCAACGGCGCATGGACGGCCCGAATTGTCGTGGTGGTCGCGCTGATCTGGCGCTGGACGGGCTACAACATGGTCTTCTATCTGGCGGGCCTTCAGTCCATCGAGGGCTCCATCTATGAGGCGGCGCTGATTGACGGCGCCAGCTGGCTCCAGCGCTTCACGAAAATCACGGTGCCGCTGCTTCGCCCCATCATCCTCCTGACGGCGATCCTGTCCACCAACGGCACGCTGCAGCTGTTCGACGAGTCCTACAACCTCACCCGCGGCGGGCCGGCCAACATGACCATTACCATGAGCCATTACATCTACAAGGCCACCTTCCAGCAAGTGCCCAAGTTCGGGTACTCGGCGGCCATGTCGTTTGTGATCTTTATCCTGGTTGCGATTCTGGCGCTTGCCCAGATGAAGGTGGGTGACAAGCGATGAAGCGAAACGCGGCTACGGCGTTCAAGTACTTCTTCCTGATTCTCGCTTCGGTTCTGTCGGTGTTCCCCCTGTACTGGATGGTGGTATCGGCCACCAACACCAGCCAGACGGTGCTGGCGGGCTCTCTCATGCCCGGCGGCAACCTCGCGGCCAACTATCGGGCGCTGATCGCTGGGCAGGACATGTGGAACGCGATGAAAAACTCCTTCATCAACGCGTCCCTGCAGACTTTCCTGGCGCTCGTCGTCTGCTCGCTGGCCGGGTATGGCTTTGAAATCTACCACGACCGCCACAAGGACCGGGTGATGTCAATCCTGCTGCTGGCGATGATGGTGCCCTTCGCCGCCACGCTGATCCCGCTGTTTCGGATGTTCTCCCGGATGGGGCTTCTGAACACCTACACGGCGTTTATCCTGCCGGGCATATCGACGCCGTTTCTCATCATGATGTTCCGGCAGAACGCCCGCTCGTTCCCCCACGACATCATCGAGGCGGCGCGCATAGACGGCCTGACCGAGGTGGGCATTTTCTTTCGGATGTTCATCCCCACGATGAAGTCCACCTACGCGGCGGCGATGACGATCACCTTCATGAACGCCTGGAACAACTACCTGTGGCCCAAGGTCATCATGCAGACCAACGAATCGGTCACCATGCCGATGCTGATCGCCAACCTGATCGCGGGGTACGTGACCGACTACGGCTCGTTGATGCTGGCGGTCTTGATCTGCACGCTGCCCACCATCGTGATCTTCTTCGCGCTGCAAAAATTCTTTACCGAGGGCATCGCGGGCTCCGTGAAATAAGTGCGGATGACATCCGCTCCCCGCTCTGGTACAATAGAAGCGTTTGACCACGAAAACCACCGGAGGTGCGCCATGAAATCGATCCAACCCACCCTTGACTGGCTCTATGACCCGCGCGTGTTTGCCGTGAACCGGCTGGACGCGTTTTCCGATCACGCGGTTTACGCCAGCGCCGCGGAAGCCGATCTGGGCAAAACGAGCCTGGAAAAATCTCTGGACGGCGAATGGAAGCTTCACTACGCGCCGGACCTCGGCGGCATGATCCACGGCTTTGAGGCGCCGGACTACGACGTCTCCGGCTGGGCGGACGTAAAGGTTCCCGGCTGCCTTGAGCTCAGCGGCTATGGCGCGCCCCACTACGTCAACATCCAGTACCCATGGGACGGGCTGAAGCCCATCGCGCCGCCGGAGGTGCCGTCGCCGAACCCCGTGGCGGAATACGCGACGGATTTCGACCTGCCCGCCGGCTTTGATGGAAAGCGCGTTACGCTCAGCTTTGACGGCGCCGTGACGGCGATTTACGTATGGGTCAACGGTGCGTTTATCGGCTACGCCGAGGACGGCTTTACTCCCTCCCATTTCGACGTGACGGACGCGCTGAAGCCCGGTAAAAACCGGCTGGCGGTGCGGCTCGTGCGCTATTCGACCGCCACATGGCTCGAGGATCAGGACTTCTGGCGCTTCTCCGGGCTGTTCCGCTCGGTGCGGCTGACCGCCAGCGGCGCGGCCCACGTGGAGGACATGTTTGCCAAGGGGCTTCTGGACGACGAGTACCGGAACGGCACGCTGTCCCTCGACATGCGCCTCCGGCTTCCTTCAGAGGATGTCGTTGCCCAGGTGGAGCTCATGGACGAAAGCGGCCGCGCGGTGGTGGATGTCCAGCTGCCCGCAAAGGCTCACACTGCCATCGAGGTCCCCGTGGCCAAGCCCGCGAAGTGGAGCGCGGAGCAGCCGAACCTCTACCGCCTCAGGGTGACGCTCCGGGCGGATCACGGCGTGATCGAGGTGGCGGAGACGATGATCGGCTTCCGCCGCTTTGAGATGAAGGATGGGCTGATGCAAATCAACGGCAAGCGCATCGAGTTCCGCGGCGTCAACCGCCACGAGTTCAGCGCCACCGGCGGCCGCACGCTGACCGACGAGGAGATCATCTCCGACCTCCTTGAGATGAAGCGAAACAACATCAACGCGGTGCGCACTTGCCACTACCCGAACGACAGTCGCTTCTACAAATTGTGCGACCGCTACGGCCTCTACGTCATCGACGAGGCCAACCTTGAAACCCACGGCACCTGGACGGTCGTCAACGGGATCGACGCGGAGCGCGCCGTGCCCTCGGACAAGCCCGAGTGGCAGGACGCGGTCAACGACCGCGCCCGGTCGATGGTCGGGCGGGACAAAAACCATCCCGCCATCGTGATCTGGTCCTGCGGCAATGAGAGCTATGGCGGCGAGGTCATCTACAACATGTCAAACCTCATCCGCCAGATGGACGACACGCGTCTCGTCCACTACGAGGGCGTCTCCGCGGACCGCCGCTACAACGACACCTCCGATGTGGAGAGCCGCATGTACACCCGGCCCTGGGACGTCGAGAAGTACCTGAACGACGCCCCGAAGAAGCCCTACATCCTGTGCGAATACGTGCACGCGATGGGAAACTCGGTGGGCGACATGTTCAAGTACATCGAAATCGCCGAGAAGTACCCGATGTATCAGGGCGGCTTCATCTGGGACTACATCGATCAGGCGATCGCCACCACCGCGCCCTCCGGCGCGCTCCGCTACGCCTACGGCGGCGATTTTTACGACCGGCCCACCGACCGCAGCTTCTGCGGCAATGGCATCCTGTTCGCCGACCGCACGCCCTCGCCCAAGATGCAGGAGGTCAAGTTCCTGTATCAGCCGGTCAAGATCCTGCCCGAGAAGAACGGCGTCCGGCTGGTCAACCGCAACCTTTTCGCGGGCACGGAGGGCTATGCGCTGCGCTACGAGCTCTTGAAGGACGGCGCGCGCGTCGCGTCCGGTGAGACATTGCCCCGCGTCGACGCGGGGGCGGAGGCCTTCATCCCGCTGGATCTGCCCGAGTGCCGTGAGCCCGGCGAGTATGCCGTAAACTGCGCCCTCGTCCTCCGGGAGGACACCCCCTGGGCGCCCAAGGGCTACGAGCAGATGCACGGCCAGTACGTGTTTGCGGTGGCGGGCGAGCGCCTGGCGCCTCAAGGCGAGGTGCGCCTGATCCCCGGCGGTTACAACTTCGGCGCTCAGGCGGGCGGCCGCACGATGCTCCTGTCCTACCCGGAAGGCGGCCTTGTCTCGCTGAAAAAGGACGGCGGCCCGGAGTTGATCGTGACCGCGCCGTCGCTCAGCCTGTTCCGCGCGCCCACCGACACCGACCGCGGCTGCGGATTCGACCACGAGATGGCCTTCTGGCGCGCGGCGTCGGTGTCCAGCCGCGTCGTGGATGCCGTGCCCTCTGAGCCCGGAAAGCCCTTCGCGCTCACCTACCACTACGCGCTGCCCATCGTACGGGATCAGAAGGCGTATATCACCTATCAGCCGCTGCCGGACGGCGCGGTGCGCGTTGCGCTGAAGCTGCCCGGCATAGCCGGCATGGGGCAGGTGCCCTCGGTGGGCCTTTCCATGCGGCTGCCCAAGCAGTTCCACAAAGTGAACTGGTACGGACTCGGGCCGGAGGAGAACTACATCGACCGGCTGCACGGCGCGCGCCTGGGCGTGTACGAAACCACCGCCGAAGAGAACCTGACCCGCTACATCGTGCCGCAGGAATGCGGGAACCGCGCCGGGGTCCGCTGGATGACGGTGACGGACGAGGCGGGCGAGGGCCTCGGCATCGAAATGGACGGCGCGCCCCTCGAGGTTACCGTGCTGCCCTACACCGCCAGCGAGCTGACAAATGCGATGCACCCGGACGAACTGCCGCCCGTCAGCTACACGGTGGTGGACGTGGCGATGAAGCGCATGGGCGTCGGCGGCGACGACGGCTGGGGCGCCCATACCCATCCGGAGTTCACTATCGACGGCGAGGCGGAGCATTCCTTCTCGTTCATCCTGCGCGCGATCTGAAGCCAAGAACGTGCAAGCCCCGGTCCTACGTAGGACCGGGGCTCTTTCGCATAGAGGGGATTGCCCTTCGTCGCTGGATATGGGATAATGGGGCAGTCCCTTATATCAGTCGGGGGTGAGAATTGTGGTAAAAGACCAGCGCGTCTATCTACTGGCCCAGTTTGACGCGGCGACGGAGCAAAGGCTGGCCGGCATTTACGAGGAACTCGCCCGGGCCGGGTACACCGGGCAACAGACGCCCGGCGTGCCGTATCACTTCACGATGGGGAGTTTTCCGGTGGAAAGAGAGTCCGGCGTTCTGGAACGCGCGCGCGAGGTCTGTCGCAGGACGGACGCTTTTGACATAAACCTCAGCCACATCGGTTTGTTCGGTTTGAAGGTGCTGTTTATCGGGCCTTCGATGAACAATGAGCTTCTCGGCCTTCACAATGCACTGGTTCCGGAGCAACCGGCGATCGGTCACCACGATTGGGTTGCCCATGCAACCCTCCTTATGGATGAGCCGGACATCATCCATATGGCCATACCCGTTGTGGCGCGGCATTTTGAGCCCTTTTCGGCAAGGATTGAGAGCGTCGGGATTTACGAATTTTTCCCGGCGAGGTTCATTGGGAACTGTCGTCTGGCTACGGGTTGACAGCATTAAAACGCGCATCAGCCGTCAGTTTTAACCGGCGGCTGATGCGATAACTTGCTTTACTTAAAGAGGCTGGCGCAGGTAGGACATGTCGCTAAACCGCTGCAACACGCGCCGCCCGTCCGGTCCCTCTGTCAGAAACGAGACGCCGCCTGCCTGCCCGCGGAACGCACAGCCGTTCAGCGCCTCCGGCGGCAGGTTCAGCCACAGGGCGCAGAAAACGTTCAACGCGTCGCCGTGGGAAACGATCAGTATGTTTTCGTCGGGGCCTTCCAGCCGCTCCTGCAGAAAAGGGGCAAGCCGCCTCCATACATCCCGCAGGCTCTCGCCATCGGAAAACATCTTGTCGTCGACCGTGCGCTCCTCGCATTCCATGTTGGCCCGAAGCCACGCTACGGACTGCCCGACCGCGCGGCCCAGATTCCGCTCCCGGAGCGCGGGGGTGATCACCGGCGCGAGGCTCAGGTGCGCGCCAATGATCTCGGCGGTATGCCGGGCGCGGAGCAGATCCGACGAATAAAGTGCCCAGCGCTTGTCGCTGATCTCCGCCGCCAGCCGTTCTGCGAGCCGCTCCGCCTGTCGGACGCCCTTGGCAGACAGGTCCCAGTCCGTCCACGAGCCGACCATGCCGTTTGTGTGGTGCAGAGACTGGGTGTGCTGGACGGTAACGATGGTCCGCATGGGCTGCCTCTCTGTTTCCCGCCTGGCGTCGACGGGTATTTGATCGCGTCGGTCAGTAGTTTTCGTCCGTGCCCTCGCCCCGGGCGATGGCGGCGGCGGAGGCGTAGCCGATGCCCAGCCGCTGGGCGCCCATGTCCACGTACATCTTCGCGGTGGCGTAGTCCCGGATGCCGCCGGAGGGCTTGACCTTCGCGCGGCCCGCCGCGGTGTCCAGCATGACCTTGACGGCCTCCGGCGCGGCACCCGCGCCGTTGAAGCCGGTGGAAGTCTTCACAAAGTCCGCGCCCGCGCGGATGGATGTCTCGGTGGCGAGCCGCACCTCGTCCAGCGTCAGCTGGCTGGTCTCAAAGATCACCTTGACCAGCGCGCCCGCCGCATGGGCTTCCTCTACGACGCCGCGGATCTCAGCCTCGACCGCGTCCCAGTCTCCTCCCCGGGCGTAGCCGTAGTTCATCACCATGTCCAATTCCTTCGCGCCCTCAAGGCAGTAGACCTTCGCCAGCGCGCGCTTGCCCGCCGCGCCGCCGTAGCCGTAGGGGAAGTCCAGGACGCAGCTGACGATGGTGTTCGTGCCGCGGCACATTTCCACCGCCATTTCAATGTCGCAGCCCCGGACGCAGACCGAATAGCTGTCCGCGTCGATGGAGGCCTGTATCGCCGCCCTCGCCTCCTCGCGGGTCATCTCGGGTTTCAAAACCGCGGCGTCAAAGTACCGGCTGATCTTCATCATTTATTCCTCCAGAGGCATTCGCCCATTTTTCTTTATTATACCGCATATCCGGCGATTGGGGAAGCGCGCGCCATCTGGTATTTTGGCGGCAATTGTGCTATCCTTGTAGGCGGATTCTATGGAGGGCGATATGGACGACAAGCGCATGATGATGGCGGCGCTTTCCGAGGCGCGAACGGCGCTTTCGGAGGGGGAACTGCCGGTGGGCGCGGTGGTGGCGCGGGATGGCGAGATCATCGCCCGCGGCCGCAACCGCCGGGAGGCTACGGGCGATCCCACCGCCCACGCGGAGATCGAGGCAATCCGAGCCGCGGCGGCGGCGCTGGGCGGCTGGCGGCTTTCCGGCTGCCGGCTGTACGTGACGCTGGAACCCTGCGCCATGTGCGCCGGGGCCATCGTGGCCGCGCGGCTCGACCGCGTGTTCTACGGCGCGGCGGACCCCTCCGCGGGCTGCTGCGGCAGCGTCTACCGAATCACGGAGGACCCTGCGTTCACGCACTTCGCAAGGGCGGACGGCGGCATTCTGGCCGTCGCCTGTCAGGAACTGTTAAACCAATTCTTTGCCGCACGCAGAAGGGGAGAAAACCCATGACGCCGGATCGCGTAACGATGGAGAAAGTTAAAAAATGGGCCGGGGACAATCTGGAGTCGGTCGTTCGGGATATTCAGGATTTCGCCCGGATCGAGAGCGTCAGCCGCGCGGACCTGGCGCAGCCCGGCGCGCCCTTCGGCCCCAGCGTAAAAAGGATGCTGGATTTTGCGCTCGAGCGGGCGCGGGAATACGGGTTTGAGGCCGAGGACCACGAGGGCTACTGCGCCAGCGCCTATTACGGCGACCGGGAAAGACCGCTGGGTATTTTCGGCCACCTGGACGTGGTGCCGGTGGGGGAGGACTGGATCTACCCGCCCTTCGGCGCGACGCGGGAAGGCGACTGGCTGATCGGCCGGGGCGTTCACGACAACAAGATGGCCTGCGCGCTGGGGCTTGGGCTGATGAGGATGTTCCGTGAGCAGGGGATTGGGCTTCGGCACGGCATACGCCTCGTGATGGGCGGCTCCGAGGAGACCGGCATGCAGGACATGGTCTACTTCGCGAAGACCCAGAAGATGCCGGTGGCCTCCATCGTGCCGGACTCTTCCTTTCCGGCCAACTACGCGCAGAAGGGCATGCTGGGCGCGACGCTGACCCGCCCCGCGGGCGCCATACTGCGGGATATTTCCGGCGGCGCGGTGGAGAATATGGTGCCGCCCACCGCCCGCGCGCTGATCGACTGCCCGCTGGAGGCCGCGCGGAAAGCCCTCGGCCTCTCGAATGTGGAAGTCGGGGGCATTGACGGCCGGGTGGAAGTGTTTGCCCGGGGCATGGCCGCCCACGCGGCGCGCCCCTGGATGGGCGAGAGTGCCATCCACAAGCTGACGGCGGCGCTGGCCGCGTCAGGGCTGTTCTCCGGTGCGGATCAGGCGGCGCTGGAATCTTTGGCGGAAATCTCCGGCGATACCTACGGCGAGAAGGCCGGCATCGCCATAGAGGATGCCGAGACGGGCAAAACCACGATGGTGGTGGGGCTCCTGTCGATGGAGGCAGGGCGCGTCCGCCTGACGGTGGACAGCCGCCTGTCCATCGCCACCGACCTCGGCGCCTGCCGGGACGCATTCCATGCCTACGCGGCGTCAAAGGGCTTTGAAATCGCGTCCTTCAAGCTGAAGAACCCCTTTTACATCCCGAAGGACGACCCGCGCATCCGCGCGCTGCAGGATGTGTACAAGGCCGTCACCGGCAGGGATGACGAGCCCTACACCACCGGCGGCGGCACCTACTCCCGGGAGCTTCAAAACGCCGTGACCTTCGGCCCTGGCTTTCCGGACGCGGCCCGGCCGGACTTTCTGCCGGAAGGGCACGGCCACGCCCACGAGCCGGACGAGGCGCAGTCAATCCCGGAAATCGAAACCATGCTTGTGATCTACGCCGCGGCGCTCCTCGCGATGGACGCGGCCGCAGACTGAAGGAGGAAATAACGTGAGCAGAATGGGCGAAACCATTCAAAAGGCCAGACTGGCCGCAGGTATGACCGAAAAGGCGCTGGGCAAAAAATGCGGCCTGGCGGAGAGCGTTGTGAAAGACATCGAATCGGGCCGCAGGGTCGCCAGCGACGATCAGGCCCAGCGGATGCTGAAGGTGCTGGGGGTCAAAAACCCCGTTTCAACGGAGCTGGAAGTGGCGGCGGAGCCGGAGGTGAAGCTTCGCCCCAAGCCGCGCCCCTACGTGCTGCCGGCGGAGCAGCCGGAGGAGGCCGTCACCGCGGCGTCCTTGGCATCCGAAGAGCCGGGCGGCGCGTGGCTCGACGCGCTGGGCGGCGTGGTCAAGCGGGTGCCGGTGTGCGACGAGAAGGGGCTGGTGCTGGACCACGCGCTGGAGCCGGTGATCGGCGGGCGCATCGAGGGCGGCGCGCCCGACAAGGTGTTCTTCTTCCGCTGCCCGGACAGCGCCCTCGCCGGGTACCGCATCCACGCCGGGGATCTGCTTCTGACCGTGCCCGAGAAGAACCCGGTGGACGAAGCGGTCATGATCGTGGAGCGGTCGGGCCTCAGGCAGGCCCGGAAGGTCAAGAAGCTGGACGGCGGAAAGCTGCTGCTCCAGTCATTCGACCGGGAATTCCGCGGTGAGACGGTGGATATCAAGGGTGTCCTCATCCTTGGCCGCTGCGTAAAGCTGACAAGAGTGCTTTGACAAGTTTCCGCGCCGCCTGCATATACCTCCGGTTTTATTCCGGACGCGGGCGGCGCGGCGCGTCATTTCTGCATAGATATACGCATTATTCACACAAATCCCCTTGTGCACCGGGGCCTGAAGGCTTATAATGGGGCATCCATTCAAATTGAAACGGGAGGAAAGTACGATGAAAAAGATTTTCACAGTCCTTCTGGCCGCGCTGGTTCTGGCGCTGGGCACCGCGGGCCTCGCGGAGGATGCCACCCTGGTGGTCGGCACCAACGCTGAGTTTGCGCCCTTTGAGTTCATCGGCGATGACGGCCAGCCCGCCGGCATCGACATCGACCTCATCAACGCCATCGGCGAGAAGATCGGCATGACCATCCAGATCGAGAACATGAGCTTCGACGCGCTGATCCCGGCGCTGGCCAGCGGCAAGATCGAGGCCACCATCTCCGGCATGACCATCACCGAGGAGCGCAAGCAGAGCGTTCTGTTCAGCGATCCGTACTATCAGGCCTCCCAGAAGATCATCGTCAAGGAAGGCTCCGCCGTGGCGGGCGAAGCAGACCTCGCCGGCAAGAAGATCGGTGTGCAGTTGGGCACCACCGGCGACTTGTATGTGACCGAGAAGTTCACCGACGCCACCGTTGACCGCTACGACAAGGGCATCGACGCGGTGCAGGATCTTGTCAACGGCCGCCTGGACGCCGTTGTCATCGACGAGGAACCCGCCAACGTCTTCGTGTCCCAGGCCCAGGGCCTCGTCATTCTGGCTGACCGCCTGAGCGACGAAGCCTACGGCATCGCGCTGCCCCTCGGCCAGGACGAACTGCTGGCCAAGATCAACCAGGCGCTTGCCGATCTCAAGGCCGACGGTACGGTGGATGCGATCTACGAGAAGTACAAGGCCGAGGAATAAAGAGCGTATTGATCAAATGCGCAGCCGCGCGCGGCTGCGCATTTCGTGTTTCCCGTTGAAAGGAGCGTATGCACTTGGAAGCCATGAGCGCGTGGTTTGCGTCGTTCTGGAAGGACTTTGAATTCAACCTCATCCAGGGCGATCGGTACAAAATGCTGCTGGACGGCCTGGGCGTCACCGTCGAGATCGCGTTGGCGGCGGCGGTGCTGGGCGTGATTCTGGGCAGCCTCATCGCGCTGATGCGGCTGTCCAAGTGGAATTTTGTGCGCGGCGTCGCCCGGGTGTACGTGGATGTGATCCGCGGTACGCCGGTAATGGTGCAGCTGCTCATCATGTACTACATCATCCTCGCCACCTACAACGGCCCCAAGGTGGCGGTGGCGATCTTCTCCTTCGGCCTTAACAGCGCCGCCTACGTGTCGGAGATGGTGCGCGGCGGCATCCTGTCGGTGGACAAGGGGCAGACGGAGGCGGGGCGCTCGCTGGGGTTGTCCAGCGGCGCGACGCTGCTCAAGATTGTCATGCCCCAGGCCATCAAGAACACGCTGCCCTCTCTGTTCAACGAGTTCATCATGCTGCTCAAGGAGACCTCCATCGTAGGCTACATCGCGCTGATGGATCTGACCAAGGCCGGTGACTTCATCAGAAGCCGCACCTATTCGGCTTTCTTCCCGCTTCTGACCGTGGCGGCGATCTACCTCGTCATGGTATCGGGGCTGTCCGCGCTGTTCGGGCGTATTGAAAAGGGGGTGCGGCAGGGTGATAACCGTTAAAGGGCTTACCAAGGAGTTTGAGGGGCTGAAGGTGCTGCGCGGCATCGATCAGCGCGTCGAAAAGGGCGAAAAGCTGGTGGTGATCGGGCCGTCCGGCTCCGGCAAGTCCACCTTTCTGCGCTGCCTGAACCTTCTCGAGGTGCCCACCTCCGGGTCGATCGTGTTTGACGGAGAGGAGATCACCGGGAAGCACGTGGACATCAACCGCGTGCGCCGAAAGATGGGCATGGTGTTCCAGCAGTTCAACCTCTTCCCGCACAAGTCGGTACTGGACAACATAACGCTGGCGCCGGTTCACCTGAAAACCATGACCAAGGACGAAGCGCGCGAGCGGGCGATGGCGCTTCTCGACCGCGTCGGCCTTCGGGATAAGGCCGCGGCGTTTCCCGGCCAGCTCTCCGGCGGGCAGAAGCAGCGCGTCGCCATCGTCCGGGCGCTGGCGATGGACCCGGAGGTCATGCTCTTTGACGAGCCCACCTCCGCGCTCGACCCGGAGATGGTGGGCGAGGTGCTGGACGTGATGAAAAACCTGGCCCGGCAGGGCATGACGATGGTGGTGGTCACCCATGAAATGGGCTTTGCCCGGGAGGTGGGAGACCGGGTGCTGTTTATGGACGAGGGCGTCATCGCCGAGGAGGGCACGCCCGCCCAGGTCTTCGGCGCGCCGAAGGAGAAGCGCACCCGGGATTTTCTGGGGAAGCTCCTGTAATCCTTCCTGTTTTTGGAGTGCTCGATCCCCGGACGCCGCGCGATGGTTCGCGTCTTGCGTCCGGGGTTATTATATGAAAAGGCTCCGAGGGCTCTTTGAGGCGGCGCTTTGCCGAAGAAATCGCTTCGGGGCAGGAAAAACGCCCGGCGAGGGCGAATAGAAAAATTATCAGTTCCGAGGAGGAGAAGACCATGGCGAAGACCATTCACATTGAGGGCATGAGCTGCGGCCATTGCGCCGCGCACGTCGAGCGGGCGCTCCGGGGCATCGGCCTCGACGCGACGGTGGACCTTGCGAAGAAAACCGCCGCCGTGTCGGGCGGCGACGCGTCGGAGGAGGCCATCCGAGCAGCCATCGACGAAGCCGGGTATGAGGTTACGAAAGTCGACTAACGGGAGAAAACATGCGGTCGGAAATTGAAGCAATATGCGCGGCGCTTTCGGCGCTGCGCATTCCTGTAGCCCCGGAGGAGCGGCACCTGCACGCGCTCATCGCTTCGGCGCTTTCGGCGGCGGGCATTGATTTTAGGCACGAGGCGGTGATCGCCCCGCGCTGCCGCATTGATTTTTTGGCCGGAAGCGTGGGCATCGAGGTCAAGCGCGGGCGCCACGATTCCAAGCGCCTTACCGGGCAGGCGGCGCGCTATCTGGCCTCGCCGGTGCTCTCCGCCCTGGTTCTGGTGACCACCGACCGCGCCATCGTGCCGGGCCAGATCTCCGGAAAGCCGGTGGTGGTGTTCGGGCTCAACCGGCTGTGGGGGGTGGCGCTGCCGTGAACTATCCTTCCTACCTCCGGGAGGTCGGCGCGCCGGTTCACCTTTACGGCACGCTTGGCTACAACCGCAAGGCGCGCTGCTGGGTCATCAAGGGCGAGCCCTGCGTGACCGAGCTGGCCAAACGCCTGTTCCCCGGCTGCGAGGGGCGGGGACGGGGCGAGGCGCGCTTCACCGCCCACCGGCGCATCATCGGCGAACTCAACTGGCTGATGCTCAGGTACCCCTTGGAGGTTCGTGAGGCGGACCGGGAAAGGTGGGCGGAGGCCCTTGAAGAGGCGAGAGACTACGCCGCCTGGCGGGAGGCACGGCTTTCGATGCCCGAATCCGCCGATCCACCCGCGGAGCGCTTCTCGGGCGAGCTCATGCCCTTTCAGAAGCAGGGATTGGCTTTTCTGCTCGGCAGCCGCCGCGCGCTGCTGGCCGACGAGATGGGCCTGGGGAAGACCGTGCAGGCGCTTTCCTACCTGGCCACGACGGCCCGGTTTCCGGTGCTCGCCGTGGTGCCGCCGCACCTGGTGCGCAATTGGCAGCGGGAGATCGAGCGCTTTCTCTCCCTCCCCGGCGGCGTCCGCGTGCATGTGGTCCGGGGGCTCACGCCCTATGAGCTGCCGGAGGCGGACATCTACATCATTCACTACCTTCTCTTGCGGGGCTGGAAAAAGGCGCTGCCGGAGTACCGGTTCCAGACGGTGCTCTTTGACGAAATTCAGGAACTGCGCCACGCGGGGACGGAGAAATACTCGTCCGCCAGCCTTGTGGCCTCTGCGGCGGACAGCGTGATCGGCCTTTCCGGCACGCCCATCTACAACCACGGCGGAGAGATCTGGAACGTGGTCAACATTCTGGACTTTCACTTTCTGGGCAGCTGGGAGAGCTTCTCCCGCGAGTGGTGCTACGGGTACAACAGCGCGATCGTCGCGAAGCCCGATCTTCTGGGCGAGCACCTGCGGCGGGAGGGATTGATGCTGCGCCGAACGAAGCGCGAGGTGCTGCCGGAGCTCCCGGCGAAGCGGCGGCTGGTGCAGGAGATCGACTGGGACGACAAGACCTACCGGTCGCTGATGCAGCCGGTTTTCGAGAAGGTGCGCGCTCTGGGCCGGATCGCGGACGCATCCCAGCGGGCGCTGGCGGAGGACGACATCTGTCAGAAGCAGCGGCAGGCCACCGGCATCGCCAAGGCGCGCCACGTGGCGGCCTTTGTCGAGGCGCTGATCGAGGAGGGCGAGGCGGTTCTCCTGTTCGCCCACCACCACGCGGTCATGGACATTTACAAGGCCGAGCTCAAGGCCCGCCGCCCGGCCTTCATCACCGGTCGGGAGACGGAAGGGGAGAAGGACGCCGCCGCCACGCGGTTTATGGAAGGGAAGACAGACCTCTGCTGCGTGTCGCTAAGGTCTGCGTCGGGGCTCAACCTGCAGCGCGCCACCTGCGTGGTGTTCGGGGAACTGGACTGGTCGCCCGCCGTCCACGCCCAGGCGGAGGACCGCGCCCACCGAATCGGCCACGTGGATTCGCTTTTGTGCTACTATCTGGTCAGCCCGCGGGGGTCCGATCAGGACATGCAGGAGACGCTGGGCCTCAAGGTCAGCCAATTTGTCAGCCTGATGGGCGACCGCCCGGCCTCCGAGGATCAGCGGCTGCTGCTCGAAACCGAGGCGCGGGACCGCATCAAAAGGCTGGTGGAAAAACTCCGGCTGGAGGCCGGGGCATAGGCCGGAGGGCGAATATACGCCGGACCCGCGCCGCTTCTCACTTTTGAGGGGCGGGGCGGGTTCTTTTCTCATCGACGTTGGCGAAGGAAACCTCGTAAGCGCCCATCGCCGCCAGCGCTACCAGAAAGGCGTTGACCGCGATCAGCGGCACATCCCGCCAGGCAAGGCCGGTCGTGTAGGCCTTGGCGGTGGTCATCAGCACAAGGGCGATCACCAGCACGACGAACCGCGTCGGGATGTGGCGCCAGCGGTCCAGCGGCGCTTTGACGTACTGCACGATGAGCAGCGTCGCCGAGGTCGCGCCGCCGATGGTCGCCAGCGATTCCCAGGTGTAGGGAGTGAGCGCCGCGCCTGCGGGAATCGCCTCGGCGCGGGCGGCTGCCGGCAACAAGAGGCCCAGCGAAACGAGAAAACCGGATGTGCGCATGATGAGCCCTCCCTTTCAGGGTGGCTGGCGCTCACTCTCCGTCCTTCTTGCGGTCGTGGTCCAGCCACAGATGGTCGTCTAGCCGCTTGTTCATCGTCTTGCAGCACGCCTCCAGCTCGACGATCTTACCCGCCTGTCTGTCCACGCCGTCGATGCGCTGCTTGATATACTCTATGTCGACCTGCATCTTGGTGAGCACCGCGGTTCTGTCGCTGCCGCGTCCGCGGATGGTGCCGACGGCTACCGCCATCGCCAGCACGATTGACGCGGTCTGGAGCAGCTGCAGGATGATTTCGAGGCTCATGAAACGCCCTCCTTCATCGAGGCTTCTCGCCTGAGGCGCGGGGCCTGTAATACAGCCCGCGCGCCGCCCTCGAAGGGCGGCGCGCGAACCCCGATGTAAACTGGCGCCGGAGGCTTTCGTAAGGGGCCTTTTGCGCATCGGTTTCCGGCGCCTATCTGAACCGCCCCGCTTCGATGGATTTCACCGCCGGCGGCGCGAGGGCGGGCGCGCGAGCGGCGAAGCCGCTAGCTGCAGGAGGTCATCGTGCGGCCGCACCGGGGGCACAGCGCGTTCAGCGAGCCGCAGGTGGTGCCGCAATTGGAGCAGGTGCTCATGCCGCCCACGCCGCCCATGCAGGAGCCGCAGGTGCTGGCGCCGGCCACGCTCGACCCGTTGGTCTGGCAGAGGGGGGTCGAGCCGCTGAGCATGTTGGCGCAGTTGCGCCGGGGGAACAAGGGCAGAGAGAAAAATTCATCACATACGTTTTCGGCGAATTCCTCGCAGGGCGGAATCTCGCAGAAGCCGTAGGCCGGGATCATCAGGTCGACTTCCGCAAGGATTTTGAGCGCCACCGTCACGCAGATGGTGATCTCAAACTTGCAGGAACCGATGTATTCGCCGGTCACGCAGATGGCCGACACCATGCTCTCCAGCGTGAAGGGCACGATGGATTCCTCCGGGATGGCCAAGAGAACATCCTTGACCACGCTGAGCTTCCCGCGGCCCATCCACTCCTGGCAGCGCGCGTCTGTAAAGATTACGTCGATCGGGATGTCCACCGTGGCCTTTACCCGGGCGAACTGTGGGCGGTCGCACAGGCGGTCGATGGTCAGGTCGTGGATGCGGCCGCAGACCGAGGCGGACCGGCAGCTGACAAACGTCCACTGGCCGCAGGGCGCGGGCAGCGGGTCCGGGCTGTTGCGCGCGTTCTCCACAGCCTCGGAATGTGTAATGGCGCCGCAGGTGCCGCAGGTGCAGTTGCACTCGCAGCCACGGCAGGTGCAGTTACAGGCCCGGCCCAGAGGCGGTTGGCAGGACGTCGAGGCGCCTGCGATCAGCGGCACGATGTCGGACACGGTGATCTCCACGTCGTCCAGCTGCTCCTGCTGAAGGCATGCGTCGTAGACGTTCTTCACCTGTACGCAGATCCGCTCCGTCAGGCCCTGTACGGCGCTGCCCACAATGGAGCCGGGGCACTGGTCGGAGTTTGCGTTCTTGTAGCTGAAAAAGGACATCGCTACTCCTCCTTCTAAGACTTGGGCGGGCGGCGCCGCGCCGCTTCGCCCGTTTGCGGTTCACCCGCGATGTATCCTATGGCGGCGTGCGAAAATGCGTTCGCACCTTGCCATACGCCGCGGGTTTTGCTATACTATCCCCATGTACAAAAGGCATTTAAAGCGCGCGCTGGATGCGTGCCTTTCGTTTGTGGCGCTGGCCCTGATTCTCGTCCCCGGCGCGCTGATCGCGCTGTGGATCAAGCTGGATTCAAGGGGGCCGGTGTTCTTCCGGCAGAAGCGCGTCGGGCTGGGAAAGAAACACTTCATGATTCTGAAGTTCAGGACCATGCGCATTGACGCGCCCAAAGACGTGCCCACGCACCTCCTGAACGACCCCTACGCCTTTATTACGCGCAGCGGGCGTTTTCTGCGAAAGACTTCGCTGGACGAACTGCCGCAGTTGATCAACATCCTGAAGGGCGAGATGAGCTTCGTCGGCCCTCGGCCCGCGCTTTGGAATCAGTTCGACCTGATCGAGCGCCGGGACGAATGCGGCGCGAATACCGTCCGCCCCGGGCTGACGGGGCTCGCGCAGGTCAGCGGCCGGGACGAGCTGCCCATCGACGTTAAGGCCGCCTATGACGGCGAGTACGTCCGCAGGCTGACTTTTTTGATGGACGTAAGCTGCGTCCTGCGCACGCTCAGGGACGCATTCCGCGGCGCGGGCGTCGTGGAGGGCGGGCGGACAGGGGAAGGTAACTAAATAACGGCGACGGCGCCGCACAATTTGACGCAAGGAGCAAACCCGAATGAATACGAGGCAGATGATCGAGTACCTGAAGACCCCCGAAGCCGCGAAGGCGCTTTCCCGGATCTACCCCGGCCTTGAGGATGGGGAGGCCGCGCGCTACCAGTCGCTGGCCCAGCGCCACCTGGAAATTTTCGGCGAAGTGGACGAGCTCGTCTTCGCGTCCGCGCCTGGCCGTACCGAAATCGCCGGAAACCACACCGACCACAACCATGGCCGCGTGCTTGCCGCCGCCATCAACCTCGACACCGTAGCCGCCGCCTCGAAGCGGCCGGACGCCACCGTCACGCTTTACTCCGAGGGGTACGATAAGCCCTTTACGGTGGATCTTAATGAGCTCGAGGCGGTTCCCGCCGAGTACGAAACCACGCATTCGCTGATCCGCGGCGTCGCCGCGCGCATGGCGGCAGAGGGGCATCCCGTGGGCGGATTCGACGCGGTGGTGACCTCCAGCGTCTTCAAGGGCAGCGGACTTTCGTCGTCGGCGGCCTTTGAGGTGATGCTGGTTACGCTCTTTGACGCGTTGTTCGGCGACGGAAAGCTCGGCGCGGAGCCCTGCGCGAAGATCGCCCAGTATGCGGAAAACCACTACTTCGGCAAGCCCAGCGGCCTTCTGGACCAGATGGCCTCCGCGGTGGGCGGTCTCGTGACGATGGACTTCAAGGACGCCGACGCGGTCATTGAGGCCATCGCCTACGACTTTTCCCAAAAGGGCTACGCGATGGCGGTGGTCTCCGCCGGCGGCGAGCACGGCAACCTGACCAGCCACTACGCCGCGATCCCTGTGGAGATGCGTCAGGTCGCGAAGCTTATGGGGGCGGAGGTTCTGCGCCAGGTGCCCCGTGAGGAATTTGAGAAGGCGATCCCGTCCCTCAAGGGAAGGGTATCCGACCGGGCGATCCTCCGCGCACTTCACTTCTACGACGAGGACGCGCGCATTCCGCTGCTCGTGGACGCGCTGAAGCGAGACGATCTCGACGCCTTCTTCTCCGGCATCATCGCCTCCGGCGAGAGCAGCTGGAAGCTTCTGCAAAACCTGTATGTGCCCGGTAGCGACAACCAGGAGATGGCGCTGGCGCTGGAACTGTCCCGCAGGATGCTCGATGGGCGCGGTGCGTGGCGCATCCACGGCGGCGGCTTTGCCGGGACGATCCTCGCCTTCGTGCCGCTTTCGATGATGGACGAATACGCTTCGCGCATGAACGCCGTGTTTGGCGAGGGTGCGGTGACCGAGCTTCGCGTGCGCCCGGTGGGCCCGGCGGTCATCGGAAAATAACGTTTTTGCCGTTGACAAAGCCGAAGGCCGGGGCTATTATAGGTTCCACAACTGTATAAGCGTCTTCAGGGCGGGGTGCGAAGCCCCACCGGCGGTATAGCCCGCGAGCCGAAAGGCCGATTCGGTGAAACTCCGAAGCCGACAGTAAGAAGGTCAATGGCGGCCTTTGAGTCTGGATGGAAGAAGATTTGTTCTTTCACGTGCCGAAAAGGCCCCTGCGAACGGTTATGCAGGGGCTTTATCGTGAGAGGAGAACGCAAGATGAATACCAACATCAAAAAAGTCACGCGCATCGGCGTACTGAGCGCGGCGGCGGCCATCCTGTTCCTGATCCCCGGCATACCGATTTTCCCACCGATTTACAAGCTGGACTTTTCGACGTTGCCGGCGCTGCTGGGGGGCTTTGCGATGGGCCCGGCTGCCGGCGTTGTGATTACATTCATCAAGGCCGCGATCGGCTGCATCACTTCGGACAGCCAGGGCGTCGGCGAGCTGGCGGACTTTCTGGTTTCCTCGGCGCTGGTCGTGACCGCTTCGGTAGTTTACCGCCGCAACCGCACGCTGAAGGGCGCGCTGACCGGAATGGGACTGGGCATCGTTCTGATGACGATCGTCGGCGCGCTGGCAAACTACTACGTGCTGATTCCGTTCTATCAGAACGTGATGGGCTTCCCGGTGGAGGCGATCGTCGGCATGATGAAGGCGATCATCCCGGCCATCAACAGCCTCTGGGATATGATCCTTCTGGCGACGGTGCCGTTCAACCTCATCAAGGGCATCGTGCTGTGCGGCATCACGGGACTTTTGTACAAGCGGCTTTCGCGCTTTCTTCACGGATAAACGGGAGGCATCATGTACCGGACGCATTTGGCGGAGGATACGCGCCGCTTCGGTTTCGCGCTGGGCGCGCTGCTCCGGGGCGGCGACAGTCTCTTAATCTCGGGCGACCTGGGTGCGGGCAAGAGCGTGCTGGCCCGGGGCGCGGCGCGGGCACAGGGCGTGACCGGAACGATGCCCAGCCCCACCTTCACGCTGATGCAGCCCTACGGTCACGTCAGCCACTTTGACCTGTACCGGCTCGCGGACGAAGACGAATACTACGCCGCCGGGCTGGACGAATTCACCGGCGGCGACTGGATCGCGCTCATCGAATGGCCCTTTCCCGGCATGGACATCTCTCCGCGCGTCGAGGCCGAAATCGGCCGGGGCGCCGGAGAGGACGAGCGGATCATCCGCCTGTCCTTTTCCGGGATGGCGGGCCGCGAGGCGGCGTTTTTGGCCGCGCTCAAGGAATGGGAGGAAGACGCTTGACCATTCTTGGAATGGACACCTCCGGCCCGGTGGCGTCGGTTTGCGTATGGCGGGGCGGAAAGCCCCGCTATTCGGTTTCGGCGGATGTGGGGCTGACCCACTCGGAGACGCTGATGCCGCTGGTCGACCGGGCGCTCACGGCCGCGGGCGTATCGATGGCGGAGGTGGAACTCGTCGCCTGCGTGGCGGGTCCGGGCTCCTTTACGGGGGTGCGCATCGGTGTGTGCGCGGCGCGGGGCTTCGCGCTGGCGCTGGGCATCCCTGTCGCGCGGGTGAATGCCCTCGAGGCGCTTTCGGCCGGCGCGTTTGGCTTTGACGGTGAGATATGCCCCATTCTGGATGCCCGGCGTGGCCAGGTGTACTGCGCGCGCTTCCGCTTCGCGGAAGGCGCGCTGCCGGAGCGGCTCTGCCCGGACGAGGCGCTGAAGCTGGCGGACTTCGTCGCGGCGCTTCCGCCCGAAGGCCGCTTTCTCTTTACCGGCGACGGCCTTTCGGCCCACGGCGAGGCGATCCGCGCAGCGCTGGGCAGCCGTTCCGTGCTGCAGAAGCCGCACCTTGCGTCCCTTCGCGCGGAGGCCGCCTGCTATCTTGCGGATTGCGGTTCGTCTCCCGCTGTGCCGGGGGAGGCGCTGGAACCCATCTATCTTCGAAAGCCGCAGGCCGAGCGCGAGCGGGACGCGCGGCGCGGGGAGAGCGTATGATTGAAATCGGCCTGATGACGATGACCGACGTAGGAGCTGTCAGTGAAATCGAGAAACAGTGCTTCGCGGTGCCGTGGTCCCGCGACGCATTTCTCCGGGAGGTTTCTGAGAACGCCTGCGCCCGCTACCTGGTCGCCCGGGAGGACGGCGTGCCCGTGGCCTACGCCGGGATGTGGCTGGTGCTGGACGAGGCCCACGTGACCAACGTCGCCGTCCGGAAGGACAAACGGGGGCAGGGGCTGGGGGAGAAGATCACCCGGGCGCTGATGCAGCTGGCCGCGGACACCGGCATGGTGTACATGACGCTGGAGTGCAGGCGGTCGAACGCCGTCGCCCAGTCGCTGTACAAAAAACTGGGCTTTCAGGAGGTCGGCTTCCGCAAGCGCTATTACGCCGACAACAACGAGGACGCGCTGGTGATGGCCTGCGAGCATCTGCCCGAGGCGCACCCGGAGGATGATCCGTACCTGATCGACGAATAGATTGGCGTTTAGGAAGCATGCATTCAGTTCAATCAAATCCGGCGACATGCGCGGCGGATTTGGCTTTCCCACCGAGCGTAAGCGAATGGGAAAGCATACCCGAACCGGTTTCCGCCCGCAAATGCCGCAGCATTTGAGGAAACCGGTACGTTTCGGCAAAGGGAAGCCGCGAAGCGGATTTCCTTTGCATGCGCCCATGGGGCGCATGAATAAATCGCTTTCCTTTTATGCGCGAATGCGCTATAATCTTTTCGGGGTGAACCGATGATCTTTGAAACCGGCGGACAGACTTTGTATTACGAGCGGCAGGGAGCGGGCAAGCCGCTCCTCGTTTTGCACGGCTGGGGCGGAAAAATCGAGAGCTGGCTTCCGCTGATCCGGGATTTTTCCCTGTCGCGGGAGGTCATCGCCGTGGACTTTCCGGGCTTCGGACGCTCGCCGGAGCCCCGCGAACCCTGGTCGGTTACTGAATACATGGAACTTACCGCGGCTTTCCTACGCCAATTGAAGTTGGAGGGCGTGGACATCGTCGCCCACTCCTTTGGGGGGCGGGTGACCATCCTGCTCGCGGCCACGTATCCGGAATTGACGGGTAAATTGGTTTTGACCGGCGCTGCCGGGCTGATCGCGCCCGCGTCAAACAAGCGCCGGGCGAAAACTACGCTCTACAAGGCGCTCAAGGGCTTGGCGGAATCCGCTCCGGCGCACGCGCTGCTGGGCGAAAAACTGGTAAACGTTTTTCGCGAGGCGCTGATCCAAAAATTTGGCTCTGCCGACTACCGCGCGCTGTCGCCCGCCATGAGGCCCACGTTCAATCGGATCATCCATCAGGATCTCAGGCCATACCTTGCTGGAATAAAGTCTTCGGCGCTGCTTATCTGGGGCGCGAAGGACGACCAGACGCCATTGTGGATGGGGAAGGTCATGGAAAAGGAGATTCCGGACGCCGGACTCGTGGTCTTTGAGGACGCCGGACACTTCGCCTACCTCGACCGCTACGGCGATTTCAGGGCAATCGTGATGAAATTCTTGGAGGAGTCAAACGCTTGAGCTGGCTTGAAGCATTGGAATCCATCCTGGTGGCGGCGATTTCGGCCATAACCAGCCGCTATTACCTGCACATGCTGCAGCTGGAGAGCTACCAGCTGGACGGCTACGGCCGGTGGCTGGGCAAAAACCGGGACAAACTCTTGGGGTGGACGCTCAACATCGGCGTCATCGCGGTGATCGCGAAACTCCTTCTGCCGCTGATCCTTTCACTCTTTATGAACCGCGATGCGTCCCGCGTCGTTTCCGCCGTCATCGTGCTGATCGGCTTTGCGGCGGCGGCGTGGCGGCTCAATGAAACGCAGTACATCACCCCGCCCAAGAAGCCGCTGGCCTATACGCCGCGCATGAAGCGCCTCTTTGCCGCCGCCTGCCTCGTCGCGCTGGCGGCCGCGGCGCTCTTGTCGTGGCTGGGTGTGCCGCCCTACCTCCTTTTCGCGGGAATTCCGTACCTGGCGCTGGCGGCCGGCTACCTCATGCAGCCCGTGGAGAAGCGTGTCAACGCCTATTTCTTCAACGACGCCCGCAGAAAGCTGGAAGCGCGGAGCGACCTCATCAAGATCGGCATCACCGGCAGCTACGGCAAGACATCCACCAAGTTCATCCTGGCGGCGATCCTGAGCGAGAAGTATTCTGTTTTGGCGACGCCCTCCAGCTTTAATACGCCGATGGGCCTGACGAGGGTCATCCGCGAGAATCTGGAGCCGTTCCATCAGGTGTTCGTCGCCGAGATGGGCGCGCGCCATGTGGGAGACATCAAGGAACTTTGCGATCTGGTGCGCCCGAAGTACGGTGTCCTGACCAGCGTGGGCGAGCAGCACCTTGAGACGATGCACAACATCGAGACCATCGCCAATACCAAGTTTGAACTCATCGAAGGGCTGGAGCCGGGCGGCGTCGCGTTCTTCGGCGCGGACGACGGCGGTTGGTGCGATAAGCTCTTCGCCCGCGCGAAGGGCGAAAAGTACCGTGCCGGGCTGGCCACAGGTTCGGGTTTTCTCTCCATGTACGCCGAGGACATCACCGTCGGCCCCACCGGCAGCCGCTTCACCCTCTGCGACGGCGAGGGCGGCCGCGTGGCCTGCGAGACGAAGCTGCTTGGCAAGCACAACATCCAGAACATCGTCCTGTCCTGCCAGGTGGCGCGCCGCCTGGGTATGACGCTTGAGGAGATCGCCCGGGGCGTCGCCCGCGTCCAGCCGGTGGAGCACCGGCTGCAGCTGATCGAGGGCGCGAACGGCATGACGGTCATCGACGACGCCTTCAACGCCAACCCCTCCGGCGCGGCGGCGGCCTTTGAGGTGCTCTCGGGCTTTCCCGGGCGGCACATCGTGGTGACGCCGGGCCTCGTGGAGCAGGGCGAAAAGGAAGAGGAGCTCAACTTCCGCTTCGGCCAGCAGATGGCTGCCGCCTGCGACATCGCCATCCTCGTCGGCCCGAGGCGCACCCGCCCCATCGCCCGGGGGCTTCTCTCGACAGGCTTCGACCGAGAGAACCTGTTTCCCGTGGCGAGCCTCGAGGACGCCAAGGCGATCATCGCCCGCGTCGCGCGGCCGGGCGACGCGATCCTTTTTGAAAACGACCTGCCGGACAACTATTCCGAAGGATGAATTCCGGAGGGGAGAACGTGAACGATCATAATACGCCGACGCTGGAAACCAAGCGGTTGGTTCTAAGAAAATTTGCGGATGACGATATCGGCGCCATGCTTGAGATCTACGGCGACGAAGAAGTAAATACCTACCTGCCGTGGTTTCCGCTCAAATCGCTGGGCGAGGCGAAAGGGTTTTTCCGCGAGAAATACGCCACGGTCTATCAACAGTCCAGCGCGTACCGATATGCGGTCTGCCTGAAAACGGACAATGTCCCGATCGGCTACGTTCATGTAAGCATGGAGGACAGCCATGATCTCGGTTATGCCCTGAAAAGGGATTTCTGGCATAAGGGAATCGCCACCGAAGCCGTCAAGGTGGTTCTGGAACAAGTTAAAAAAGACGGGCTTACGCATGTCACCGCCACCCACGACATCAAAAACCCCCGCAGCGGCGAAGTCATGAAACGGTTGGGCATGAGATATCAGTATACCTATGAAGAGCTGTGGCAGCCCAAGAACATGCTGGTGACGTTTCGGATGTATCAGCTGAATCTGGATGGGCGGGATGATCGCGTGTATAAAGGCTATTGGGACCGCTATCCGGTTCACTATATCGAAGATGATGTATAGGTTCCCTTCGGGGGATCGAGGACTCCGGCGACACATTAAGGAGGTTTTCGCATGAAGCTGAGCGTGGCGGTGCTTTTTGGCAGCCGCACCTGCGAGCATGATGTTTCGATCATTACCGGCATTCAGGCGCTGAGGGCGCTGGACAGGGAGCAGTATGACCCGTTCCCGGTCTACATCGCGCGGGACGGCGCGTGGTACGTGGGCGAGCGGCTGAAGGACATCTCCTTCTACCCGTCCTTTGACCCCGCACAGGCGAAGCGGGTGCTGCCCGCCGCAGACGGCGGAAAATTGCTCTTGATCGACCCGGAGCCGAAGCGCGGGCTGTTCTCGAAGGGCGAGAAGGTGGTGGCGTCCGCGGATGTGGCGCTCCTCGCCATGCACGGCATGAACGGCGAGGACGGAACCCTTCAGGGCATGCTGGAGATGATAGACGTGCCCTACACCTCCGCGGGCGTGATGGGCTCCTCGGTGGGCATGGACAAGATTGCGATGAAGCATCTCTTCAGAAGCTGCGGGTTCCCGGTGCTGCCGGACACCTGGATCGACCGGGCGATGTGGAAGAAGGACCGCGCCGCCTGCGTGGAGAAGATCGAAGCGGCGCTGGAGTATCCCGTTTATGTCAAGCCGGCAAACCTCGGCTCCTCGATTGGCATCAAGCGGGCGAACGACCGCAAGGGCCTCGAGGAGGCGCTGGACGTGGCCGCGTCCTTCGACCGCCGCGTGCTTATCGAAAAGGGCGTGACGAAGCGCCGGGAGGTCAACTGCTCGGTGTTGGGCTACGGCGAGGAGGTTCGCGCCTCGGAGCTTGAAATGCCCCTCGGCGGCGAGGATCTGGTCGACTTTGACGACAAGTACGCCCGCCGCGCCAAGGGCGGCAAAGGCATGCAGTCGCTGTCCCGGCTGATCCCCGCGCCGATTCCCGATGAGACCGCCGCGCGCATCAAGGAACTGTCGATGGACATCTTCCGCGCCCTCGACTGCAAGGGCGTGGTGCGCATTGACTTCATGCTGGACGGGGAGGACGGCGGCCTCTACGTGGGCGAGATCAACACCATCCCCGGTTCGCTGGCCTTCTACCTGTGGGAGCCCGTGGGGCTTCCGTTTGGCAAGCTCCTGGATGAGATGATCCGCTACGCGCTGACCGCCGCAGCCGACCGGCGGGAGAGCGTGTTCTCCTACAAGTCGGACATTCTGAAAAACCAGAAATTGGGCGGCGTAAAGGGGAAGGGCTAACCCCGGGATGCGCTGGCCGCGCAAACCCCGCCTTACGCATAAAACTGAAATCCTGCAAATCAGAGAATGATTTGCAGGATTTAATTCATTTGCGACTGCGTCTGAGCTTCTCCTTGATAAAGCGCCTCTTCGGAGCCGGATTTATCAAGATGGCGAAGTGGAGAGGGGTTATTCAGGGAAATTGATGGAAAAGCATCCATTTGAGCCAAAAAGCCCAAAAAATTAACACCCGGTCATTGACAGGGCTTGTGAGGGGTGCTATTATAGATAATTGCACTAGTGTGGGCGTTTAGCCTGTTTGCGCGCCTTGCCCCGGGAAAACGGACCCTCGCAAACATCCTCGGGACGTATTGTACACCCTCGGCGCCAAAAGTGCAATAGGGGCGGTCACAAAAATTTTACAACTTTTTCGCAGCATTTCCAGATTGGCGGCGAGCGCCGCGAACCTGTCGGACCTTATGAAAAGGAGTGGTGACCTCACATGGGAAACATGGCGCGGATTTGCAACGAGCACGAGGTGCAGATGGGCAAGCGCACACGCATGACCTTCGCCCGCATCGAGGAAACGTTGCCGGTGCCCGATCTTATTGAGATTCAGAAGAATTCCTATCAGCACTTTCTGAAGGAGGATCTTCGCGAAGTGCTCAGGGATGTCTCTCCGATCACCGACTATTCCGAGAGCCTGATCCTGGAGTTCATCGATTATTCGCTGGACGACACCCCGAAGTACAGCGTTGAAAAGTGCAAGGAGCGCGACTCCACCTACGCTGCGCCGCTAAAGGTCACCGTGCGCCTCACCAACACCGAGACCCACGAGATCAAGGAAAGCGAAGTCTTCATGGGCGATTTCCCGCTCATGACCGAGCACGGCACTTTCATTATCAATGGCGCGGAGCGCGTCATCGTGTCCCAGTTGGTCCGCTCGCCGGGCGTCTACTACGCCAAGTCGATCGACAAGACCGGCGCAAACCTGTTCTCCTGCACGATGATCCCCAACCGCGGCGCGTGGATCGAATACGAGACCGACTCCAACGGCGTCATCTATGCTCGAATTGACCGCGCCAGGAAACTGCCCATCACGGTGCTCCTGCGGGCATTGGGCTATGAGAGCGACGCGGTGCTCATTGATATGCTGGGTGACGACGAGCGCGTGTCGGCCACCATCGCCCGCGACGCGTCCGCCGAGGACCGCGAGGGCCGCGCCAAGTCCCGCCGTGAGCAGGCGCTCATCGAAATCTACAATAAGCTCCGCCCCGGCGAGCCGCCGTCGGTGGATTCCGCCACCAACCTCATCAACTCGCTGTTTTTCGATCCCAAGCGCTACGACCTGGCGCGGGTGGGCCGTTACAAGTACAACAAAAAGCTGGCCATCGCCCGCCGCATCGCCGGGCTGACCGCTGCCGAAGACATCACCCATCCCTACACCGGCGAGATCCTGGTGGAGAAGGATGGGACCATCTCCCGCGAAAAGGCGCTGGAGATCCAGGACGCTGGCATCAACGCCGTGATCGTCAAGACGAACGAAGGCCGCGCGCTGAAGGTGATCGGCAACAACTTCGTCAATTTCGAAGCCTTCATGAAGGATTATGACCCTGAGCTCTTCCGGCAGTACGACGAGTCGGCCGTGAAGCTGCACGAGCGCGTACACTTGCCAGTGCTGCTCGAGGTGGTCAAGTCGGCCCGCGCCGATGGCCTGCCGTTTAACCAGCTGCTCAAGGAGAATCTTGGCAAGCTGATCCCGAAGTACATCCTCGTGGACGACATCGTGGCCTCGGCCAGTTATCAGGTGGGGCTGTTCCACGGCGTGGGCGAGATCGACGACATCGACCATCTGGGCAACCGCCGCCTGCGCTCCGTGGGCGAGCTTCTGCAGAACCAGATCCGCGTCGGCCTCTCCCGCCTCGAGCGCGTGGTCAAGGAGCGCATGGCGATCCAGGACCTCGACAAGGTGCGCCCGCAGGATCTGATCAACATCCGCCCGGTCTCGGCGGCCATCAAGGAGTTCTTCGGAAGCTCCCAGCTGTCCCAGTTCATGGATCAGCCCAACCCGCTGGCCGAGCTGACCCACAAGCGCCGCCTGTCGGCGCTGGGCCCCGGCGGCCTCAACCGCGACCGCGCCAGCTTCGCGGTTCGAGACGTGCACTACTCCCACTACGCGCGCATCTGCCCCATCGAGACGCCTGAAGGCCCGAACATCGGCCTGATCGGCTCCCTGGCCACCTACGCGCGCATCAACGAGTACGGCTTCATCGAAGCCCCGTACCGCCGCATCGACCCGGAGACGAACTGCGCCACCGGCGAGATCATCTACATGACCGCCGACGAGGAAGACCAGTACGTCATCGCTCAGGCCAACGAGATCCTGGACGACGACGGGGCCTTTATCAAGGAGCGCGTCACCGTCCGCCGCCGCGAGGAGATCATTGAGGTCGACCGCAACCAGGTGGACTTCATCGACGTCAGCCCCCGCCAGCTGATCTCCGTCGCCACCGGCATGATCCCGTTCCTTGAGAACGACGACGCCAACCGCGCGCTGATGGGCTCCAACATGCAGCGCCAGGCGGTGCCGCTGCTCATTCCGCAGGCGCCCATCGTGGGCACCGGCATTGAGTACAAGGCCGCCTGCGACTCGGGCGTGGTCACGCTTTCCAAGGTGGACGGCGTGGTGAAGCGCGTCACCGCCGGCGAAGTCGTCATCCGCGAGACGGGCGGCAAGGAGCATTCCTACCGGCTTTCGAAGTTCGCCCGCTCCAACCAGGGCACCTGCATCAACCAGCACCCCATCGTCAAGGAAGGCGAGATCATCAAAAAGGGCATGGTC
>JAEYPB010000032.1 GCA_023411175.1 Bacillota bacterium | reverse complement strand
CCCCCGACGCCGGCGCCTACCCCCACGCCGACGCCAACCCCGACGCCGTCCCCTACCCCCACGCCGAAGCCGACCTCGACTCCGTCCCTTACCCCTACTCCGACGCCAGTTCCGACGCCGGAACCCGAGAATTCCAATGAAACGGTGTACCGAGCACTCCTCATCGGCAACGAAGCCTACTCTTCCCGGCTGAACGGACCCTACAACGACCTCACCATGATGAACGCGGCGCTCAGTCTTTCCACCATCGACGGGCAGGGGTACTCCAGCATCACCGCCAAGAAGGACCGTACGCGCGCGCAGATTCTCGCAGACATCGCTTCGCTCGCGTCGCAGCCGATAGAAGCCAACGACGTCACACTGTTCTACTACTCCGGCCACGGTGCAAGGGCCTCCAGCACCGAATCCGGCACCGGCCTCGTGGGCGTTGATGGAACGCTGCTCAACGTTCCCACGCTCAAAAGCGCGCTGGACAATATCCCCGGCAGGGTAATCGTCGTTCTGGACTCCTGCTACTCCGGCATGTTCATCGGAAAGAGCGCCGGAATAACCCAGACCGCCGCGGACACGGGCTTTAACGACACGGTCGTGAACGCCTTCAAGGGGAGCGCGACCTTCGTCAAGAAGGGGCTGACCACCACCAACTACAGCGTGATCACCGCCTCCCGAAAAGACGAAACCTCGGTCTCGGTCGGATTCAGCAATAATGGCTCACCGGTCTACGTGGGTCTCGCCACCTACTATCTGGCGATGGGCGCGGGGTACGACATCCTGAATCCCGCGAACAGCGGCTTCGGCAGCGACGCAAGCCCCAAGGACGGCATCGCCACCTTTGGCGAGGTGTTCTCTTACGCCGACGCCAGGGTCGACGCCTTCCGGGCCAAATACCCCACGCTGGGCATCACCCAGGATATGCAATACTACACTGCAGACGGCACCCTTCCCGTGTTCGGCCGAAGCTGAACGGTTTCCAAAAAAGCAAAACCGCGGAGTCCGATTTCAGGCTCCGCGGTTCTCTTTGCCTTATGCCGCCGTTCGCGCGCGGCGCTTGGCGCGGCGGCTCGGGCGGATGTTGGCCGCCAGCGCGCCTGCCAGCGCGCCCACCAGCGCGCCCATCACAAATTCCGCAGCCAGAAGCCCCGCCGGGGCGATCCGTCCGTCGATGGCACAGTAGAGCGCGTAACCCAGAATCATGTACATGGCGCCGACGACCGCTCCCATCACAAAGCCCCGCCGCCCGCCAAACCCCACGGCTGCCACCGCGCCCAACGCGATGCTGACCGCCTTGAGCGCCTGATTGACCGCCAGCACCGTGCCGTCGCTGATGCCGGTGAGCACCACCACGCCGGCGAGCACCGCCATGCCGGCGAGCGTCGCCAGCACCGCCGTGCCCAGCCCTCGTACAAGCGCGAGAATTGTCGCCCGCCGCTCCATCCAAATCCCTCCTCGCCCAAGGGTATGCCTTCACGCACAAAAAAAGACCGCTTTTCACGCAAGGCGGGGGGTATGTAAAAGCGCCGGACTCCCATAAAGGGGTTCCGGCGCTTGGTTCAATTCAGGGATTCAGCCCGCGCGTTACACCTGCGGCTCGACGTCGTTCTCCAGCGGCGCGTCCTCGACGGAACGGATTGCCCAGCGGGCGAAGACCATTTCGGTCTTCTGCGTGCCGACGACGACCTTCACGGTGTCGTCTTTGATGCCGGTCACGGTGCCGTACACGCCACCGATGGTGCAGATCCTGTCGCCCGGCTTCAGGGCGGACAGCATGTCCTTGACGGCCTTGTCCTTCTTGCGCTGGGGCCGGATCAGGATGAAATAGAACACCACGACGATGGCGAGCATCGGCAGAAGCTGCACGAGCATGGCGAGAATACCGCCGTCTGTGGCGGCCCCGGCGGCATCGGTGGCAGCGGCCGTCGCAGCGGGATCGGCAACGGCATCCAGGAGCCAGTCGAAACTTGTGAACATGTTACTTCCTCCAAAATCAATCATACTGATTTATTATACTTGAGTTTGCGCTTGAGCACAACGGCTAAAACGCTCGACAGGCGCACATTGCTGTAAAATTTTAGCGCTCAGAATGCCGGATTTACCACGATCCACGGACGTGGGTGGCGTAGAAACCCTCCACCCAGTCCCGGGTGGCGTCCTGCTCGATGGCGGAGCGCATCTCCTCCATCATGCGGGTCAAAAAGCGCAGGTTGTGGATCGAACAGAGCCTTAGCGCCAGGATCTCCTCCGCCTTCAGAAGGTGGCGGATGTAGGCGCGGGAGTAGTTCCGGCACGCGTAGCAGTCGCAGTCCTCCTCGATGGGCGAGAAATCCCGCGCGCAGGCGGCGTTTCTGACCACCAGCCGCCCGTTTCGCGTAAACACGGTGCCGTTTCGCGCCACACGGGTTGCCAGTACGCAGTCAAACATGTCCACGCCTCGGATGACGCCCTCCACCAGGCAGTCCGGCGAGCCGACGCCCATGAGGTAGCGCGGCTTTTCCTCCGGCAGGATGGGGCAGACCACGTCCAGCATCCGGTACATGATGTCCTTGGGCTCGCCCACCGAAAGGCCGCCGATGCCGTAGCCAGGAAGATCCCTCGCCGCGGCCTGCCGCGCGCTTTCAGCGCGGAGTTCCTCGAAGAACGCGCCCTGCACGATGCCAAAGAGCGCCTGATCGTCCCTCGTCTTCGCGGCGATGCAGCGGTCCAGCCAGCGAATGGTGCGCCCCAGCGCGGTGGCGGCGGTCTTCTCGTCGCAGGGCCAGGCGGTGCATTCGTCAAACTGCATCATGATGTCGCTTCCCAGAGCCTCCTGAATGGCGACGGCCTTCTCCGGCGACAGGAAGCGGGCGCTGCCGTCCAGGTGCGAGCGGAACGAAACGCCGTCTTCGCGGACCTTCCGCAGCGCGGCCAGCGAAAACACCTGAAACCCGCCGCTGTCGGTCAGGATCGGCCGGTCCCAGTTCATGAACTTGTGCAGCCCTCCGGCCTCCTTCACCAGATCCTCGCCGGGGCGCAGGTGCAGGTGGTAGGTGTTGGCCAGGATGATGTCCGCGCCAATGTCCTTGACTTCCTCCGGCGACAGCGTCTTGACCGACGCCTGGGTGCCGACCGGCATGTAGACGGGCGTCTCAATGACGCCGTGGGGCGTGTGCAGCCGGCCCCGGCGCGCGCCGGTCTGCCTGCAGACGTGCAATAGCTCAAACTCAAAGGGCTTTGGCAAGGGTTCGTCCTCCCTAAAATCAATGGATCAGCATTGCGTCGCCAAAGGAAAAGAACCGGTAGCGCTGGCGGACGGCCTCCTCGTAGGCGGCGATCGCCCGCTCGCGCCCCATCAGCGCCGACACCAGCATGATGAGCGTGGAGCCTGGCAAATGGAAGTTGGTGATGAGGGCGTCCACCATCTGAAAATGAAAGCCGGGGGTGATGAAGATGTCCGTCCAGCCGGAGCCGGGCTCAAGCATTCCGTCCCGCGCCGCGGACTCCAGCGTTCGCACGCTGGTGGTACCCACCGCGATCACGCGGCGGCCCTCCGCCTTGGCGCGGTTCACCGCCTCCGCCGCCTCCGGCGAAACCGAGTAGAACTCGCTGTGCATCTGATGCTGGGAAATATCCTCCGCCTTGACCGGGCGAAAAGTGCCCAACCCCACGTGCAGAAGCACCGGGACGATCGTCACGCCCATACCACGGATTTTCTCAAGGAGTTCCGGCGTGAAGTGCAGCCCCGCCGTGGGCGCGGCGGCGGAACCGGTCTCCCGGGCGTATACCGTCTGGTACCGCTCCCGGTCTTCCAGTTTTTCGTGGATGTACGGGGGCAGCGGCATCTCGCCCAGTTCGTCCAGCGCCGCCTCCAGCGTGCCGCTGGCGACATCAAAGCGCACCACGCGCCCGCCGGCTTCGGTGGGCGCCTCAATGGTTGCGGTCAGCCGCCCGCCGCCGAAGGAGACGCGCGCGCCGGGCTTCAGCTTCTTTCCGGGCTTTACCAGGGTCTCCCAGCTGACCGGCGAAAGCTGCCGAAGCAATAGCACCTCGCAGGCGCCGCCGCCTGCCCGTTCGCCGATGAGCCGCGCGGGCATCACCCGCGTGTCGTTGACCACCAGGATGTCGCCGGAGTGCAGGTAACCGGGCAGGTCGTAAAAATGCCGGTGCTCCAGCGCGCCATCCGAGCGGCCCACCGCGAGGAGCCTGGAATGATCCCTCGGCTCGATGGGCGTCTGGGCGATCAATTCCTCCGGCAGGTCGTACACAAAATCGCTCGTCTTCATCAATAACCCAGCTCTTCTTTATTCAACGTCCATGCGCATCTGGTCGTCCTGCGGCGCGGCGGCGGGGGCGGTCAGCCCCAAGTGCGCGTAGGCGGCAGGGGTTGCGACCCTGCCTCTGGGCGTGCGCATCAGAAAACCCAGCTGCAACAGGTATGGTTCGTACACATCCTCGATGGTGGAGGCGTCCTCGCCGGTGGAAGCGGCCAGCGTGTCGAGCCCCACCGGCCCGCCGCCGAACTTTCCGATCATCGCGGACAGCATCGCCCGGTCGATCCGGTCTAGGCCCAGTTCGTCGATCTCCATGATGGTCAGCGCCTCACAGGCGACCTGCGTTGTGATGCGCCCGCCGGCCTTGACCTCCGCAAAATCGCGCACCCTCTTGATGAGCCGGTTGGCGATGCGGGGCGTGCCGCGGGAGCGCCGCGCGATCTCGAGCGCCCCGTCCCGGTCACACGCTATCTTCAAGATATTCGCGGACCGGAGCAGGATGGTGGATAGGTCCTCCGGTTCGTACAGCTCCAGCCGGAAGCTGATTCCAAACCGGTCGCGCAGCGGCGAAGTGAGAAGCCCCGCCCGGGTCGTCGCGCCGATCAGCGTGAACTTGGGCAGATCCAGCCGGATCGACCGGGCGGAGGGGCCTTTCCCGATCATGATGTCGAGGGCGTAGTCCTCCATCGCCGGGTAGAGCACCTCCTCCACCGAGTGGGAGAGGCGGTGGATCTCGTCGATGAACAGGATGTCCCCGGCGGCAAGGTTGGTCAGGATCGATGCCAGATCCCCCGGCCGCTCGATGGCGGGCCCGCTGGTGATGCGGATGTTGTGCCCCATTTCAGAGGCGATGATGCCCGCCAGCGTGGTCTTTCCGAGGCCCGGCGGGCCGTAGAGCAAGAGGTGGTCCAGCGGTTCCCTTCGGCCGATGGCCGCCTGCATGTAGACGGACAGGCTCTCCTTGAGCTTGTGCTGGCCGAAGTACTCCGAAAGCGTCAGCGGGCGCAGCGTGCGCTCCGCCTCGTCCTCTTCCCTGCGGAAGCCCGTCGCGATCAGCCGTTCGTCGTCCATCAGCCGTTCATCCCCTTCAGCGCGAGCCGGATCAGCTCGTCGGTTCTATCGCTATTGCCCGCGACGCGGGCCACCGCCGTGGCGGCTTCGCCGGACTGGTACCCCAGCGCCATCAGCGCCTCAATGGCCTCGGCCGTCGGGCCGCCACGGGGCGCGGCGGGCGCCGCATGGCCGCTCGTCAGTTCCTCCGCGCCGTCGATCTTGTCTCGGAGCTCCAGGATCATCCGCTGGGCGGTCTTTTTGCCGATGCCCGGCGCGCGGGCGAGGGCTGCGGCGTCCCCGGTCAGCAGCGCGATGGTCAAGTCCCGGACGCTGAGCGCGGACAGGATGCCCAGCGCCGTCCTCGGGCCGATGCCCGTGACGGAGCAGAGCCTGAGAAACATCGCCTTTTCCTCCCGGCTGTAGAAGCCGAAAAGCTCCATCGCGTCCTCCCGGACGGAGAGGTGCGCGTAGCACTTGAAGCGCGCCCCCACCTGTGGCGCGGCTTGAAGCGCCGCGGCGGTGACGAGCAGAGAATATCCGACCCCGCCGCAGTCGATCACGACGGAATCGGCGTTCTTCTCGGACAGGGTGCCTTCAAAGTGCGCGTACATGGCGTCCTCCCCAATGCCTCAACGGGCAAACCCGGTTTTCTTTTTAATCGTTTCCGGCGGCGCGTACGCCGGAAACGCGTTTCCTTGGTCAGTGCGCACACTGGCCAAGGAAACAACCCCTTAAGTCAGTGCGCCGCCCGAAAATGCGCCAGCATTTTAGGCGCACGCAGTTTTCACTCACCGCGTTGAAAAGACCGGCAGGGATTTTCAACGCCATGCTTATTGGATACGGAACATCGACCGCATCCGGGCGCTGTGCGCATGGGTGAGCGCCACCGCCAGCGCGTCGGCCGCGTCGTCGGGGCGGGCAATTTCCTGCATGTTCAAAAGCAGCTTCACCATCGTCTGCACCTGCAGTTTGTCGGCCTTGCCGTGGCCGGTAACCGCCTGCTTGACCTGGTTGGGCGTGTATTCGAAAAGATTCTCGGTTTTCGTGGCCGCCGCGGCCAGCGCCGCGCCCCGCGCCGCGCTGACGGCCATGCCGGTGGTGACATTCTTGGAGAAAAACAGCTCCTCAAAGGCGACCTCGTCCGGCCCGTAGATGTCCATCAGCTGGTGAACACCCAGAAAGATCGACCTGAGCCGCTGCGGCAGCGGCTGGCCGGCGCCGGTGGTCAGCACGCCGAACTGGACGAGCTGGCAGCGGTCGCCCTCGGCGCGGATCACGCCGTAACCCAAGGTCGCCAGTCCCGGATCGATGCCCAATATGACCAAACCAGGACCCCCCTCCAAAATGCGTCACCTTTTATGATAGAATAGAACGCACATTCTGTCAAGGGAGGAACCCCGAACGCCGGGCTGAGTTTGCGTGCGGGCAGCATTCCGGTTGACACGGCCAAAACCCGGTGATTGCGTGATCATCGGCAATCTTCAGATCATTCCCCATGACCATCGCCGGAACGCAGTTTTACCCACCAGCGACGAACGCTGGTGGGCGAAACAACATTTCCTTCTATATCGGCGGGAAGCCCTGAAATCCTAAGCAGTCCTTCTTCCGCCGGGCGGCTTTTGAGTGCCTATTTATGGCATCATCGTCGAGATCTCCGATTCGCTGAGGCCGGGGTGCAGCGCCTGGTTGATGCCCAGCGCCACAATGCCGGCCACATCCTCCACCAGGTCGTCCACTTCTCTCGGGGTTACGATCATGTCACCGGTGGCGTTTCGGAGCATTTCATCGGTCAACCGCTCCACGTCCTCCTCCGCGCCGCCCAGCTTGCCCAGCGCGTCGCGCACGATGGTGGCGGCGTAGATGACCGTCGGCACGCCGACGGCGATCACCGGCGCGCCCACCGCGCCCTGATCCAGCGCCCGGCGATGGTTGCCCACGCCGGAGCCCGGCTGAATGCCGGTATCGGTCAACTGGATGGCCGTGCCCACCCGCCCGACCTCCCGGGCGGCCAGGCTGTCGATGGCGACGACCGCCCGGGGCCGAACCCGATCGGCAAGCGCCGAGACCATCTCCAGCGTCTCGATGCCCGTCACGCCGAGCACCCCCGGCGCGATGGCGCACACCGGCCGCATGCGGTCGTCCACGCTGTCGGGCAACTCCTGAAAGATGTGTCGGGTGACCAGCGTGCGATCCACGGTCATCGGGCCCAGCGCGTCGGGCGTCACCTGACGGTTGCCCAGACCCACCACCATCACCGGCGCTTCGCCCTCTGGCAGCATGCGCATCAGCTCCTCCGCCAGAAGCGAAGAAACCGCCCGCCGCACATCCGGGCTGCCGGTCTTGACCGCGCTGCACTCCAGCGTCACATAGCGCCCCATCGGCTTTCCGGTGAACCGAACGCCCGCCTCCTCGTCGACGACCACCTCGGTAATGGTGATGCCGCCCTCTTCCCAGATCGACACCTTGACCCCGGGAATTTTTGTCTTTCCCCTCGCCCCGTCGGGCCCGACGGATTCCATCGCAAGATCCGTGCGAATTTGCATGCGCTTCGCCTCCCTTTCAATTATCATGCCGGAAAGCGCGGGCGTTCATCGCGCCGTGCGAATTTTTAACCAAATCGGAAACTCTCGCCCTTGCATTCAAACGCCTTGCGTGGTATAATGGCCGTTGTCAACCAAATGGCTGGGAGGTGAACAGAATTGCCGAACATTAAGTCCGCCATCAAACGCGTCCGGGTGACCAGGAAGAAGAACCTGCGCAACCGCATGATCAAGACCGCCATGCGCACGTCCCTGAAGAAGTTTGACGTCGCGACCGCCGCGGGCTCTGCCGACCAGCAGCTTCTCAACGCGACTGCCGCGTCCATCGACAAGGCCGTCAGCAAGGGCGTTATCCATAAGAACGCGGCCAACCGCAAAAAGTCGCGTCTTGCCAAGCGCCTGAACAAGGCCGCAGCGCAGTAATCCATATGGATCAAAGAGCTGTCCCGGTTGGGGCAGTTTTTTTGTTCCCGGGGAAATGGAGGAAGAAAAATGACCATCGCCCTCGAGGCGCTTCGCTGCGCCTTCACCGTCTGCAAACCGAAAGTTGCCGAGTGGACAGACCGGCCGTTTCACTTTCTGTCCCGGACGGACAGGGAACTCTCCCTCGTCTGCCCGACGGAGGACGCGCCGGAAGCCTGCGACGCCCGGGAGGACGGCTGGCGGGGCATGCGCGTCAAAGGCTCAATGGAATTTTCATTGGTCGGCGTACTGTCCCGATTGTCCGGCGCGCTGGCGGCGGCGGGAATTCCGGTCTTCGCGGTGTCCACATTTGACACCGACTACCTCTTCGTCAAGGCGGCAGATTTCGACCCCGCGCTTGACGCGCTCCGGGCCGCGGGCTGCGCGGCGGAGGTGAACGCATGACCATTTACGTGGACGCAGACGCCTGCCCGGTGGTGCGGGAGACCGTGGACGCGGCAAAGCGCCACGGTCTCCCCGTGACGCTTCTGTGCGATACGAACCACGCGCTGTCGGACGATTACGCCAGCGTCGTGGTGATCGGCGAGGGCGCGGACGCGGTGGATTTCGCCCTCGTCAACCGCTGCAAGAAGGGCGACATCGTGATCACGCAGGACTACGGCGTCGCGGCGATGGCGCTGGGCAAGGGCGCGCATCCCATCCACCAGAGCGGCATGTGGTATACAGACGAAAACATCGACCGGCTCCTCGCGGAACGCCACATCAGCCGAAAGGCCCGCATGGCGCATTCCAAGCACCACTTGAAGGGCCCGAAAAAGCGCACGTCGGAGGACGACGAGCGCTTTGTTGAGTCCCTTGAGCGGCTGATTCAGTTGATAAACACAGTGAGCGGCGGCTGAGGCGGGCCTGACCGCCCTCCCCTTCGGTCAGACTTTGACCCTGAACAGCCCATGCCGGTTGCAGTAGGCGTAGATCTCGCCGCGCCCGGCAATGGAAAACCGCGCCTCGGCGTCCTGCTCGGGATAGAGCTTGAGAAACTGAACCCGGTTCATCGTGACGTAGGCGAAAAACGACAGGTAGTGGGTCCGCGTCATTGGATGATCCACGGCGACGAAATAATCGGCCTCGACCTTCTCAACCCGGATCCCGTGGTCATCGTCGGCGCTCTCCGCCTCCAGCACCGGCAGCGTCACACCGCAGCAGCTGAACGCGCCCTTGCCCACGGCGTGGATTGCGTTGCCGCAGACGGGGCATACGTAGAAGCAGCCCCGCAGCATGTTGCCGGAGCGGTTCCGGTTTTCAACCGGCTCGCCGGACAAAAGCTCCGCCACCGATACGCCCAGCGCCTTTGCCAGCGGCTCGATCAGGCTGATGTCTGGCAGCCCCTTCCCCGTCTCCCACTTTGAAACCGCCTTGTCGCCGACCATCACCATTTCGGCCAGCCGCCTTTGGGTGTATCCCTTCTTTTCGCGCAGCGCCCTGATGACGTCGCCCGTGACAAAGTTGCCCATGAGTATTTCCCCCCTTTGCGTTTCGCCGCCATTTTAGCACGGCGGACGAAGGGCGGCAACCTACGCTCCGTAGATGGGAAATGTCGCGCGCGCATCACGCATCGGCCGCACGTGCGCCCTGCATCCGGGCTCGGCGCTTTGCGCCCGTCACGGGAAAAAGCAAACAGCCCGTCCAACCGGACAGGCGCTTTTGTGGAGCATGGTAATTTGACCGCCCTCTACAATGCGAACACAGCGCTCTTTCCTTATTGCCCATAACCGCTTATTCCGAAATGCGCTATTTCTCAAACACGGAGAATAAGTACAGCGGAATGTCGGGGACCTTTTCCGCTTCATAGACGCTCGGTTCATCCATATTGATGAGCCGGAATCCAGCGTCAGCAAAAAGATTGTAATAATAAGATATAGGCCTATGATAATGAATGACCTGTTGGGTCTCCCAAAGCTGGGGAATCTCAGTGCGCTTGATGTAGTTCGTGACGTTTTTTGAAACAATGCGCCCTTCGTCGTCTCTTGCCCATTCGGCCATATAAATGCAGCTTCCCGGAACTTTTCAGCACGCGATGCAGTTCTTTGACCGTATCCGAGATGGGCTCAATATCCATCAGCACGAGGTTGCAAAACACCAAATCAAATAAGCAATCCCCATACGGTAGGGCCTCGGATAAATCCACAACATCGAAATGGCACAGAGGATTTCTGCGTTTCGCAATGTCTATTACGGCAGTCGAACCGTCACAGCCGTAGGCATGCGCTCCCTTTACACGGAAACATCTCGGTATATTCTCCGTCGCCACAGCCCGCATCCAAGATCGTTAATCCATGGAGGGGGCCAAATTGCTCTTGTGCGTACGCCCTGCAAAAGTTGGAATACCGATTATCGCCCTTGACCGCTGCGTAAATCGTCGCCGCGTTGCTCCAATTCGCAAGGTTGTCTTGCTCCACAAGATCACCCCTTGGTTTTTTCAAATACAAAAATCCGAAGGCAACAATTTCTTGATGACTTCGGATCTGGTGGGTCATCAGGGACTCGAACCCTGGACACCCTGATTAAGAGTCAGGTGCTCTACCAACTGAGCTAATGACCCGCATTCCAGCGGAACGGTGGTAATTATATCACCCGCGCCCTGTGGTGTCAAGCGAAAATTGCGCCCGGCGCGAAAAAAGTCGGAAGGGGCCGCGGACAATCCGCGACCCCTTTGGCGTTATTTCCGTTTGATGACGTCCATGCCGAAGAAGGGACGGAGCACCTCGGGCACCACCACGCTGCCGTCGCCCTGCTGGTACTGCTCGACGATGGCGGGCATCAGGCGGCTGGTGGCGAGGCCGGAGCCGTTGAGCGTGTGCACAAATTCGATCTTCTTGGTGTCCTTGCGGCGGAAGCGGATGTTGCCGCGCCGCGCCTGGTAGTCCATGGCGTTGGAGACCGACGAGCACTCCTTGTACTCGTTCATGCTGGGCAGCCACAACTCGATGTCGAAGGTGGTGGCCATCGAATCGGAACAGTCCCCCGCCGCCAGCTTCGAAAGCTGGTAGTGCAGCCCCAGCCCCTCGACGAGGCGGCAGGCCTTCGCGATCAGCTCCTCGTGCATCTTCGCGGAGTCCTCCGGCCGGGTGTAGCCGAACATCTCCACCTTGTTGAACTGGTGGCCGCGCACCATGCCACGCTCGCTGGCTCGGTAGGAGCCCGCCTCCCGGCGATAACAGGGGGTGTAGGCGAAGAGGCGCCTGGGCAGGTCATCCTCCTCCATGATCTCGCCGCGGTGGAGATTGATGAGGGCGGTTTCAGCCGTGGGCAGCAGGAAGTGGAAGCCCTCTTCGCTCAGCCGGTAGACGTCCTCCTCGAACTTCGGGAACTGCCCGGCGGTCAGCCCGCATTCGTAGGTGAGGATGTGGGGCGGCAGCATGAAGGTGTAGCCGTCCTTGATGTGCTCGGTGATAAAATAATTCAGCAGCGCCCACTCCAGCCTTGCTCCGAGGTCGGTGTACAGCCAGTAGCCGTTGCCGCCCATCTTGACGCCGCGCTCGTAGTCGATCAAGCCCAGCTCGGTGCAAAGCTCCACATGGTTCTTGGGCTCAAAGGGCCAGAACGGCTTTTCGCCGAACGTCTTGACGACCCGGTTGTTCTCTTTTCCGCCGGCGACGACGCCCTCCGCGGGCAGGTTGGGCAGCTTCAGGAGGAACGTGCGGATTTCCTCTTCCACCGCGCCCTGGGCTTCGTCCAGCGCCTTGACGCGGTCAGCCATGTCTTTGAGCTGCGCCATCAGCGCCGCGGTGTCCTCGCCCCGCTTTTTCATACCTGGGATTTCCTTGTTCAGGCGGTTGCGCTCCGCCTTGATCGCCTCATTTTCGGCGACCAGGCCGCGGCGCTTCTGGTCCATTTCAAGCAGCGCGCCGAGATCGGCGTCGCAACCCCTTTTGGCAAGTCCGGCCTTGACGAATTCCGGGTTAGACCGGATCAGGTTGATGTCCAGCATTTGAACGCCTCTTTCATTCATGTAATGCAACTATTATAGGCAATTCTCCGGAAGCCATCAAGCGCATCGGGCAATTTAACATTTTTAAGGCGATCTCGGCACCGGCGAGTTTTTGCGTGACTTCCGGCTGAGCCCTGTGCTATAATAAACCAAATTGCTGGGGGTGGCTTTACGTGCGTCTTGAACGGGTGCAGGTGGAACGGGAGCTGACGCAGGGCGAGGCGCCCCGCGGCGAATTCTACGCCGGGGACGTCCAGGTCCTTGCGCCCGCGCTTCTTGAGAAGTACGCGGGCAAGGCGCAGCTGATCTACATGGACCCGCCTTTTCTGACCGGGGAAACCTTCGTCATGCGCACCCGCGTCGGCGAGAAGGACTGGAAGCGCGGCACCGGCTCCCTCGTCCAGACCGCCTACCGGGACGATCTGCCCGCGGACAGCCATTACGCGCTTCTCCGCTCGGGGCTTGAAACCGCCCGGGCGCTTATGTCCGAGAGCGGCGTGCTCTTTCTCCACGTGGACGCCCGCACCAGCGCGCGCGCGAGGCTTCTCGCGGACGAAATCTTCGGCGAGGCCAATTTCCTGAACGAGATCATCTGGGCCTACCAGACCGGCGGTCGGGCGCGCAGGTATTTCAGCCGTAAGCACGACAATATCCTCTTTTACCGCAAGGGGCGGCGCTATTTCTTCAACATTTCGGCGGTGCCCATCGAGCGCAGCGGCGCGCGCCGCAACCACATGAAGCGGCACGTGGATACCGACGGGCGCGTGTACCGGTCGATCCGCTCCGGCGGCAAAATCTACACCTATTACGATGACGACCCCGCCTACCCCGGCGACGTGTGGGACGACGTAAGCCACCTGCAGCAGAAGGATCCTCAGCGCACCGGCTACGACACGCAGAAGCCGCTGAGCCTTCTGACCCGCATCGTGCGCTGCGCCTCCCGACCCGGCGACCTGGTGATGGATCTTTTCGCAGGCTCCGGCACCACGCTGGAGGCCGCGCGCCTGGAGGGGCGACGCTTCGTCGGCGTGGACATGAGTCCGCTGTCCCACCAGACCGTGCGCAAGCGCCTGATGGGTGCGCAGATGCTCTTTGAGGCGCCGCCTTCGGATGGCGAACCCGCCGTGCGCTGCTCGATGCTGCCGGGCGTCGGCTTTTACGAGCTTTCGCTGGACGGCTTCGATCTGGAGACTGGGCTCGTGCCCCGCGCGCTGAACGGGCTTGACGCGGTGGACAACTGGGGCGCGGGCTATATCCGCGGCGGCGCGTTTCACCTGATGGCCCGGGAAGAACGCACCATGAAGTCTCCCGCGCTTTCAGGGCAGCTGAGCCTGCCTGTGTTCGAGGGCACGCCGGTGGTGCGCGTCGGGGACGTGCTGGGTCGAAACTTCTATTACGCGCTGCGCGAGGAATGAATCCAAAATAAATGCGGCCCGTCAAAAAAACCGGTCGGAAGATGGGCTGAAATTAACAGAAACCGCCGTCCGGGCGCGCTTGCGTCAAAGCGGCGTTTCTTGTATAATCAGCGGCAATATACCAATGTAATGCGCGAACGCGGCAAAGCGGCGCGCCGGAATATTCCGGCGGCGCGGCGGCGCGTATCGCGCGCATACATATGGGAATAAAACGGGGAGGCGTTCAACGATGAACCGCGTTTTCAACTTCGCACCCGGGCCGGCCGTGATGCCGCTGGAGGCGCTGGAAACCGCCGCGCGGGAAATGACCTCGTATAAAAATACGGGCGTTTCCGTAATGGAGATGAGCCACCGCTCCAAGATGTACCTGGAGATCTTCGATGAAACAGTGGCGCTGATCCGCGAACTGATGGACATTCCTGACGATTACGCGGTGCTCCTCTTGCACGGAGGCGCCACGGGCCAGTTTTCCGCGGTGCCGATGAACCTCATGACCGGAAGCGGCAGGGCCGACTATGTGGACAGCGGCAGCTTTGCCCACAGCGCGATGGTGGAAGCCTCCAAATACGGAAAGGCCCGTGCCGTGGCCTCCTCCCGCGAAGCGGGTTATGTCTTCGTCCCCGATGTGGACGCCTCCGCCGTCGACCCTGAGGCGGATTACCTGCACATCACCACCAACAACACCATCTACGGCACCCGCATGGCGACGCTGCCGAACGCCGGCGGCGTGCCGCTGGTGGCCGACATGTCCTCCAATATCCTTTCGGAAGTCTATGACGTCCGGAACTTCGGCGTGATCTACGCCGGGGCGCAGAAGAACATCGGCCCTGCGGGCGTGACGCTGGTGATCGTGCGCAAGGACCTTCTCGGCCGAGAAATGCCCTCGACGCCGAACATCCTGAACTGGAAGAAGATGGCCGACGCCGGTTCCATGCTCAACACCCCCTCCACCTATTCGATCTACATGGCGGGGCTGTGCCTGAAGTGGCTGAAGGGCCAGGGCGGCGTTTCCGCGATCGAAAAGGTCAATATTGAAAAAGCCAAACTGGTCTACGACTATCTGGACGGCAGCCAGCTATATAAGGGCGTCGCCGACGCGCGCTTCCGCTCCCGCATGAACATCACCTTCCGCACCGGGGACGAAGCGCTGGACGATGCCTTCGTCAAGGAAGCCGCGAAGGCGGGCCTCATCAACCTCAAGGGGCACCGCTCGGCGGGCGGCATGCGTGCCAGCATCTATAACGCCATGCCGGTGGAAGGCGCCCAGGCGCTCGTCGCTTTCATGAAGCAGTTTGAGGCCGGGAGGAAATGACCATGTACAAAATCAAAACGCTGAACGAAATCTCGCCTGTCTATAAGGAAACGCTGACCACCGACAGCTATTCCGTCGGCGCGAACGTGGAAAACCCGGACGCGATCCTCGTGCGCAGCGCCGACATGCGCGCGCTGGAGCTGCCCGAAACCCTCCTGGCCGTGGCCCGGGCGGGCGCGGGCGTCAACAACATCCCCGTGGAAGAACTGGCCCGGAAGGGCGTGGTGGTGTTCAACACCCCCGGCGCCAATGCCAACGCCGTGCGAGAGCTGGCGGTGGCCGCGCTGCTCCTGTCCTCCCGCAAGATCATCGGCGGCATCGAATGGGTCAAGACCCTGAAGGGTCAGGGCGCGGAGGTGCCCAAGCTGGTCGAAAAGGGCAAGAGCAAATATGTGGGGCCGGAACTGCGCGGAAAGACGCTGGGCGTGATCGGCCTCGGCGGCGTGGGCGTCATGGTCGCCAACGCCGGCGCGGGGCTGGACATGAACGTCATCGGCTACGACCCCTTCATCACCGTCGAGCACGCGTGGATGCTGTCCCGCTCGGTACAGCGCGTCGCCAGTCAGGATGAACTCCTCGCCAAGAGCGACTACGTGTCCATCCACATCCCGCTGATGGAAGAAACCCGCGGCAGCTTTAACGCGGCCACCCTCCGCAAGATGAAAAAAGGCGCGACCCTCATCAATCTGTCCCGCGGCGAACTGGCGGTCAACCGAGACGTGCTCTCCGCGATCGCGGACCATCACCTGCGCGCCTATGTCACCGACTTTCCGGAGGACGAACTGATCGGCGAGAAGGGCGTCATCGCCATCCCGCACCTGGGCGCGTCCACGCCGGAGAGCGAGGACAACTGCGTGGTCATGGCCTCGAGCCAGATCGACCAATACCTGCGCCGCGGCGCGATCAAGAACTCCGTTAATTTCCCAGACTGCGAACTGGGCGACATCGCCGGCCACCGGGTTTGCGTACTGCACGCCAACGTACAGGGCGTGGTGGGCGCGATCACGGCGCTGATCGCGGCCTCGAACAACAACATCGGCGGCATGGTCAACCGCTCCCGCGGCAAGTACGCCTACACCGCGCTGGACCTGGACGACGCGATCGCCCCGGCGCTGTGCGGTGAGATCCAAAAACTGGATACCGTGTACGGGGTGCGCTGCCTGTGAGCCGGATTCTATCGTCGCCCCACAACCACACAACCTTTGTGGATGGCAAAAACACCGCGCCGGAGATGGCCCGGGCGGCCTTTGAAAAGGGTTTTGTCTCCTTTGGCTTCTCCGAGCACGGCATGCAGCCCTTTGACGAGATATACTGCCTGACCCTCGCCTCCGACGCCGCTTACCGGGCAGAGGTCGAGGCGCTCAAGGCCGAGTACGCGGGCCGCATGCGAATCTGGCTGGGTGTCGAGCGGGACGCCTGTGCGGACTTCGACCGCGCCAACTACGACTACATCATCGGCTCCGCTCACTACCTGGGCGCGTGCGGCGGTTCCATCGCGGTGGACAGCACGGAGGAAAACCTGCGCGCCCTCATTGCGGAAGGCTTCGGCGGCGATCCCTACCGCATGACCGCGGCTTACTTTCAAAACCTCGCGGATTACGTGGAATCCTTCCGTCCGGAGATCATCGGTCACTTCGACCTGGTCAAGAAGATGAACGCCCGGTTCGGCTTTTTCGACGAATCCGACCCCCGCTACACCGGCCCTGCGCTGGAGGCCCTCTCGCGCGCGGCGAAGACGGGCGCGCTGCTTGAAGTCAACACCGGCGCGATCGCCCGCGGCTGGCGGGAAGATCCCTACCCTTCCCCGCTGCTCCTTCGCGCCTGGCGGGCGGCGGGTGGCCGCGCGATCGTCAGCGGCGATTGCCATGACGCGGCCCACATCGACTGCGCCTTCGACCTTGCCGTTCAGCTTCTTCTGGACGCGGGCTTCACCGAATGCTGGAGGCTCGGCACCGGAAGAGAGTTGTTCGAACCCATTCCCCTCGCGTGATCACCAAATGTCAACCGGCGTGCGCAAGAATGCGCACGCCGGTTATTATGCCATACTCTTGACGGCCGCAAAGCCATCGTTTATGCATTTCCCCCTCAAAAGGCGGCATTTTTGAAAGCCTATGGCACGCCGGGCAAGCGGCACGCGCCCGGAGTCGGGGAATCAGGCATCCCAGTCCTCCAGGTTGGTCGAGATGATCTTTTTAAGCTCCTCCAGAACAATCCTCTGACGGCCGCTGGCCGGGGTCTTTTGAAGCACGCTCTCGTGCAGCGAATCCTGCAGCATGAAATCCACCGACATACTCAGCTCGTTCGCGATCGCCACCAGCGTTTCAACGCTGGCCTTGCGCGTGCCTCGCTCTATATGCCCCAGAAACGAGAGCGAAAGGCCTAATTTTTTTGCCAGTTCTTCCTGCGTCAGGCGCATCGCCTTGCGCCGCTTTCGGATTCTCAGACCCAAGCCCTTGTAGTCCATGACGCTTCCCCTCGTCTCATTAATATATATTTTTCAATGCAATACGCGCCTCAGGCGTTGCGCGGTGTGAACAAAATTTTTGACGCGGCTTCGACAAGAAAAGTTCCGACCCTCGTGGCCGCCGCGCTTGATAAGGTTCGTCAAAAAATGCTATAATAAGAAAAACTTCACGTCCGGAGCAGCCGATGAACTTTCCCAGATGGCCCCGGCTTGTGGCGGTGCAGGCGCTGGCGGCGTCCGCCCTCACGGCGGCGGCGGTTTTTCTTCTCCCGGCCGATGTTTTGGCTGGGCTTCCTTACGCTGTGATGATGTGGTTCGTGGTGCCGCTTTCAGGCGCGCTGACCGCTTTTTACATGGTTCGGCGGGGCGTGGTCGCCTTCGCCGCATTCTGGCTTCCGCCCATCCTTCAAACCCTCGTCCACTGGCTGGTCGCGGGATTGCCGCCGCTTTCGGCGGGGATGCCCCTTACGGCGGCGCTCCTTTCATTGGTGGGCGCGGCGGCCGCCGAGGAACTGAACAAGCGCAACGGCCCGTCGCGCACCAGGCGAAAGAAAAAATAACCGGAGGCACAACATGGCGAAGAATCTGATCCTGACCTGCGATGCGGGCACGACCGGCAGCAAGTGCTCCGTGTTCGATCCCAAGGGCGTGGCGCTGTGCGTCGCCAAAAAGGAATACGGCACCTCCTATCCGAAGCCCAACTGGGCCGAGCAGGACCCGGACGTGCTGTTCCAGTCCATCATCGAGGGGGTTCGTGAGCTCTTGACTCAGGTCAGCCCCGCGGACATCGCCTGCGTCGGGCTGTCCGGCACGATGAACGGCTGCATCGCCACGTCGGAGGACGGCCGCGTGCTCTACCCCAGCATCATCCACTCGGATTCCCGAGCCTGGCGCGAGGTTTTCGAAATTGAAAAGGTCATCTCCCGCGACGATTTCTACCGCATGACCGGCAACCGGCTGGACCATCATTTCACGCTGCCGAAAATACTGTGGATGCGCAGGCATCTGCCGGACGTCTACCGCCGCACCCGCTGGTGGCTCAACACCAAGGACTACCTGTACGCTCGGCTGACCGGCCGGGTTGGCTATACCGATTACTCCGACGCCTCGCTGACCATCGCGCTGGACCTTGGCAAAAAGCGCTGGGCGGAGGAGCTGCTCACCGACCTTAAGCTCGACCCCGGCAATATGCCCCAGATCCTGAAGGGTTCGGACACCTCTGGCCGCGTCACCCGCGAGATGGCGAAGCTGACGGGCCTGCTCCCGGGCACCCCCGTCTCCATCGGCGGCGGCGACGGCGCCTGCGCCGGCCGCGGCGCGGGGCTTTACAAGCCCGGCGCGGGCTACTGCTGCATCGGCTCGAGCGCGTGGGTCTCGCAGTTGACGCCGGAACCGCTGCTGGATGAAAAGCAGCGCATCTTCAACTACCTGGACATGGACGGCGAGATCAACCACTCGCTGGGCGTGGTGCAGACAGCCGCCTCGGCCTATGACTGGGCGATGGGCAACCTTTTAAGCGACGGCAGGAAGCTCACCGGGGCGGACCATTCGCGCATCGAGAACATGGCGCGGCAGGTGGAGCCGGGCGCGGAAGGCGTGATGTTCCTGAACACGCTGATGGGCGAGCGTACCCCCTACTGGGACCCCAACACCAAGGGCTGCCTCGTCGGCTTTTCCCTCTACCACGACCAGCGTCACGTGGCGCGGGCCGTCTACGAGGGCGTGGCGCTGTCCCTCAACACCGTCGCGCGGATCATGGCCGAAAACGGCGCCCCGCTGGATTCGATGATCCTGACCGGCGGCGGCGCGGGGAGCGGCCTCTGGCCGGACATCTTCGCCAGCGTGTTCAACATCCCCACCAGCGTCCACTACGCGCCCGGCGAGGGCACCAGCCTGGGCGCGGCGATGACCGCCGGCGTGGGCATCGGCATCTTCCGGGACTACGAGGAAGCCGCGGGCATCGTGCGCGCCCGCTCTCAGCACGCCCCGAACCCCGCCTGGGCTGACAAGTACAAGAAGGTCTACGGCATCTTCAGCGGCATCTACGACCGCATGAAGCCGGTGTTTGACGGCATCGCCGGAGAATGGCCGCAATGAAGCGATCCATCGACGACCCACGCGGCTTCATCGAGCGCGTCCGCCCGGCGTATGACGAACTGTTTCAGTGCGCCTACGCGCTGACCGGGAACCTGGAGCTCGCCGAATACGTGCTTCGAAGCGCCCTGCTTGCGGCGTACCTGCGCCGGGGCGAATGGCGCGAGCGCATGAGCTTTCAGGAGGGCGTCGCCTACGCGCTCCGGGCCGTGGCGCTGACGGAACTTAAGCGCATTCGGGCCGTGGGTGGGTTTGAGGTGGACTGGACGCTGCCCTCCGGCGCGGACCTTTCGCCTGCGGAGAGTGTGCTCCTTGGCAGGCTGGAGCGGGAATCGATCCGGACGCAGCGCCTGATGCTACTCCTCTACGGCTGCGGGCTGAAAGCCGGCGAAGCGGCGCAGGCGCTGTCCCTCAGCGCCCCCGGCGTCCGCGAGGCGCAGCGGCGGCTTCTGTCCAGGCTCATGCGCGCGTCAAAGCTCGGCCGCCGGGAAACGGAGGCGCGGATGGAGTCGCTCAGCGATAAGCTGCTCGCTATTCCCTGCGTCGACGCGCCCGCCTGCGGTGCGATGCTTCGCTCCTTCGAGCGGGACGCCCAGGGGCAGACCGGCCGAAAGGCCTCGGCCGCCCATGTGACGGGCACGGTGTTTCTCATCGTCGCGGCGCTCCTTTGCGCCGCCCTGTTCTGGGTGCTGACCGTCCTGCTCGAGCCGCGCGCCGTCTCCCCGGTGCGGACCACCGCGCCCGCCGCCCAAGAAGAACCCATTTCTTCCACAAACACTGGTTGACAAGCCGCCAAAAGGCTTGCTATACTTGCCGAAATATAGAACGGGAGGGTCCATCCATGCTCGGTACGATTCGGGAAGGCCTGACCTTTGACGATGTTCTGCTGGTGCCGCGAAAGAGTTCGGTGCTCCCCAAGGATGTCGATCTGTCGGTTTCGCTGTGCGAGGGGCTAAATCTCAGCATTCCGCTGCTCTCCGCCGCGATGGACACCGTCACCGACGCGCGGCTCGCCATCGCCATGGCGCGGGAGGGCGGACTGGGCGTCATTCACAAAAACATGTCCATTCAGGAGCAGGCAATGCAGGTGGACAAGGTAAAGCGAAGCGAGAACGGCGTCATCAATGATCCGTTCTTTTTGGAACCCGACGACCTGACCAGCGACGCGCTGAAACTGATGGAGCGCTACCGCATTTCCGGCGTGCCCATCACGAAAAACGGCAAGCTGGTGGGCATCCTGACCAACCGGGACCTGCGCTTCGTCACAGAGTTCAACGTGCCGGTCTCCACCTACATGACCAGCGAAAATCTGATCACCGCGCCGGTGGGCACGACCCTCGAGGAGGCCAAGCGCATCCTCGCCAAGCACAAGGTGGAAAAGTTGCCGCTGGTGGACGAAAACTACAACCTCCGGGGCCTCATTACCATCAAGGACATCCAAAAGGCGGTCAAATACCCCTTCTCCGCCAAGGACAAGGACGGAAGGCTGCTCTGCGCGGCGGCGGTTGGCGTCGCCCATGATACGTTGGACCGCGTCAAGGCGCTGGTAGACGCCCACGTGGACGCCATCGCGTTGGACACCGCCCACGGCCACTCGGCGGGTGTATTGGCGATGGTCTCGAAGATCCGAGACCTCTACCCCGCGCTTCGCATCATCGCCGGCAACGTCGCCACCGCCCAGGCCACCCAGGACCTGATCCGCGCGGGCGCGGATGTCGTCAAGGTGGGCATCGGCCCCGGCTCCATCTGCACCACCCGGGTGGTGGCGGGCATCGGCGTGCCGCAGATCACCGCCATCTCCGACTGCGCGGAGGCCGCGGACAAGCTGGGCAAGTCCATCATCGCCGACGGCGGCGTGAAGTACTCCGGCGACGTGGTCAAGGCCATCGCGGCGGGTGCGTCGGCGGTCATGATCGGCAGCCTCTTCGCGGGCACCGACGAAAGCCCCGGCGCCATCGAGATCTACCAGGGCCGTTCCTACAAGGTGTATCGAGGCATGGGCTCGCTGGGCGCGATGGCCGAGGGCAGCAAGGACCGCTACTTCCAGGAAGACGCCAAGAAACTGGTGCCCGAGGGCGTCGAAGGCCGCGTGCCCTACAAGGGCGTGCTGTCCGAAACCGTGTTCCAGCTGATGGGCGGCCTGAGGAGCGGCATGGGCTACTGCGGCACCAAGGACATTCAGACGCTGCGCAAAGAGGCCGAGTTCATCCGCATCACCAGCGCCGGCCTCATCGAAAGCCACCCCCACGACATCTCGATCACCAAGGAGGCCCCCAACTACTCCGTGGGGCAGTGAAATCAGGAGGCAATTCGAAAAATGCTCGCTCCTGCGACTGGCCGTTCCCTGCGTGCGCGGCTCCTCGCGCTCGTCTCCGCCCTCGCGATTGCGCTCACACTCGTACCCGCGCACGTGGCGCTGGCCTACGATGCGCCGCGGGTGCGGGTTTCGATGCGCGCTTCCATCTCGATGGGCCTCGTGGCCGGGCGCAACAGCACCTATACCTTAAGCGCCGCCGTCAAGACCAGCGATGGCTCCGCGCCGCCCACGGTGGTGTGGGCGAGCTCCCGGCCCGGCGTGGTCATGGTGGATCAAAGCGGCCGCCTGACCGCCCTCAGACGGGGCAGCGCCGTCATTCGCGCCAAAGTGGGCTCCGCGCGCACCTACTGCACCGTCACCGTCGGCGCGCTGCCCGTCCGCAAACTCACGCTGTCCAGGAGCAGGATCGTCCTGAAGGCGGGCCGCAGCGGCTACCAGTTGGGCTATGCACCCACTCCAAAGAATGCGGACAACCCCGCCGTCACCTGGGGCAGCAGTCGGCCCAGCGTCGCCTCCGTCGACCGGCTGACCGGCTACGTCACCCCGCTCAAGCCCGGCACCACGCTGATCATGTGCCGCGCCGCCGATGGAACGAAAAAGAAAGCCTACTGCACCGTGGTGGTCCGGCCGGTCATGCCCACCGCGCTTTCGCTCAGCGCGACGGAGCTTACGGTCAACCGCTGGGCGACGGCTCCCCTCGTCGCCACCGTCACACCCGCCGACGCCACCGACAAGCGCCTTTACTGGTCTTCCAGCAACACGGCCGTCGCCACGGTCTCCGGCGGCGTCGTGACCGGCAGAAGTTACGGCACGGCGGTCATCACCGCGAAAACCCGCGCCGGCGCCGTCAGGGCGCGGTGCACCATGCGCGTTGGCTACTACACGACCACCTTCCGCGCGCTGGTGATCGGGCAGGAAAACTACGCGGCCGGTCGCCTCGTCGGCCCCTACACCGACGCCGGGCTGGTCAACAGCATGCTGGTCAACAGCAATTTCGGCGGGGGCAAGGGCGTGGAGGTGACCCTCAAAAACGACCTTACCGCCGAAGGTCTCCGCACCGAGCTGAACAACATGGCCTCCTGGGGCGCGGACGCGGACGACGTGACCTACTTCTATTACTCCGGCCACGGGGACGTGGATGGCTCGCTGGTGGGCACCGACTACGTCAACATCTCGGTGGACGAGGTGCGCCAGTACCTGGACAGAATTCCCGGCTACGTGGTGGTCGTCCTTGACAGCTGCTATTCCGGCCGTTTTATCCGGAGCAAGTCCGCATCTCCTGCCCCGTCCAGCGTGAACCCGGACGCGGTCAACCGGCGCGTGGTGTCGGCGTTTTCAAAGGGCGGGTCAAGCCCCTCCGTCTCCTCCAAGACCAGCCTTGCCGAGTCCACCACCGCCCAGGGCAAGTACAGGATCCTGACCTCCTGCGCCGCGGCCGAGGAATCCTACATCATGGATGGAGCCGCCTACGGGGGCGCTTCGCTGTTCACCTATTACCTCACAAGGGGCGCGGGCGTGCAGGCGGCAAACTGGGAGCAGGGAAAGCTGTACGCCGACGGAAACGGCAACAGGATCGTCTCGCTGTACGAGATGTACCGCTACGCGAGGCCCCGCATCCTCGCCAACAAAGAGCTGCAAAAGTACCGCATCCGGCAGTCGGTCATGATGTGGCCCGCGAAGTCCACCTTCACGCTGGTGCAGCGGACGCCCTGACAGGATTTCGCGAAGTCCTCTGCGCGCTGTAAAACCTTCGCCCGCGGTTGACAAAAGGGCGAAAGGATGCTATATTCATGAAAACGCGATGATGGGAACAAGTACGCGCCGATCCCGCGCCCAAGAGAGCCCCCGGCTGGTGGAAGGGGGCGCGCGGCCTGCGCCGAATACATCCCGGAGCGGAACGGGTGAACCCTCCACGGGGAGGCTGTAGCCTGTTCCGGCCAGCGCCCGTGAAAGCGCCCAGAGGCCGCCATCCGGCGGTAAACGGAAGTGGTACCGCGGCATCGCCGCCTTCCCCATCGAGGGGCGGGCGGCTGTTTTTATCATCGGGAGGGAAATCTCATGCAGTTCACCCAGGATATGCTGGCCAGCCAGATGCGCGGCCTCAGCGGCAGCGCGATCCGCGAAATCTTCCACCTGCTCGCAAAGCCGGGCATGATCTCCTTCGCCGGCGGCAATCCCGCCGCAAGCGCGCTGGAGCCGGAGGTCATTTCAGAAATCGGCCGTGAGGCGCTCGAAAAGCACGGCTGGACGATTTTGCAGTACGGCGCGACGGAGGGCTTCGCGCCGCTGCGCGAGAGCATCGCGGAATACGTCAAAGGCGCGGGTGTCTCGGCGCGGCCCGATCGGGTGCTCCCGACCCAGGGCTCCCAGCAGGCGATGGACCTCCTGGCAAAGGCGCTTCTGAACCCGGGCGACCCGGTGCTTGTAGAATCCCCCACGTTTCTCGGCGCGCTGCACACGCTGCGCACCTACCGGGCGGACCTGAAAGCGCTCGAAACCGACGAGAACGGCGTGATCGTCGAGGCGGCGGAGGAGGCGATCAGGCGATATCGCCCGAAGCTGATGTATGTCATCCCCACCTTCCAGAACCCCACCGGAAGGACGCTGGCCCTCGAGCGGCGTAAACAGCTTGCGCTCCTCGCCGCGAAGTACGGCGTGGTGCTGGCCGAGGACGACCCCTACCGCGACGTGCGCTTCACCGGTGAGCCGCTCCCGTCCATCAAGTCCTTTGACGAATCGGGCTGGGTGGTGTACCTGGGCAGCTTCTCGAAGGTGATCGCGCCGGGCCTCCGGGTGGGCTACGCGGTGGTGGACAACGACGAACTTATGAAGAAGATGGTCATCGGCAAGCAGGCGACGGACGTGCACTCCCCGCTTCTCAACCAGGCCATCGTGGACGGGTACCTGCGCAGCGGCCGGATGCCAAAGCACCTTGAGCGCATCTGCGCCGACTACAAGGCGCGGCTGCATGTGATGCTGGACGGGCTGGGCAAACTCCCGCCGTCGGTCACCCACACCCGGCCGGAGGGCGGCCTGTTCGTCTGGGCGCAGCTGCCGGAGGGCGCGGACGCGCTACAGATGCTCAAAATGGCGATCGAGAAGAATGTCGCCTTCGTGCCCGGCACCCATTTCTACTTTGACGGCGGCCGCCTGAACACCCTTCGCCTCAACTTCTCAAGCGGGAAGTCTGAGGACGTGGCGGAGGGTATGGCGCGCCTGACCCCGGTCATCCTGGAGACGCTTGAATCACTAAAAACGGAGGGTTCCAAATGAAATCTGGTCTTGACATCCTGCGCGAACGCGGTTTCGTCGCGCAGATCACCTTTGAAGAAGAACTGGAAAAGCTGTTCCAGTCGGGTGAGACCATCACCTTCTACACCGGCTTTGACCCCACCGCCGACAGCCTGCATATCGGCCACTACATCCCGATCATGGCCATGAGCCACCTGCAGAAGGCGGGCCACCGGCCCATCGCACTGATGGGCGGCGGCACCGCGATGGTGGGCGACCCGTCGGGCAAGACCGACATGCGCCGGATGCTGACCGTCGATGACATCGACGGCAACGTTCTGGCGGTCAAAAAGCAGATGGCGCGGTTTCTCGACTTCGACCCCGCCAAGCCCAACTGCGCCATTCTCACCAACAACGCGGATTGGCTGCGGGAGCTCAAATACGTGGACTTCCTTCGCGACGTGGGCGCGCTGTTCTCTGTCAACCGGATGCTGACCGCCGAGTGCTACAAGCAGCGCCTCGAAAAGGGGCTGACGTTCCTCGAGTTCAACTACATGCTGATGCAGAGCTACGACTTTCTGGAGCTGTTCCACCGCCACAACTGCGTCATGCAGACCGGCGGCGACGACCAGTGGAGCAACATCCTCTCCGGCGCGGACCTGATCCGCCGCAAGGAGGGCAAGCCCGCTTTCGCGCTGACCTTCAAGCTCCTTCTGACCCACGACGGCCGCAAGATGGGCAAGACCGAGAAGGGCGCGCTGTGGCTCGACCCGAACCGCACCAGCCCCTACGACTTCTACCAGTACTTCCGCAACGTGGACGATCAGGACGTGGAAAAGTGCCTGTCGCTGCTCACGTTCCTGCCGATGGACGAAGTCAGGCGGCTCGCGTCCCTCGAGGGCTCCGGCATCAACGAGGCCAAGCGCGTGCTGGCCTTCGAGGTCACGAAGCTGATCCACGGCGAGGCCGAGGCCCAGAAGGCCCGCGAGGCCGCCGAGGCGCTCTTCGGCGGCGGCGGCGACGCCGCCAGCATCCCGACGACCCACATCACCCTGGAGCAGTTTAACGAGGATACCCGCCTCGTGGCGCTGTGCGCGCTGACGGGGCTGACCAAGTCCAAGGGCGAGGCGCGCAAGGCCATCGAAGGCGGCGGCCTGTACGTCGAAAACGAAAAGGTGACCGACGCGGACGCCCGCGCCACGGTGGAGCAGCTGGAAAACGGGCTCCTCCTCCGCCGGGGCAAGAAGAGCTACCACCGCGTGTTTCTCTCCAAATGATGACGCCCTATAAAACCCTTCTGAAGCGCGCCGCTGACGAGTTTCTCGTCAGCCGGTCGCGCTTCATCGGTCATGCCGCCCCCGCCGCCACGGAAGAGGAGGCGCTGGCCTTCCTCGCTGAAATCCGCGCGAAGCACCGGGAGGCCAACCACAACGTCTACGCCTATATCCTGGGGGCCAACATGGGCGTGATGCGCTTCAGCGACGACGGCGAACCCTCCGGCACCGCGGGCATGCCCGTACTCGAGGTCATGCGCGCCAAGGGCGTGACCGATTGCTGCGTGGTGGTCACCCGCTACTTCGGCGGCGTCCTGCTCGGGGCCGGAGGTCTCGTGCGCGCCTACGCACAGGGGTCACAGGTGGCGCTGGACGCGGCGGGCATCGGCGCCATGTACCCCACCGCCCGCTACGCGATGGACGTGGACTACCCGCTCCTCGGGCGGGTGGAGCACCACTTAAAGAGCCAGCCGGTGGTGGTCGAGGACAAGAGCTTTGCCGACGTGGTGACCGTGACGCTGGTCGTCAAGTGCCAGGACGAGGAAGCGTTTTTGGCGGACATCATCGCCGCCACGGACGGCCGCGTCGCGCCGATCCGGTTTGAGGAGATGTACAGAGCATGGGAGACATAACGAAAACCCCGACACCCCTTGAGACCGGCCTGACCGACGCGGAGGTTCAGAGCCGCGCGCGCGCGGGGCTCGTGAACTGCGAGCCCGAGAAGCCGGGCAAGTCGGTGGCTTCGATCCTTCGCGAGAACCTTCTGACGCTGTTCAACCTTCTGAACCTGGCGCTGGCCGTGGCCGTAATATCAGTCGGCTCGTTCCGAAACGCGCTGTTCATGGGCGTCGTCGTCTCAAATGCCATTATCGGCACGTTTCAGGCCATCCGGGCCATGCGCGCGGTGGAAAAGCTGAAGCTGGTGATTGCGCCGGAGGCCAAAGTCATCCGCAACGGGCACGTAACCGCGATCCCGCTGGACCACATCGTTACGGACGACCTGATCCTGTTTGAAACCGGCAACCAGGTTCCGGTGGATGCGGCGCTGAGGGACGGCTACGTCGAAATGGACGAGTCGCTTTTGACGGGTGAAAGCCTTCCGGTCAGAAAGCACGCAAGCGACCTTCTGCTCTCTGGCAGCTTCGTGGTTTCGGGAAAGTGCGTCGCCCAGGTGGAGCGCGTCGGCAACCATACCTACGCGGCATCCGTCGAGCAGGAAGCGAAGAAGATCGCGCCGCCCAAGTCCGAATTGATGCGCTCCTTGAACGCGCTGATCCGGGGATTGAGCTTTGTCATCGTGCCGCTGGGGCTGATCCTGTTCTTTCAGCGTTACCTGGGCGGCGCGCCGCTTCGGGACAGCGTGGTCTCCTCCGTCGCCGCGATGATCGGCATGATCCCGGAAGGGCTGATCCTCCTGACCAGCGTGGCGCTGGCGGTGGGCGTCGTGCGGCTCTCCCGTCGAAGTACGCTCGTGCAATCCCTCTATTCGATGGAGGACCTCGCCCGCGTGGACGTGTTGTGCCTCGACAAGACCGGCACCATCACCTCCGGCAACATGGCCTTCGAGCGCCTGGAAATCCTGTCCGGCGACGAGGCCAATTGCGGCCGGCTGCTGGGCGCGATGCTGCGCGCGGTGGACGGTTCGGACGCCACGACAAAGGCGCTCCTCCCCCGCTTCCCCGCCGACCCCGCCGCGAAATCCGGCGCCGTGGTGCCCTTCTCATCGGCGCGCAAGTGGTCGGGCGCGGAGGTGGACGGCGAGGCCGTCGTGCTGGGCGCACCCCAGTTCGTGCTGCCCGGCGCGGACGAGGGCTTCCGGCGCAGGGTCGAGTCGCTCGCCTCCTGCGCCATGCGGGTGCTCGTTGTGGCGAAATCGCCCCGTCCCCTGAACGGTGACTGCCTGCCAGAGGGGCTAAAGCCCCTGGCCCTCGTGCTGCTGACCGATGAGATCCGCCCGGAAGCGCCGGACACGCTCGCATTCTTTGAGCGCGAGGGCGTCGAGATCAAGGTGATCTCCGGCGACGACGCGGCGACGGTCTCGGCCATCGCCGCCCGCGCTGGCGTACGGGGCGCCGAGCGCTTCGTGGACGCGACGACGCTGAAAACCCCGGAGGACGTCAAAAACGCGGCGGCGCGGTATCAGGTCTTCGGCCGGGTGACGCCCCGGCAGAAAAAGGAACTGGTCGAAGCGCTGAAGGCCCAGGGGCATACCATCGCGATGACCGGTGACGGCGTCAACGACATCCCGGCGCTGAAGGCGGCGGACTGCTCCGTCGCGATGGCCTCCGGCAGCGACGCGGCGCGGCAGGTGGCGAACCTCGTGCTGCTCGACTGCAACTTCGCCTCAATGCCCGAGGTGGTGATGGAGGGGCGGCGCGTTATCAACAACATCCGCCGCTCGGCATCGCTGTTTCTGAACAAGACGGTGTTCTCGTTTCTTCTGGCATTACTGTCCCTCGTTACGGGCGCGGGATACCCCTTCGTGCCGATCCAACTGACGCTATTCTCCACGCTGGCGGTGGGCGTCCCTTCGTTCCTCTTGGCGCTGGAGCCCAACCGCGCGCGGGTAGAGGGCCGCTTCATGCCATATGTTCTGTCTCGGGCGCTGCCCGGCGGCCTCGTCATCGCGCTGGGCGCGTGGATACTGTCGTTTGTGGGCGCGTCCCGCGGCCTGTCCGCCGCCGAGACCGGTACGCTGGCCTCTATATACCTCTCCGCCGTGGGGCTGATGGTGCTCCTGAGCGCCTGCTGGCCCCTCAACTGGAAGCGCGCGCTGGTGTTCGCGCTGTCTGTTGTGTCGCTTGTCACGGCGCTCCTGGGTTTCCCGCGCTTCTTCGAGCTCGCGCCGCTCTCCGCGAGCGCCGGTCGCATGCTCATCCCCGCCGTCCTTGCGGCAATTCCCTGCTATTTCGGCGTAAATATGCTGATTTCCCGCATATTCCGGCGGATGCAGGCGCGAAAAACCTTGCATCCGTAATCTCCCGGGTGTATACTGATCGATAAACATTCGCGAATGGAGGGGCTAATCATGGAAATCCGCTTTGTGCCGGCCGAATCGCTCAAGGCCAAACCCGCCGACGAAACCAAACTGGGCTTCGGCCAGATTTTCACCGATTACATGTTCGAAATGGACTACTCGGTGGAGAAAGGCTGGCACGACCCGCGCGTCACGCCCTTCCACTACTTTGAACTCTCCCCGGCGGCGATGGTGCTGCACTACAGCCAGACCATCTTCGAGGGTCTGAAGATGTATCGCACCGAGGGCGGCTTCCAGCTGTTCCGCCCCCGCGACAACTTCCGCCGTATGAACGTGTCCGCCGAGCGCATGGCCATCCCCGCGTTTGACGTGGAGGTCGCGATGGCGGGCCTGATGAAGCTGGTCGAGGCCGACAAGGAGTGGACGCCGTCGCTGCCCGGCACCTCGCTCTACATCCGTCCGACGATCATCGCCACCGACCCGTTCGTCGGCGTGCGCAGCGGCCACAACTACAAGTTCTTCATCATCCTGTCGCCGGTGGGCGCGTACTACGCCAGCGGCCTCGCGCCGGTGGGCATCTACGTGGAAGACAAGTACGTGCGCGCGGTGCGCGGCGGCGTGGGCTTCGCCAAGACCGGCGGCAACTACGCGGCCTCTCTCAAAGCGGGCGACGTGGCCAAGGAAAAGGGCTACGCTCAGGTACTGTGGCTGGATGGCATTGAGCAGAAGTACGTGGAGGAAGTCGGCTCCATGAACATGATGTTCGTGATCGACGGCAAGGTCGTCACGCCGATGCTCAACGGCTCGATTCTCTCCGGCATCACCCGGGACTCCGT
>JAEYPB010000059.1 GCA_023411175.1 Bacillota bacterium | reverse complement strand
CCTTTCGAAAAAAAAAACCCGCTGGTTTTTTTATGCTTTTACGCGCCGGCCAAAACGGCGGGGCGCTTCGTCATACAACGAGCATTATTTCAAATTGAACGCCACCTCGATGGCTTCGACTTCCTCGGGACTGATGGGCACCACGCCGCCCAGATCCTTCGACGCGATGACCGCGGCGGCGCTGTATTCAAGGACCTCCAGCCGGTCGAATGCGTTGAGGAGCGACGCGCCGGACACGATGGCGCACTGGTTGTCCACGATGATGACCGGCGACGTATGCGAGAAGGCACGGGCCGTGCCCTCCACATCCAGCGTGCTGGAGGCGTAGGGGAGCCTCGGGACGCTGCGCAGCATGATGTAGCTCTCCGGGATCAGGCGGGAATCGAAGGGTACCTCGGTCACCGCGAAGGCCATGATGGCCGGCGGATGGGCGATGATGACCGAGCCGATCTCCGGGTGAAGCGCGTAGATGCGCTCATGGAGCAGCGCCGACCGGCTGGGCGTCTTGCCCGTCTCGCACATGCCGCCCTTGATGCGCACCAGGTCCTCGATGTCCAGATACTTCCGGTCCTTCATGTAAGGTGTGATTAGGAACGAGCCGTCCGTGAGGCGCTGGGAGAACGTGCCCTGGGTGCTGGTGAACAGCTTCTGGTCGTAGGCGCGGTGAATCAGCTTGCACATGTCGCGGCGGGCGGCGCGCTCCTCACTAGAGAAGATGCCGGGTACGAAGGCGTCCAGCGGCGGGTGCGATTTGGAGCTGTCAAGCTGAATTTCGGCATCGGTCAGCGTCCGGGGCGTGCCCAGCTTGTTGGCGTCGATTTCGAGCCGGCCGCAGAAGTCCAGCGTCTCAAATGCCATGAAGGCGCGGAACACGTCCCGGCCGCCGCAGACCACGCCGTGGTTTTCAAGCAGCACCGTGTTGTGCCCCTTTTCGAACTCCAGCGCGATGTTCCGGCCAAGCTGCTCGCTGCCGGGCACGTCGTACTTCGCCATGCCCACTTCGCCGCACACCAGCGCCGCGTTGGGCACCAGGCGGACGTTTGGAATTTTCCGAGCCAGCGAAAAGGCCACCAGCGTCGGCGGGTGCGCGTGGACGATGCCCTTGAGATCCGGGCGCACGCGGTAAATCTCCCGGTGAAAGGGCAGCTCCACCGAGGGCTTGTGCGGGCCGATCAGCGCGCCGTCGGGCTTGACTTGGATGATATCGTTTCTGGTCAGGCTGGCCTTGTCGATGCCGGACGGGGTGATCCAGATGTCCCCGTTGTCGTCCCGGATGGACAGATTGCCGCCGGAGGTGGTCGTCATTCCGTAGTGGTAGATGCGCTCCATCAACATCACCAGCTGATCCGCCGGGTGCAATAGATCAAATCGCATATTTTAGCCCCCTTTCCATGCTCTGATCTGATTCTTCACCGTGCGCCCAAATTCCTGCCGGAAGCTCGTTTTCGCCGCAATCCCGCTTAATTTCCATTTTCTGGGCTTATTGTGCACTTTGACGAAAATATGCACCCGAGATGCATATGCGTGCATGGTGTATAGTATATTTTGCATGATGTTTAAAACGGTGGCAGGAATATTTCTATAATATGTAGAATATTTACAAATATCTCCCGAATGTGTGGATATGCAGCCGACCCAATGTATACAGAAGGGAATTGAGTTATGCGGTTTTTTCGCTTGAAGCGCCCCCGCGCCACCGCGCACCGGTCAACGCTGTATCCGGTGTATGCGACCGTCGCGGTGTTCGCTGCGCTTGCCATCGCGCTTTCGGTGGTCAGTATTCTGCTGACCCAGCGCGCAAAACGCCTGGAGGCCGGCTACAACCTGATGGCCGGGCACATCCAGACCGACCTCAATATGGCGCTGAGGACGTTCGATCAGGCCAGCCTGCCGAGCGTCGATCTCGCGGGCGAGGTGGTGCCCGGCATGCGGCAGTATCTGTACGCCGCGAACTCCTTCAACGAGGTACTGGTAAGCCAGTACGGGCAAAGCGCTTCGATTGTGGACGAAAACCTCTACCGGCAGATCAACCTGGCGCTGGACGACATTGAAAAGCTGGTGGTGAAGGGGCAGAGTACCGACAACGCGCTCTCCCAGCTGGGCCAGTACATGGCGACGCTCAAGACCACCATGGAGGAGAAGTTCTCCTTCAACAACCTGCTTCTGCCGCAGCTGGCGATGGGATAGAAATTTGGAAACCGTGACCGGGCGGGGACGATCATCCCCGCCCGGTCAGTTTTATGTGTCAGGTTCGGCGGTTACACCTGCGCCTGACCCAGCTTTTTGAGGTTTTCCACGAATTCCGCCGCGTTCGGCGAGCCGAACAACGCGGAGCCTGCCACCAGCACCGTCGCGCCCTGGCGGACGAGCTTGGGCGCGGTCGCCAGATCCACGCCGCCGTCCACCTCGATTTCGGCGGTGACGCCCGCCTCGGTGAGCATCCGGTTGATTTCGCCCACTTTGGCCGCGGCGGCCGGGATCAGCTTCTGCCCGCCGAAGCCGGGGTTTACCGTCATGACCAGCGCCAGGTCGAAATCGCCCAGCAGGTAGCGAAGGACGTCCGGCGGGGTGGCGGGATTCATCGAAACCCCCGCGAGGCAGCCGCACTCGCGGATCTGGTGGAGCGCACGGTTTAAGTGATGGGTGGCTTCGGCGTGGACGGTGATGACCCTGGCCCCGGCCCGGGCGAAAGTTTCAATGTAGCGCTCCGGGGATTCGATCATCAGGTGCACATCGCAGGGCAGGCGGCCGCTGCGGACGGCGGCCTCGAGCACGGTCGGCCCGAAGGAGATGTTGGGCACGAACATGCCGTCCATCACATCAAAGTGCAGCCATTCGGCGCCTGCGTCCGCGGCGCGGTCAATCTCCTCACCCAGCTTTAAAAAATCTGCGGCCAGAATGGAAGCGGCAACCTTAATCATAGCGTTCTTTCCACCTTTTCGTCATTTCTTCAAACAGCTGCCGGTAGCGCTCGTGCCGGCCAGCGTCAATCTCCCCGCGTTTGACCGCGTCACGCACCGCGCAGCCGGGTTCCGACGCGTGGGCGCAGGGGCTGAAGCGGCATTCCCCCTCGAAGGGGGCGAATTCGGGGTAGTAATCCTTGAGATGGATCGGCTCGATCAGGTCGCTCTCCAGCAGGCTGAAGCCGGGGGTATCCAGCACCATGCCGCCGCCGGGAAGGCCGATCAGCTCCGAATGCCGGGTGGTGTGCCGCCCGCGCTCTATGCGGGAGACCTGCCCGGTGACGAGCGTAAAGCCGTAGAGCGCGTTGATCAGCGTGGATTTGCCCGCGCCGGACTGCCCGGCCAGCGCGTGTACGCTGCCCTGAAGCGCGTCCCGGAGCGCGTCTATGCCCTCGCCGCTCCTGGCGCAGACGGCGAATGCCCCGTCCGCAGCCTTCCGGCAGGCGGCGAGGATCCCGTCCGCCCTTTCCGGCGCAAGATCGCGCTTGTTGACCGCCACCACCGGCGAAATGCCCGCCTGCCGCGCGGCTACCAGCATCCGGTCGAGGAGCAGGAGGTCCGGATCGGGGGAGGCTGCGGCGACCACCAGCACCGCCACGTCGATGTTCGACACCGGCGGGCGCAAGAGGCTGTTCTTCCGGGGTAGGATGGCGACCATCCAGCCCTCCTCGCCCTCCGCGGCGGGCTGGAAGAGGATGTGGTCGCCCACCATCGGCTTCAGCTTCTGGCGGCGGATCTTGCTCTGCGCGCGCAGCGTGTGGCTCGTGCCGCCTTCCGAGAGAACGGTGTAGAAGCCCCCAATGCCTTTTGTGACCAGGCCTTCCATTTGTGCCGTCACTCGAAGATCAGATCCTTTTCCGCGGCGAGTTCGCCGCTGATGTATACGCGCACCGTGTGCGCGCCTGGTTCCGGGGATTCCAGCGTCAGCTTGATGGTGTGCTCGCCGCCTTCGAGGGTCTCGCCGTACACCTCGCGCTCGCCGCTTGATTCCTCTACGGTGCAGTTGACCTTCGCGCCCTCGGCGGGCACCACGATGGTGATGGAAGTCGTCGCCCGGTAGACCGGCACGGTCACGCGGCTGATGGTGAGATCCACCGGCGTCGAGAGCAGCGAGGCCACCTCCGGCTGAATGCTTTGGGCGATGACGGAACCCTCCGGCTCTTCGCTGTCGGCTTCGGTCACATTGCCCAGCGCGAAGCCCGCGGCCACCAGGAGCGACTTGGCTTCATTCAGCGTATAACCGATCAGCTCCGGCATCGGCGCGCTTTCGCCGCTGATGGTGAGGCTCACCACGTCGCTCGGCTTCACCCATTCGTTGACGGCGGGGCTCTGCTCCACGACGGTGCCCGGCGGGGACGGGGAGATGACCAGCTTCACCTCGCCCAGCACCAGGTCGTTGTCCTCGATGATGTGCACTGCCTCGGAGCGGGTGAGTTCGAGGAGCTTTGGCATCATCAGCTTTTCCTTGCCAAGGCTTACGGTCAGCTGCACGCGGGCGCCCGGCATCGAGGCGGTATCCGGCTCCGGGTACTGCGCGGTGACGACGCCCATGCTGACCTCGTCGTTGTGGCGCTCGTCGATGGTGTAGGTGAGCCCCAGCTCCTTGAGATCCGCCACGGCGGTTTCTAGGTCCAGCATGACCAGGTTGGGCACGCGCACCCGCGCGAAGAGGCTGTTGTAGAGCATTACGCCGTAGTAGGCGAGGGCGGCGAGCAGGATGACCGCGCCCGCAATGATCGCGTATTTGCGCAGGCGCTTTGTCGTCTGCTGCCGCTTTTTGCGGCGCTCCGCCCGGGAGGCCGACTCCGGCTGGGTGGCGACAAAGCCACCCTTGGGGCTCTTGATGGCCCGCTTCAGATCGGCGGCCATGTCGGCGGCGGTCTGGTAGCGGCGGGAGGCCTCCTTGTCCAGCGACTTCAGGATGACCTCGTCCAGTCCCTTTGAGACCTGCGGCTCGATCAGCCGGGTGCTCTTGGGCGGCTCCTGCACGTGCTTGAGCGCGACGGAAACCGCCGTCTCACCGTCGAAGGGCACCTGTCCTGTGACCATTTCGTACAGCACCACGCCGACGGAGTACAGGTCGCTCTTTTCGTCCGCCATCTGGCCGGAGGCCTGCTCCGGCGAGAAGTAGTGCACCGAGCCCATGACGTTGTTGGAATCGGTATAGGTCTGGGTGGTGGAATTCATCGCGCGGGCGATGCCGAAGTCCGCCACCTTGACGGTGCCCTCGGCGTCCACCAGGATGTTCTGGGGCTTGATGTCCCGGTGCACGATGTGGCTCTTGTGGGCGTGATCCATCGCCGCCAGGATGCGAAGCGCCATCTGCACCGCGCGCTGGGGCTTCAGCCGCCCGCTCTGGCGGATGACATCCTTCAGCGTGCGCCCCTTGACGTACTCCATGACGATGTAGCGGCTGTCGCCGTCCTGGCCCACGTCGTACATGCCCACGATGTTGGGGTGGGACATCTGCGCGGCGGCGCGCGCCTCGTTGTTGAAGCGGCGGATGAATTCCTCGTCCTCGGAGTATTCGCTGCGGAGCACCTTGACGGCGACCTCGCGCAGCTCGGCCCGGTCCCAGGCGCGGTAGACCACCGCCATGCCGCCGGTGCCGATGATTTCGTTCAGGATGTACCGGCCGGAAAGGATGCGCTCGTTCATACGATCGCCTCCCTGGTGACGGCCACGGTGGTGATGTTGTCGCGGCCGCCGCGCTCAAGCGCCGTATCGATCAGCGCCTTCAGCTTGTCCGGCCAGGAGATGTCGCGCAGCAGCACCTCCGCAATCTCGGCGGTGCGCAGGTGGTTGGTCAGGCCGTCGGAGCACAAAAGCCACGCGTCGCCGGGCTGAAAGTCCAGGTGCAGGATGTCCGGCTCGGTCTTGCGGCTGGTGCCCAGCGCCCGGGTGATGAAATTGCGCTGGGGGTGGCTCAGCGCCTGCTCGGCCGTGATTTCGCCCAGCGCCAGAAGCTCGCCCACCAGCGAATGGTCGTTGGAAAGCTGCATCAGCGCGCGGTTTCGCAAGAGGTAGGCGCGGCTGTCGCCCACGTGGGTCAAATACACGTTGTCGGTGTCGTACCACAGCGCCGTCAGCGTGGTACCCATGCCGCGCTTGGACGGGTCGCGGGTTCCCTCTTCGTAGATGGCGGCGTTGGCGCGGCGCACGGCCTCCTTGAGCACATCCTCCGAAGGGGTCTTGCCGCGGATCTCGCCGGTGAATTCCCGGATGGCGATGGCGCTGGCCACTTCGCCCGCCTGGTGCCCGCCCATGCCGTCGGCAACCGCGGCAAAGGCCTCCCCGTCTCCGGGGAGGTAATAGGCGTCTTCGTTGGTGGGGCGTACCCTGCCAACGTGCGTTGCCGCATAGGCCTTCACGACGGATTCACCTCTTCCAGTACGCGCCTGCGCAGTTGGCCGCAGGCGCCTTCGATGTCGTCGCCCATCTCGCGCCGGCGGGTGGCGGAGATGTGCCGGAGGGTCAGTCTTGCAAGAAACGCCTCCACCGCGCCGGGGGGCGGCGGCTCAAGGGCGCTCTCCTGAACGTGATTGAGCGGGATCAGGTTGACGTGGCACTGCATGCCGCGCAGCTTCTGTGCCAGGAGGTCGGCGTGGCGCACGTCGCAGTTGACGTTTCCCGCCAGCGCGTATTCGAAGATCACCCTGCGTCCGGTCTTCTCGATGTAGTACCGGCAGGCGGCGAGGATGTCGTCGATCGCGTAGGCGTTTGCCACCGGCATCAGGATTTTGCGCGTCTCGTCGTCCGGCGCATGGAGGGAGACCGAGAGCGTCACCGGAATGCCCTCGTCCGCGAGGCGGCGGATGCCCGGCACCAGGCCGCAGGTGGAGAGCGAGATGCCCCGCGCGGACAGGTTGAGTCCCTTTTCGTCGGTGGCGAGGCGCAGGAATTTCACCACGTTTTCGTAGTTGTCCAGCGGTTCGCCGCTGCCCATCAAGACCACGTTGTGCACGCGGCGGCCCTCCGGGCGCAGCATCCTGTCCACCTGTACGATCTGCCCCAACAGCTCGCCGGGGGTGAGGTTGCGCACGAGGCCGCCCAGCGTGGACGCGCAGAAGGCGCAGCCCATCCGGCAGCCCACCTGGGTTGATACGCACAGCGTGTCGCCGTGGCGGTAGCGCATCACGACGCCCTCGATGATGTTGCCATCCGAAAGGCGGTAGAGGAGCTTTTCCGTCTCGTCGATCTTCGAGCGAATGGATTTAAGGATCGCCACCGGCTGCGCGGCGGCCTTTTCGGAAAGCGCGGCGCGCAAAGGCTCCGGGAGGTTTGTCATGGCCGCGAAATCCTCGCCGCGCAGGAGCCATCCGTGGAGCTGTTTGGCGCGGAAGGCGGGCAGCCCCAGCCCCTTGACGAAGGCGGAGAGCTCCTCCGGCGTCATGGAGAGCAGGTCCGTCATGGCTTTTTCCTTCGCATCCGGGCGATGAAGAAGCCCTCGGCGTCCCACTGGTAGGCCTGAAGCTGCGCCATGCCGTCCATGGCGAGGGGTCTTAGCGGCTCCGGCAGGTAGGCGGTGCCGGTCTCCGGCTCAAATTCCGGATGGCGGCGCAGGAAATCCCGAACCTGCCGTTCGTTTTCGTCCTTCAGGATCGTACAGGTGGCGTAGACGAGCAGCCCGCCCGGTGCGACGTAGGGCGCGCAGGCGTCGAGGATGCGCTTTTGAAGCTCCGGCAGGCTGACGAGGTCGGCCTCGCTGACCCGGTATTTGATGTCGGGTTTGTCGTGCATGACGCCCAGGCCCGAGCAGGGCGCGTCGATGAGCACGCCGTCAAAGGCGGCGTCCAGATCCTCCCGGCGGACGGCGGCGTCCCGCTGGGCCGGGCGCAGGTTGTCCAGGCGCAGCCGCTTCTTGGTGGCCTGGATCAGCTCCACCCGGTGGGCGTGCACGTCCCAGGACTGAACGCGGCCGGTCAGCTGCATGATCTCGGCGATCAGCGCGGATTTTCCGCCCGGCGCGGCGCAGGCGTCCAGATAGTTTCCGGCGCGCCGGGGCTCCAGCGCCAGCGCCGCCAGCATCGAGCCCTCACCCTGCACGCTGAAGAGGCCGGCCTTGTAGTCTGGGTCGCCGGTCAGATCGCCGGGGCGGGTCAGCCGGAAGGCGACGGGGGCGACGCCTTTATCAATCGCCCAGCCCTTCTCCCGGCCGTAGGACTCGAAGGACTCCGGGCTCATCTGCGTCAGGTTGGGGCGCACGGTCTCGGTGCGCAGTTCCGGCCGGTAGGCGATGATGCGCTCGGCCTCCTCGAGGCCGTAATCGTCGATCAGCTTCGCGGCCAGCGCCTCCGGCAGCGAATGCATTACGGAGAGATAATGGAGCGGATTGCTCCGGTCGGGCCACTTGATCTCGCCCGCATCTCGGGCGCGGATGAGGGTGCGCAGCGAACCGTTGACGAGCCCCACGTAGGGCTCGCGTTCCAGCGCGCGCGTCTGATTGACCGCCGCGTCCACCGCCGCATAATCGGGAATCTTGTTCATCAGAAGCAGCTGCGCCGCCGCGATGTGCAGGATGCACTCAACCTTCTGGTCGGGCATCTTCTCCACAAACTGCTTCAGCGCGTAATCGATCTTCAGGCGGTTTTCAAGGGCGGTGTAGAAGATCATCGTAGCCAGCCGCTTGTCCTGCGGATCGATGCGGCTCTTGCGAAGGTGTCCGTCCAGAGACAGCGTGGAGTACGCGCCGGAAGCGGCGACGTCGAGAAGCGCGTCCAGCGCGATGCGCCGGGCGTCCGCGCCGAGGGGCTTTGACGGCTTGTCGCCTGCGGGCGCATCCTTGCGGTTGTTCGCGCCGGGTTTAAAGCCGCGCCTCGCGCCGGGCGCGGATGAATCCTTCTTGAAGCCGGGGCGGTTGCCGCCGGGTGCGCCCTGTCCGCGGTTAAACGCGGGGCGCTCTGGCTTTCCCTCTGCACGAGGACCGGAAGAATCGCTCTTGAAGCCGGGGCGGTTGCCGCCGGGCGCGCCCTGTCCGCGATTGAACGCGGGGCGCTCTGGCTTTCCCTCTGCACGAGGGCCGGAAGAATCGCTCTTGAAGCCTGGGCGGTTGCCGCCGGGTGCGCCCTGTCCGCGATTGAACGCGGGGCGCGAAGGCCTGCCCTCCGCGCCGGGGGCGGGGGCATCCTTCTTGAAGCCGGGACGGTTGCCGCCGGGCGCGCCCTGTCCGCGGTTAAACGCGGGGCGCGCGGGCCTGCCTTCCGATCCGGGTGCAGGGACATCCTTCTTGAAGCCGGGGCGGTTGCCGCCGGGCGCGCCCTGTCCGCGATTGAACGCGGGGCGCTCTGGCTTTCCCTCTGCACGAGGGCCGGAAGAATCGCT
>JAEYPB010000056.1 GCA_023411175.1 Bacillota bacterium | reverse complement strand
TCGTGTCTGCAAACTACACGAACCCCTGGACCTTCGGTTCCTACAAGTTCAAGAGCGATCTGGTGACTTCTGAACTGTATGACGGCTACATGGACGTCGAGCACTCCTCTTACTGGACGGATATGGCCTTCTACAACAAACTGTATCGCGAGGGTTTGTTCGACGTTGACTCCTTCACGATGACCTACGACGAGTGGATCGCCAAGGTCGGCAACGGCATCTACATGGGCCTTTATATCCGCGACGACGAGCTCAACCGGCAGGCGAGCGCGGCTGACCCCAACACGCTGAAGGGCTACGTGCTGGTTCCTTCCACGGGCGCAATCTCTTTCGCGAACAAGCTGGCCCTTCTCGGCAACTTCCCCAACGGCTACACCTTCATCCCCGCAAACTCCGAGAACTGGGAGCTCGCGCTGGCTTTCATGAACGAGCTGTATGATCCCGACAACATCCGCGAGCTGTACTCCGGCGCCAAGGGCGAGTACTGGGACTACGACGAGAGCGGAAAGCCCTATCTCTTCGACGAGGCGCTTGAGCTTAAGGCCGCCAACGAACTGCCCTGGACCAACCTGTCCTACCTCAACATGTTCCTGCCCTACAGCTCAACCTCCTCTCATCCGGACGGCGCGTATTACGATCTGTTCAGTTTGAGCGAGTACCGCGGCCGCAGCTTGGATGCGCTCCAGCGCGACTTCTGCGACTATTACGGCATGACCTATCCAGGCGAGAAGCAGCAGGCGCTGGCCGACACGGGCGAGACCATCGACATGGGCAACGACCGTGGTCAGACAATCTCCGCATGCATCAGCGACATCCCGCTGGACATCAAGCGCATCCTTGACGCCTGCAACGATATTCTCGACCGCGCAATGCCCACTTTGATCATGGCTGAGAACGACGAGGAATTTGAAAAGGTCAAGCAGGACGTCCTCAAGCGGCTTGAGGCTGCCGATGAGGCGACCGCCTGGACGTGGGCTCTTGAGAGCTGGAACGCCGCCAGGGAAAAGGTTGACCCGGCCTGGACGGCCGCCAAGGAAGCCATGAACGGCTAACGCCTGACACGGAAGGAACCGCCGCCGCAAACGGCGGTTCCTTCTCCGCACAGGGACTCCAAAAGGAAGTTGGGATAGACATGACAAACGCCCTCCCCCGCGCGCGCGCCAGGAAGAGGAAGTCGTGGAACCTCTTTTTTCTGGCATTGCCGCTGATGATATTTGTCCTTCTGTTTCACTACGTGCCGCTGTTCGGATGGATTCTGTCGCTGTTCGAATACATCCCCGGCACACCGATCCTCGAAAACAAATTCGTGGGCCTCAAGTATTTTAAGATGATCTTCACCGGGCCGGACATGGGCCGAGCGATGCTCAACACCGTGACCTTTTCCTGCATCAAGCTGGTCCTGCAGGTCTGCCCGCTCTTCTTTGCGATTTTCATCAATGAAATTACCAACAGCCGCTTCCGCAAGGGCATTCAGACCCTGACCACGCTTCCCTACTTTATCAGCTGGATCATCGTCTATTCTCTGGCTTTTTCGATGTTCAGCTCCGAAGGCCTGCTGACGCAGGCGCTGGGCATGAAAAACAGCCTATTAACCGAGCCCGACGCGGTCTACTGGTTCCAGAGCCTGCTGGGGCTGTGGAAAAATCTCGGCTGGGATGCGATCATCTACATCGCGGCCATCGCGGGGATACCGGCGGAGTTGTACGAGGCCGCCGCGGTGGATGGCGCCGGCCGGGTGCGCTGTGCGATTTCCATTACCATTCCCGAATTGATGAACACGTTTATCGTCCTGATGCTCCTGTTCGTCGCCAACTTTATCAACAGCGGCATGGATCAGTATTTCGCATTTAAAAACTCGCTGGTTCTGGACAATATCGAGACCCTGGAGCTGTATACCTATCGGCTGGGCCTGCAGCAGAACGACTACTCCTTTGCGACCGCCGTGGGCATTTTCAAGTCCGTCATCAGCGTCGCGCTGCTGTTTGGTACCAACGGGCTTGCCAAGAAAATTCGCGGCGACGCGATTGTGTAAGGGGTGCGAGCCATGTCCAATATGAATGCGTCCCTCTCGAGAAAAGTATTCGTGGTTCTGAACGGGCTGTTCTTCATTCTGCTGGCGGTACTGTGCGTATACCCGCTGTGGTATGTGCTGATTCAGTCGTTGAGCAGCGGGAATACCGGCAAGGCGGTTTTTCTCCCGGAAGGATTTACGCTGGACAACTACGCGCAGGTGTTCAAGATGAAGAACGTCGCCGGCGCGCTGGGTATCTCGGTACTTCGCACGGTGGTCGGAACAGTCTGCACGGTGACGGCTTGCATGCTCTTGGGCTACCTGTTCACAAAGCAGGACATGCCCTATAGAAAATTTCTCTATCGCATGATGATCGTCACGATGTACGTCTCCGGCGGCCTGATTCCGACCTACCTGGTCATCAAGTCCTACGGCCTCTTAAACAACTTCTGGGTGTATATCCTGCCCGGCGTCGTCAGCGCCTACTATGTCATCCTCACCAAAACCTTTATCGAGCAGCTGCCCCAGGCGATTGAGGAGAGCGCGATGATCGACGGGGCGAGCCCGCTGACCATCTTTGCGCGGATCATCCTGCCGATTTCGCTGCCGATTGTCGCGACGATCAGCGTGTACGCGGCGGTGAGCCAGTGGAACTCCTGGTTCGACAACCATATGTACGCGCTGACGAACAAGAAAATCATGACGCTTCAGTATATGCTCTACAAGTACCTCAACGAGGCGGAGCGCGTCGCAAAGGAAATCAAGGAGATGAGCGACGTAAACGCCGCTTCCCAGGCGATGCTGACGCCCCGGGGCGTCCGCATGACCGTAACGGTGATATCCGTCGTCCCGGTGCTCTTCGTCTATCCCTTCCTTCAGAGATTCTTCGTCAAAGGCATTATGATCGGCGCCGTCAAGGGCTGATGCAAAGGAGAACGCAGTATGAAGATCGGCACTCAGATTGAAATGCAGATCCGGTGGTTTGGTGAAAAGGGTTCGCTTGCGCACGCCGCTCAGGCGGGCTTTGATACGATCGACCTCTCGCTGCACCCGCAGACGGACATGTACACCTGCCCGCTGGCGACAGCGCCGCTGGATCAGCTGGTGGAGCACTACGCAGACCTTCGCAAATATGCGAAGGGGCTGGGCCTCACTTTCTCGCAGGTTCACACGCCGCTTGCCCACGCCCGCCGCGAGGAGGAGACGGAGTACAACGAGGTCATGTACCGGATGCAGTGTAACAGCATCGCCTGCTGCGCCGCGCTGGGCGCGGAGTACGCCGTGATCCACGTTCAGCAGCCGCCGCTGGACTACTATACCGAAGCGTATCAGCAAAATGGCGAGGCGCACAACCGCAAGTTCTTTACGAGCCTTATGCCGCTTTTGCGCAAGCACAACATCAAGGTGGCCATTGAAAACCTGTTCGGCATCACCACGTTGCCGTCGGACGACTACGACTATTCGCTGACCAGCCGCACGCAGGAAATGGTGCGCATGATTGACTCGTTCAACGAGATGGCCGGCGAGGAGCGCTTTGTGGCCTGCGTCGATACCGGCCACGCGCTGGTGATGGGACAGGATCCCGCCGAGATGATCCGAACGCTGGGCTCGCGCGTTCGCGTGCTGCACGTCCATGACAACGACGGCAAGCGCGACCTGCACCTCGCGCCCTATCTTGGCAAGATCAACTGGGACAGCGTGCTCGCTGCGCTGAAGGAGATCAACTATCAGGGCAGCTTCAGCTTTGAGGCCGACGGCTCCATCAATCCCTTCGGCGCGCTCTACTCGCCCGAAGCAATGCGCTTTGTGTATATGCTCGGCCACCGGATGACCACGAAAGCGGGCCTTTGACCGGCTGCGAAAATATGGTATATTCTACAGAGGTGAAGAGCGATGGTTCGACAGAGCGCTTTTGAAAAGACCGGGAACCCGATGCTCAAAGGTGGTTTGCACTGCCATACCACCCGTTCCGACGGCGAAGGCGACCCGGCGGAGGTTATTCGGCTGCACGACCTGAAAGGCTATGACTTTTTGGCGCTCACCGACCACCGGATCTACAACTACAAAAACTTCGCGCCGGAGACAGGCGTCCTGATCGTGCCCGGCATGGAGATCGACAGCCTGATCGGTACGCAAGGCACCTACACCCGCCACACCGTCAGCATCGGCCCCTCCCCGGATGATGGAAACGGCTTTAGGCAGGATCAGTTCTTTGAGCGCCTCATCCTGCCCGAACAGGACGAGTACCAGCGGGTGATTCTCGACAGGCTCCACGAAAACAACAACCTGACCTTCTACTGCCATCCCGAGTGGAGCGGCACGGTCAGCCGGGATTTCGACCGGCTGAAAGGCAACTTTGCCATGGAGATCTGGAACGGCAGCTGCGTGTTTGAAAACGACATGGATGCCGACGCCGCCTATTGGGACGAGCTGCTGCGCCAAGGCAACCGCATCTACGGCGTCGCCGTTGACGACGGCCATCCAATGCACGCTCACTGCAACGGCTGGGTGCGCGTCAACGCGCGCAAAGATCTGAACAGCATCCTCGCCGCGCTGAACGCGGGCAGCTTTTATTCATCCTGCGGGCCGGAGATCTATGATTTCCGAATCGATGACGAGCATAATGCCGTGATCGAGTGCTCCCCGGCGGAGAAGATCCGTTTCCATTACGGCTTTTCGCCCACGCACATCGCGTTCGCCGAATCCGCCCCTCTGGAGCGCGCCGCCTTCCCGGTGCCGGAATACTTCACCTATGTTCGCGCCAGCGTCGTGGACAAAAAAGGGCTCAAGGCATGGACAAACCCCATCTTCCTGAAGTGACAGGGGTAAAAGCGCAAAAGCACCCGCATCGCATTTGAGCGCTTCGTTTCAAGGCGCGAGGAGCACCCACGGATCAGACAAGCCGCGCCGGTTCCGTAATGAAAGTATTTAGGAGTGAGCTTATGCGATTTCGGCAGGTACATCTGGACTTTCACACCTCCGGGCTGATCCCGGAAATCGGCGAGAGGTTTGACAAGAAGCAATTTCAGCAGGCGTTGAAACTGGGCCACGTGGATTCGATCACCGTCTTCTCAAAGTGTCACCACGGCTGGGCCTACCATCCGTCCGAGGCCAATGTGACGCACCCGAACCTCCGCTTCGACCTGTTGGGCGCGCAGCTCGAGGCCTGCGGCGAGATGGGCGTGAAAGCGCCTGTCTATCTGAGCGCGGGGTATGATGAAAAGGAGGTGCTGGACCATCCCGAGTGGCTAAACGTCAGCCCCGACGGCGTCGAAAAAAGCACCTTTACAAAAGCGCATTATCACCTGATGTGCTACAACACCCCGTATCTGGACAAGCTGGCCGCCCAGGTGGAGGAGGTCATGGTTCGCTATAACCCCTGCGGCATCTTTTTGGACATTTCCAGCGTGCGGATGTGCGCTTGCGCGAGCTGCGTGAAGTCGATGCTGGAAAGGGGCATGAACCCCGAAAGCCCCAACGACATCCTGCGCCATGGCGAGCTGGTTTACGAAGGCTATTGCCGCCGCATGGAGCAGGCTGTGCGCAAGCATTCCGCCACGGCGACGATCTTTCATAACGCCGGACACATCGCCCACGGCCGCCGCGACATCGCAGGCTTCGACACCCATCTGGAGCTTGAGAGCCTGCCGACCGGCGGTTGGGGCTACGATCACTTCCCAATGTCGGCGGCCTATGTGCGCACGCTGGGCATGGATTTTCTGGGCATGACCGGAAAATTCCACACCACCTGGGGTGAATTCGGCGGCTTCAAGCATCCCAACGCGCTGATTTACGAGACCGGCCTTTCGCTGTCCTGCGGCGCGGCGATCTCCGTCGGCGATCAGCTGCATCCCAGCGGCGAAATGAACCTGAGCACCTACCGCCTGATCGGCAAGGCTTACGAGCAGGTTGAGCGGAAGGAACCCTACTTAAGGGGCGCCGAAAACCTTGCCGACATCGCCGTGCTCAGCTGCGAAGCGGTTCTGGGCAGCGCGTGCACGAGCGCGGAAACCGACAGCAACGTAGGCGCGTGCCGCATCCTTTTGGAGGGCAAGCACCTGTTCAACTTCATCGATGAGGAAGCCGACTTCGCGCCGTACAAGCTTTTGATCCTGCCCGATCACATTTTGCTGTGCGACAAGCTGGCCGCGCGGCTTCGGCAGTATGTCGAAAGCGGTGGAAAGCTCCTCTTCAGCGGCCGCTCCGGCCTGAACATGGACGCCAGCGCGTTTATGCTGGACGTCGGCGCGGACTTTGCGGGACTGAACGAATTTTGTCCTGACTATCTGGTTCCCGACTTCGAGACGGTCAACGGCCGCACGGAGTACGTCATGTATTCGCAGGGCATGAAGCTGGAGAACGTCACCGGCGATGTCTTCGCGCACCGTCAGGCCCCATACTTTAACCGCGACGGTTTCCATTTCAGTTCGCATCTGCATACGCCCAACGATGTCGCCGCGCCGCTGCAGCCCGCCGCCGTGCGCAAGGGCAACATCGCCTATATCGGCTGGAACCTCTTTATGGACTACGCCGTCAAGGGCGAGCTGGCCGTAAAGGAGCTGGCGCTTCACGCCATCGACCGACTGTTGGGCGACGAGCGGACGGTCAAGACCAGCCTGCCCGACCGCGGCGTGATTACCGTAGCGCGGCAGGAAAACCGCAGCATCGTACACCTTTTGTTTGCCCACACCAGCGTGCGCGGCAAGGGCATTGAGGTCATCGAGGATGCCGTTCCGCTGCGCGATGTGGAGGTTTCGCTGAAGCTCGACGCCGCGCCCTCCAGGGTATACCTCGCGCCGCAGGGCGAGGAAATCCCTTTTGAGTGCGAGGGACAGCGCGTGCGCTTCACCGTGCCCGAGGTATTGCTGCACCAAATGGTCGCGGTGGAGGGGTAGGCAGGATAGAAAAGACGGATAGTCTGCCGAAACGGCAAGACTATCCGCCTTTCTTTTGCTTAATCGGTGCCGCCGTCCGTCACTGGTTTTTACAGACCTCCAGAAACGCCAATACGTTTTCCACTGGGATATCGCCGGGCATGGCATGGGTGGGCGCGATGATGTAGCCGCCATCCTCCGAGAGGATGCCGATGATGCGCGCCATCTCGGTTCTCACTTCATCCGGCGATGCGTAGGGCAGCAGCTTCTGCGTCGAGATGCCGCCGAAAAAGGTGATTTTGTCCCCATAGGTCTTTTTGAAGAATTCGATGTCGTAGACCTCCGGCTGGAAGGTGTTGTAGATGTCGAGGCCATGCGCCTTCAGGTCCGGAAAAACCTCCGAGCAGTCGCCGCAGGAGTGCTGCGCCACGTACATGCCCTTCGACTTCACGTAGGCGTACTCCCTTTCGATGCGCGGGCCGATGAACCGCTTCCACAGCGGGTAGCCCATGATCAGCCCCTTTTGCATGCCCCAGTCGTCGCCGAAGAAGACGCAGTCGATCGGGTATTGGCTGACAATGTCCACGACCTTCAGGTTGTATTCGACAATCCTGTCCAGAAGCTCGTCCACGAACTCCGGCTCGTCGATCATGTCGCACAGGAGTTCTTCCATCGACCGAAGCGTCCACGCCCGCTCAAAAAGGGAGAATCCGATGATGTACATGGTGAATTTGTCCCGCTGCGCGGCGAGATTTTCGCACTTTTCGCGGATCAGCTTTTCATTCGGTTCCGGAAAGCAATAGCCTTCCAGCGACGGCTCCTTCAGAAGGTACTCGTGCACCACGCCGAAGTCGCCCTCCTGGGCGCCCTTGTCCCATACGACGCCGAACATATCCCGGAAGAGGCCATGCTGAAGATCGACGAAGGATTCGTTGCGCGCTTGCGCCAGATAGGAATCCGAGTGTTCGAAGAAGAGCGGGTCCCCGGTGGTTTCCCGCATCCGCTGCGCAATCTCATCGGTCATGTCCAGAAAGTAGGGCACCGGCCGCACGTCCTCGTGCCGCAGCGCCTTGAGCACGGCTTCGCGCCTGGTCATGGGGCATCCTCCTTTGATTTTGAAATGGATTGGTTCACCCGGCGCATTTCACACAGCGCCTTGTACTCGCTGGGGCTCATGCCCACGCAGCGCTTGAAAAGGTTGTAGAAGGTCTGGGCGTTGTGGAAGCCAAGCTTGTCCACCACCTCGCCCACCCGAACATCCTCCCGTGCCAGCATCGCCTGGGCGCGCTCCAACCGTTTGTTCCGGATGTACTCGCCCACGCTTAAGTTTGTCTCCGCCTTGAATACCTTGGCCAGGTACACCTTGTGGATCAGGAAGGTGGCGGCGAGGGATTCGAGCGTCAGGTCCTCGCAGTAGTGCTGATCGATATAGGCAATGATCTGGCTGAGGCGCGGGCTGTAGGAAGTGCGCACCGCCCGGGCGAGCGCAATAAACCGCTCGACAAACCAGCCGCAAATCTCCCCGATGGAGTCCATCTGATCCAGCGCTTCCAGCGATACCGTGTCCGCGCCGAAGATGCTTTTAAAGGAAATGCCGCCCGCCAGACAGGCCTGGGTCAGGATGCCCATCAAGAGCGCGTTGACGTGGCTCAGGTAGTTGTACTGCATCATTCCGGTGAGATCCCGCTGGTAGAGCCGCCGGATTTCGCCCGTCAGCGCGGCCTCGTCGCCTTCCTTCAGCGCCTCGCGCACCCGCGCAACGCCCTCGTCCAACACCTTCAGCTGCGCCCGGGAACCCGAGGCGCCGTAGGCCTCGTAATGGATGTTGCGCCCCTTTCCCTGGAACACCGCGCCGAGCAGCGCCTCCGACGCCTGGTTCACCGCCTCGCCCAGCCTTTCAGGGCTGCGCATGATCGCGGATACGCCGATGGTGACGTACGAACCGGCCTTTTCCAGCGCGAGCCTGACCGCGCTCAGACATTCGGACATTCTCCGCAGCTGATCCGCGCCGCTGGGAAGCCTGGGCAGAAAGCCCAGCGCATACAGCCTGCCACCCCGGAAGGCCGCCTGCCCGCCCCCCAGCGCCAGAGCGCTCCAAAGCGCCCGGGGAGGAATGTCCATATCGCAGAAGCCGTCGTGCCGGGAGACGGCCATCAGGAAGTAATCGCGCCCGCTCAGTTCGCCCGCTTCGGCCTCCGAGGGTACCTCGCCGCGAAGCGCGCGCTCGAGCGCCTGGCTGGGCAGCGGCCGACTTGCGGCAGGGTCTCGCCCTGCGTCCTCCAGCCGGGCGAGCAGGTCCGCCAGCGTGCTGCCGGTAAAGGAATCCTTCAGGATGTAGTCGATCACACCCAGCCGGAGCGCTTCCTTGGCGTAGGCGAAGCGTTCGTGACAGCTCAAAACCGCCACCGGCTGGGCGGGGTTGATTTTCCGGACGGCGCGGATCAGCTCCAGCCCATCCATCACAGGCATTTGAATATCGGTGATGATGAGGCTGGGCCGCTGCGCCTCAAAGATCTCCAACGCCTCGCGGCCGTTTCTTGCCTCCAGGATGGGGGCGTAGCCGAAGCTGCGCCAGTCCAGGCTCATCTTGATGAGCTCTCTGGACGGCGTTTCGTCATCCACGATGAGGACAGAACGCATTGTCTCACTCCCCTCACGCTTTACCATTCTAGCAAGGCTCGCGCTGTGAGCGCCATCAAACAAATTCACTTTTCACAAAATTATTAAGTCAAATTGCTCCTCGGAGCGGGCCCGCCCGCCGGTACGGAGAAGCCGATGGCGGTGCCGTGCATCTCCCGGCTTTCGATGACCAGATGGCTGGACGGCCCGTAGTAAAGCTTCAGCCGGTCGTTGACATTGCCAAGGCCGATCTGGTTGTAGCCGCGGGCGCTTACCGGCGTCCCAGACAGCAGTTTTTCCAAAACATCCGGCGCGATGCCCGCGCCGTTGTCGATCAGCGTAATCCACAGCCGCCCTTCCGCGATCCTGGCCACCAGCTTGATGGTCCCTCGGCCGATGGGCAGTATGCCGTGAAACAGCGAATTTTCAACCAGCGGCTGCAAGAGGAGCTTGGGCACCTCCACAGAAAGCGTGTCCTCCGGCGCGTCCACGGTAAAGGTGAGTTCCACGTCGTAGCGCTTGAGCTGAATGTTCAGGTAATGGTGCAGGTTTTCGATCTCCACCGCCAGCGGGTTTGTCATGTTGACCTGGGACATGCTGGCGCGAAGCAGCGAATTAAAGGAGACGATCAGGTCGTTGAGCGCCTGATTGCCCTCCTTCTGTGCCATGTAACGCATGGTGTTGAGGGTGTTGTGAATGAAATGGGGGTTGATCTGGGACTGCAACAGGTCCAGCTGGGACTGCAGCATCGCCACGCGGATTTTTCGCTTTTCCGTCTGCTCCCGGGTGATTTCATCCGTCAGCGCGTGCAGCGAATCGACCATCGCGTTGTAGCCCGTCAGCAGATCCTCGATCTCCAGCGCGCTGGAGCGCGCCTTGGTGGGATGCCAGGCCCCCCGGCCGAGCTCCGCCATGTCCGCCCCCAGATCGCGCAGCGGCTTTGTGATGCGGTTTGAAATGGCGCCGCCGATGGTCACCAGCGCCGCGAGCAGCGCCGCGCTGACCGCAAGGAGTATCCGCGTCAGGCTCCTGACCGGCGCGTTGATCGCCTCGTAGGACACAAGCCCCACGAGCGTCCAGTCCGGGTATTCGCTCAGCTGCTGGCTGTAGGCCACATAGGGCACGCCGCCCAGCGTAACATTTCCGCTCACGGGCACATGGGCCGGATCCAGAAATTGGGCGTCTCCGATGCGCACGATGACGCTGTCATTCTCGTCCACCACCCAGGCTGCGGAATAGGTGGACTGAAACAGCTGCTCGAGTTCCCCGGTCAGGCTGCCCTTCGCCACGTTGATGGCCACCGCGCCCAGCAGCTCGTAGCTTTCCGTATCGTAGTACCTTCCGTAATACGTGATGGTGTTGCGCTTGTCGTACGCCTGCTCGGAGAGCACCGGGAAGGCGCTGGGCACCGAGAAGCGGCCGTTCATGCCCGAGCTTAGAAAAAAGAGGTATTCGGGGTCGGACAGGATGGCGGTCTGGTAGGGCTCCGCCGCGTAGATGGGGTCCAGAATCTGCCCTCTGCCGTTGATCAGGATGATCGACCGGACGGAGGCGTACCGGCGGATGATGCGGGCGATTTCCTCCTTCATGGCCACGGTATCGCTGAGGGAGGCCATCCCCGGGGTTTCCCGCTGCGCGCGCATGCGCGTCTGCAAGAGCGTGTTTCGGATCAGCGAGAAGTGCAGCGAGCGAATCTCCGCCAGCTCGTAGCCCAGCCGCGTTCCGGCGAGGCTCATCTTCTGGCCGGAGACGAGGTTGATTTCCTCCGTCAGCCGGTCTCGGTACATCAGGCCCATCGTCACGAGGATGATGGCGAGCGCCGCGACAAACGCCATGAGAAAATAGGCCGTAATGCGCACGCTGATGTGCCGGAAGAAATGGCTCACTCTTTTCATGCCGCGATTATAGCACTCCGCCGCGCTTAAGGCAAACATAGTTTTCATTTTGCGGCGTCACTTCGCTTCACAATTTGATCGATGTAGGCAAATAAAAACCGCAATAATCTCTCATACCGGATAATAATTTTGATGAAAGTTAATCGCTTTGATGGACTCCTTTGGCGGACAGGCCTATACTCTTATGGTAAACAGCTAATGCCGGAGGTGAAGCGGTTGAATTCGTTGGAGTTTCGCTCCATCACCAAGTCTTTCCCCGGCGTCCGGGCGCTGGACGACGTCAGCTTTACCGCGATGGGCGGGCAGGTGGTGGCGCTGGTCGGAGAAAACGGCGCCGGCAAATCGACGCTGCTCAAAGTGTTGGGCGGCGATTATCAGCCGGACGGCGGCGAATACCTGATCGACGGCGCGCACCGCCATTTCCGGGAGCCGCGGGAGGCAATCGAGGCGGGCGTCTCGATCATCTACCAGGAGCGACAGGTGGTGCCGTTTCTGTCGGTGGCGGAGAACATCTTCATGGAGGGCATCCCGGCCGGAAAGACGGGGCTGATCGACTTCAAGGCCCTGAACCGGATGGCGCAGGAGATCATCGACGAGTTCCGCCTGCCCTTTCACGCAACCGATCGGGTGCGCGATCTGTCGGTGGCCCATCAGCAGATGATCGAGATCATGAAGGCCTACCGCAGGAACCCCAAAATCATCGCCTTCGACGAGCCCACCGCGTCGCTGTCCGACGCGGAAATTGCGACGCTGTTTGAGATCATCGCGCAGCTTCGCACGAAGGGCATCATCATCCTGTACGTGTCCCACCGCATGAAGGAAATCTTCCAGATCACCGACGAGGTGGTCATCCTGAAGGACGGCAAATTCGTCGGCCAGTATCATACCCGCGAAACGGACGAGCTGTCCATCGTTGAAAAGATGGTGGGCAGGAACCTCGGCGACATTTTCCGGGAGCTTCGCCGCAACGACAAAATCGGCGAACCCGTGCTGGAGGTCCGAAACCTCGTGGCCGACAACGTCAAGGACGTCAGCTTTACGCTGCGCGCGGGCGAAGTCGTGGGCTTTGCCGGGCTCGTCGGCGCGGGGCGCACCGAAACCATGAGGCTGATCTTTGGCGCGGACAAGCTCAAGAGCGGCGAAGTGCTCGTCGCGGGCAAATCCGCGCGAATCGACGCGCCGGAGGACGCGATCCGGCTCGGGATCGCGCTGTGCCCGGAGGACCGCAAGGAGCAGGGCATCGTCGCCCGGCGCTCCATATGCGACAACATCTCGATGGCGGTGATGCCTTCCCTGTGCCGCGGCGGCTTCATCGACTTTGACGGAGAATGCGCGCTGGCGGAAAACGGCGTGAAGGAACTGAACATCAGGACGCCGTCCATCGAAAAGCCCATCGGCGAGCTTTCCGGCGGCAACCAGCAGAAGACCATCCTCGCCCGTTGGCTGGCGCTGGAGCCCCGCATCCTGATCTTGGACGAGCCCACCAAGGGCATCGACGTGGGCTCGAAATCGGAAATCTACCAGATCATCTGCGACATGGCGAGGCGCGGCATCGGCGTCGTCATGGTTTCCAGCGAGCTGCCGGAGATCCTGGGCGTATGCGACCGGATCGTGGTCATGTGCCAGGGCCGCGTCACCGGCGAATTGACCCGCGAAGAAGCCACCGAACACAAGGTGCTGATGCTGGCGATGGCGGACATGTTGGGAGGAAAAGAAGATGAATAGCCTGAGCGCTCCCGCCCCAAAGGGCGGCAAGCTGAAAAAATTCTTCGGTCAGGTCCTGAAAAGCGACAAGCTGGGCCTTCTGATCGCGCTGGCGATCATCGTGATCGTGTTCCAGTACCTGACGGGCAACAAGTTCTTCACCCCCGCCAACATCGTCAACATCATGATCGCGATGAGCGTTGTGGGGCTTGTGACCATCGGCGAAAGCTTCCTTCTGATTACCGGAAAGGTGGACCTTTCCCCCGGCTCGGTGGCGGCGTTCTCCGGCGTATTGGTGGCGCTTCTGCTCAACACGGGCATGAACATGTACCTGGCGATCGCCATCGTGGTCGCCGTCGGGATGGTGATTGGCCTGTTAAACGCGCTGCTCATCAACAAGCTGAAGCTGGAGGCGTTCATTGCGACGCTGGCCACGATGAGCATCTTCCGCGGCCTCGCCTATATCATCTGCGGCGGCAAGGCGGTGTTCATCACCAACGGCAGCTATCTCAAGTTCGGCGGCGGCCGCGTGCTGGGCGTGCCCATCCCCGCCATATTCTTCCTGGCGCTGTTCGTCGTGTTCATGGTGGTGCTGGCGCGCACGCGGTTCGGCCGGAGCGTCTACATGGTGGGCGGCAACCCCACCGCCTCCCGCCTGACCGGCATCAACGCCCAGAAGGTGCTGATCGTCCTGTACATGCTGACCGCCGCGTTTTCGGCGCTGGGCGGCTGCATCATGACCGCCCGCATGTCCTCCGGCCAGCCGATGAGCTGCGAAGGCCTTGAATTTGACGCCGTCACCGCGGCGGTGCTGGGCGGCGTGGCCATGTCCGGCGGCGTGGGCACGCTGGGCGGCGCGCTGATCGGCCTACTGATTATGCAGGGCTTCAACAACGGCCTCATGATGCTCAACATCCCGTCCTTCTGGCAGACCGTTTCAAGGGGCCTTCTCCTCATCGCGGCGCTCTCCTTTGACTACATCCGCAACCGCAAGCAGAAGCTCAGGAACGCATAGCCACTTTATACCGCTTTATGTTTATCCGCTGAGCGGATAGAATCACTATCGTAGGAGGGAATACTGTGAAGAAGATTCTGGTCGCCCTGCTCGCACTGATCATGGTTCTCGGTTCCGTCTCGGTCGCGCTGGCCGAAGAAGCCCCGACGCTCGCCTTCATCTGCAAGGACCTTTCCCAGGAGTGGTTTGTCGGCACCTCCACCGCCATGAAGGAAACCGCTACCGCCCGCGGCGCCAAGGACGTCCTGATGTATGACTGCGGCATGAGCCCGGACAAGTACATGACCGCCCTCGACAACGCCATCGCCCAAGCGGTGGACGTTTTGATCGTGTGCCCGCCGGATCAGAAGCTGTCCCAGATCACCGTGCAGCGCTGCGCCGAAGCCGGCATCAAGGTCATGGCGGATGACGACGGCCTGATCGACGAAAACGGCATCCACATCGCCCCGGCGCTGGAGCTTGACGCCTACAAGGTCGGCGAGGGCATCGGCGAATATCTGGGCAACTACGTTCTCACCAACAAGATCGACGCTGACTTCTCGAAGGTCGGCTACCTGTGCATGACCATGAGCGAGGTTTCCTCCTGCGTGCCGCGCTCCACCGGCGCCGTGGACAAGTTCACCGCCCTCGTGCCCTCCTTCCCGGCCGAGAAGATCATCAAGGCCGACTACGACGGCACCAGCGACAAAGGCTTCAACGTCGCCGCCGCCACCATCACCGCCAACCCGGACATCGAAACCTGGCTTGTGACCGCCCCCAACGACGAAGGCGCCCAGGGCGCGACCCGCGCGCTGGAGCAGGCCGGCAAGGATAAGTCCGCCATCGTCATCGGCGTCGGCGGCTATCTGGCCAAGGACGAGTTCAAGAAGGATTTCTCGTGTTTCAAGGCGACCGCCTACATCGATCCGGTGCTGGACGGCACCATCGCCGCCAACGCCGCCATGGACTGGATTGAAAAGGGCGTCGTCCCCTACGACGAGTACAAGAAGGAAGGCGCCGCGTTCGGCGTGTACCCCTTCAGCGCCACGATGATCGACGGCTCCAACTACGTGGAGATCATGGGCGAGAGCGCCAACTGATTCTCGAATCCATCTGGAAGGGCGGCTCGCGCCGCCCTTCTTTTTCAGGGAGGGCCGCATGAATTCCAGAGAACGCACGCTGATGGCGCTGCGCCACGAAGCCCCCGACCGGCCGCCGGTCAGCGCTTCCTATACCCCGGAGATCGCAAAGCTCCTCCGATCGGTTTACGGCCACCCGGAGGAGGATTTGGGCTATGTGATGGGGAACGACTTAATCAAGACCACCGTGGGCATCGAACTGAGCTACCACCTGACGGAGGAACCGGTCTACACCTGCCCCTTCGGCGTCACGTTCAGGAACGTCAAGAACTTTGCCGGCGCATACACCGAAATCATCGGCGGCGCGCTCCACGACGATCCGGACGGCGAAAAGCTCGCCGCCTACCGCTTGCCGGATCCTGACGACGACAAGTGGTACGAACCGGTCCGGCGCGCGGTCGAGCGGTATGGGCGGGAGAAGTTCATCATCGGCTCGTGCCAATGCTCGATCTTCGAAACCGCATGGTACCTGCACGGCCTTGAGGATACGCTGTGCGACATGATCGCGGACGAGGACTACGCCGCCGCGCTCTTTGACAAGGTGATGCGGTTCCCGCTGCGCGCGGGGCTCAACCTGATCGAAGCGGGGGTGGACATGGTGTGGCTGGGCGACGACGTGGCCACCCAGCGGGGCATGATGTTCTCGCTGGATCTATGGCGAAGGCTCCTGAAGCCGCGCTACGCCGAGCTCTTTGCGGAGTTTCGCAAGAAGCGGCCGGACATCACGCTGGCGTACCATTCCTGCGGCAACTGCGAGCAGATTCTGGACGACATGATCGAGATCGGCTTGAACGTTTTGAACCCCATCCAGCCGCTTTCGATGGATCCCGCGGCGATCAAGCGCCGCTACGGCAAGGCCCTCACGCTCTTTGGCGCGATCGACGTGCAGCATCTGCTGCCCTTCGGCACGCCCGACGAAATCGCAAAAGCCGTCCGGGCAGCCAGAACTGCGCTTGGCGAGGGCGGCGGCTACATCCTCTCCCCCGCCCACCACATCCAGTCGGATACCAGCCTTACCAACATTCAAGCGTTTTACGAGGAGGCCCTCCGATGAATTCCAGAGAACGCGTGATCGCCGCCATCAACCACCGGGAGCCGGACCGCTGCCCGGTCGACCTGGCCGCGACCGCCCAGACCGGTATGAATGCCTCAACGCTCTACCGCCTGCGGGCGGCGCTGGGGCTTTCGCCCGATCCCATCCGCATCGTCGAACCCGCGCAAATGCTGGGGGACCCCGGCGAAGACCTTTTGAAGCTCGTCGGGAGCGACGTGGTCGGCCTGTGGAACCGGGGCAACTTCTACGGATACCGGAACGAGAACTGGAAGCCCTGGATGATGAGCGACGCTACGCCAGTCATGATGGGCGGCGGGTTTGAATATGACGTGGACGCGTCAGGCCGCACCTGGGTGTACCCTGAGGGCGACCGAAGCGCAAGGCACAGCGCCGTGATGCCCGCGGGCGGCTCGTTCTTTGACTCGGTGGATCATGCCGAACCCTTCGATATGGACGATGCCGACGAGGCGGATCTCACCCCGAGGGAGGACTTCAAAGGCGACTTCTCCGTCGCCTCTGAAGAGGACGCCCGGTACTGGGAAAAGGAGAGCCGCCGCCTCTACGAGGAAACCGAGTACGCCGTCGTCGGCCTGTTGGGCGGCGCAGGTCTTGGCGATGTGGCCTGCCTGCCCGGGCCGCACGTAAAGGAACCCCGCGGCATCCGCAGGATGGACGACTGGCTGGCCGCGCATCTTCTGTTCCCCGCCTATGTGGACGAGGTGTTTGCCCTTCAGACCGAGGTGATGCTCAAAAACCTGGAGATCTACCGCCAGGCGGTGGGCGAGCGCATCCAGGTGGTCTGGATCTCCGGCACCGATTTCGGCACGCAGCACGCCACCTTCATCGGCCCGGATGTCTTCCGAAGGCTCTACAAGCCCCACTACAAAAAGATCAACGACTGGGTGCACCAAAACACCGGGTGGAAGACCTTCTACCACTCCTGCGGCGCGGTCTATCCGCTGATGCAGGACTTTGTCGAAATGGGCGTGGACATCTTAAACCCCTTGCAGCTTTCGGCCGACGGCATGGACCCGGTAAAGATCAAGGCGGAGTTCGGAGACAGGCTCGCTTTCTGGGGTGGCGGCGTGGACACGCAAAGGACGCTGCCCTTCGGCACGCCGGACGAGGTTCGGCGGGAGGTGCTGGAGCGCATCGGGATCCTGAACCGGGGCGGCGGTTACGTCTTCAACCCGATCCACAACGTGGTGGCAAATGTGCCGCCGGAAAACCTGATCGCAATGTATCAGGCGGTCCGAAATTACGGAATAAAATAGCCGCGGGCGCAGGGGGAATATCTTTGGCGCATCCCCCAATAAGGCGGCTGGAGCCTAGGGAAACAGAAAAAGGAAGACAGCCTTGCCCCCCGGCAAGGCTGTCTCCGGCTGTCAAAACACTACGTCTTTTGACAGCGAAATGCAAGTTCTGCGAATCTACGATTCACGGCCTGAACGCCCGCCCCTCGTTACCTGTTGTAAGCAAAGCGCGTTCCCGCAAGGGCCTTCCAGACCGCGTCGCATTCCCGGAGAATGTCCGGACTGAGCGCTTCGCCTTCCAGCGCGGCAATGTTCTGCTCGATATGCGCGCGCTTGCTGACCCCGCTGATGATGCTGGTTACGCGTTCCTGCGCCGCGCACCATTTGAGAGCGAGCTGAAGGATCGTCATGCCCCCCGCTTGCGCGATTCGGGTGAGCTTTTCCACAGCGTCAAAGTTCTCGTCCGACCAGTAGCGCTCGAAGTACGCCGAATTCATTGCAAAGCGCGTGTTCGCTTCCGGCGCCCCCGGCCTGTGCTTTCCCGCGAGCAGCCCGCCTGCAATCGGGTTGTAGACGGCCATCGCCATCGGGTGCGCTTTCAGGAACGGGGCGAGCTCCGCCTCCAGGCCGCGCGTGAGGGGGTTGTAAACGTTCTGCGTGATGATGGGGGGAACGAAGCCGCGCCTGTCGCAGGCGGCAAGGATGTCAGCCATCTGCCAGGCCGCAAAGTTGCTGACGCCCACGTATCGAACCTTGCCGGACCTGACAAGGCTCGTCATCGCGTCGAGTGATTCCTCAATCGCGGTATCGTAGTCGGGCGCGTGCATGTAATAGATGTCGATATAGTCGGTGTCGAGCCGCTTCAGGCTTTTCTCGACCGCGGCCAGGATGTTGCGGCGGCTGAGGCCCGCGTCGTTTGGGTCGTCGCCCATCTGGCCGTGTACCTTGGTGGCGAGGATGATCCGCTCGCGCCGCCCCTTGAGCGCTTTGCCAACGATCCGCTCGCTCTCCCCCTGCACATAGACATTTGCGGTGTCGAAGAAGTTGACGCCGTGATCGAACGCGCAGTCCATGATGGCGAGGCTGTCCGCCTCGCTCGTTTGTCCTCCGAACATCATGGTGCCAAGGCAAACGCGCGATACCCGAACCGACGTTCCGGGCAATTTGCGATACTCCATCGGTGAGCCTCCCTTGTTTTCGTTTGTTGTCAGTATACCTCAGGCTTCTTGCTCAATCAATCGGACCAGCAAATCGGCAATCTGCGGATCGAACTGCCTGCCGGCGCCCTCGCGTATGATCTTTAACGCCTTATCCCTGCCCCCGGGCTCCGACGAATCTTCGCCGCTCAATACGCGCTCATAGGTTTCCGCGACCGAGATAACCCTGGAGAGCAGCGGAATATCATCGCCCTTCAACCCCTTGGGGTACCCTGTCCCGTCCCATCGCTCGTGGTGGCTGTATACGCCTTCCGCAAGGTCCAGCGTGTTGTCAAACAGAGTCAGGATGCGGTAGCCCACGGCGGAATGCTGGCAGATCTTCTCCCGCTCTTCTTCCGCAAGCCCGTCCCAGTACAGCACATGCTCTTCCAGGGTGATCTTTCCGATGTCGTGCAGATAACCGGCCTCCCGCATTTTCTTCACGTCCGCAGCCGGCAGTTTCATGGCCGCGCCGATGCGTCCGCACAGCTCGCTGACGCCGACCGAATGCCTCTTTTCCTTCGGGCTCTTCTCATGCAGCGTCTCCATGATCGCATCGATCATTCCTTCGTTGATCGATTTTCGGTTCAGCGTCTTGTCCTTATACATGGCGTTTTCGGCGTTGGCGACCATCTCTTCCAGCGAAGTTTCCAGGCTCGTCCTCGTATCGCATCCGAGGGAAATGCTGCATTTTACGGCGGCGACGCGCGCCCCGGCCAAGTCGCCGCGAATGCGGTCAATGATTTTCAAGGCGCGGCCCCTATCCGTCCCGGGGAGAAGGATTACGAATTCATCTCCGCCCACGCGGGCGATCATGTCGGCTTCCCGGCAGGACGCGACGAGAATCTCGGATGCCTTTACGATCAGCGCGTCCCCGGCAGCGTGGCCAAATATGTCGTTTGTCATTTTCAGGCCGTTCAGGTCGGCGAAGATCACGGAGAGCGGCAGATTCTCCGGATCGTCGATCTGCTTCATGGCCTGTTGGAAGTGCCACCGGTTGTATAGCCCGGTCAGCACGTCGTGGCTGCTCAGGTAGAGAATCTCCTCGTCGCGTTTCTTGCGCTCGGTGATGTCCAAAAAGGAGATGACCGCGCCGATCACCACGCCGTCACGCATTTGCGGATGCGCATGGTACTCCGCGAAAAAGCGGGTGCCGTCGGATCGCCAGAACACCTCGTCGTCGGCATACCTTCCAATCCCGATGCGAATGGACTGCACGATGCCGCATTCCGAGATCGGGAAGGGCGTGCCGTTCGCCTTTGTGTGGTGAATGGTCTCGTGCATGTTTCGCCCGAGCAAATCCTCCTCGCGATCGTATCCAAGCAGCTCGAGGCAGTTTTTGTTGCAGAACGTGCAGTTCCCGTCCGTATCGACGCCGTAGATGGCCTCGGCTGTAGAATCCAGCAACAGGCGCAGCTGATCCTTGCTCGCCTCGAGGTCCGCGGTCTTCAAGCGCACGAGCTCCTCCAGATTGTTGATCAGGTACTGCATCTCGTCCGCCATCTGGTTAAAAGCCATCGAAATCCGGCCGATTTCGTCGTTCCGCGCAACCACGGCGCGCTCGGACAGTCTGCCGGAGGCGATGTGCTCCGCCACCAAAATGAGGTTGTTCATCGGCCTTAGCAGCCTGCTCGTGATGCCATAGTAGATCAGCATCGACACGAGAATCGCGACGACGACCAGAAGCGCCGTGCGCCAAATGTTTCGGTCGACTTCCGCCATCAGATAGGGCTCCGGGATAATCGTGAGGATGACCCAGTTCAGCCCGGCCCTTTTGTATTCGCGGGCATTGACGTGAAGATTCAAATCGCCGGAGCGCAGAAAGTACTCTGCGTCCGAGCCGACCGAGAACTGACGAAAAGACTCTGCGATGCCCGGGACGTCGAGCTCATCGATTGCGTACCGGCGGAGCGACCCGCTTCGGGAAACAGAATGGTTGTCCAGGCCGAGGGAATTTGCGACCAACAGACCGGTGTCTTTTTCGACAATAAACGCATAGGCGTCGTTTCCTGACACCGTTTCCTCGAGGTTTGCGCCCAGATCGGACAGGAGGATGTCGGCGACCAGCACCCCCTTTAAGTCGCCCGCGCTGCCATAAATGGGCCTGCTGGCTGAGACCATCAGCTGGTTCACGGCATAGTCCAGATGGATCGGGGAAAACGCGGGAGCACCCGTGTCCACGGCGGCCTTGTACCAGGTGAGCGTGCGGGGATCGTGGATCTGACCGCCCTTCAGCGCTTCGCCCGCGGTAAGGTCCGCCTGGACCATGTATTGCCGGAGGATCCCTCCGGTGGAACTGTCCCGCCGAAGAATCCGCATGCCGCCGTCCGAGGCCTTCTTCGCGCCGTAGAGTGCTCCGTCCGAGGTGCAGAAGGCAAAGCTGAATATCTCATCGCCGTGGGCGCCCAGAGCGCTCGTGAAAAACCGATCCCGCTCTACTTCGTCCGAAAGGTCAGGCGTGCCGTGCTCCAACAGATCTCCGCTGTACCGGCTGACGCCCTCGGAGCTTTTGACGAACATGTCGATGCGCTGGCGCGTATCACGGTTCAGTTCATCCGCCATATAGCGCATGATCTGGTCTGCCGAGTGCATCCAGGCCGCAAGGGCCAGGTATGCGATGATACCGATGGAGGCGAGCATCACCGCCGAAAAGGTGATGACGCTTATGCTCCGCACGGACAAGGCGTTGTCTGCTTTCCGCCCCACGTTGCTCCCTCCCCAATTTTCTGTACACGGCGGAATCAGGCGGGCGCGGAGCGCATCAGAACCGCGTCTTCGTCCAGCCGCCTGCTGGAGAGATATGCCTGCATCAGATCGCAGCCATGCCCCACGAGATACTGCGCAGATATGGGAAGAGCAGGGCGGCTTGTCATCGCTTGAATGGGGGCTGAACGCCAGGTTACATGCAAATATGTGAAATATATTCACATGATACAATACCACCCTATAATTGTCAATGGAACGGCTTGCGCAGAAAGGGCGCTCAAACGATGGAATCCCAGCAAGTGCGCCGGTAATGGCGATAAGAGGTCGGCGAGGTTTTACGGATGAACCATCCGCAAGCCACATCGACCGTAGGTATAATCAATTGTATAAATATAGCATCTATTTAAAAGCGCCGGGCAGGATGGTATAATGCCCTTGAATACATTGGCTGAGCCTGGTAATCGCCACCCGGGGCGGCTATAAAGCTCTCCCGGCGGTCATTGCCGACCTTCCGCATTTCAGAGAAACAAGGAGGAGCCCATGCACACCGTAAGAAAGTATGAGGTTTTTGAGTGGGCGCTGCGCGCCGACGTATCCGGGATTGTAAACCCCTTTGCGCAGGTCACGCTCAAGGCTGTCGTGACCGGGCCGGACGGCGAGAAGCGGCTGGATGGCTTCTACGACGGCGGGGACTGCTTCGTCATCCGCTACACGCCAAAGGCCGAGGGCGAGTTCGCGCTCACGACGCGCTCAAACATTCCGGCCCTCGACAAGCGCACCGCCGCCTTTACCGCAATGCCCGCCGCGCCCGAAAACCACGGCCCGGTGGAGGTTCGCGGCATGCACTTTCGCCACCACGACGGCCAGCGCGCCTTCGTCATGGGCACCACCGCCTATGTGTGGCACCACCGGCCCGCGGAAGTGCGCCAAAAGACGCTGGACAGCTTCTCCGCCTACGGCTTCAACAAGATCCGCATGCTCTTCTTCCCGAAGCATTACACCGGCGGCTACGGCGCCATCGACGTCAGCTACGAGCCGCCCTCGTACCCGTTTGAAGGTGCGCCCGGCGCATTCGACTTCACCCGCCCCAATCCGGTGTTCTTCCGGGAGTATGAGGACAGGCTGCGGGAGCTGGACACGCGCGGCATCATCGCCGACACCATCCTCTTCCACCCCTACGACTTCGGCCATTGGGACATCGACGCCGGCATGGACGAGGATCAGGCGCTCTTCTACCTCAAGTACCTGATCGCCCGCATTGCATCATTTAAAAACGTGTGGTGGAGCCTCGCCAACGAGTACGACATCAAGATGCTGCCCGACAAGAAGACGCTCCGGGTGGGCTACGATGCCCGGGACTGGGACGTGATCGGCGAGTTTATCAAGGCCCGCGACCCATCCGGTCATCCCATCTCCTGCCACAACATCCCCTTTGGCCGCATCTACCCCGACCGGCCCTGGATGAGCCACGTCAGCTACCAGCACCCGGACACCTACACCGCCATGATCGAGCTTATGGCCCGGTACGGTAAGCCCGTCATCAACGACGAGTACCAGTACGAGGGCAACACCCCCGACGACTGGGGCAATACCACGGGCGAAACGGAACTTGAGCGCCACTGGCGCAGCGCCATGGCGGGCGGCTACGCCACCCACGGCGAGGCGTTCATCCGGGACAACAACCGGGACATCTTCTGGGCCTACGGCGGCGATATGATCGGCGAAAGCCCGAAGCGGCTGAAGTTCCTCCGGGAGATCATCGAACGCTGCCCCTTTGAGGAAATGCAGCGGGATTTCGTCAATTCGGATGCCTGCAACTACTACGCGCTGCGCAAAGGCTACGACTTCTATTTATTCTTCTCCCGCCGCGAGCTGCCCGGCAAGCACCTGTGGGTGGGCGAATGGACCGCGCCGCGGGAGGGCGTTCACTACAAGCTGACCACCTACGATGCCTGGAACTGCGTGAAGCTCTCTGAAAAGATCATCGCGCTGTCGGACAAGATTTCCTTCGAGCCGTGGCGCGTGATGACCCTGGAGCGGATCGACTGACCCCACGGACGAGATGACCCCTCGAAGCAAAACCGCCCGGGCCGTTTTCGGCCCGGGCGGTTTTGCTTGCAATTTTCAGCGACCCATCAGCGATCAGATTCGCTCGACGGTCAGTTCGCAGGAAGCCATCTGTTCCGCGTCTACGCGGATCGCTGCCGGCACGCGGAGGTGGTAGCGCGTTTTCCCACCCTCACGACTCCACCGCACGTCGATCCGGCCGTGCCGGGTGGGGATCGAGCCTTCGCACCAGCCCAGGTTCACATCGACCGGGTGCAGCCGGATCCCGTCGAAGCCGTCCGCCGCGCGTTCCACGCCCAGCGCATAGCGGTGGATGAAGTACGTCGGCGAAGCGGACCATGAGTGGCAGTAACTGCGCGTGCGGCTGACCTCGTAGAATCCGGGAAATACCTCCCAGCAGGTCTTGCAGTCATAGCGCAGCATTTCACCCCAGCGCAGCTTGATGTCTTCCAGCACATCCTTCAGCCTGCCCTGCGCAACCAGCACCTCGTACACATAGAACAGGAAGAACGGCGAACCGGCCCGGATGAACGCCTCCGGTTCGCGTTCGATGTAGCCAAGCGTGATGCGCTTCTTCTCCGGGTCCAAAATGCCATCAAACAGCGTCAGCAGCGTGTTGGTCTGGGTGCTGACGGTCTTGGAAAGCCCGTGCTCGGGCGTCCACCCGTCGGCGAAGGCGCGCACGTCCTCGCGCCACAGCACCTTGTCGATGTACCGGCGGAGTACCAGCGCCTTTTCCCGGAACAGCACGGCGTCTTCCGAATGGCCCGCCGCCTCCGCGAGGCCCGCCGCGTAGTCCAGGCAATACGCGAAGAGCGCCTGCTGCCCGGTGACCACACAGTTGTTGTGGATGTCAAGGGCCGCCCAATCCAGCATGTTCCAGCCGTTGATCAAAAGGCCGCCCCGCGCGTCCATGAAGCCGATGTAGTACGCCATGACCTCCCGAATGGTTGGATAGAGCCGGGACGAGAGCGAACTGTCCCGCGTCATGCGCTCGTACTCCTGGATCGCGGTGATCCAGTTGAACGCCCACATCGGGATGGATGTGTTCCAATCGGTCGGAGTCAGCGCGTTCATCATCGGGGTGTTTTTAAGGGCGGTCGCGCCGATCTCGATGTTGTGCCGAAGGAAATCGTAGTCGCCGCACACCCAACCGTTGATGAACGAACTGATCTGGGCATCGCCGATCCAGAACGCCTGCTCGTAGGTCGGGCAGTCGGTGAAGGTATCCTCCACGCACAATTCATGGGTGTGGCGGCACATGTCGTAGATCTGGTTCAGGAGATAATCGTCCGAGCGGAACGCGCCCAGCGCCGCGCTGGCGCGAACGCGGCTGCGGAGGCCGAATTTCTGCAGGAACACCGGCTTTTCCGGGTTTTTGACCATGACCAGCGCATAGCGCATGCCGATCCTCGCGAAACCCCGGTAGCGCTGCCAGCCCTCGGCGCAGGTATAGTACATGCCATTGTTGAGGCCGATCGTATGGTCGATCTCGCCCTCGAACATGTTCTCGAAGCCATAGATGTAGAGTTGGTCGCCCGCGTTCGCCCGGAGCGCGAATTCGAAGCTGCCCACGTAGATATCGCCGAAGTCCAGAATCAGGCACTGAAACCCGCCGCCGGACGCATCCAGCGCCACGGAGGCGTCGTTGTCCCACAGAATTGCCGAAAGGCGCGCGTCGACCGGGCGTTCCCGAATCGTCCTCAGGTTCCGCGCCAGGGACAGAAGGTACTGGTCGTACCAGGTATAGCGCTCGGGCACGGGGCGAATGAGGGCCTCGAAGCGGCTGAGCGACTCCAGCGAATCGCAGGAAAAGATTCGATCGTGCTCCGGCGTATTTTCCTCCACGCGGTTGTACTCGTCGAGCCCGCCGTATACCTTCTGGAAGCCGTCGGGTTTGGAGGAAATGACCTGCGTGGGGCCGATCACGAAGAAGGGTTCCTCCGTCCGCCCGAGGAGGTCCTCAAAGCCCAGTTTGACCGGGAACACGAACTCGAAGTGGGCGTACAGGTCGTCGAATTTTCCGGAGACCTGCATCAGGAAGAGGTTCTTTCCCGCCTTGAGGGAAACCTCTATATCCCGATGCTGATTGTCGACCGGGTAAAGCGTTCCGTCGATCCGGAAGTCGCCGATGATGCCGTTCCAGGTGCGGTTGGGGAAGGCGATACGGCCGCTCGTGCCTTCCGGGGCGGTGAGAACCGTCGCGATGAAACCGGTGAAGATGGTTTCGTCGGCATCCCGGCGGTCGCCAAAGAACGCGGAGCGGGTGTTGATGGTCACCTGCTGGCAGCCGTTTTCCGCCAGAAATGCGCGGCTGACGCGCTGAGGGCTCCGATATTCGCAGTTCCAGGCATTGATGGGCGACCGGGTGAGCGGGTCCCATGCGTCGGAAATGGGCACGGCGGGAGCCCAGGCGATGCTGGCGGTGGGGTTTTCGATCCAGCCTTGCGAAAACCGCCCCGCGTCGTAGCTGTCGGTAAAGCCGAGGTTGACGTTGCGCTTGGGCCTGAAGGATTGATGCCCCTCGTCCCGGCGGCAGCGAACGGCCTCGTCCGACCGGCAGAGGGTTTCACCATCCGCGGAGAGTTCGAAGCAAAGCCCGCCCACCGAGGCGATGGTCTGGTAAGTGGACCATCCGTAGCTCCAGACGGACACCGCGAGCAGGTTTGCGCCGCTGCGCAGGTTCGAGGAGACGTCGATCTCATCGTAAAACCAATGTTCGCGGACGCTGCGCACAGGCCCGCGCGCGATCTCCTCGCCGTTCAAATACGCCACGTATCGGGTGTCCGCGGAAATTTTCAGAAGCGCATGACCGGGAACGCCCGAAAGCTCAAAGGCGCGCGTGAAGCACGCGCGCTCGTTTTCCAGAAATTGGTCTTCCTTAAGCCAGATCCACTGTCCGTTCATGGCCTGTTCCCCCAGTGTATCTATTCCCTCGAGCATTATACCCGATTCGCCTCTTCCATGGCAATCTGCGCCCAGCGCCAGAGCCGCTTCGGGTCATTCCGAACCGTCGAGATGTCCTTCAGGATCATCTCCAGCGGGCGGTGGTGGTGCTTCGCCGCGTCGATGGTCCTTCGGATGTCCGACCGCGCAGCGTCTTCGTTGAAGGAATCGGTCGCAAGGAGGGCGGGGTTGGGCTTGTTGCTCATGATGACGCCGTCCGGCAGGCGCTCCGCGAAGCGCTCTCGGTCACTCCACGGGCTGCAGGAGATCTTGCGCACATTGGGCAGCCTGCCCACGATGTCCAGCCGGTCGTCAAGCCGCTCGCAGCAGCCGTAGTATATCGCGCCGAACATCGGGAAGATGCGCTTCATGTACTCCGCCTCGAATTCCCGGGTGGTGGCGGGCGACGCGGCGGTAAACAGCTGTGCGAGGCCGAACGCCCACGCGTCCTTTGACTTAGGCCTGTCCCGGTCGCAATCGGCTCCGGGCAGGCGCCCCGAATGGGTGTGGGAGCAGTGGCACAGGTTCGAGGTGATGTCAAAAAGCCCCATTTCATTGAGCTGCGCGACCTGGCTCAATACGCCCTCGGTCAGCTTTTCCATCAGCGCGTGCATCATTTCCGGGCGGTCGATGATCTCGAAGTAACAGCTCTCCACGCCCATCCAGGAGCTGATCACGTCCCACAGGCCAAGGTGCATTGTGACGCCCGACAGCTTCCAGGGGATGATCCCGTCAAACACCTCGCCGGCGGTCTCGCGGATGTCCTCCAGCGCCTTCTGATCCAGCCGTAGAACGGGCGTGTGGATGCGCTCCAGATCCTCTTCCCCGTTGATCTGGTTTTTGTAGTGGCGGCTGGCAACCTCGCTGGATTTCTGAAGCCTGAGAATGTCCGTATCGGCGTCGATGCCCCAGCCGCTGCTGAACACCGGCGCGGGCAGCGCCACGTAAGGATCGTACACCCGGTCTACCGGCATATGCGCCCATTGGTAGACCGCCTGCCGAAGCCACAGCTCCACCTCGCGCCAGTATGGGTCGGAGACCGTCGGCTCCAGGGAGCCGTCCACATCCATCTCGCTCCAGCACACCTGATCGATCAGCACAAGGGGCCTCGTATCTGTTTCAAGGTCGTTGTGGGCAATCCAGAGCTTCCTTTTTTCATCCCGACCCGGCCCAAGCGCAATTTGCGCGTATTCGCGGGCCAGCGACCGGATGGATTTGATTTCTTCGCGGTTAAGCATTATAAACCCTCCGTTTTACGCTTCCAGACGTTTATTTTGGGTGAGAACGCGGACGGTCGTGATCTCGTAGGGGCGCAGGTTCAGCTCGACGACACGCCCGCCGAAAACGGGTTCCCCAATGGTTTCCTCGAGGATGTTGACCTTTTTCGCATCCAGGACGGGCGCATCAAGGGTGAGAAGGGCTTTCGTCCTGCGTCCGTAGCACTCATAGGCGCGCAGGATGACGCCGTTTCCATCCTCGGCGTTTTTGACCGCCTCGATCATCACGTTGGGCGCGTTCACCGCGGCAAACGGCCCGAAGGTGGCATCCCCCCGGACGGCCTTGACCGGTTCGTTCAGGCGGTACGCCATGGACGGCGTGCCCGCGTCGCGCCAGCCGCCCTCATGCGGATAGAGCGAGTAGGTGAAATGGTGGACCTCCTTGTCGGCCTCGGGGTTGGGATGGACCGCGCAGCGCAGAAGGGTCAGCGCTACCGAGCGCTCGTCCGCCGAATGGCCGTACTTGCAGTCGTTGAGAAGGGACACGCCAAAGCCATCCTCCGAGACGTCCGCCCATTTGTGCGCGGCCACCTCGAAGCGCGCCACGTCCCAGCTGGTGTTTTTATGGGTGGGGCGTTTGATGTTGCCGAACTGAATGTCGTAGGTTGCCTCGTTGTAGAACACGTCCACCGGGAAGTGCGCCTTGAGCAGTATCTGGGACTCGCGCCAGTCCGCCGTGGTATCAAAGTCGATGCGGCCGATGTCCGCGTAGACGCGGATGTCCTGCCGGATGGTCGACATTTGGTAGCGCCAGACCACGCGGAGCGTTGCGCGCGCCGGGCCGCATTCGACCACTTCCGCCGAGAGGAGCTCGTCCACCTCCCAGAACTTTCTCGGATAGAAGAGACTGACCTCCCACGCGTCGAACTTGGATGGCTTGTCCTCGTAGCAAACGAGGCGGTTGAGCGCTTCGCCCGGGCGGCACACCTCGCGGCCTGTGGACTTCATGACGAGGCTCGTGATGCGCATGGCGGAATCGAACTTCCCGGCAAAGAACGGCGTGTCGAAGCCCTCGCGGGAGATGGTCACGCGGGTTTTCTCCGCTTCACCGGACGAGAAGCCATAGAACCTGCCCGACATGGAGGGAAGATCCTTGACAAAGGCCACGCAGCCGTCTTCCGTCCGCTGGATCGGAAAGAGCCGCCCGGCTTCATCCCGAAGATGGGTCGCCCCCTCCGGCGCGTCAAAGCGCGCGATGTCGTCCCGGGCTTCGGACAGGGTGTTAACAAGCGTCACGCCGCCCTCGGGTCTCGTAAGCGCGTCCGCCGCCTCTCGGGAGAGCGCGTCCAGCGCCTCGAATGCCCTTTCGTACATCGCCGTCGAATCGTCGTACACCTTTTTGATGGAGGTGCCGGGCAGGATGTCATGGAACTGCAGGGTCAGGACGTCGCGCCAGAGGGCATCCAGCGCCTCTCCCGGGTACGCAAGGCCGACTTTTTCCCGGGCGACAGTCCGCAAGAGCTCCACTTCGCGCAGCTTGAATTCGATTTTTCGGTTGAAGCGCTTGTTCCGGCCCATCGACGTCAGCGTTCCGCGGTGGTATTCCAGATACAACTCACCCGACCATCGGGGCAGGCGCGGATCGTCCATCACCCGCTTTTCCAGCGACTGAAAGAACTCCAGCGCAAACGTATGGGCGACCGCGGGCGTTCCGGGCGCGGGCACGTCCATGCGCCGGCCGTTTTCCAGCATCCATTCGGTCGGCCCGCCGCCGCCGTCGCCGTAGCCGTAGCTGACAAGGTAGCGGTCGTCCAGATCCTTTTGCTGAAAGCGCTGCCAGCCTCCGGCGATCTGGCTGGGCCTGAGAAGCGCGTTGTAGGTCGTGTAGTGCGGGAGGCCGTGATCCGTGTTGTCTTCGCTGTTCTGCCGGCTGTAATCCGCCTCGCGGGAGGGTGAAAAGTGGGTCAGCACCGAACTATCGTCGATTCCCTTCCAGAGGAAAGTGTCGCAGGGGGTCAGGTTGAACTCCGACCAGCTGAGCTTGGTGGTCATGAAGTAGTCGATGCCGGAAAGCTTCATCAGCTGCGGAAGCGCCGCCGAATAGCCGAACACATCCGGCAGCCACAGGATGCGCGAGCGCTTCCCGAATTCTTTCTGAAAGAACATCTGCCCGTAGAGGAACTGGCGCGCCAGCGATTCTCCGGAGGTGACGTTGCAGTCCGCCTCCAGCCACATGCCGCCCTCGGGTTCCCAGCGGCCGTTCGAGACGGCCTCCTTGATCCGGCCGTACAGCTCGGGCTCGTCCTCCTTGACCATCTGGTAGAGCGCCGCCTGGCTGGACATGAACTTGTATTCCGGGTACTTTTCCATCAGCTTCAGAACCGTAGAGAATGAACGGACGGCCTTGTGCCGCGTCTGTTCCAGATCCCAGAGCCACGCCACGTCGATGTGCGTGTGTCCGACGCATTCGGCCACGGCCGAGGGGGGAACAGCCCGGCGCTTTTCATAGTACGCGTGCCGCAGGTATTCGCGGGCCGCCGCCACCGACCGGATGTAGTCCTGGCTGTGCGGATAGCGCAGGTCTATCCTGTCGATCGCTCGGGACAGGATCTCCAGCGTCGCCTCCCGGTCGCGCTCGCCCTTGGGCAGCAGATCGCAGCCCTGGTATGGCACCGAGAGGTCGTAGTACAGCTGGGCGGTCTCCACGTCCTCGTCTTCCAATGTCAGCGTCAGATTCGGCACGGCCTCGCCCTCCGAGAGCGGCGGGCAGTACCCGTTCAGCACGACGGAAAAGCGCCTGCCGCGCACTGCCTCCGCCATGCCCAGCTCCACGGCGGTGTGGTTGACGTCCAGCGCCTGCTCGATCCGGCCATCCACACGCGCCTCGAACTGGGGATTTGTCGCGTCCCACAGCCCTTCGCGCCCGGTGATCGCGCGCAGCAGCACGCGCCCGGAAAAATCCTCCGGCGCCACCACTTCAAAGCGGAAATCCTGCCAGGGTTCGGGAACGCCCCATTCCCCGCCGTTTTCAAACGCCCGCCACGCGCCGCCCTTGGGTGCGGTTTCAATGCGCGTGACGGAGATCTTCTTGATCACCCTGAAACGGGCAAGCTCCAGAAGCGTCTTTTCGACGCGCTGCTCCAGCAAATTCATGATCATGGCTTTCTCTCCTCCCCCTTACGCGTTCGTTCCGGTCGCCGAAAGGCTCGCGTATTCCCGGAACAGCGCAAGGAACGTCCGGTAGTCTTCCAGCGAAACAGAAGGCGGCGTCTGGTGGTCAACCCCGGGGACAAAGCCGCCCGAGCGCATGACCGGAAGCAGCCGTTCAAACTCCGCCCGCATCGCGGGCTCGCCCCCCGGCATGCACATCTTGTCGAAGTGGCCCAGCATCAGAAGGCCCGGGTGGGCGGCGCGCAGTTTGCCCGCGTCCACGCCCGCCTGCCGCTCCAGCGGCAGCACGCCCTCGACGCCTGCGCGCATGAGCCAGGGCACCATCTGCGTGACATCGCCGTCCGTATCCACAAACACCCGCACGCCGTGCGCTTTGAGCACCGGCACCAGCCGCTTGTAGTAGGGCAGCAGGAATTCATCAAACAGCGCCTCGGACAGCATCGGCCCCAGGTTGTAGCTCATGTCCTCTGCAAAGGTCATAAAATCCGGCGTAAAATATGAAAACACGGCGTCCAGCACGCGGACGTAGTAGGCCGTGAGATCCTCGCAGATGCGGTGGAGCAACTCCGGCTCGTCGTAGAACGCATACAGGTGGGGCTCGATGCCCAGAAGCGTCCGGGGCGCCCAGAAAAAGCCGTCGAGCGTCAGCCAGGTGACCGCCTCGCCGGAAGCGCTGCGCGCGGCCATATCCCGCATGCGCTTCGGGTCGGGCTGATCCATCGGGTACAGCGTGGGCAGGACGCGCTCGTAGTCTTCAAGGCTCTGAACAATCGGCGCGCCATGGTTTGCGGGTTTGGGTGTTTGCGGGGAGAGAAAGGGGATCCATTCCTGCATCAGAAGGTCCAGCCCCAGATGCTCGCGCAGCGCTTCGTCGGCGTTCATCCCTTCGATTTCCGGAACATCACCCAGGCCCTCCGCCTTCCACCGCGCCACGGTCAGATCCCACCAGGTGGCCCATTCGAGGATGGGCAGGCGGTCTACGGGACGAAAGTCCAATGTCCGCAAGAAGCGTTCTCTGTTTGTCATGCTGCCTCCGTTAATGTTTGGCCGGCACAAATGCGCTTTGATTCCCAGCCCGCCATATGGTATAATCAAGCGAAAGAGAGGTCGTCGGAATGCTTCTGGAATACGGCAACACGGTGACTGAGCTGACCTGGCATCTGGACGAAAACCTGCCCACCGGGTATTCCCGCGTGTACTACGTCCAGGAAGCGGACATCAAATACCAGGACGGCAAGACCGACTGCGCGCTGAAGCCCAATATGCTCTACGCGCTGCCTTCGTCCGCGCCGTACCGCGCGTGGCGGCTTTCTGATCAGCGCTTCCGCGTCACATACCTGCACATCGATTTCTTCCCGCGGGCCGTATCCGGCCTGATCGAAATGCCCATCCCCTCGGGTTCGGCCCTCGAAAGCTTTCTGGCGTGCGTCTACCGGGCCATCGAGGAAGGCCGGGGCGAACTGGTTCACGCGCTCGCCGGCGCCTTCAACACGGTCTTTGACGGGAACGCCCATTTTATCAGCCCGTCGGGCCGCATGACCGAAGCGCTGATCTACATCTCGTCGCATCTGAGCGAGGAAATCTCGATCAACACGCTCAGCGCCCTAACCGCGTACCACCCGCACTACTTCATCAAGCTGTTTAAGGAAGACATGGGCATGCCTCCCCACCAGTACATCCTGCGCATGCGGCTGCAGGAAGCCGCGCGTTTGCTCCGGGCAGGCGGCACCGTGAGCGAGGCGGCCTCCAGCGTGGGTTACGCAGACGCGTCCAGCTTCGCCCGCGCCTTCAAGCGTTACTACGGCGTGCAGCCCGGCCGCTTTGCGCTGGAAGCGTTGCACATGCCGTGACGGGCGAACAACATCCCCTCCGGCCGCGCAGCGCAAAACAACCATACTATAACATTTTACACAAAATGGCGAAAGGGCAATAATTCCTTTTCATCATGCCCGCCTTCACATTCGCCGAACGGATTGCCGCGCAGTGCACAAAACAGCCAGATCACACCTGAACTTTTGCATGAATGTGTTGATTATTGACATTGTTGGGGTATTCCAATTGTGTTATCATGTGATTAACCTACAAATTAGGAGGTATTCACTCGTGAAGAAATCTTTCCTGTTAATTGCCTTCGCACTCCTGCTGATTTTGGTTTCCATGCCGGTATCCATGGCCGAGGTCGGCGGCAAGCTGGTCATCTGGGAGCACACTTCTCAATTTGAGGGCGCGGGCAAAGCGGTGATCGAGGGCTTCAAGGCGAAGTACCCGAACGTCGAGGTCGATTTCCAGGTCAAGACGTCCGACCAGTACTACAACCTGCTTGCCACGGCTACCCAGGCCGGCGAAGCGCCGGACCTGTTCTGGACCAACGGCACGCTGACCACCAACATGGCCGCCTATGTGGAACAGGGCCTTTTGATGGACCTGACGGACGTGGTGGATCTTTCGCTGTTCAGCGATTCCACGCTGACGATCTCCAAGGTCAACGACCGCTACTGGTCCAGCCCCACCGCCGAAGTCGGCGGCCGCGCGGTGTTCTACAACAAGGACATCTTTGAAAAGCTCGGCCTCTCCGTCCCCAAGACGTTTGACGAGTTCGAAGCGCTGCTTCCGACGATCAACGACGCGGGCATCATCCCGATCGCCTTCAGCGGCAGCGACCCCTGGTGCGGCCTGTTCTTCTTTGAGCCGGTGCTGGCGGGCATGAACATCGACTACATCAAGGAATACATGGAAGGCAAGACCGTCGCGATGAACGACCCCCGCGTCGTCGCCGCCCAGGAGAAGATCCTCGAGTGGGGCGAGAAGGGCTACTTCGGCGTGGGCTACACCGGCGTTGACGGCTCCGGCGCGATCCTGGCGTTCTCGAAGGGCGAGGCGGCCATGACCGTAGACGGCACCTGGAACATCGCCACCATCTCCAAGAACAACCCGGACCTCAACTACGGCGCGTTCCAGATCCCCACGGCGGACGGCGTCGTCCCGTTCGTGGGCACCCCGTCCAACGGCTTCTCGATCAGCGCCACCACGAAGAACCCGGAAGCCGCCATCGCGTTCGCGAACTACTTCGCCAGCCTTGAAGGCCAGACGCTGTGGATCAAGACGCTCGACTCCATCCCCTCGGTTTCCGCGATCGTGTCTGAGAACCCGGTCGTCAACGACATCGCCAAGTTCGACATTATGCTGGAGAGCTGGTACAACATGCTGGTCGCCCAGGCCGCCGAAGGCGAAGCCCCCGGCCAGGTGTGGGAAGAGGACCAGACCAAGGTGTGGTCCGGCGGCCTTACCGCCCAGCAGCTGATGGACGAACTGCAGGAACTGCAGAAATAAACAGTCGTTTACCAGGGAAAAACCGCGGGAATGGCGAACTCCTTCGCCATTCCCGCGGAACGTGTAAAGGCAAACAAGCCTGCCGTACATTGCCACCGGTCCCGTCCGGGCCGCTTCCAGACGGCCGACGGCGGGGTTTCTCGCAACAAAACAGGGGGATTGGCGCATGAAAAAAAGCAAATCCTACATCGGATTCATCGCCCCGGGCTTTCTTATTTATACGCTGTTCATGATCATCCCGATCGTGTTCGCCATGTACTATAGCTTTTTCAACTGGAACGGCATCGGCCCCATGAAGTACGTTGGCCTCGCCAATTTCGAAAAACTTCTGATGGGCGGGCGCATGTCCCGGGTTTTTTACAATGCGCTGGGCAACAATTTCAAATACCTTGCCAGCGTCATCTTTGTCATCACCCCCATCCAGATCTTCTTCGCGTATGTACTGTATATCCGCATCCGGGCGCACCGGTACATTCAGTTCATGCTGTTTTTGCCTTACGTAATTTCAACCTCCATCGTGGGGTTCTTTGCCGTCATCATCTTCGACCCCAACATCGGCTTTCTCAACACGATTCTCCAGAATATCGGCCTTTCGGCCATGCGCAGCGCATGGCTGGGGGACCCGAACCTCAGCTTTAAAATCATGGTCATGGTGGTCATCTGGTCGTCCATCGGCTCGGGCATGATGATTTTCAACGCCAATATGAAGGAGATTTCCGATTCCATCATGGAAGCGGCCAAGATCGACGGCGCGGGCGAGATTCGCACCTTCTTCAGCGTCGTGCTGCCGCAGCTGTCCTCCTCGCTCAACACGGTCATCACGCTGGGCGTCATCTATGGGCTGACGATCTTTGACATCCCCTTCATGCTGGGCGGCGTGCAGGGCGGCGTCAACAACACGATTGACTTTGTCAACATGGTTTTCTACCGCTATGCCTTCGGCGGCACCTATTTCGGCGAGACCAACCTGGGATTTGGCTCCAGCATCAGCGTCGCCATGTTCGTCGTGATTCTCGCCATTTCCATTCTGGTCGGCCTGATCCTGAAAAAACGCGATTACGCTGAATGAGGTGTGCCAATGTCCAGAAAGAGCCATAGTCTGACCGAGAGCCGGTCGGCCATTATCGTCAAAAATCTCGTGTCACTCATCCTCGTATTGTACACCTTCATCACGATCTTTCTGATCGGGAACGCCGTTTTGTCGTCTTTCAAGACCAAGGCGGACCTCATCACAAACACCATGGGCTTTCCCAAAGCCTTTGTTCTGGACAATTTCCACATCGTGCTGGGCGAGGACGGTTTTCTGCGCAATCTCCTGAACAGCGCCTTGCTGGTCTCGATGAGCATCGTGCTGCTGGTGGCTTTTTCGTCGTCGGTTGCCTACGGGATATCGATGTTCAACTTCCGGGGCCGCGACTTCATCCAGACATACTTTCTCGTGGGGCTGATGTTCCCGATCCAACTGGGCATCTTGCCGCTGTTCGTGATCATGAACAAGCTGAAGCTGACAAACAACCTCGTGGGGCTCGCGCTGGTGTACGCCGCCAACATGTCCTTCTCGGTGGTCGTGTTCTCGAAATTCTTCAAAGGATTCCAACACGCGCTGCTGGAAGCCGCCGTCATCGACGGCGCGAGTTCTCTGCAAGTCTTCACCAGGATTGTACTGCCGATCTCCAAGCCCGTCATCTTCACGGTGGGCCTGATCAATTTCGTCATGGTGTGGAACGACTTCTACATGCCTCTGGTCTTCCTGACCAAATCGACCTTGAAGACGTTGACGCTGGGCATCTATGCCTACACCGCAGACTTCCTCGCCAACTGGAACAAGGTGTTCGCGGGCGTCACCGTCGCGCTGCTCCCAATCATCATCATTTACTTCTTCTTCTCCGAGCAGATCGTCAGCGGCCTCACCAGCGGATCCGTCAAGGAATGAAGAGCGCCGTTGTCCGGGCCTCCCATGTGGGGTGCTGCATGGGAAGCACCCCTTGGTGCAGTCCAGGCTGACCGAGCTTGTCAGAGTGTTTCCCGATGGATGGGCAGGCGCTCCGCCAGCGTGGGGTATGCCGGGAACGGCGCGTGGGGTTCCGTCTGATACCAGTAGGCGGTGCTGGACCAGTCGTCCGACCGGCGGTTGGCGTGCCCGTGCTCCATCGTCACCCGGATGCTCTTTTCAAACATCACCGGGTCCTGAATGTGGTAGCGGTAGTAAGTCAGCTTGTCCTTCCAGTTTTCGCCGCCCGGCGCGATAATGCCGTGGTAGGGCGCAGAATAAGTCTGCGTGGGACACCAGGCCATGTTGACGTAGTCCTCCGTCCCGGTACCGTGCAGCTCGGGCGGCCATTCCTCGCCGTCGATAAAGATCATGTCGTCCCCCTCGCCGGGCCAGTCCCACTGCGCGGTGTCGCGAAGGTTGTGGATGTTGAGGTTGCAGCCCACGTAATGCCCGCGCCCCAGCGCATCCAGGATGACATAGTTGCCCGCTCCCGTCCGGTTTTCCCCGCCGAAGAGCCATTCCCGGTTGCTCATATCGCCGTCCGGGATGCCATCGGTGGGGTTCTCGCGGCGAAACTGCGCGTGGAAGCGCAATAGCCCCTCGGGCAGCGCGCGATACGCCTCGTAATCGACGTAGAAATAGACGGTCATGTCCTCGCGGCACTCGTTTTCCATCGTGAGAACAGCCGATTCGAACGGCATGGGGAACCAGCAGTTGAAGCCCTTTCCATCCTCAGGGCTCATCTGCAGCGGCGCGGAGACGAAGTTGCGCGTCATCCCGTGGCCCATGCCGAAAAAATCGCCCACCGGCGCTTCGACGCTGGGGGTTTTTTCGTCGTCCCAGAACATTCGCATCGTCATCTTGCGCAGGTAGTCCTGCTCCCTCTCCCGGCTGTCGGTGGCGATGGTCATCCAGATGTGGGTGATCATGCCCGGACCGTTGAGGCTGGCAAGCGTCAGCGTCTCGCCCGGGGCAATGTGCACCCGGTCGTCGTTGCCGCCCCGGCGGTCATAGGAGGACGCGCGCCGTCGCCGCCCCTCGCGCTGGTAGGCGATGGTGGAAATCGAAGCCGGGTAGAGAAAATCCTTCATAAAAGCCAATCACTCCCGCTGTGTTCTGGGTTTATCCCTTGACGGCGCCGGCGGTCAGCCCACCCGCGATGTACTTTTGCACAAAGGCGAACATGAGAATCGTGGGCAGGATCGACACGACGATACCGGCCGCGAGCGCGCCCCAATTGATATCATACTTCATAATAAACGAATTGAGCGCCACGGGAATCGTCTTATACGCCTCCACATCGATGAACATGATCGCCAGAAAGACTTCGTTCCAGCATTGCACGAACACGAACATGAAGGTGGCCGCGATGCCCGAAGCCATCACCGGCATCACGATGCGGATCAGGCTCTGAATGCGGTTGCATCCGTCGATCTGGGCGGCCTCTTCCAGCGATCCGGGGATGCGCTGGAAAAACCCGCGGAGCGTCACGGTGCAGTAGGGAATGTTCATCACCGCGTAGCAGATCATCAGCGAGGCCGGGTGGTTGATCAGCCCCAGTCGGCTCATGATCGTGTAGAGCGGCGCAAGGATGATGAACATCGGCACCATCTGGGTGAACAGAAAGGCGAACAGCAGCGCCCCCTTGCCCCGGAAGTTGAAGCGGGCAAGCACGTATGCGCCCATGATGGCGCAGAGCATCGCCCCGCCCGCGCCGACCATCGATACGATCAGGCTGTTCAAAAAGTAGATGCCGAAGGAGGAGATGCCGAAGAGCTCCTCATAGTTGGCGAAGGTGGGGTTTTCCGGCCAGTAGCGCACCGGGAAGACGTAGATCTCCGTCTTGCCCTTGAGAGAGGTCAGAAAAATCCAGATGAGCGGAAACAGGATCACCGCCAGCATAAGCGCCAGCGCGACGGCCCGTGACGCGTCAGCGGTGCCGTTTTGAAGCGCAACCTTTCTCTTCTGCGTCATTAGAAATCCCCCGATTCTTCAAACCTGGTCATGGCCAGGTAGAACATCGTATAGGCGGCCAGGATGGCCATGATGATCACGCCGAGGGCCGACGCCCGCCCGTAATCCTGGGAATTCATCACATAGCTCATCATGTAGGTGGACAGGATGTGGGAAGCGTTGGCCGGCCCGCCCTGGGTCATGCCGTAGATCAGGTCCGGGAAATTCAGGATCCATATGACGCGCAGGAGCGTCGTCAAAATCAGCGTAGGCTTGATGTAGGGCAGCGTGACCCGCCCAAAGCGCTGAAGCCTCGTCGCGCCGTCGATCTCGGCCGCCTCGTACAGCTCGTCGGGAACGCCCCGGAGCGCCGCCTGAATCATGATGGCAAAGAAGGCGATGCCGTACCACACATTGGCGGCGATGCAGCTCCACAGCGCGTAATTGACGTTGGACAGGAAGGGCAGCTGCTTCGCAATGATGCCCAGGCGCATCAGGATGTCATTGATAGCGCCGGACTGACCGTTGAACAGCCAGCGCCAGATCAGCCCGATCAGAAACCCCGAAATCGCCCACGGAACGTAGACCAACCCCTGGTAGACGCCCGAACCGGGGAATCGCTTTTTCAGCATCAGTGCCAGCGCAAAGCCCAGCGTGAACTGGAGCGCGAGCGAAGCAAAGACCCACCGCACGGTGTTCCAGGCGATCATGTGAAAGTCAGGATCGGAAAAGATATCGACGAAGTTGGAAAAGCCGATGAAGGCGCGGTCGTAGATGTTCCAGATCGTGTACCGCTGAAACGCCATAACGAAACCCCGTGACAGCGGATAATACGTAAAGGCCAGGATCGCCAGGATGCCGGGCAGGAGCATCAGCAATATGAAGCGGCTTCGCGCGCCGCTTCGCACGCGCGCGGTCGCGCCGGGCGTGCCGGAGCGGTTTCTCACCATGGCGGTTGCACCTCCGGTCAAAGAATGACACCACGGGGATGACGCCCTTGCGGGGAGTTCCGCCGCGCCGGTCCGCGGGAAGGCGGCCCGGCGCGGCATCGTCTTCAATCAGGCTCAGGTCTTCTGCGCCAGCCAGTAGGCATCCCACTTGGCCAGAAGATCTTCGGGAGAGAGGGAGCCGCTGAGCATCTTCTGCAGATCGGCGTTGGCAAAGTTGTTGAACTCACCCCAGCCCGCAAAGGACTGCGGTGCGACCGCGCTTGCCCAGGTCGCGGTGTCCGCGGCCATTTCAGCGTAGGCGGCATACACCGGCGCGGAGAAGAAGGGATCCTGTTGGGCGGCCTCGTGAATGGGCAGGAGCGAGTTGGCCTTGCAGAAGGCCGTATTCGCCTCGATGCCGCACAGGTAGGAGATCAGCTTCCACGCCTCGTCCTTGTGCTCGGAGTAAGCGGTCATGCCCCAGCCCGCATACCCCATCGGCCCGAAGGAGATGCCGGTTTCGTCGCCGACGGGCAGCACCGAAGTGCTCCAGGTGCCCGGCTCCATGCGCTCCTCGCAAGTCGCGATGACTTCGGGGTCCTGGATCAGGATGGCCGTGACGCCGCTGACGAAGGCCTCAACCATTTCCGCGTAGCTCCAGTTGAGCGAGTCAGGCGCGGAGCAGTCGTTGTACAGGTTAATGTAATACTTCATCGCGTCCAGCGCTTCCGGCTGGGAGAAGATCGTCGCGCCGTCGGTCGTGTAGAAGGCGCAGGAGGGATCCACCTTGTTGCCCAGATTGGCCTGAATGTGCATCTCGGCATACCAGTGTCCGCCCGCGGCGCCGCGGAACGAATAGCCGTAGCGGTTGACCGCGGGGTTGGTCAGCGCCTTGGCGGTTTCGTACAATTCGCCCATGGTGCGGGGCGGGGTCAGCCCGGCCTCTTCAAAATACTTGGTGTTGTAGTACACGCAGCGCTGATAGAAGCCGTAGGGGATCAGGTAGGAGGCTCCGCCAATGGCGGAAATATCGGTCTTGGCGATGGGCTTCAGGCCTTCATACTCGGCCCAACCTGTGATGTACTCATCCATGTTGGCGATCCACTTGTTGTTGATGAACTGCGCCGCCGTGTGGTCGCGGACTTCCAGCACGTCCAGCGGCTGCTGGTTCATCAGCATCTGCGCGATCTTGTTGTCGGCGTCGGTCAGCGGCGGGGAAATCAGCTCCACCTTGATGCCCGGGTTCGCAGCCTCAAACGCATCCAACTGAGCGCGTAGAAGCTCGGTGCGCGATGGGCTGGTCAGCGATTCAACCATGCGCAGCGTGATGTCCGCCTCGGCCAGGGCGTTCGTCGCGCCTCCGAAGGCCGTCAGCAGCATCAGGACGACTACCCACAGGGGCACGATCCGGGTTCTCCGTTTCATGGGTTTCCCTCCTACAATATATTTGCTCTTCCCGCGCCGGGAAGTCAGAGCCGGTTTTACAGCATGAGTGCAGCGAGTTGAGATACACGGCGGGATGACCGCGTTGAGCGGTGCAATGCTCGCACGCGGCTGCATTCATATTGTCAAGGGTTGTCGTGCGCTTCTCCTTCTTTTCGTAAAACCAGGTAGGGCTCATACCGTTTCAGATCCATCTGACGATCGGTCGACTTCGCGGACAGGATGAATTCGGCGCCGGTGCGCAAGTTGTCGACCACGGCCTGCTGCGCCTTGCGCAGCGACCGCTCCTTCAGCGCTTCGTATAGCGCCTCATGAAACGGCAGCGTGGCCAAATGCATGTTTTCGTTTCCTTGGAGCGTAGACCAAATTTCGGTCATCAGCATATCGACCTGGATGAGCAGCTCGCAGAGCGTCCGGTTTCGGGTGGCGGTGTAAATGACCCGGTGAAAGGCCGCGTCCGGCGGGTGCTGATCGGCGAGGTTCTGCTGGATCGACCGTTTCGATTCTTCAAGGAAGGCCCCCGCCCTTAAGATCTCCTCGTCCGTGATGTTTCGGATGCACAGCTCGATGGCGTGCAGCTCCAGCGCGTACCGCGTTTCCAACAACTCCAGAAGGTTGTTGCGCGTCTTGTTGAGCCTTATGTTGATGGCGGAACTGGTTTTTTTCTCGCAGACAAAGGCGCCCAGCCCATTTCGCACCTCGATGATCCCGTTCGTCTCAAGGGATCTGAGCGCTTCCCGAACAGAGTTTCGGCCGATATTGAGCTGTTCGGCCAGCGAACGCTCGCTGGGCAGCCTGTCTCCGGGCGACAAGCGGTTATCCTCGATGTATTCCGCGATGGCTTCCGACGCTTTGGAATGCAGCATGACCCGGTGGATGGACTTGATCGGCTTCACTCGGGCAACACCTCCCGATTGAATGAACGGAAACCTGATCTGTGGTCATGTGGTAGGATAGGTAATGATCTATTAATTCTATGTCACCCGATAATTTCCTTCTTCTTTTCAAAAAATATCGCTGGCGGCAAAGGGCCTAGACCATTCTCCCTGAGCCTTGATAGACGGGTTTATACTCTGCTGGTATCAAGCAGAAAGGCTGCCATCAGATTTGCTTCAAACCTGATGGCAGCCTTTTTAAGACAATCGGATGGCAAGCTGAGCCCGATTATCAGAAGTCAGGAGTTTTCGCCGCCTACCCGCGACGAGTTCAGAGCTTCGCGATGGTCGCCGTCGCGCCGCATAGAGAAAGCGTTTCATAGGGCGCCGTCGGGAACATCAGCGTCGAATTCGCGTAGAGCCCGTCGTCCGCGAACAATTCGCAGATGCTCCTGTCGAAGACCACCGTCATCTCCACCGGGCCGTTCACGAGCCGGGCCGCCTGCGTCCGCTGGAACAGCGGTGTCGCGTACAGCGGGTTGAATCCGTCTTCGCCCGCCTTCGCCCGGTCCGTGAAGAACTGCCCGTTTTCATCCAGCCCGAATGCGAAGGACTCGCCCTTGGCGTTTTCAAATCTGGCGGAGAAAGCGCCTTCCGATCGGATCTTCAACAGGAACACTTCACCCGGCAGCGCGCCGCCGTCCGCAATGGCCGCCTCTCCGGAAACGACCGGGAGCACCGGCTGCTGGCACAGCCTGAGCCCTGCGGGCGTATCCCGGAGCGTCAACGTCCGCGCCAGCGTCATGCAGCCGCAGTAATCGGTCGTGGGCTCCTCCCGCGCGTACACCCAGCTTGTGCCCCACCCGAGGATGGTCGGATTCTCCGCGCCAAAAAAGGAAACCGAAGCGTAGTTGTCGTAGCCTATGTCCAGCAGAACCGGCTCGGGCATCGGCACGGTCTGGCGGAAGGTATGGCCGTCGAATTCGCCCAGGAAGTACTGCGTGCGGTGGCCGCCGTCCGTGGGCGCCTGGATCATGCTGGCGATGAGCACCCACACTTCGCGCCCGTCCGGCGCCTTGACCGGAAACACGTCGGGGCATTCAAAGATCGTGCCCAGCCTGTTCTCCGTCGAGCCGAAGTCGCCCGTGCGCGCCCAGTTTTTAAGATCGGTGGAGTGGTAGAACGCCACGCGGTCGCCCGCGGCGATGGCGCAGCTCCAACCGCCCAGCACCGGGTTTTTGAACACCTTTGGGTCCCGGAAATCCTTGAGACCGGGGTTCGGAATGACCGGGTTTCCCTCGTACTTGACGAAATTGATTCCGTCCGGTGCGCCTGCGATCGACTGCTGCTCGCACTCGCCGTGGCTGGTGTACATCGCGATCAGCGCGCCCGCGCCGAACCCTGCGGTGTTGTCCGCGTCCACGACGGCGCTGCCGGAGAAGATCAGGCCCAGCGCATCCGGCGCCAGCGCGATGCCCACTTCCTCCCAGTGGATCAGGTCCTTCGAAGTGGCGTGCAGCCAGTGCATCGGCCCCCAGACCGTATCGTCGGGGTAGTGCTGCGCGAACAGGTGATAGGTATCCCCTCGCTTGCACAGCCCATTGGGGTCGTTGATCCATGCCTTCTTCGGCGTAAAGTGCAGCGCCGGGCGGTAGTTTCGCCGTCCCTTCGTGGCCATGTCGACACCTCCTTCAGTTGATTGTCAAAAGCCGGTACTGATGCGGATATTTTCAAATTTGACGGCGCCGTGCTGCGCGAAGATCCCCAGCGACTGTCCGCTGTAGTTGTACATGCGCGTGGTCAGCGCCACATTGCCGTCTGCGTACAAGGTCGCCATCGTGCCGTCCACGACCAGCGAAAGATGCATCGGCGCGTCCGGCTCCATCGGCAGCAATCGATCCAGCCCGCGCGTTCGGAGCGAATTCCAGATCGGCTCCGGCAGCGCGTCGAACGCGAGCCGGCTCATTGCCGGATAGAACTTGAACCCGTAGGCGGTATCGGCCTCCCGATCGGCCCGGAGCATCAGCCCGAATATGCGGGTCTTATCGGCAAACGTGACGTCCATCTCCAGCCGGAACCGATCGGGGCAGGGCGCGTCCAGAAAAGCGGTGGCCATGCGGTCGGGGCAGTCGAGAGAGACGCTGTCCGCGCCGCCGAACTGCGCCGGGCTTCCGCCGCCCCACGCGGCTCGGATGCTGTCCGGCTCCTTGACGCCCAGCGAGCCGTCCTCGCGCTGGAACAGCTCGTGCACGACCAGGTTGCCGCCCCAGTGGAAATCCTTGGTGTCGTCGCCGTCGACGCGGGTGGGATTCCAGCCGAACAGGTAGCGCGCTTTGCCGTCGGTGGCGGTCTTGGCGGCGTAGAAGGCGCGGGTGTCGAACACGTCGTCCACGGGCGAAATCCACGGGCCCTGAAGCGAACGGCTCATCACGTAGCGTGTGCGGCAGCTGTCGGTAAACTCGGAGAACAAGAGGTAGTACCAGTCCCCAATCCTGAACACGTCGGGGCATTCGTGGGTGTAGTAGCTCTCCGGCGCCCACAGCGGCGCCTCGATGCGCCAGTTTTCGAGGTCGGGGCTGGTGAGGTGGGCCGTCAGCCCCCGGCGCGTGGCGTGGCCTTCGGCAGAGCGGGCGGCGAGCGCCATGTGGTACAGCCCGTCGCTCTCCTCCAGCCACACGAACGGATCCCGCCAGTCGTGGTCCTCGTAGCCTTCCGGCGAGAACATGCAGCCCGGCAGCTTTTGGAAGGTCTTCATGCCGTCGTCGCTGACCGCGACCATCACACCCTGCTCGGGCCTGCCCTTGGAGCGCATGCGCGGGTTGTGGCCGGTATAGAAAATGTACACGCGTCCGCCCTTTTCGATTGCGGAACCGGTGTAGATGCACAGGTCCTGTTCGTCGTAGCCGCCCGGCTCGATCATCAGCCCGCGATCCTCAAAGTCGACAAAGTCGCGCGTCGAGACGCGGAACCACGGGATCCCGTCAAAGTGTCCGCGGGCGGTGCGGATGTCGCGCAGGTAGAACAGCTGAAACGCGCCGTCATGGTAGAACGGGATGAAGTCGCCGGCCCAGCCGACCGGGGGCTTGTAGAACACATGCTTCATGGTGGATGAATCCTCCTCTGCCAGCTTGTTTTCCATTATAAGGTGACTCCCCGCGAATATCTATTGCACTTTTTCCATATTTGTAGACGATTCATCAGTCTGTTCGCGTATTTATTGTTGGAACGCATGTCGTGTGCTATAATCAACCTGCGCAAAAAGAGGGCAAGGGGATAAAAATGCGCGTTTTGATTGTGGAGGATGAGTGGGAGAGCCGCGAGGGTCTGACAAATGCGCTGCGCACCATCGACTCCGGAATGCAGATTCAGGTGGCGGGCGACGCGGAGCAGGGCTTCGCGCTGCTCTCCGAGCAGCTGCCCGACCTGATTTTTCTGGATATCCGCATGCCCGGCATGGATGGGCTGGACATGCTGGAGCGCATCCGAAAACGCTACGGCAACCTTTGCGTGGTCATCCTGAGCGCCTACGACCACTTCCCCTACGCCCAGCGGGCGATCCGGCTGGGCGTGTTCGACTACATCGTCAAACCCTATTCGATGGATTCTGTGCGCGCCATCGTGGAGCATGCCCAGGGCGGCAGCCTCGAAGCGCCCGCACCCGGCGCCGCGCAGGGCGTGTACATGCTCTCGGCGCTGAGCCGCTGGCTGCGCGATCCGGCGAACTACGCACCGAGCCTCGCGGAGCAGCTGAAGCTGCCGCTGGATACGCCGGGCAGGCTGATATTGCTCCGCCCCATGCCGGGTACGCCGGAGCAGCACCAATTCTACCAGCACGCCAGCGCGTCGCTTGTGCGAGACCTCAGGGGAATCATCGAAAGCTGGTATGCGCCGCACGGGCAGAGCCTGACGTTTCTGTCCGGCAGCGAAATCATCTCCGTATTGTTTCAGACGCGAAGCGATGCGCCTGAGCAGGAGTTCTGCCCGTTCCTTCGAGACTGCCTGCAGGACGTCGCGCTGCGCACCGGCATCTTCCTGAGCGCCACGATTTCAGGCCCCGCGCCGTCGATGCTGCAAAGCCCGCTCAGGTGCTACCATCAAACGCAAACCCTGTCCGCGTTTGCGTTCTACTCCAAGCCGTTTTCCGTCATCACCCCGGAATCCATCTCCATCGACACCGGCCGGGCCATGGACGGCGCTCAGATGGACCGCATTCACGCCGCGATCCGGGAGGGCAATCCCGGCTGCGCCGCGGCGGAAGCCGGCGCGCTGATCGACGCCATGTCGCGGCCGCCGTGGATGCCGCCGCAGCGGATGATCTTTTCGCTGCACACGGGGCTGGCGGAGCTTTTAAACAGCCTTTCCGGCAGCATGCCCATCAGCGCGCACAAGGCCTTCGACGAGCGGCTGCGCGAGATGAGCGAGTATGCGGCCTACCTCTCGGCATTTGGCGCGCAGTTCGCGTCCATCTGCGCGGACATCGCCGACGTGGTACAGGCGTCCCAGCTGAACAAGAGCGTCAGCATCATCAGCCACTGCATAGACTACCTGGCCGAAAACTATGGGGACAACGCGCTGACGCAGGAGAGCATCGCCCAGATGTTCCACTTCAGCCCAAGCTACTTCGGCACGCTGTTCAAGACGACGACCGGACAGACCTTCGTACAGTACCTGAGCAATCTGCGCATCCACAAGGCGAAGGAGATGCTCAAGGATTCGGGCCTCAAGGTGTACGACATCGCCAAGCGGACGGGGTTTGCCGACGTGAGGTACTTCATCCGCGTGTTCAAGAAAAACACGGGCACCTCGCCCAACCAGTACCGCCAGATTACGGTGCCAAACAAAGGATGCGATTGATGTGAAGCGGTTCAGCCTGAGCATGCAGCTGATGGTCGGCCTTGTGCTGCTGGTCGCGCTGCAGGCCACCTTCATCGGCGTGTACTATTACCGGAACACTTCGGACCGCTACATCGAAAGCGCGCTGAATACCACCCGGACGGTTCTTTTGAGCAATGTGGAGCTGATCGACGCAAGGCTTTTGCGCCTTCAGGATCAGGCGAACAAGCTGTCCGTCAGCAACGAACTGTACAGGCTCCTTCTCATGATGCCCGATCAGGACATGGGGCCCTACCACTGGTCCAAGGGCTACAACTGGTCGCGCGATCTCAAGCGGCTGATCTACACCTACTTGGGCGACTTCTCCTTTATGACGGACGCGAACATCCTCACGCCGTTCATGGATTATTCCTACCACGGGCTGACGCGCTACAAATTCGACACCTTTCGCGCGTCGGGCCTTTTCCGCCCCGCGCTTGATGTGCGCCACCATCAATACTGGCTCGCCACGGAGCTCGCAGGAGACGCCTCCAGCGACAAGCTGGCCACCGCCCGCAGGCACGCCGTGGAGCGGATGCCGCTGTTTCGGTTTGTCAAGCAGCTGAACGTATCGGTCATCATCAACGACGCCATTACCGTCATGCCCCGGTCCAAAAAGCGCCCGTTGCTGGTGATCGACCTGAGCCCGGACGTGTATGCGCAGGGGTTCCGGGATGCGCTGCCCACCCCCGGCAGCGCCTATTTTGTCACCGACGCGAGCGGACGGCCCGTCGCGGGCAGCAGCGTACAGGCGTACGGCGCACCGCTCGATCTTCCCTTCCTCGCGGATGTGAACCCGGCCCCGGGCACGTGCACCTCCGGCTCCTATCTGATAAACGACAAGCGGTATCTGGTGCTCTCGTCTACGTCGGCGGCGAACGGCTGGGCGACGTCCATCATGGTGCCTCTGGATGAACTGACCCAATCGGCGAAGCAAAACCTGCTCCTGGTGCTGACCGTGGTGATCGGATCGACGCTTGTGATGCTTCTTTTGATTTTCTTCTTCGTCTCGCGCACCATGCAGCCGGTGTCGCGCATCGCCCGCATGGTGGAGAACATCGGCCTCACCCAGGGCGCCATCGCACAGCGGGCGAACCTTTCGGAGGCGGACCGCATCTCGATGTCCATCACCGCCATGAACCGCCTGATTGAAAAGCTGATGACGGAGAATGGCGAAATCCAGCGCCGCGAGCAGGACGCCACCATCCTGTCCCTTGAGATGCAGATCAACCCACACTTCCTGTACAACTCGCTGAACAAGATCTACCTGTCGCTGCACAACGCGGGCCACCATGAGCTGGCGGAGAGCCTTCTGTCCCTCTCGAGCGTGCTGCGCTACTCCATCGACAGCAAGGAACACGTGGTTTTCCTTTATAATGACCTGAATCAGCTGACCTCCTACATCGCCGCCATCAAAAACGAGCGCGAGGGGGCGTTCAGCGTTTACTACGACATCGACGCGGCGATGTACGACTCCATCGTCCCCAAGATGATGCTGCAGCCCTTTGTTGAAAACTCCATCCTGCACGGCTTCAAAAACCGAACCCACGGGTGCGTGATCCGCATCGAGGGCCACGTAGAGGGCGACACCGCCGTGTATGCCGTGGAGGACAATGGCGAGGGCATTCCGCAGGACAGGCTGTACATCCTGACGGACGGCGGCGCGGAGGGCCACATCGGCTGCGCGAACGTAAACCGCCGCATCAAGCTGTTGTATGGAGAGCGGTACGGCATCACGGTGTCCAGCAGCCAGGGGGGAACCCGCGTGGAAATCAGGCTACCATACATCCTGGAGGGCGAACCACAGGATTGAGGCGTTTTGTCCACTTTTTTGCAAATTATGCTATTTACCCCAATCATCGGCGCTGTATATAATTGCATTATGACAGAGGTGTGTCTATTTCGCAACGAAAGGGTGATCTGAATGGATAGTCTGACGCTTGCGTATAGACGGCAAACCGCATCCTCCCGCGTAAGGCAAGCGCTCAAGCACAACTGGAGACTCTGGCTGCTCCTGCTGCCGGGGCTTATCTGGCTGGTTGTGTTCTGCTATATCCCCATCTACGGCGTATCCATCGCGTTCAAGGATTTTAACGCCAAGCTGGGCATCATGGGCAGCCCGTGGGCGGGGCTGAAATACTTTGAACAGTTCTTCTCCACGTCCATCGCGATGAAGACCATCACGAACACGCTGCTGCTCAGCGTGTATTCGCTGGTGTTCGGGTTCCCCGCGCCGATTTTGTTCGCGCTGCTCATCAACTCGCTGAACAACCTGAAGTTCAAAAAGTTCGTGCAGACCGTGTCGTTTGCGCCGCACTTCATCTCCGTGGTGGTGCTGGTGTCGATGATGAGCATCATGATGGCGCCTTCAAGCGGGTTCATCGGCGTGCTCGCAAAGCAGCTCACCGGCTCGGAAGTCCTGTTCATGACCCGGCCCGAATACTTCCGATCGCTGTACGTGGTTTCAGGCATATGGCAGGGCATGGGCTTCAGCGCGATCGTATACATCGCGGCGCTCGCCGGCGTCAGCCCGGACCTTCACGAGGCCGCCATCGTGGACGGCGCCAGCAAGCTGCAGCGCGTACTCCACATAGACTTTCCGTCCATCCTCCCGACGATCATCATCATGTTCATCCTGAGCGTCGGCAACCTCTTTACGATTGGCTACGAGAAGGCATACCTGATGCAGAATACCATCAACACGTCGGTCAGCGAGATCATCTCCACCTACGTGTACAAGGTGGGTCTGCAGAACGCGCAGTACAGCTTCTCCACCGCCGTCGGCCTGTTCAACTCCATCGTGAACTTTGTGCTGCTGGTCGTGGTGAACACCTTCTCCCGCAAGCTCTCGAACATCAGCCTTTTCTAAAGAAGGGAGGCGACAATAATGATGGCTCAGCCCAAGCACCTGCGCGTCTCCGTTGGCGACCGCATTTTTGATATCTGCATCATCCTGGTTCTGATCGCGATCGCCATCGTAATCCTGTACCCGCTGTACTTCGTCTTTGTAGCCTCGTTCACCGCGCCGCGGGTGGTGAACAGCGGGCGGTTCCTTTTGTACCCGGTGGAGTTCTTCCCCGGCGGCTACCTGAAGACGTTCAACTACCCCCCCATCTGGCGCGGCTACCTGAACACGATCATCTACACCGGGCTCGGCACGCTGATTTCCATCGCCACCACCACCACCAGCGCGTACGCGCTCAGCCGCGCCGACATGTCCGGCAGGCGAGGGCTGATGCTCCTGTTCTCGTTTACGATGTTCTTCAGCGGCGGCATGATCCCCAGCTACCTGCTCATGCGCAACCTCGGCATCTATGATACGCTCTGGGTCATGGTGCTGCCGGGCGCGGTTTCGGTGTACAACCTGATCGTGTGCCGAACGTTCTTTGAAACCACGCTGCCCAAGGAACTGCTCGAGGCGGCCAACCTGGACGGCTGCAACGATTTCGGCTTCTTCTTCCGCATCGCGCTTCCGCTGTCTTCGACAATCCTGGCGGTCATGGCGCTTTTCTACGCCTCCTCAAAATGGAATTCCTACTTCGACGGGCTGATCTATCTGATGGACAACGAAAAAATGCCGCTGCAGATCGTGCTGCGCAACCTGATGCTGATCGGTAAGAACGCCGCCACCGACATGGTGGGCGATGCAAAGTCCATCGCCGAGCGCCGCAACCAGGCGGATCAGCTCAAATACTGCGTGATCGTCGTCAGTGCCGCGCCGCTGCTCGCGGTTTACCCGTTCCTGCAAAAGTACTTTGCCAAGGGCGTCATGATCGGCGCGGTGAAGGGCTGATCGATTTTTGCCAACCTTTCCGCGGCGCAATCAGCCTACGCCAGGTTCGGCCGGCCGGGCACGGGCTGCGCACGCCGCGAAAGCAGGATACCCACTTGGAACAAAATTGGGAGGTTTGCTGGAAATGAAGAAACTCCTGACATTGATTCTGTGTCTGGCGATGTGCCTGTCGGCAATGGGGTCCGTGGCATTCGCAACCGAGTACGACCCGGCGAACGTGTCGCTGGACGGCACACTGCCCATCGTCAAGGATCCCTCCAAGCTGGAGCCCATGACCATCGTAATCCCCACGCCGGAGAACCGCATCGTCAATGAGAACGACCTGCCCTGGACCAAGGAAATCTTCGAGGCGACCGGCGTGCCGATCAAGTGGATCGGCGTTCCTGAGTCCGGCTACGCGGAGAAGGTCAACCTGATGCTCGCCAGCCGCGATCTGCCCGACATGTTCTGGAAGGGCATCAGCGCCTCGACCATCACCCAGTACATCGGCCAGGATGTGTTCCTGCCGACGGACGAGCTGATCGAGAAGTACGTCCCGAACCTTGTGGAGATCTTCAAACAGCGGCCGCAGTACGCCGCGCTGAGCCAGTACGCCGACGGCCATCGCTACGGCTTCCCCTACGTGGAGGAGATGTACGGCCTGACGCTGACCCCCGGCCCGTTCCTGATCAACAAGAACTGGCTCGACCAGCTCGGCCTGAAAGTTCCCAAGACGCTGGATGAGTTCAAGGCCGCGCTGGTGGCGTTCAAAAACGGCGGCGACCTGAACGGCAACGGCGAAGCGGACGAGATCCCCTACGCCAGCAACTTCGTCATCAAGGACATCTTCTCCACGCAGAACTCGTTCTTCACCCTCATGTCCTGCTTCGGCGAGGGCGTCAGCTACGGCGACGAGTATCCCTACTGCAAGCTGGGCGACGACGGCAAGGTGGAGTTCGCCGTGCTGTCCGACGCGTTCAAGGAGACGCTGCACTTCTACAACGAACTGAACCAGGAAGGCCTTCTGGATATGGACGGCTTCTCGGGCGAAGGCGACTACACCTACAAGCTGCGGCTGGATGACGCGGTCATCGGCGCGTTCTCCATCTGGTCGCCCGAAGGCAGCATCCCGGTGCGCGAAGTCCTCGAGCAGTATGTGCCGCTGCCGCGCCTCGAAGGCCCGAAGGGCAAGATGGGCATCGCGGTCAACCGCAGCGAGCTGTGGGGCACCAGCCAGAGCATCCTGACCACCGCCTGCAAGTATCCGGAAATCGCCGCGGCGCTGATGAACTACCTGAACCAGCCCGAGCAGGCGATCACCACCAACTGGGGCACCATCGGCTGGTCGTACACGAAGGGCGAGGACGGCGTGCTGCGCTTCCCGCTGGACGAGAAGGGCTACTTCATCCTGCCGGAAGGCATGGAAACCTTCAACGACGTGCGCCAGAACAGCACCCCGGCCCAGGGCGGCGTCACGATCCTGAACGAGTACTATGACACCGTGGCGGAGTACACGTACGACGCCGTAAACCTGCTCGAGCACCAGCGCGTAAACGGCAAGGAAGAGGTCCTGAAAGAGGACACCCCGCTGCCGCCCGTCCTGATGACCACCGAGGAGCAGGCCGCCTACTCGCAGATTCAGCCCCAGATCGAGAACATCGTGAAGAGCTACATGGTGTCCTCCATCCTGGACGGCGGCATCGACGAGAACTACGACACCTTCGTCGGCGACCTGAAGGCCGCTGGCCTGGAAGAGATGATCAAGCTGGTCCAGGGCGCCTACGACCGCTACCTCGTGACGTACCAGGAGTACGCCGCGCAGTAACCTGACACTTGGGGCAAACCACCGACACCGGCCCCATCGCTTAGAAACTGGATTCGGAACAGAGAGGGCACGACGCCTGTGTTGAGCAGGCGCCGTGCCCTCAAATTTTGCCTTGATACGGCGGTTGTTGCAGGTGTCCACATACCCGCGGTGTACACTGCCGCCGGAAATCTCGTGTAAATGGGATCGATGGATCGGGCTTCCGTCGCTCAGCGCGGCGGGCCTTCGGTTTGCGCTCGCGCGGTGCTTAAAAACTCCTTGACGGCGCTGGTCAGGTAACGGGTGCGCTTATGGTACAGCCGGATCTCCCTTCGGGCCATATCCCCGCCCAGCACGTAGAACCAGACCCCCGGAGTGGGGGGCACACTTCGAACCAGCGTATCGCTGATGAACGTCGCGCCCATTCCATACAGCGCAAGGTTGTAGGCGGTAATCTGCTGGTCTAGCAAAAGGCGCGTCTTCGGGCGGAAGCCGGCGGCGGCGCACAGGCGGTCGGCGCGGCCGCGGGTATCGTTGCCCTCCTTGAGCAGCAGGAACGGCTCTTCCCTGAACATTTCCAGCGGCGCCGTAGGCGCCTCGTCCGCGAGATGCCTCCCCCGCCGAACGTCCTCCGCCGACAGGCGGTACGCTTCCGCGCCGCCGTTCACCGGACGACCCGCCGGGACCATCAAGAGCAGCTGCTCCCGGCTCAGCGGTTCCCATCCGTAGGTTTCAGGATCAAAGTCGCAGTTCTCCGCGATCAGGTCCAACCCCCCCTCCGACAGCTCCCGCTGAAGCGCCACCGTGTGGGTCTCGTGGACGCGGATCTCCACCCCCGGATACCGGTCTGAAAACCGGGAGATCAGCGGTGGCAGAATGTAGGAGGTGAACAGTGTTGTACCGCCGATGGCTATGCTGCCGGTCAGACACTGGCCCGCGTCCGACAGGTATTGCCGAAAGTTTTCCTCGATCTCCATCATCCGCTCGGCGGCCAGAATGTACTCCCGCCCCGCCGCAGTAAGGCGGACGGGCGACGTGCTGCGGTCGAAGATCGGGCTGCCGATCTTTAGCTCCGCCCGCTTCACCATCGCGCTCAGGGACGGTTGAGAAATGTACAGCTTCAGCGCCGCCCGGGAGAAGCTGCGCTCCCGGTAGACCTCGTAGACATACCGAAACTCTCTGAACACGGACTCACCGGCCTTATAATATAATGCCTATAGTGGAAATATTGTTATATGTATTTGAAAATATCATACCACGGCCCTATACTGTTGGCAAGCGAAAAGCAGCCGCTTTCAGGGAGGAAAAAGAAAAATGGAAACCGAGACGTTTCGAGTGGAGCGGGACATGTTGGGCGAGATGCCCTTGCCCGCCGGGGCCTATTACGGCGCGCAAACCGCCCGCGCGGTGGCAAACTTTCCGATCACGGGGCAGAGGATGCGCCCGGAGATGATCCATAGCCTCGCGCTGATTAAAAAGGCCGCGGCGATCGTCAATCGGGGGGCAGGCACGCTGGACGCACGGATCGCGGACGCCATCGCCGCCGCCTGCGACGAGGTGATGGCGGGGAAATGGTCCGACCAGTTCCCGGTGGATCCGATCCAGGGCGGCGCGGGCACGTCGGCCAACATGAACATGAACGAAGTGGTCGCCAATCGGGCCATCGAGCTTTTGGGCGGAGAGAAGGGCGATTATTCCCTCGTCCACCCCAACGACCACGTGAATTGCGCCCAGTCCACCAACGATGTCTACCCTTCCGCGGGCAAGCTGGCCGCGATCAGGCTGCTGAAGCCGTTCAATGAGGCGCTGGTGGCGCTGCAAAGCGCGCTGGAAGACAAGGCGCTCCGCTTCGACGGCATCGTCAAGGTTGGGCGCACGCAGCTGCAGGACGCCGTGCCCATCCGCCTGGGCCAGGAATTTCGCGCCTATGCGGCCGTCGTCGGCCGGGACAGGCGCCGCCTGCAGGCGGCGGCGGAGGAGCTTCGCGGGCTCAATCTGGGCGGCACGGCCGTCGGCACCGGCATCAACGCGAGCCACGGATACATTGAGCGCATCGTAGGCGAGGTTTCCCATCTCAGCGGTGAACGCTTCGTTCAGGCGGAGGATCTGATTGACGCCACGCAGAACGCCGACTGCTACGTTGCGCTCTCCGGCGCGCTTAAGGCCTGCGCGGTCAGCCTTTCCAAGATCGCCAGCGATCTAAGGCTGATGTCCTCCGGGCCGCTGGCGGGGTTGGGCGAGATTCGCCTGCCCGCCCGGCAGAACGGTTCATCCATCATGCCTGGCAAGGTCAACCCGGTGATCCCGGAGGTGGTCAACCAGATCGCCTTCTCGGTGATCGGAAACGACATGACCATCGCGCTGGCCGCGGAGTCCGGGCAGCTGGAGCTGAACGCCTTTGAGCCGATCATCTTCCACAAGCTGTTCGAGTCCATTGCCACGCTGACGTCGGGCGTCCGCGTGCTGGCTGAGCGCTGCGTGAAGGGCATCCAGGCCGATGAGGCGCGATGCAGGCAGCTGGTGGAGCGGAGCGCGGGCGTTGCGGCGGCGCTCTGCCCCATCGTCGGCTACACCAGGGCGTCCAGCCTCGCAAAGGAAGCGCTGGCGACCGGGATGCGCGTGGAAACGCTGGCACTCGAGGGTGGCCTTGCGCCCGAGACGGTGCTCCGGGAAGCGCTGGACCCTTACGGGATGACGGTCTTGCCCTCCGCTCAGCATCAGGCGGTCGCCAAATGAAAAATGGGGCGCTCTGAAGCGTTTGCATCCGAAATAAACACAATAGTAATCCCAATGATAGCACAGGCGCATTGCGTCCCCATTTTATCCCAGACGCGCATGCTTGAAAACGCGAGGAATTTGTGTTAATCTCCTGAAAGGCGGTAGTTGCTTTTACAAAGGAACCGAGGTGCAGCGTGAAGAAGATCGGCTCGCTTTTTACACAGTACTCCATCAAAACGCGGCTGACCATTCTATTCGCGCTGGTATCCCTCGTGCCTGTGTTCGTGATCGGCGCAATATCGCTTGATGTGTCATCGCGAACGATGCTGGAAAAAGGCGTGCAGGACAGCCTGAGCCGGCTGGAGTTCATTGCATACCGCACCGACGAAATCATGCGCGAGAAGCACGGCGCGACGCTTCTGGTTGCGTTCAACCAGTACGTGCGCGCCTATTACGATCCGAACGCCCGCCTTCAGGCCGCGCCGTCAATGGTCGAGGATCAGGCCCGGCGGCAGATCATCAGCCTCTACAACAGCCAGGAGGCGACCTCGGTACTTCTGATCGGTGAAAAAGAGGCGCTGCGCTACTCGGCGGACGCGTCGGCGGTCCAGTGCATCGACGCCACCAGTCTCGTTCGGCCCGATCGGGATGCCTTTCAACGTTTCGACCTGTGGCAGGACGCGACATGGGACCGCGGCGAACGCGTAATCCCTTACGTTCGGCTGGTGCTGGGCATGGACAACAGCCCCGTGTCGCTGATTCGGGTCAACGTTCGCGAAAGCCTGTTTCGAAAACTCTATCAGGACTACGAGCGCACGCGGGGCAGTCGCTATATGATCGTGAACGACCGCGGCGTCATTGTCTCCTGCACCGACGACGCATTTTATGGAAAAACCCTCTATGAAGCGCTGAAGCTCCCGGAAGGCATGATGACCGAAAAAACCGGTTCTCTGAACCTGAACGGGGATGTGTTGGTCTACCACCGGGACAGCCAGCGCGGCCTGACGTACCTCGAAAAGATCCGGGAGGCGACGCTCAACCAGGGCTTCAGGCCCATCCTTTCGATGACGCTGATCGTAGCGGCGCTGTGCTTCGGGCTTTGCGTGCTGTTGGGCTCCATGATGTCGCGCAGTTTCATCAAGCCGCTCTACCGGCTGATCGGCCGCGTCTCCTCCTTTGACGCGCCGCCCATTGCGGCGCAAGGCCGCCCGCCGGTCAAGAACGAAATTGCGATTCTGGACGACAAATACGGCCAGATTCTGGAAAAGCTTGAAAGCGCGATCGGGCAATACTACGAGGAGCAGCAAAAAAATAAGGAAGCGCAGATTCGCGCGCTGGAGTTCCAGATCAACCCGCACTTCCTGTACAATACCCTGTCCACAATCATCTGGCTGATCGGCGCGGGCGAGGATGAAAAGGCCATCCACATCACGAAGGATCTGGCGTCCTTTTTTCGCATCAGCATCAGCCGCGGCCGGGAATTTATCCCGCTGAGCGAGCAGATCAAGCACATCGAGCTGTACATCGGCATCCAGATGGCACGGTACGAGGATTCCATCTTCGTCAAGTACGACCTGCCGGAAAAGCTGCTCGGATGCCTGACGCCCAAGCTGATCCTTCAGCCACTGATCGAAAACTCCATCATCCACGCAATGCAGACCAACCAATCCCTCACATGCCATCTGAAAATCTCGGCATATGAGGAAGAAGGCGATGTCGTGCTGGAGGTGCGCGACGACGGCGAAAGCGCCACTCAGGAGACCGTGGATGAGATGAACCGCTTCCTATACCATCGGGATGAGGCGGACGCCCCGAGCAATTACGGCATCGGGATTTCCAACGTCCACGACCGCGTGTTGATGTGCTTCGGCGAGGGCTATGGCCTACGCTATGCGCGCGTCGGCAATGAAACCGTGGCAAGCGTGCGGATCAAGAAAATTCCGGGGGGAACCTGAATGTTTACCTTGCTGGTCGTGGACGACGAGCGCTTGCTGGCCGAAGGCATGCGCAGGATCATTGACGGACTGGAGCTTTTTCAGACGTTTGTCGCTAAGAGTGGCGCCGAGGCGCTTTCCATCATCGATACGAGGCGGATCGACGCGATGCTTCTGGATATCGCCATGCCCGAAATGAACGGCATTGAGCTGATGAAGCGGCTTGAGAAGCGGACGCACAGGCCCGCGACGATCATCATCAGCGGTTACGAGGAATTTGACTACGCAAAGCAGGCGCTGAGCTATGGCGCGGTCGACTATGTGCTCAAACCCGTCGTCCCGGAAGACGTTCGGCAGATGACAAAGCGGCTGCACGCGCTGGTTTCAGAACGCGAGGAAAACGAGCGGCTGGTTCGGACGGCGCTTCAGAAGGACGACGAAGCGGACAGGACCGAAGCGCCGCGCTCCGTCGCGGAGCAGGCACGGCGCGCGATCGACCAGAGTTTTTCGAACCCGAAGCTGGGCGTCAACCACCTGTCGGCGCTGCTCGGTTATTCGCCCAACTACCTGGGCATCGCGTTCAAGCGCGCCTACGGCCTCTCCATCGCCAGCTATCTTGGCCGGGTGCGCGTCGCCGAGGCCAAGCGGCTGATGGACCAGACCGATCTCATGGTCTACGAGATCGCCTTTCGCGTCGGATTCGAAGACCAGCACTACTTCAGCAAGACATTCAAAAAGTACGTGGGGGTCTCTCCCTCGGATTATCGAAGCAAGTAGTTCTGCGCCGTTGTGGCAAACCATGACCGGCGAATGGGTTTCGCCGGATTTTGCTCTGCCCTTCTTGCCAAGAACGCTGTGCGCCGCTCTGCAAACATGCGGATCGTTGATTTTTCCACCAAATGCTTTGATAATTACATTTCCGACCATAGGTTGCAACGCTTATCATAAAGGCATAAGTAGAACTTTGGGTTTGTCGCATAGATTATTGCATTTAAAGCATTTCCGATGGGAGGCAGAGGCATGGCGGAAAACGGTGTTTTCCTGCGCCTGGAAAACGTGTCCAAAACTTTCCCGGGCGTCAATGCGCTGTCCGGCGTGGGCTTTGACGTCCGGCGGGGCGAGGTTCACGCGCTGATCGGCGAAAACGGCGCGGGCAAGTCCACACTGATCAAGGTGCTGACCGGCGTTTACCAGCCCGATCCGGGCGCGGTCATAGAGATCGAGGGAGGGCGCGCCGAAAGCATGTCGGCGCTTGACGCGATGCGCCACGGCATCATCGCGATCTACCAGGATTTTTCATTGTTTCCGACGCTTTCCGTCAAGGAAAATATAGCGTTCTCCGAGCAGATCGAAAAGCGCAACCGGTTCGCGGATTGGCGCGGCATGGAGAAAACCGCCCGGAAGGCGCTGGAGAGCCTTGGCGTCAGCATCGACCTTCGCGCCCGCGCGAACACCTTGTCGACCGCCAAGCAGCAGCTGGTCGCCATCGCGCGCGCGCTGGTGTACGACGCGAAGCTCCTCATCATGGATGAGCCCACATCGGCATTGTCCAGCGGCGAGGTCGAGGCGCTGTTTAAAATTGTGCGCACGCTGCGCGACCGCGGCATGGCGATTATCTTCATCAGCCATAAGCTGGACGAATTGTTCCGCATAGCGGACCGCATGACTGTACTGCGCGACGGAAAGTTGATCGGCACCGCGCCGACCGGCGAGATGAACCGCCAAAAGCTGATTTCCATGATGGTGGGCCGCGAGATCAGCGAGGAGCGGCTCACCGGCAAGGGCGCGGGCGAAGTCGTGCTCGAAGTCAAAAACATCTCGAAGGCCGGCAATTACCAGAACGTATCCTTTCAACTCCGCAAGGGCGAGGTGCTGGGCATCACCGGACTCGTCGGTGCGGGCCGTACCGAAACCGTGCTCTCGCTGTTCGGCCTCAACCAGCCGGACAGCGGCGAGATCTTCCTCGAAGGCAAGAAGATCATGCCGCGCTCGCCCGCGGAGGCAAAGAAGCTCGGCATCGCGTTCGTGCCGGAATCGCGCCAGACGGAAGGGCTGGTGCTCCAGCAGGACGCCGAGAGCAACCTGACGCTGCCCATCCTCGGCAATTTCACAAACCGCATGGGTTTGGTCGACTTCCGGAAGCGCCGGAAGCGGGCCGTGGAGCTGATCCAAAAACTGGGGGTAAGGCCCGCATATCCAACCATGCAGGCGCTCAAGTTCTCCGGAGGGAACCAGCAGAAGATCGTCGTGGCCAAATGGCTGGCCACCCACCCCAAGGTGTTCATCGTCGACGAGCCGACCAACGGTATTGATGTCGGCGCAAAATCGGAGATCCACAAGCTTTTGCGCAACCTCGCCGATTCGGGCATCGCGGTCATCATGGTTTCCAGCGAATTGCCCGAGATCTTCGCGATTTCCGACCGAATCCTCGTCATGCGCAGAGGCCGCGTCACCGGCGAATTCGACGGCGCGACCGCCACCCAGGAAATGCTGATGGAGCGCGCGGTGCTCGCGTGAGACCGAAAATGTTCCCTTGAGAGGAGGGTCCGGCTTGTCTGACCGCTTGAAACGTATCGTCAGCCAAAAAGAGGTTTCGGTCGGCGCGATACTCTTTGGCGTCATGCTGATATCCTGGATGATCAACCCGGTATTCCTTTCGTTTGAAAACCTGATGGACGTAATCAAGTCCAACGCGGTGCTGGGCATTTGCGCGATGGGCATGCTGCTGGTCATCATCACCGGCGGCATCGACGTATCGATCAGCTCTCAGCTCGCGCTGGTGACGGTACTGACCGGTCAGATCATGAACCGCACCGGGTTTGACAACCTGTTTCTGATCTACCTGCTCGGCATCGCAATCGGCGGCGTTGTCGGCCTTGCGAACGGTGGAATGATCGCGTGGCTGGGCCTTCCGCCCATCATCGCGACGCTGGGCATGATGTCGGTCATTGACGGTTTTCTGAAGTACTACACAAACGGCACCTGGATCAACCAGCTGCCGCAGCAGATCATCGATTTTGGGCTGTTGAAGTTCTTCTCGGTTCGCAACGCGAACGGATCGGAAATCGGGATGCCAATCCAGTTCCTCTTGTTCGCGCTGGCGATGCTGGTCACCTGGTTTTTAATCAAGCGCACGATGCTGGGCCGGTCGATCATGGCCATGGGCTCGAACCCCGTGTCCGCGCAGCGCATCGGCCTCAACAACAAGCGCCTGACCACCTTCGCCTACACGTTCTCCGGAATGATGGCGGGTTTCGCGGCGATCACGTACACGTCCATCATGAAGTCGGTGGACCCGAACGCCTTCATCGGCTACGAGATGAACGTCATCGGCGCGGTCGTGCTGGGCGGCGCGCTTCTAACCGGCGGTTCCGGCTCGGTGCTGGGCACATTCCTGGGCGTAATGCTGTTCGCCTTTATCTCAAACGGCCTGGCGCTCGCGCGCATCTCGACCTACTGGCAGGCGATCATTGTCGGCGGCATCATCCTGCTCGCGGTCAGCTTTGACATGATCCGGCTGCGCCGCGACGAGCGGCGGCAGACCAAGGTCGACATCGACCTTGATGTCCAGGGAAAGGAGGTCGCCTAGTGGAACGCGCACGAGAGCACTTCTCCCACAACAAAAATCTGTACTTCCTGCTGGCGCTGCTCCTTTTATTGATCGGGGTGATGAGCGTCCTCGCGCCCGGCAAGTTCCTGACTGTGCGCAATTTCAAGAACATGGGCTTCCAGATGGCCGAGTTCGGGATCCTCGCGATCGGCATGAGCGTGGTCATCATGACGGGCGGCATCAACCTTTCGCTCGTCAATTCGGCGATGCTGGCCGCGATTTCCGGAGCGTTTCTGATGCGCGGGATGAACGAGGCGGGCGGGATTCCCGATCTCGTCATCATCGCCGCCGGCATCGCGGTGGTCCTGGTGGTGTCCGTGGCGTGCGGCATGGTCAACGGCTACTTCGCGGCCTACATCGGCGTTGCGCCGCTTCTGGTCACGCTGGGCACGCAGACGGTTTTCAACGGCATATCGCTCAACATCACCCGAGGCTCGGGAATTTCGGGATTTCCGGTGCTGTTCCAGCGCATCGGCGCGGGTACGCTGGGGAACATCCCCTACACAATGCTGATCTACCTGGCGGTGATCCTTCTGGCCTACTACCTGGTGGAGCGCACGCCCTGGGGCGTCAGCGTCTACATGGTGGGCGGAAACGAGAAGGCCACGCGCTTCAGCGGGATCAATACCCTCGCGGTGCTGATGAAGGTGTACATTTTTTCCGCGGTGATGGCCGGCATCGCAGGCATCCTAATCATGTCGCGTTACAACTCGGCCCGCGCCGATTACGGCTCCAGCTACACCTTGCAGGCCGTGGCCGCAACCGTGCTGGGCGGCACCGACATCAACGGCGGCAGCGGACATATCCTTGGCACGGTCACGGCCGTGTGCATCCTGCAGGCGGTTTCGTCGGGATTCAACATCATCGGCATCAACCGCAACATCACCGACATCGTCACGGGCCTGATCCTCGTCGTCGTGCTGTCGGTCAACTTCTTCGCGTCCCGCGTACGCGGCCGCAAAAAAGCGTAATCCCCCGGCAAGGGTATGCCGGAAGCGTAGCCTCTCAACCGGTCCGTAATCAGGGCAGTTGCCGGGCCGGAGAACGGGAATATCAGAAAAAAAGGAGCGACCTGCATGAAGAAGGTTCTTTCCCTCGTGCTCATGCTCTCTCTGGTGCTGACCGCCGCCGCCAGCGCGGAAACCATCGTTGTGATGCCCAAGCTGGTTGGCATCCCGTACTTCAACGCGTCCGAAGTCGGCGCGCTGGAAGCGGGAAAGGAACTGGGCATTGAAGTCATCTACACCGGTCCGACCGAAGGCGACGCCGCCCAGCAGGTTCAGATGATCGAGGATCTCCTGATCCGCGGCATCGATTGCCTCGCCATCGCGCCCAACGACCCCGACGCGGTCTCCCCTGTGCTGCAGAAGTGCAAGGAGGAAGGCGTTCTGGTCGTCGACTGGGACACGACCGCCAAGGGCGACGACGTGAAGTACTCCATCCATCAGATCGATGACAAGGCCTATGGCGAGTTCATTTGGGACAAGCTCGTCGAGGCCATGGGCACCGACTCGGGCGAGTACGCCATCGTGACCGGCTACCTGACCGCCGCCAACCTCAACACCTGGATCAACTACGGCCTCGAGTACGCAAAGACCAAGTACCCGAACCTCAAGCTGGTCACCGATCCGGTGCCTTCGGACGAGTCCGCGCAGGAAGCCTACACCAAGACCCTCGAGCTGCTGGCCGCCTATCCGGATCTGAAGGGCATCATCGGCATCTCCACCCCCGCTCCGATTGGCGCCGCGATGGCGATCCAGGAGAAGGGCCTGCAGGACAAGGTCGCGGTCGTCGGCTCCTCGATGCCCACCGACTCGGCGCCCTACCTGAAGGACGGCTCGCTCGATTTCGGCATCCTCTGGGATCCGGGCATGCTGGGCAAGCTGACTGTGTACGTCGCGCATTACGAGCTCAACGGCACCAAGGTTGAGAACGGCATGGAAATCCCGGGCGTCGGCCCGCTCACCCTGCTCGACGACGGGAAGACCATCATCATGGGGCCCCCATCGGTCTGGACCGCGGAGAACGTCGATCAGTTCAAGTTCTAAGGAATTCCCGGTTTCAATAAACACCGCGCGCAGATTGCTGCCCGATCTGCGCGCGGTGTTTTATGTGAAGGCTCCTGGTCATGTGATCCGCGGTGCAATCCCTCCTCCGGGAGAGGCCATAGAACCGTCGAATCACCGTAAGGTGGTGCTTCTCCGGCATTTCATGCCAGAAAAAACGGCAAAAACTTGTCTGCCATATGGCGTTGTGTTATACTGAAGTATCACGGCGGATTTGCAGTTTCAGGGGTATGACATGAAACGTGAAGGAAGCATAACTCGCAAATGGTTTCGCTCCATGCTCACGGTGATCATCGCCATTCTCTTCATCGCTTTAGTTCTGGATATCTACTTGCTTCGGGTGATGAGCAACAATGTGCTGCAGATGAGCGGCGATATGAGCCGCCATATGCAAAAGACCTTCGATAGCCGACTGGACGAGATTCGAAGAAATACAGTCTTGTTTGAACTGAACAACACCAATTCGCGATTGAAGCGGCTCAGCCGCGCTCCATCCGCCAACACGAAAGAGATTTACCAGTTCTGCGATCAGCTGTTTAACTTCCGGGCTTCAAGCAACCTGGTGAAGCGCGTGTTCCTTTATTATCCGGCGATTCATCGCGTAGCGAGCGACATCGGGTTCTACCCTGAAGCGTCCTACTTTTCGCTGATGAGCCTCTACCCCGATAACATCTTCAACGACTGGCGGCCGGACGAACAGAGAAATCTTACGACGCAGTTTGTCGTGGTGAATTCCGGCGGCGTCAACCACCTGCTGTTCATCCGTCAGATGAAATTCTGCGGCGAGTCGGTGGGCTTGATCGTCGTGCAGATCGACACGCAGTCGTTGATGGACGCGATGGGTACATATGGAGAAATCGGCGAAAGCCTGTCGTTTTTCGGGCTGATTGTGGACAAGCAAATCGCGGTTTCGATCGGGGCGCCCGAGGCGCTGAGCGCGCTGGACGAGGCGGCTCTAATTGCGCCATTGACGGAAGGGTCCATTCAGTCGCGCGGGATCACGGCGTATGTGCGTTCGTCGGCCTATCCGTCGCTTTCCTTTGTGTCCGGGTTCATGCAGCGCAACCTGTTCCGCGCAATCTATTCGGCGGGCGCGCTGTGCGCTGCCGGAATCCTGCTCTGCCTAGCGATGGGCGTCGTATTGTCGCTGACGATCTCCAGGCGCAACGCCAAGCCGCTGGTCAACATCCTCAAAAAGTTCCCGGATAAGGCGATCGGAGAACTCGACGAATGCCAATATATCAGCGGCAAGATCGATCAGATGTTCAGCGACAGGTCAAAGTCGGAGCAAAAGCTTCACGAACAGCAGGCCTTGATCGATGGGCTGTTCCTGAACCTGGTGCTGCAAGGCTCCCTGAAGGAAGAACTGCAGATTTTCAGCGCGGCAAAGCGTTACGACGTGTTGTTCGAAAATCCGATCTACCAGGTGGCGGTGGTCGATTGCGCGCAGCCACAGGCGATCGGAGATGAACTGCTTTGCGTTCTTGGCCAGATGGGCTTCGAAGTGCTGGTTACGCCAATCGAGGGCCGAACCGCAATTCTGTTCAACACCGAGACGGCGCTGGATCAAGAGGCTGCCGAGCGGGCTTCTGAGGCGATCCACGAGAGGCTGCGCCGCCCTGTGTCGATCGGGTTCGGTTTTGGGTATGATTTGCTCGGACGCATCAGCACAAGCTACTTGGAGGCGCTCGCCGTGCTGCCCGGCTTGCCGGATGAGAATCGGGCCGAACTCGCGCTCTATGCAATGCGCCTGCTGTCTGAAGCGGAGCTTCGCCGCCAAAGTCAGGAAGCGCGGGATGAGATTGTGCGATTGCTTCGCGCCGATCCTTGTGATAAATCGCTGGATGCGCTGGACGGGGCGTTTGAAACTTGCTTTGCAGGCAACCCATCCGGACAGGACGCTCAGCAGTGCATAGACGAAATCCGCGAGGCGGTCTTAAGCGCCCTTGAAAGGAAGAGCGCCGAGTCAGGTCAGGCGTTTGACCGATTGGTCAAGCAGCTGCACGGCGCTCAAAACTCCAGAACGCTCAAGAGCTGCACGCTCCGGGCGCTGCGCGAACTGCTCGGCGTGAAGCGCCCCGCGGAGAAGAAGCCATCGCCTTCGGTGCCCGAGCGAGCGCGGGCGTTGATCGATCAGAATCTGACCGACCCCATGCTGGGACTTTATCTGCTGTCTGATCGGCTACGGGTCAGCAATGCGTATTTGTCCAGCAGCTTCAAGAGCCGGTTTGGCGTCGGCGTGATACAATACATCAATGAGACGCGCATAGAAAACGCCAAGAAGCTGATCCTTTCGACCGACATGAGCGTGAAGGAGATCGCGCTTGCGGTCGGGTTTTCCAGCGACATCAGCTTCATTCGCGTATTCAAAAAATACGAGGCCAAGACGCCCACGGAGCTTCGAAGGCATGGAAAAATCGCAGAGAACGAGATGTAATCACAGCGTCGCGCCATCGCCGCGGAACCGGGTGTTTTGAAAATCCCCCCGCGCGGCGCGCGCAAGCGACCTCTGCACGACCAGGCAGCCCACGCAGAACAGCGCCGCGAACAATAGCCCCGCGCGCAGTCCCGCCTGTTCGCCGGACGCAAGCCCGAAGGGAAGCGCCCGCACCGTGTCGGAAATTCGCCCCGTAACAAATGAGGCCAGCGAAGCGCCGGTGTCGCCCATGGCGGAGAGCAACGCAAACATCGACGCGCCGGCCATCGGCAGATGTCCGCTGGCGACGATCACCGATCCGGGCCAAAGCAGGCTCACGCACAGCCCTGTCAGCGCGCAGGCAATCAGCGAAACGATCGGCGAAGCCGACAGCGCCGCGATCAGGTAACAGGCCATTGCACCGATCGAGCCCAGAATCATCAGGCGTTGGATCCCGTCCGCCTTTCCGCGAAGCCCGTACAGTGTGCGGCCCAGCGCCAGCATGAATGAAAACCCGCATACGCCCAGCGTGTCGCCAACAAGCTTGGGCAGGTGCAGCGCGCGGTCGATGAATGCCGACGCCCACTGCGCCATTGTGACTTCCGCCGCGCCGCCAAACAGGATCGCCAGCATTGCCAGCCGGAAGATGCGGTTTCGAAACAGCGCCCGAATCGGCATCTCGTTCCCGGGCTTTACGCGCGGGTTCATGGGCACCAAAGTGAAAAAAGCGCAGGAAAGCAAAGGCACGGCCGCCCAGCAGGATACAATGATCCTCCAACCCTCGCTTCCGAGCAGCGCGAGAAGGCTTGTGGTGACAAGAACAACGAATATCTGGCCCCACGCAAAGAACGAGTGCAGCATGCTCATATTGCGCGCCCTGTCTTCCTTGGGCAGCGGCAGCGCGTCCAGGATCGGGCTCAGCAGCAGTTCCTGCAGCCCGCCGCCTGCGGCAAACAGGAATGTGCCAAGGCAAAACCCGGTGAATTCATGCCCCCGAAACAGCGTGGGCGTGGCGGCAAAGAGCAATAGTCCGAAACTCACCAGAATCGGCGCGCCGACCATGAAGCGCCGAAACCCAAACCGATCCACCGCCTTGCTGAACAGCACATCCGAAGAGATCTGCGTCATGAAGTTGATCGCCACCAGTGCGCCGTACTGCGTAAAGGATATGCCAAACAGCGAGCGCAGCGGTACCAGGATGATCGGAAACACGCAGCCGACAGCTTGAAAGAAGTTCGCGAAATAGCACGCCAGCACGGTGTGCCGATAGGTCAGCCGATTTCGCATGGGCTATCTGCCTCCGCAATCCGCACCGGAGGGCCGCACCGAGGGACTCCCTCGATGCGGCCTCATGGTGCGGCTTTTTGTGTATCAGATTCTCTTTTCGATCTCCGCGCAGACCTTTTCCTTGAGGGACAGAAGGTATTCGGGGTCTTTGGGGTATTGCTTGAACGAGAACGGCTCTGTGCGCCCTTCGCGAATCAGCGACTCCACGAACTCGCGCCCCGCAAGCTGTTCAAGCAGTTGCAGCGCACGCAGGTCGTCCAGGCCTTCGCGCTGCACTTCGCCGCGAATGGAGGAGAGGGGGGCGCCGTCTTCGCCCGGATAGACCAGGTACGGATCGCCCGACGGGAAGGCGTAGCCGGCGTGCGTCTCCTTGAACGGGTCGATGGGGCGAAGTGAAAACATGGCGTTGTAGAAGTTGTACCCCCAATGCAGGAATCCCTCGATCCTGTTCAGGTACATCAGCACACCCATGATGCGGTTGCGCGCGCTGGGCATGGCATAGAACCGGTTGGGCACGTCGATGCACTGACAGCAGCAATAATACACCCACAGCCCGGGTACCTTGTTGTCCAGGAAGGGTTGAATGTGGTCATTCGCGGGCACGGGGTGCTCGACGGCGCCGGAGGAATAGAACTGGTAGTCGCTGAGCGCGTCAATCACCATGCTGCCCTCCAGCAAATCGGCGACTTGCGCCTTCGCATCCAGATACCCCGCCATGTGCTCCTTGCTGGGCTCGTCGGAGATGTGGAAGATCACGTGCTGCCGGTCAAAGCCGAATCCCTCGAGCGCCTTTCGAAGCTCGGGCACCAGCGCCTTTAAAAATTCGCGGTAGCGCGGGCTGGTCGCCGGAACATCCCAGCCGAAGATGCGCTTCATAACGCCATGCTCGCGCGCCATGATCTTGGGCGTCGCCTTCGCGCCCCACTGCGTGAAGAAGTGGGATACCTCCAAATACTCCACGCCGTGGCGCTTGGTGATTTCGCACCACCGGCCCAGTTTATCGAAGTTGAAGCGGTATCCGGAATCCGTGATTTCCACGTCGACCAGTTGAACGCTCAGGCGCTCGCCGTCCTTCGCGGTGTCCAGCGGCGGGGTGAACACGGGGGCAAGCAGCGAATTGATGCCAAGCTCTCTTCCCGCCATCTCGATGTAGCGCTCGACCGTCGCCCAGAACGGCTCGCTGAACACGCGAAGCCCGTAGTACTGTGCGATACCGTCCGAATGGAACCACTCGGTATGGATGAGCCGCTGCTTCGGCAGACTGGCTTTGAGGACGCGCAACGTGAACCGGCAGCTATACACCAACTGATCTGCGTCGGCAACGTCGAAGATCGCGCCGTTCGCCCAACCAAACTTTGCATCCGCGCTGGCGGTAACGGTGATCTTGTATTCGCCCGCCGGAACGTCCTTTAGCTCGGGGAAGTCAATCCACACCGCGCGGTACTGGTTGGCTTTCGGAATGACCTTGGCGTCCGGAATCGGACGGAGCACGTCCGGAAACAGGCCCGGTTCGGTTGTGAGATAATTGTCGTCCGCGTGCTCATAACAAGGGAAATCCGAGGGTACCAGCTCCACACTCCTGAAGCGGGCGGGCGCGGGCGCGCCGCTCACGCGCAGCGTAAAGGGCTGCGTGTAATTGTACTCGCCTTCCTTGGGCGCCTTGGCGTAAAACAGCTGAACGGCGGGGACATCGCCCTTCAGCGCACTGATCACCGCGCCTTCCGGAAGCGCTTTGGGCGCTTGGGCGGGAAACACTTTCTCCAGACTGCTGGCCAGACCAAACACAAACTTTTCCATGCTCTGCCTCCTTGAAGTAAGCGTTGAACCAATTAGCCTTTTACGCCGCTAAGCGCGATGCCCTCGACAAACTGCTTCTGCAGCGCAATGTACAGCGCAAACGGGAACACAAATGTGAGCGTCAGCCCGGCCATGACCAAGCCATAATTGGTGGCGTAATTGCCCTTGAGCGCGTTGACCGCCAGCGTGAGCGTATGCATTTCCGGCTTGGTCGCGATGACCAGCGGCCACAGGAAGTCGTTCCATACGCTGATGAAGGTGAAGATGGTCAGCGACACCAGCACAGGCTGCACCAACGGAATCACGATTTCGACGAAGATGCGGTTTTCGCCACAGCCGTCGATCCGGGCCGCCTCCAGCAGCTCATCGGGCACGTTGAACATGAACTGACGCATCAGAAACACGCCAAACGCGTTGATGATCGGCAGAAACAGCGCGGGATACGTGTTCATCAGCCCCAGTACGCGGATGATTGTGAAAACCGGAATCAGCGTCACCTGGCCGGGAATCATCAGCGTGGCAAGGTATAGGGTGAACAGCTGATCCCGCCCAGGAAAGCGCTTCTTTGCAAAGCCGTACGCCGCCATGGAGCACACGATGCAGTTGAGCAAGCAGGCGCAGGCGGTGACGATGAAGCTGTTCATCAGGTTTCGCCCGATGTTGAAGTTCCGGAACACGCGATCGTAATTGACCAGGCTGAAGGTGGACGGGTCAAAGCGCAGATCGAGTATGGTCTTTTGGGTGAGCGAGGTCAGCGCCATGAAGACAAAAGGAACCAGCGCGACCAGCGCGAAAACCAATAAGATCACGGCGATGAGGGAGGTCGGGACGCCGCGCTTACGCATGCTCATCCCTCCTCTCGCGCTGAAGCATTTGCTTCTGAACAAACGAGATCAGCAGGATGAACACCATCATCACCAGCGCAACCGCGCTGGCATAGCCCATGCTGCGCTCCTTGAACGCCGCGTTGTAGATCGTAAGCACCATCGACACCGTGGATGTGCCGGGTCCGCCGCCGGTCATCATGTAGACCATATCGAAAATCTGGAATGTCCAAATGGTCCCAAGCGTCACGATCAGGTAGGTGGTGGGGTTGAGGCAGGGCACGGTGATGCGGAAAAAGCGCTGCATCGCGTTTGCGCCATCCACTTGCGCCGCCTCATAAAGGCTCACCGGTATGTCCATGATGCCGGCATAATAGATCACCAGAAAATAGCCGACGTTTTTCCAGATCGAAGCCATGCAAACGCTAATCAGCGCGGTAAACCGGCCGCCCAGCCAGCCGATCTTGCCGAGACCAATCGAAGCCAGCAGCATATTGACTGGGCCGTTCGGCGAAAGCATCATCGACCACAGCGTGCCGACCAGTACCGTAGAGGCGATCACGGGCACAAACATGGAGCTCTTCACGAACCGGCCAAAGCGGCCGCGGTACTTTTCTGCGATAATCGCTGCGATAATCAGCGAGAGGATGGTCTGAATCGGCACGATGATGGCCGTGAACAGCGCAGAATTGATGAGCGATGCCCGGACGAACGGATCTTTCACCAGGCGCACATAGTTTAATAAGCCGATCCACTTCGGCGGCTGCATCACATTGTACTTGGTAAAGCTGAAATACAGGTTCATAACGATGGGCAGCAGAGAAAACACAATGATCAATATGAAGCTCGGCAGGATATACAAAGCACCCTGCAGGGCTTCATTCTTACGGTAGCGCATGTCGGCCAGGCCCCTTTCCATCCGATGCCCGGGGGCACGGATCGCGATTTTAGAGAGGCTGCCGCAGGAACATGCTACGGCAGCCTCGATTGGAAGGGATTAGGCGATGCTCTCGGCGTATTCGACGGTGTTCTGGATCGCCTGTTCGGGCGTCAACTGCCCAAGCATCATCAGCTGCAGGTTCTTGTAGAGCGTATCCATCATCTTGAAGGAGTTGGGCGCCACCGGCAGCGTGTAGAGGATCGACGCATCGCTATACAGCTCGGCGAAGCGCGGGTTGTCTACGTTGGCCTCGTCCTTGTTCAGCGGCGGGAAGGGGGTGATCTCCGTATGGAAGGCCTCCATCGTCGCGGAAGAGGTGATGAATTTGATCAAGCTGGCCGCCATCTCCTTGTTCTTGCTGGCGCTGTTCATGATCAACGAGTCCGCGGCAACCCAAACAGCCTGGCGCTTGTCGGTGAGGCTCGGAACAAAGTCATAGTTGATCTTGGCCTCTTCCAGCTGCTTGTAGTTGTTGGCGGCCAATGAGGCGCAGGCGACCTTGCCCTGGCAGAACGCATCGCGAATATCGGTTCCGGCCATCGACAGGCATTCCTCGGGCAGCACCTGGTGCTTGAACTTGAGATCATACAGGAACTGCGCGGCGCGCACGGCGGCATCGCCTTCACCCAGCGTCAGTTGTGAGCCGTCAGCGCTGTACAGCTCGCCGCCCGCTTGCCAGAAGTAGGGGTAGAAGATGTTGTTCAGCGCTCCGATCGCCGGATCAGCCCATTCCTGCGCGAACGGCATCACGCCCTCCAGCTTGGCGTCTTTGATCTTCAGGCACACGGCAACCAGATCGTCCCAGGTCTTGGGCAGCTCGGTCACGCCGGCCTGGGCCAGGATGTCCATGTTGAAGTACAGCATGCGCGCGTTGCCCACGACGAAGGGAACCGCATATTGATGGCCCTTCACGTTGCCCAGGTTATAATATAAGTAGTTGGCGGTTTCTTCCGGGGTGAAGTAGCCTTCCAGCGGCTCCAGCGTGCCCATGTCGATAAAGTCGTTGTACATTTCCAGGTACATGTACCCAACGTCCGGACCGGAGCCTGAGGAGAATCCGGTCAGGTATTTCTCTTCATAGTTGCCCCACGGGGTGATCTCGATCGACAGGTTTACGTTGTTTTGATCCGCCCAGGGCTGAAGTGTCTTGGTCCAGAACTCCATGTCCAGCGAGTCGCCAGTTCCGAAGGGAGGCAGCCAGATTAGCAAATCCGTCTTCACGGCCGACGCGCTTGCACCCGAGGCGGCAAGCACGCCCAAGAGCAGCATCAGCGTAAGCGCCAGGCAGGCAATCCTTCTAAGTTTCCTCATGAATTTTCCTCCTTGCGATCTGTTCTTCGAGGTCCACGCAAAATATAGCATCGATTCATCCGAACTGTAAACTAATAGTTTTTCATCAAACCAACCAATTTTTCTATATTTACCGCGTTTTTTTGTCCATAGAGCGAGCAATTTCCCGTTCTTCAGGTAAATCCTGCGCAAAAATACTCCCAGGGTTCAAAGCAACGGTCAAAACGGCATAGAGAATTCACGCAGAGCCAAAATGGGTTCGCCTCTCAAACGGCGGCCTGCCGGGACAGCCCGGGCACCTGCAGGCGATGCAGCGCTTCCAAAAAGGCGGGCAGCCCTACCACCCCGGCAAGGCTGCCCGCCTATCCACTCACGCCCCGACCGCCCGCCGGAGGGTGTCGCCTATATCGCCCTGGAAAAGTGAATGGGCTCGATAATGGGTGATCTCCGCACTAGCGCGCCAAAAGCCTTTGAGCCAATCTTGACCTCGATGCCCCGAGCGTAAGGTTCCCAGCGAAGGGATGACGGAGTGCGCGCAGGCCGCGGCGCTCCATGCCAGCCGCTTCGCAGGCCTTCCCCATCGTGGGCAGCAGATGCCGGCAGCCGGTCACGCCGCCGCCTTCCGCCCAGCCTCAAGCCGCCCGGCCCGAAACGCCCCGGCGATAACCATCAGGGCGATGAAGGCGCAGCACAGAAAGGTCGCCTGCGTATTGCCCACCCATGCGCCGATGACCGCCGGAAACACCGCGCCGCCCGCGGTGGAGAACAGCATCATCACGCCGTAGGCTGCGCCGATCCGGTCGGGGAACACCCGGGAGGAGAGCACGAAGATCATTGTCCATGTAGGTCCGCAGCCAAAGCCATAAAGCAGTACGCCCAGAACTCGAAGCGCGTTGTTCGGCGCGAAAAGCGTCAAGGCGATGCCCGCGATCACGAACAGCGTGAAGAACTTGACGGAGAACAGCTCCCTCCCGCTCAAAAACGCGCCAATCAGCCGGCAGACCAGCATCGCCGCCCAGAACAGCGAGATGGTCAGCATCGCCATCTCCTCGCCCGCGCCCTTTTCCAGGAACAACCGCTTGAGATAGGCGGGCGCCACCGACTCGTACCCCATATAGAGAAATACCAACAACGCGCACAAGCGGAAATTGTTGTTCTTTAAAAGCTCGAAGCTGTTGACGCCGCTCTCCGGATTGACCTTGACGGAGCGTCCCTTTATACCAGCGGCGAGTATCAGAAAGAATGCGGTGAAGGCGGCTGCGCACAGCCAGAACACACTCTGATAGCCGCCGCCCCGCCCCAGGTGCCACGCCACCAGCGCCGGGGCCGCGATGGCCCCAATCCCAAAGCCGATCTGCGACAGGTTCATCCACAGCGTGGCGTGTCTTCCGTTTTCGTCGGTCAGCAGCGCGCTGCCCATCGATTCAGAGGGCCCGAAGCCCACGCCCAACACAAACAGGCCGATAAACGTCAGCGCCGCGCCGGAGGCCGCCGCGACGCCGATAAGGCCCAGCGCCAAAAGCGCCGTCCCCGCCGCAATCACCCGCCGTTTGCCCAGCCGGTCCGCCAATGATCCGCCGAAAAACGCGCTCAGACAGGAGCCGACCATGTAGACCGAGATGAACACGCCCACCCGCTCGGGCGCAAGTCCGATGTACGCCGCCATGCGATCCAACACGCTGGAAAGGGACGTGACCAGCGCGCCCAGCGCCGTGATCAGTGTGCACAGCAACAGGTTCTGTGTCAGGATGCGCTTCTCCATCCGGTATCCTCCGTTTTGATGATATTCCGAATTTTCCTGGAGCGGATGAGGCTCGATGGCGCAGTCGAATCGAACCATATCGCCCGACGCGCCCCGCCGAAGGCTTCCGTGCGCACAGATCCCATTGGGTAGGCCGATCCAGGGCGCCACGCAGGCATGGAGCGTCAGACGGCCGCTGCGGTTTGTGCCGTCAGACGCGCCGCGCCCGTGACAGTCCCGCCTCGTCCAGATGCAATTTTCAATGTCTCACAGAATCAATCCGTCCGACGCGCACGGCAGCGATGGACATCTTCCGCGTCAGGATGCTGCGGATGATTTGAAGGTCAGGAAGCGGGCGGGGGTGTAAGATGACCCTAAAAACAGGTCTCGACCGCAATGTCATACGCTCGCCAGTCGTGGCGCCGAAAGCCGCACATTGAATCTCGTTCCTGGAATGCATCAGGGCAGAAGCCGCTTCGTGGTCATGCGCATGTAGTTGTGGTTGGGCCGGAACCCCTCGGCGTAGGCGACGCCGCTTTGAAAACCGCGCACACGGGAGCAGGTGCGGGTGAAATCCAGGAAGTCGATTTGGTCGTGCTCCAGCATCCACTGGACCTGGGAGCGGTGGCACGAGAGCGCCTCCAGCTTCACGTCGATCACGTCCGAGATGTCCACGTACTCGGTGGGGATGAAACCGGTGCCCGCCACCGTGTCCATATGGTAAATCGGGGTGACGCCCGTAACAGGCTCCTTTGCCGCGAGATCATAGTGCGGGATGCTGGCGCCGAAGGACGCGCGCAGCGTGGCGTAGTAGGCCTGCATATGGTCGTTCATGTAGTCATGTTCGTTGTGGGTGATGATGAGATCGGGCTGAACCTCCCGGATCACCTTGGCAAGCCTGCGGACAAGCTCGTCGTTCTCGGCCGTGACATAGAGATCGCCGATGTCGATGGCATAGTGGGCGGCGCCAATCACCTTGGCCGCCTCGTCCGCCTCCCTCCAGCGCACCTTCCGAAGCTCGTCCGGCGCGATCTCCACATGCCCCAGATTGCCGTTGGCGATGTGGCACACCGCCACCTCATGGCCCAGCCTCACATACTTCGCCAAAGTGCCGTAACACGCGATCTCCAGATCGTCAGGATGGCATCCAACCCCCAGTATCTTCATGTCCCACCGATCCCCTTTTTTGTAAAAATATCGGTTTGTCCTTCGTAGCAGGCGGAGTACTAGTCCACCACGCGCCCCACCATGTGCTGCAGGTTGACCGGCAGGCGATTCAGCACCTCAACCTCCGCGCCCATCTTGGCCAGCGTCTTTTCCACCAGCACATAGTCGACGCCGGGGATGACCACGTCGTGCCAGCGAGAACCGATGCCGCGGATGGCCACGTCCAGCATCGTCACGATCCGCCGGCCCAGGGGCTCGTTGGAATTCAGGGTGATCGCGCCGTAGAACTCCTGGCACTCGGTATAGCCGCCGTTGTGGGTGCCGGTGTAGGGCTTCTGGCGCACCAGATCGATCTCCTTCCCGATCCGGCGGCACACGTCCTCCTCGCGTTTCTTGAAGTAGTCGCACAGCGCCTGCTCCTGCAAGCGGGCGGGAAGGTTCTCCCGCGCGACGCGGCGGAAGGCCTCGAGCCCCTCCCGATACGCGCCCTCCACAAAGTCGATCCAGTAGTGCTGGTCCTCGGTCACCCGGGCGGGATCCAACGTGGCGATGACGGTGCAGCGCTCGCAAGCGGTCAGCCCATCGCACTTGGGCGCGACGCCCAGGTGCACGTAATCGCCCTCCCGGATCACGCGGTTGAGCGCCTTTCCGATCAGCGTGCGGTTGGCCTCACCGCTGGTCACCATGACGTCGAAGCCGAAGTCCTCCGAGCCCAGCGCTTGGCCGATCAGATAGCCCCACTGGGAAACCTGCGTCTCCAGCATGCCCGGCTCCAATACCGCCAGCATGCCCTCCAGCATCGCATCCGCGATCCACGCCGCATGGCGCGTCAACTGGATCTCCCGGTCGGACTTCTCATACTTAATTTTGTAGTAGATCTCCTGGCAGTCGACCACGTTTTCCTCGCCCACGAGGTTGGCGAAGTATTGGTACACGCTGACGGGCAGCACCTCCCGGGGCGTGAGGAGGCCGATGTTCTTTGGCACGCGGCCCGCCGCCTGGTACAGTACGTCCTCTACGCGCTCCGCCTCGATGGGGTATTCCTCGTCGGCGAGCTTGAGCATCTCCACCTTGTGAATGAACGCGCCGGAGCGGTAGCCCAGCTGCTCGGCCACGTAGCCGCCTTCGAGCCCCGCCAGAATATGGAAGCCGCCGGGGCCCAGAATGCCCGCGATGGGCTCGATGGACAGGTTTGTGCAACCGCCCAGGTACGGCACGTCGCCGCAGTAGTGTTCGTCCGAGTAGACGATGCCGCAGTCGACGCCTCTTTTCGAAAGCCCCTCCATCACAGCCTTTTGCCGGGCCAGGAATTCGGGCTTTTCCACGCGCAGCGTCTTGTCCAGCTTCGGAGCGCGGGACAGTATCCCGTCAATCTTGGCCGCCTTGGTCATAAAGGACTCCATGGACACCCCTCCATCGCGTAAAATGCGCTTGGTTCTCAGTCGAGTGCAGCGCCGGTCATGGCCAGGTATTTCTCGTCGGGCACGTAATCCGGGATCGAATTGCCCGAGCCCAGCGCGTAGCCAACGGAACCGGTCATCTGGAGCAAGTCCATAGCGCGGGCGCGGATCTCCTCCGGGCGCTTCCGGCACAGAAAGTCCACGTCAATGCCGCCCACCACCGCGATCCTGCCCGCATACGCTTTGTATGCCTCCTCCACCGGCAGGATCTTGTCCTCGTAGGAGTGCCGCGCGTCGAAGCCCATGGAAATGATGTCGTCCAGAATCTTACGGTGTTCACCGCAGGAATGCAAAATGGCATACTTCCCACGCGCATGAGCCAGCCTGCAGCACTCCTTGTACCACGGGAACACGTATTTTCGAAGGTCATCTGGCGCAATCAGCGTCTGCGAATGAAATCCCCAGTCGTCGTTACATAGGATCGCGCGCACGCCCGGAAGCGTCAGCGCCTTCCGATAGAAGGAAAGAATGACGCAACCGATGCGCTCAAAGATGTCTTTCACAAGCTCTTCATCGTCGTAGAGCATCAAACACAGGTTGTCGTAACCGAGAAGCGACGTCGCCGTTTCCAAGACGCCGTCGGAGGAGGCCATCACGATGCCCATGCCCTCCGGCAGCTCCGCAGCCAACTTGCCGACGTAGCCGTAGTCCATCGCAGCGAAATCCGGCCACGGGTATCGGTCCAAGGACGCGCGGTTCGAGATCACCGCTTCGTGGTTGAGCGAGCGGGAGGCCAGCTGCGCCTGCGGCTGGGATCCAGGAAACACCCAGGGGCAGGACAGCGTCACATAGTCGTAGCCCGCGTTGCGAAATGCCTTGGCCAGGCGCGCGGCGCAGGCGTACGTGTCGCGGGCGTCCGGCGCTTCCATCCCGCTGAAGCGGGTGTACAGCCGTTCGTTCAGAAAGTACTCAAACAGCGTAGGCCGCGCGGGGGCACGCCGCTCGAGGATCGCCGCCAGGTTTTTAAAGTCAGGCTGCCGCTCCTTACCCATCGCCCGTTTCCTCCGGAAGGGAATTTATTCCTGGATAACCGGTTTTTTCATTGTCGGCAGAGCATAACGGTCTTGATCGCAGCCGAGTCCCCGCCGTAGAGTAATTTAAGCTCGTCCGCGCGCGAAAGCGGCAGGCAATGGGTAATGATGGCGTTCACGTTGATTTCCCCTCGCTCAATCAGCCTGACGGCCAGCGGAAAGTTAACTGCAGGCTCCGCCAGAGAGGTGATGAGCGACTTCTTGCTCATGACCATGTCGTTGATGTCGATCTCCGCGGAAGCGCCGCCCGACAGCGTGATGCCGCAGGCCAGGACACAGCCGCCGTACTTCACGCGCTTCAGCGCATCTGCCACCAGTTTCGGCGGCGCCGCGACGATGGCGGCGTCGTAAGAACCCATTCGAGGTTCACGGACGGAATGCTCGGTATAGTACAGGGCATCCGCACCCAGCGCCTTTGCGGCGACCTCAGCGCGGGCGCTGCGCTGGCTGTCGGAGTTTCTGCCCACCATGTCCACACTGAGCGCGCCGGAAATTTTCGCGTAGGCAGCGCACAAAAGCCCGATGGCCCCCATGCCGTAGATTAGAACCGACCCATGGCGCGGCAAGTGAAGCTTTTCCACGCAGGAGATGGCCACCGCCAGCGGCTCCGTCATGGCTGCGATTGGCCATTGGATTTGATGATCAAAGCGATTCAGCATGTTTTCGTGGACGACGATCTGGTCCGACATGCCACCCTGCCCATCCAGTCGATAGGGCGCCTGACACAAGTCGTACCGCCCGGACTTGCAGGCATCGCAGCCGCCACACATCGTCACATCTTCAACAACCACACGGTCACCATGCTGTACGCGCGTCACTTCCGGGCCGGTTTCGACGACAAGACCCGCGATTTCATGGCCCAGGGCGGTCCAACAGCCGGCATCCCGGAGGAAGTGGAGGTCCGTGCCGCACACGCCGCAGGCATACACGTTTACGCGCACCATGCGTCCTGTAACCGGTTGCTCAGGCAGTTCGCGCAGTTCGGTTTCAAACAATGCTTTTCCGTATAGGCTCCTCATGGCTCAACCTCCGCCGGACAGGTTCCCGGCCGCCCCCCGAACGGGAGGCGGCCGGAGCGGTTCTTAACCCTGAGAAATGACTTCCTGCCAATCGTCGATGGTCGCGACCTGCACGCCGGTGTTGATGAACGGGCCGCCGATGGTCTCGTCGAAGGGCGCGTCAATCGCCTCGCCCTTGATGAGCTTGTACAGGTTCATGACGGACTGATAGCCCATCTGGTAGAAACTCTGGCCCACGGCGACGTCCAGAACGCCCATCTCAAAGAATGCCGGCGTGGTCTCTGCGAAGATGTCCACGGTGACAATTTTGCGATTCGGGTCCGCCTGCTTCCAGGCGTTGGTCTCCGGCATGGCGCTGGGCGCGACGGTGTAGGGCCAGCCGCCCGCCATGAACCAGGCGTGGATGTTGTCGCCCTCGGCGCGGGTGTAGGCTTCTACGCCCTCGATGGCCTGATCCACGTTGTCGTCACAGGCATAGGAGTAGACGACTTCGATGTTGGTGCCCGCGATGGCGTCGGCAAAGCCCTTCTTACGGGCCTCGATGTCGTTGGCGCCGGGGATGCCCTCAAGCTGCGCCACGCGCACCTTCTCGAGCCCGGAGTCCTTGTACAGGTCCACGATGTACTGGCCGCAGGTGTAGCCTGCTTTGTAGTTCTCGGTGCCGGCGTAGAACAGGCGCTGGGAGTTCGGAGAGTCCACATCGTAGCAGGAGACCTTGATGCCTGCGTCGATGGCGCGGTTGATGACGTCCTTGAGCGCGTCGCCCGTGGTGCAGGAAATCGCGATGCCGTCCACGCCCAGATCGATCAGGCTGTTCATGATCTCGTTCTGGAGCTCAGCCTCGGCGCGCAGCGGGGACTGCCACTGGGTCTTGATGCCCAGTTCTTCGCCGGCGGCCTTGACGCCCTTCTCCGCGTCGAGGAACACCACGTTGCCAAGCTGTTGGCCGATGGCGACAATCGTGATGTCCTCGGCCAAGGCGGGGAGCGTCGTGAGCAGCAGCAGCGCGAGCAGGATGGATACGGTTTTCCTCATGTTCTCTTCCTCCTTATTTATTCTCCCGGCGATTGACCGGAAGGATCGCCGACCGTGGCAAGACAGAGCGCTACTTCGTTCAAGGTGGCGAGGCGTTTTCGGTGCAGGGCCATACCGAGGGCGAGCCTTCGGGCGTCGGAACGAGGCCGCTGCGATCGAGCGAAAGGGGGATCGTCGTGCGCGAAAAGCACCGCCACGATGACGGATGGTCCTGTACCCGGATTACTTCTTTCCCTTGCGAAGCTGGTCGATGGTCACAGCCAGGATGATGACGCAGCCGATGATCAGCGTCTGCCAGTAGGAGTCCACGCTCAGAAGCACCAGCGCGTTTCGAAGCACGCCGATGATGGCCGCGCCGATGATCGTGCCGGTGACGGTTCCCTCGCCGCCTGACAGCGACGCACCGCCGATGACCACCGCCGCGATGGCGTCCATCTCAAAGCCGATGCCCGCGGTCGGCTGGCCAACGCCCAGCTTTGAGGCGGTGATAATACCCGCCAGGCCCGCCAGCGCGGCGCCCAGCGTATAGACCAACACCTTCAGCCTCTTGGTGTTGATGCCCGAAATGCGCGTGGCCTCTTCGTTTCCGCCCAGCGCGAAGATCCTCCGACCGGTGGTGGTCATGTTGAGGAAGATCGCAAACAGGATCGCGATCAGGATCATCACCCAGATCGGGACCGGAATGCCCAGCAGGTATCCCTGGCCCAGCAGCGTGTACTCCTTGGGCAGGTTCGAAACCGGATAGCCCTGGGTGATGATGTAGCAGATGCCCCGGGCAATCTGCATGGTGCCCATCGTGGCGATGAAGGGGGGAAGCCTCAGGTAGACCACCATCATGCCGTTGAACAGGCCCACCGCGGATCCGATCAGCATGCCTCCGAGGATGCCGGGCAGAAGCGGAACGCCCGAGACCACCAGCATGGCGGAGATCACGCCGGCCAGGCCGTAGACCGAGCCGATGGACAGATCAATGCCGCCGGTGATGATGACCATGCTGACGCCAATGCCGGCCACCGCGATGGCGGAGAAGGAACGGGCGGTGGACAGGATGTTGGAGATCTTGACGAACGCGGGCGACACGGCCGCCATGATCGCGCACATCACAACCAGAATCAGGAAGATCGAGACTGTCGAGGACTGCTTAACCAGTTTTTTTCCCGGCTTAAGGCCTGCCTGCTGTATCATGCCCTTCCACCCTCCCCTTAGGATACCGCCATCTTCATGATGGCCGTCTGACTTGCGTCCGCGCGGCTCAATACGCCCTTGATCCTGCCCTCGTGCATCACGACGATGCGGTCGCTCATGCCCAAGACTTCGGGCAGTTCCGACGAGATCATAATGATGGCGACCCCTTGCTCGGCGAGCTTGCTCATCAGCGCATGAATTTCCTTTTTCGCGCCCACGTCGATGCCGCGGGTCGGTTCATCCAGGATCAGGATCGCCGGACTGGTCGCCATCCACTTGGCGATGACCACCTTCTGCTGATTTCCTCCCGACAGGTTCACCACGCGCTGCTCGCGGGAAGGTGTCTTGACGCGCAGCGCTTCAACATACCGGTCGGTCAGCGCGTCCTCCGCGCCGCGGTCGATGAACCATTGCCTGGCGACCTTGCGCAGCGCCGCCAGCGACACGTTGCGCTTGACGGTCATGTTCAGCACCAGGCCCTGCTCTTTGCGATCCTCGGGCACGAAGCCGATTCCGCAGCGGAGCGCGTCGACGGTGGAGCGGATGTCCACCTTCTTGCCGCGCACGAGGATCTCTCCCGTTTCCCTGGGGTCTATGCCAAACAGCGCCCGCATGACCTCGCTGCGCCCGGCACCCACAAGGCCCGCAAAGCCCAGAATTTCGCCGGAGCGGACGGAAAAGGAAACGTCCTTCAAAAAATCTTTTGTAGAGAGATTCCGGACCTCCAGCGCCACGGGGCCGATTTCCACTTGCTCCTTGACGAACAGGTTCTTGACCTCCCGGCCGACCATCGCGCCGATGACGTCCTGCTCGGTGACCGAATGGGTGTCCATCTTTTCCATCATCTCTCCATCCCGCATGACGGCGATCTCGTCGGAGATCTCAAAGATTTCGTTCATGCGGTGGGAAATGAATACGATGGCGACGCCCCGCTCACGGAGCTTGCGGATGATGCCGAACAGCGTCTCGGTCTCCCGATCCGTCAGCGAGGAGGTGGGTTCGTCCATGATGATGATGCGAGCCTTAAAAGAAAGTGCCCTGGCCACCTCGATCATCTGCTTCTGGGCAGTCGAAAGCCTCCGCACCCTGGTGTCCGGGTTGATCGAGAGGCCGACCTCCTGAAGCAGCTTCAGCGCCTCCGCCCACTGCGCTTTTTTGTCTACGAAACCTGCGCGGGTCTTGAGCTCGCGGCCAACGAAGATGTTTTCGGCGACGGACATGTTGTTCAGAAGATTGAATTCCTGATAGATGATGGAGATGCCCATGTGCTGGGCAGAGAGCGGGGTAATGTTCTCCACGGGCTTCCCGTCCAAGCGGATCTCGCCCTTGTCCATCCGGTGCACGCCTGAAAGCACCTTCATCAGTGTCGACTTGCCTGCGCCGTTCTCGCCGACCAGCGCGAGCACCTTCCCCGCGTGGACGGCCAGATCAACATTGTTCAGCGCCAGCACGCCTGGGAACGCCTTGGTGATCCCTTTCATCTCCAAGAGGGCGGGACGATCATCGATCACGGACGCCTCATCCTTTCCACGGGCAATCGAAGGGTCAGTTGGTGTCGGCGCAGAGGGGGCCGGCCAGTTCCTTCATGAAGAACAGTTTGCCGGGCAGCGTCGGGATGTAACTGGAGGTGACGAAGCGGGTAGGCCCGTAGCGCAGCGTCATCCAAAAGCTCATTCCCTGCCATTGCATGTTCCGGGACAGCACGCCGTCCGCGCCGCCGATGGCGTAGTCGGACGAGAACAACAGCTTCGGCCCGACGGTATTGGCGTAGCAGGGGATCAGCGGCCAGGCGCTGCGGAAGCTGGTGATGGCGTTCTGCTCGATGGTCAGCGGATGGAGCCTCGCGCCCAGCCGATGGGTGGACTGCATCCATTCCTCGTCGGAGGAGACTTCCTCTGCGAAGTGGGGCTCCCAGAAGGCGATGTGGCACATGCGGCCGATGCCGTAGACCAGCACCTGCTTTGCGCCCCGGGCGCGAAGCGCGGCGATCTTGTCCGCGTAAGTGGGCAGATTGTCCCGGGTGGCGAAATTCCGATGGTTTGGCGGCACCGTCAGGTCGCCCAGCGGCGCGAAGAACGCAGCAAGCATGGCTTTCTGGAAAGCCGCAGGATCCTCCGGCGACAGGGTGCTGCCGGTTGCGTCACTCCATTCGTCCATATTAAACGTATGTACGTGGGAGCAGGAGACATTCCACTCCTTGAGGAAATACACCGCCCATTTATACATGCCCATCGGGCCCACCGGGAGGATCATGATCAGATCTTTGCCCTCTTCCCTGGACAGTTTGATCTGCATCGCCATTTCATGGCCCATGAAGACGGCGAATTCATCCAGACTATCGCACGGCACCGGGCAGAAACCCGCGTTCCAGAAGGGCTGAGCAGCGCCGTAGCTTTCCGGCGGATTGGAGACGCAGGACCTAATGCGTTCGATGTCCCACCCCTTGGGGAAAATTTCCTCAAAATAAGAGCCTTTGAGCGTGGAAACCATGTCCATGACCGTACCTCCCCTACATTCAGTTTGCGACCGCGAGCGGGGCAATCTCTATTAATATGACCGTCGAACAAATACAGGTATATTATGCCACCGCATATTCTTCTTGTCAATTACATAAAGAAGGAAATGCCCCTAAAAATAAGCGAACATTTTCTCAAAACATTGCTCTGGCATTCCCCGACAAGTTATATTATAATTATTTTACGGTCGGCGGAATGTGTTGCGCAACAACGGAGAGGACGGATCGCTTTTTATGAAATACCTGCCTGGCGGAATGATGAGCGACGAAAAGCCTCCGGCGCAACAGGCCATCAAGGAAGCGAACCTGAAAAGCATTTTTTTGGAATTGCACAGGCGCAAAGAGATGACACGGGTACAGCTCGCCCACTCGACGGGACTGAGCGCCGCGACGGTTTCGGCGCTGGTGGACGAGTTGGTGCGCCGGGGCCTGTTTTTTGAGACCGGCCCGGCAAAGACCGACCACATTGGCCGCAAGCCCATCAACCTGCGCATAAATCCGGAGAGCCGCCAGCTTCCGGTCTTCGCGCTGAACCGATGGGGCGTGCAGTTGGTGGTGTACGACCTCAACCTCAGGCCCATGGAGACGCTGTTCATCCCCCATGCCTCCGACCAGTACGGCGGGTTTAAGGGCGAAGACCCGGAATCCGACGGCAACCCGGACACCGGAGAGGACTACGCGGCCCTGCTGCGCGGCGCGCTGGAGAAATCCCGCCTGTTTAATCCCTCCAAGGCCCTCGCGGTGTGCGTGGCGTCCCCGGGCATCTTCGTGCAGGAAAAGGATGCCTACTCCCTGTCGGCGCTGCATGTCTCTTTCTCACGCCAGGTGATGGCGGAACTGGAAAAACAGATCCGCGTACCGCTGTTCTTTGGCAATTCGTCGATGGCCCACGCGTACGCGGAAAAAAAAGTTCTGGACGTCACGGGCGAGACGGTCAACGACCTGATGTATATCTATGTACGGGACGGCGTCGGCGCGGGCATCCTGTGCGGGGGCGACCTGTTCCTGGGCGCAGAGGACACCGCCGGCGAGATCGGCCACGTAACCATCCACGCCGAGGGCAAGCGCTGCATCTGCGGCAACCGCGGCTGCTTGGAGCAATACGTTAACGTGGATACAATTCTGGAGCGCGTCCGGCTCGTTTCGGGCAGCGATGCCCCGGCTTCCATGTCGCTGGAATCCATTGCCGCCGCCTGCGAGATGGGCGATGCCCAGGTGATCCGGGTGGTGGACGACATCGCCGAGAAGCTTTTCCGCGGCATCTACAGCGCCATCTGCCTGACGGGCATCAAGCGCATCGTGATCGGCGGCGGAATCGAGCGGCTGGGCGACTACTTCTTAAGCAAGCTGCGCTCCTTTCCGGAGGAGAACGGCGGTCGGATGCTGATGCGCAACGTCACCATCGGCTACCCGCGCTCTGGGCCCTCCGGCGACTCGGTGGGCATCGCGAACTATTTCCTTGATAAGGTGTTCACCATCGCCACCTGACCGGCACGGCCCGGGTTCCCCCGGTTGCTTTGTCCCATCCCGGCCCGGTGGCCGCCAGAAGGAGATTTTTCATGCCAGACGACCAGAACCAGAACCTAAAGCCCGAACCCAAGCCCCCGCTTGCCGACAAGGTGGCCGGAATCGACGAAAAGCGCTGGCTGAACTATCAAATGATCGGAGGCGCGATCTTGGGCGTCGCCGCAAGCGCTGTATTGTATCTGGTCAAGAGCGACGGGTCGCTTTTGTCCTTCAACTTCATCATCGCGCTGGCCATCGTCAAGTTCTTGCCCGACTACCTCGAAAAGCAGACGGGGCGAAGCCTCAATCGAGCGCGCATCACGATGGTCGTGATGATGGCGGCGGCAATCCTGAGCTACGCAGGCTACATTCTCTTGACCCACGGCCCCGCCGCGTTCACCTAAAAGCCGTAACCCCGCATCCGGCAGATAACCCGGGCGCCGCTTCGGCGATTCGGTTCAAGCCCGCCGACACTTTTGTCGGCGGGCTTGAGTTTTATCAAAAGACATGTCCGTGGCGGTTGAACAGGATAAGGGTGATTGCAATCCCAATACAGACGATTCTTCACCCAAAAATCGACGAGAGATTTGCTCCTGACCGGCACGCTTCGGCCGTCAGGCGGTATGTGCCGTCACAGCTTCTGAACGGCGCCCTCTTCCAGTGATTTCCGGGTGGCCAGCACGATTTTCAAAACGTCTCGGCTCTCGTCCGGCGTGACCGGGGCTGGTGCGCCCGTCCGGATCGCGTCGAGGAAGCCCTCGATCTCCCCGGCAAACATGTCCTTCTGCTCCGCCGAGAGCTTGACCACTTCCCCGCTTCCGGCGGGATAGAAGTTGAAATCGAAGCCCTGCTCGCCGTCCTTGATGTTGTGGCCCGCCGTCAGTTGATAGCACAATGTGCCCTTTTCGCCTGAGCCGCGGAACTCGATGGAGAACGGGAAGTTCCCGGTCATGGAGATGGATGTTTCAACCGCCGCCTTCGCGCCGGACGCCCATTCGAGGCAGGTGACCATGTGGTCCCAGCAGCCGGAGGGGCTCTTCCAACCAGAGGCGTAGACCGTCTCCGGCATGCCGAAGAGGGTATACAGAAAGTCAATATCGTGGGTGTTCATGTCGTACAGCCCGCCGCCGCTGACGGCGGGGTTTTCGCGCCAGGTGGACCAACTCGGCACCTGCGCGAGCCGTTTTTCGTAAACCATGCGCACAGGGCCCAGCTTGCCCTCGTCGACAAATTTCTTGATCTCCATGAATTCCGGCCACCAGCGCGCTACCTGCGCCGCCATGAAACGAACCCCGTTTTTCTCCGCCGCGGCGAGCATGCGCTCCAGCGAGTCCAGCTCAAAAGTGACCGGCTTTTCGCACAGCACGTGGCAACCCGCGTTCGCCGCCTCGATGGCAAACGCCTCATGGGTGTCGGTGGGCGTGCACACGTCGACGACGTCGATCTTTTCGTGCGCCAGCGCATCCTTGAGCGTGGTGTAGGCGCGGCATCCCTCTCCCGCGGCCTTCAGTCCCTTGAGGTTCGCGCCTTCGCTGCGGTTGATTACCGCGACCACCTTCGCGTCCTTGAGCCCCTGGATCGCCGCAATGTGCGCGAGGCCAATGTACCCGGATCCGACGACGGCGATGTTCATTCTGCAGCCTCCTTACTTGATGGCGAGAATCGTGTCGAGCGACAGGCGGGCGTTCCGGATCGACTGGTAGGGAAACGCCCGGTAGTTGGGCAGGAACTCCACGGTGATGTAGTCGTCGTAGCCCACGGATCGGATGGCGTGCATGACGGCGTGAAAGTCCACGTCGCCCGCCAGCAGGTCCACAAACGCGCCCAGGCCCGCCTGCTCCGCCCGGTAATCGCAGAAGTGCAGCTTTTTGATGCGCGTTCCGAGGATTTCAATCCACTGTTCCGGATAGCCGATGTAGAGGATGTTGCCAACGTCGAAGTACGCGCCCACGCAGGCTGAGCCGATCTCGTCCAGGAAGCGGCGCATCTCGATGGGCGACAGCAGGAACCTGTTCCATACGTTCTCAACGGCGATGGCGACACTTGCGGCTTCAGCGTAGGGCGCCAGGGCGGAAAGCGCGCGCTGCGCGTTGTCGTAGGCGCGGTCATAGCGCACCACACCCTGGGCGAAGGGGGCGCCCACCCAACCGGGCACCACCAGGATCGCGTCCGCGCCGAAGGCGGCGGCGCAGTCGATCTGCTTTTTCACGATGTCCATGGACGCCCGGGTCTCCTCGGGATCGTCCCCGGCCAGGTTGTGGCTCCAGAGGTTCCACGCGCCGACGGAGTGGATCGCAAGGCCCAGGTCCTCCGCGATGCGGCGGATCTCGAGGAGTTCCCGGTCGGAGGAAGCCATGTTCAGCGATCCCTCGTCGGTCAGCACCAACTCGATGCCGTCGTAGCCGGCATTTTTCGCCTCCGCCACAGCCTCCCGGATGTTCACATCCTGCGCGAAGCTGAAGAAACTGACGCCCTTCTTCATGGCGATGCCCTCCTCTACTTGCGCCGGGTCAGGTTCTGGATGTTGCTGAGCACCACCGCCACCACGATGATCAGGCCCGTGATGACGATCTTGATGTACGCGTCGACGCCCAGGATGTCCAGCGCGTTTGAAATGATGCCGATCAGAAGGCACCCGAGGAACGCGCCCAGCACCGTGCCGCGCCCGCCCTCAAAGGTGACGCCGCCGATGACCGCCGCCACCAGCGCGTTCAGCTCGTAGCCGGAGCCCGCGTTGGCGGTGATGGCGTTGAGGCGTGCCGCGAAGATCAGCCCTGCGATGGCGACGATCGCGCCGGAGATGCCGTAGGTGATGATCTTGTACAGGTCAACGCTGATGCCCGAGAGGTAGGCGTTCTTCTCGTTGCCGCCGATGGCGACGATCCTGCGGCCAAACTTCGTGCGCTCCAGCAGGAAGTACACCATAAAGCACACGATGATCATGAAGATGACCATCAGGGGCAGAAAGCCAGCCAGCTTGATGGTGCGCATGAAGTCCAGCCTGTTTTGGAACTGCAGGAACGAGCCGCCCGCGATCAGAAGCGAAATGCCGTAGAAGACTTGGCTGGTGCCAAGCGTGATGATCAGCGGCATGCAGCGGGATTTGGCGATGATCACCCCGTTGAAGAGCCCGCAGAGAACGGCAATCCCGACGCCCGCGAGGATCGCCGTAAACATGTTGCTTCCCTTCATCAGGACCGTCGCCACCACCACGGCCGAGAGCGTCATCATGCTGCCGATGGAGAGGTCAATGCCCCCGCTGATGAGCAGCATGGACATGGCCATGGTCAATACGCCCAGCACGGCGATCTGCTGGAAGATGGCGATGACGTTGTTCAGCGTGATGAATCTGGGGTTTATCACGCCCACCACCGCCACCAGCACGATGATGACGATGCCCAGCAGAAGCCGTTGGTCCAATTTCCACGCCTTACTCATTGCCCTTTACCCCCAGCGCCTCTTTGATGATGATTTGTTCGTTGATGTCCCCGTCCGTCAGCTCCCGCTTGATCGTCCCGTCGCGCACCACCAGCACCCGGTCGCTCATGGAGATGAGCTCCGGCAGGTCCGACGAGATCATCAGGATCGCGTTGCCCGCCTTGGCCAGCTCGGTCATCTGCTTGTAGAACTCGGCCTTGGCGTTGACGTCGATGCCCCGGGTCGGCTCGTCGAAGATGTAGAAGGACTGCCGGGCAAAAAGCCATTTGCCCAATACCACCTTCTGCTGATTGCCGCCGGAGAGGTTGACCGCCTCCTGCATCAGCGAGGGCGTCTTGATCCGGAGGCTCTCCACCAGCGGCTTTACCTTGGGCGCCAGAGTCCGGAAGTTGAAATAGATGCCGGGCCGCATGGCTCCGAGGCCCACCATCAGCGCGTTCTCCAGCACACTGGCGTTCAGGTTCAGCCCCAGGCGCTGCCGGTCCTCGGTGATATGGGCGAAACCCGCCCGAATGCCGTCCTTGGGGGAGCGCAGGCGAAGCGGCTTGCCTTCCGCCAGCACCTGGCCGGAGTGGAATGCGTCCGCGCCGGAAATCGCCCGGGCGATCTCGGTGCGCCCGGAGCCGACCATGCCGAACATGCCCAGAATCTCGCCGCGGCGCACGTCGAAGCTGACCGGGTGGGCGTCTCTGGTCAGTTTCAGGTCCCGAACCTCGATCATCGCCTCGCCGATGGGGCAGCGATCCCGCTGGTAGAACATGTCCACCGGGCGCCCCACCATGTCGGAGGTGATGTCGTCCAGCGAGCAGCTGCGCGCCGCGTTGTCATAGGTGCGTATGACCGAGCCGTCCCGGATGACGGTGATCCGGTCCGCGATGCGCACGACCTCTTTCAGGAAGTGGGATATATAGATGATGCTGATGCCCTGCTGGCTCATGGCGCGCACGAGGTCCAGCACCTTGCCCGCGTCCTCTACGTTGAACATCGAGGTGGGCTCGTCCATGATCAGGATGCGGGATCGGTTCATCAGCGCCTTCAGAATCTTGACAAACTGCTGGTTGGAGACGGACATGTTCTCGATGGTCTCGAGCGGGTCGATGTCGATGTGGTACTGGTCCATCAGCGTTCGGACCTCGCGCAGCATGCCATTGAAGTCGGACACGAAGCCGAATCGGGTTCTCTCCTTGCCGACGAAGATGTTTTCCACCGCGTTCATCGTGGGCACGAGGTCGTTTTCCTGATAGACGATTTCAATCCCCAGCCGGCTGGAGAGCGCAGGGCTCAGGGACTTGAACTCCCGGCCGTCGATCAAAATCGAGCCGGAGGTGGGCGCGTGGGCGCCGGAGAGGATCTTCATCAGCGTTGACTTGCCCGCCCCGTTTTCGCCGACCAGGCAATGGACCTCGCCCTTGAAGACGTCAAAGCTCATCTCGTTCAGCGCGCGCACGCCGGGGAATTCCTTCACGATGCCCCGCATCTCAATGACCGGTTCGCCGCTACGGGCAGGTGCCTGGATGCTCATCGGACATACCCCATTCATCTCGAGATAGAAACCGCCGTGTCTCGCCGGAGCGAGACACGGCGGGCGTGAGGCGTTATGCGCCGTAGACGTACTTGTAGGCGCCCTCGAAGTCCGACCAGTCGATCCACTTGGAGAGGTCCGCGCCGGCCACCGGGATGATCGGCAGGCTCTGGAACTTGGGATCGGGCGTCTTGCCGTCCACCACGAACTCATAGAGGTTCTTGAAGGTCTGGATGCCCTGAATGGATACGGGCGCCGTCATGTTGGCGGCCTCGATGCCATCCTCCAGAAACTTGTAGGCATCCGGCGAGCCGCCGGTGGACACGACCGGGATGTCGGTCAGGCCCGCCATCTGCAGCGCCTGGTAGCAGCCCTGGGCAATCTGGTCGTTGTTGGCGAAGATGCAGTTGAACTCGGTGCCCGAGTTGATGAAGTTCTGTGTCAGGTTCAGGCCGTCCTCGGTGGACCAGGCCTCGGAGTTGGACAGGCCGACCATTTCGATCTTGCCCGTGTTGTCCGCGAGGGCCTTGTCCACGCCCACCTTGTAGGCTTCGAACACGCCGCCGCCCACCGCGCCCGCGCAGTAGAAGACCTTGGCGTTCTCCACGTTGCTCGCCAGCCACTCGATGGCGGCGTAGCCGATATCGCCGTACAGGCAGCCGACGGAGGCCACATACTGCTCAGGCTTGCAGACGCTGGCCACGTCGATGTTCTCCACGGTGATCGGGATGCCCGCTTCGTTGGCCATGGTGACCAGCTGCGCACCCTGCTCCGGCGAGATGGGGAAGATGGAGATGCCGTCCACGCCCTGCTGGATCAGCGATTCCATGGCGGAAACGGACTTGGCGATGTCGTTCTGGGAGTCGAGCACCACAACGTTGACGCCATTCTGCTCAGCCGCATACTCAAACGCCTTGGAAGAATACTCGTTCCAGATGTCACTCATCTGGTAGGCGATGTAGCCGAAGGTGAGCTGCTTCTCCGCAGACGCGACGGTGAAGGTGGCCAGGATGAGCATCAGCGCGATCAGGATGGACAGATACTTTTTTGCCATGGAATCCCCTCCTCATTTTTGTGGACGATGCAACACCGGGCCGCTGCCCGGGGAGAAACCTGTTTGCCTCAGACAATGCCCTTGGCGTTAAGAAAATCGAAGGAATCCTTGACCGCCTGATTCGCGATGGCCAGGTCGCCCGGCTTCTTGGGGTTCATGGTGTAGTCCGCGGTGAATTCGATCTCGACGGAGAAGGGGCCGAAAAAGCCGCTGTCGTTCATAAAGCCGACGAAGCCGGTCAGGTCCAGGTCTCCCGAGCCGACGGCGGGGAAGTTCCAGCCGTTGTCCAGGCCCACCTTGTCCTTCAGGTGCACGTAGTTGACGCCCGAAAGGCAGGTCTTGACCTCGTCGTTGGGCACCTTGCCGCCGTAGAACACGACGTTGGCGGTGTCGTAGTTGATGCCCACCAGATCGGAGCCCACGCCCTTTACGATGTTCAGGATCTTCTCGCCCGTGCCGTACTCGCCGTGGACTTCGATGCCCAGCTTCAGGCCGTACTTCTCAAGGTCCGGCAGCAGCGCCTTGATGTTCTCGATCAATACGTCGTCGGTGAATGTCTCATCCTTCCCGAAGTGCGCCTCGCCGGTGGAGGAGATGATCCACTTCGCGCCGAAGCGGCTGGTCAGCGCCATGTTGGCGCGGAAGTCGTTGAGCCGCTCCGCGTCCGTCAGGTTGCAGTGGCCGCTGACCGCGATACAGGAAAGGCCCAGTTCCTTCAGCTTGTCTTCGACATGCTTCAACTGAGCCTCGTCTTGGTCGGGCATGATGTGCTCCGTCCAACCGCGGACCGCCGTCAACTCCACGTACCGGAAGCCGGCCCGGGCGATGCCTTCGAGCGCCTCGTCTACCGAAAAGCCATGATAAGTATTGGTGCTGACTGCGACGATGTTCTTCATGAGCGTCCTCCCTGTTTGATGTTTTTTGTTCGATCACGCAAGGCGGAAGGAATTCGTTAACCCGACGAATTTATTCTTTATTAGAATTATAACAAATGAGTTTTTAATTGTCAATCGGGGTTGTCGGCCTGTCAAACCAAAATTATCCGCCGGCATCCGCGCCCTCCAATGAGGCGCGGCGGCAGAATCTTCTCGCATTCCGCGAGACCATCCATGGAGCAGGTTCATCGTTTCGGCCGTAGGCCGACCCGTGCCGGTACTCCGGTTTTTCGGTGCGAAGGGAGAAAGCCTTAAGTAGCACGCGATACTCTCTGGAACTTCCGAGGGGGCGCACTGACAAAAGAAAACGCCACCAGTAGGCGTACTGGTGGCGTTCCCCCTGCCCGGCGTACACGCCGCCAGGCGCGATTGAATCCCCACGAACTATGCTGACGATCTAAGGCCAGAGTGCAGCGCCCGGCCTTTCTCTCATCTTAATGCGTCACTTGTGGTACAGCCTTTCCTGCTCGTACCGAGGCTGGCAGCTGACGCTCACGCCGAGCTTGCGGTACTGCTGCTCATCCACCCCGGACAGGATCACGCTGAAGTGTGCCTCCGCGCCTTTGAGGTTTGCGAGCTGGTCGAGCGCCCGCTGTGCCACCGGATCGGTCACAGCGGAGATGCACAGCGCAATCAGCACCTCGTCGGAGTGCAGGCGCGGATTTTTGTTGCCCATATGCCGCGTCTTGAGCCGGCAAATAGGGGCGAGCACCTCAGGACTGATGAGGTCGAGCGCGGGATCGATGCCAGCCAGCGCCTTGAGCGCATTTAAGAGCAGCGCGCTCGAGCAGCCAAGTAGGTTGGTCGTCTTTCCAATGACGATCCGCCCGTCCGAAAATGCCATCGCCGCCGCCGGAGCGCCTGTTTCTTTTTCCCGGTCAAGCGCCGCACGGATCATGGGCACCTCTTCCGGTTCGATGCCCGCCATTTTGTTGAGGCGCTCGAACCGGGAAACCGCATCCTCCCAACCCATTCCCCGCACAAGATCACAGCGCGCCGCAAAGTATCGGCGCAGAATCTCGCCCTTTGCCGCCTTGCGCACGATCCCGTCGTCTGCGATGCAGAACCCCGCCATATTGACGCCCATGTCCGTGGGCGAACGGTACGGCGATGCGCCCTGAATGCGCGCGAGCATGGCGGACAGGAGCGGAAAGCTCTCCACATCGCGGTTGTAGTTGACCGCCGTCTCGCCGTACGCCTCCAGATGATACGGGTCGAACAGGTTGACATCCTTCAAATCCGCCGTCGCCGCCTCATAGGCGAGGTTGACGGGGTGAAGCAGCGGCAGGTTCCAGATCGGGAATGTCTCAAACTTCGCGTACCCGGAGTACGCGCCGCGCCTGAAGTCGTGGTATAGCTGCGAAAGACACACGGCCATCTTACCGCTGCCCGGCCCGGGCGCGGTCACGACGACGAGGGGCTTTGTCGTTTCGATGTAATCGTTTTTCCCATACCCCTCCTCGCTCACGATGCGCGGAATGTCGGAGGGGTATTCCGGAATGGGATAGTGCCGGTATCCGCGCATGCCAAGCGCGGCGATGCGCTTCAAAAACGTGTCCGCCGCACTCTGCCCCGCGTACCGAGTGACGACCACGCCGGAAACCGTGAGGCCCATGGCGCGAAACGCATCCGTGAGCCGAAGCACATCCTCATCATAGGGAATTCCCAGATCGCCGCGCACCTTGCTCTTTTCGATGTCGAAGGCGTTGATGACAATCAGGATCTCCGCCTGATCGGCGAGTTGCGCCAGCATGCGCACCTTGATGTCCGGCTCGAAGCCCGGCAGTACGCGCGAAGCGTGGTAATCGTCGAAGAGTTTTCCTCCGAATTCCAGATACAGCTTGCCGCCGAAGCGGGCGATGCGTTCGCGGATTTTTTCGGATTGCAGCGCAAGATACTTCTCGTTGTCGAAACCTGCTCCACTCATTTTGTATACCTCTTTACGATCAACTCATCGAGCGTACGTTTGGGCACGTAATGGTTCCCCGCCTCGTCGCGATAGTATTTGACGGACTCTACGGCATCCACGATCTCGATCCGCTCCTCCCCTTTGCCCAGCGCGATGACGAGCGCGATTTCAAGCTCCTCGGGCAGATCGAGCGCGGCCTTTAGTTCGGGTCGGAAGCTGCCGATCATGCAGCCGGACAGTCCCATCTCCGTCGCGCCAAGCAGCATCGTCTGCGCGACGATTCCAACATCCTTGTCCGCGCGGGCAATGTCCGGGGCAATCGCCTTGTCCACCAGGATCACGATGAACGCCGTAGGCCGGTGTCCGACGGGCGGCAGGCGCAGTTGCGGCAGAAGTCCGGCCCAGCCTGTCAGGGGCTGGATTATGGCGTTCGTCTCAGCATCAAAGGAGAGGAAATACTTGAGCGGCTGGCGGTTCGACGCGGACGGGGAGATGCGTGCCAACTCGACCAGAGAAACGAGTTCTTCTTCAGAGATCTTCCGGCTTTCGTCATACGTGCGCATGCTTCGATTTTTGAGGATCAAATCTGAGAATTTCATGCAATCCCTCTCATTCGTTTAAGATCGGTATTGGCCGAGACGAACAACGTGCATTCGTTGTATCCGGAGGAAGTTCACGCTCCATCTTTGAGTGTGTCGAGCACCCGGCAAGCCTTCTCGCCGGTGATCGACTTGTCCATGTGAACCGCGAGGCCCTCCCGCCTGAAAAGATCCAATACCTCAGCGCCCTGAGCCGCTTCCCATTATACAACCGATCGGGCGCGAAGTCCATCGCCCAGCGCCCATTCATCGCCGAGAGCGCCTCCTCCATGGCGCTCTCGGCTGCTGATCCAGCGCACCATGAAGACGGATTTCGGAAAACGGAATTCCGCTCAACAGCCGCCAGAGATAGAAAAGGCAAGATCCGGCACACCCCGGCGGGCGGTTGGGGCGCGAAGAGAGGACGAAAGGCGGGCAGCCTTACCGGGTGGCAAGGCTGCCCGCCTTTCAACGGGTTCAGAATGCATCAGGAACGATCGGGAGTGAACGCAGTATGTCCATGCGCCATGTCCAATGCGCTCGCGCAAGGTCGGCGCGGGGTCAGAAATCACATCGATCTGGCGGGGCTTGCGGGATGGTCGCTGAAGTGCATCAGGATGACCATGGGCTGGGTCTGAGACAGATTCGTGAAGGTGACGCCAGCCTTGGAGGCTTCCTCGGTCACGAAGTACTCGTCGTTGGTCAACTGGCCGAAGCGGATCATCGCGGGAGAGGAGAGCTCGGCTTCGCCGATCTTGCCAAAGCCCTCGACGCAAATGAGGCCATAGGCCACCTGGTCGCGGAAGGTGACGGTTCTGCCAGGCAGGATCGTCAGCCGCTTCGCGCCGGCGGAGGTGCACTTGTAGCAGATCCACTCGCTGATGTAGCCGCCCCGCCGCATCTCGGCCTCATCGCCGTCGACGAGGGGCAGCATGAGGCGGTTGGTGAAGAAGTTCGGGTCCACGTTGACGTCCCAGTCGATGACGTCCATCAGGTAGTCGTAGTCGCCGATCCTGTCCTCCGGGCAGTTTTTCCAGAGCAGGTTCTCCGGCACCGCGTGGTCATAGTACAGAACGCTCTGGTACATCGCGTACACGTCGGAGGCAAACTGCGGTTCGTAGGTGCAGAGACTGGCCGGCGCGTGCAGCACCCCCGGCGGCACATCCCAGCCGGTGTCAACGCGCAGCTTGTAGGCGCGGGACAGCTCCAGCAGGTGGTTGTCGCCCTTGGCGAAGTTCTGGAGCGCCTGCTTGACCTGATCCTTGGAAACGCCCGGATTGATCCCGAAGAACGTGAACGGGAATTCCGCGCCGTAGTTGTTGTACTGGGCCGGGAAGAAGTACATTTCCGGCTTGCCGCTTTCGCCCACCAGCCCCGCGTGCGCGTCGTCGTGATGGATGTGATGGGGCAGCGGGCCCATATTGTCAAAGAACTTCGAGAACATCGGCCAACGGCCGTATTTTTCGTAGAGCGCCGAACCGATGAAGTCCCCCTTGAAGTGCGCGACCGCCTCGGTCAGAAGCGCCTTTTCCTGGCCGTCGTTGGTCACGATATAGCTCAGGCCCTCGTCTTCCGGCGTGCCCAGGCCGTTGTCGGCCGGGGTGGTGGAGGAAAACCAGCGCTCGTCGATGCCGCCGCGCGCAAGACCCAGAGAGAAGTAGTCGTCGGGATGCAGCCTGAGCCGCCTGCCCGGACGGCAGAACGAGCGCGGCACCCAGGCCGGCGCAAGGCGCACGACGCCCTTGCCTTCATTAAGCGCACGTTCGATGACGGAAATTTTTCCCATGATATACCCTCCTTAACCGCATTTATGCGAGCGCGACCCGCGCAAATGCCGATGTTTCTTCCAACCGCCGCCGCCATTCGGCGCGCCCATCGTGCCAGAACTCGGTGACGAAGAGCCGGACGCCTTGCGCCAGCGCTGCCTGCGTACCCTTTTTGAAGTCCACGTGGCCTTCGCCGAAGTCCAGATCCCGATACACCCCGGGCCGCGTGTCCTTCAGGTGCATCGCCGCGATGTGCCCGCGCCCCGATTCGATGTCCTCGTACAGGTCGCTCCCATACAGTTTCGCCGCATTCGTCAGGTTCCCAAGGTCCGGATACACGCCCAGGTACGGGGAATCAATGGCGTTCACGTAGGCCATCGCCTTCCCCACCGTGTCCATAAAAGGCGTCTCCATCGTCTCAAAGGCCGTCAGGATGCCATACTTCGCCGCGTACAGGACGCCCTTCTCCAGGTTCTCCCGGAACAGCCCCCGCGTGTCCGCCGCGCCTTCCTCATAGTAGACGTCGTACCCCGCCAGCTGGATGATGCGGATGCCCAGCGCGTCGGAAAGCCGCACCGCCTTTTCAAATATCTCCATGCCCCGCGCCCGTACTTCCGGGTCGCGGCTTCCCAGCGGGTATTTCCGGTGGCCGCTCAGGCACATCGTGCGGATGGGCAGGCCCGTCTCCCGCATCGCGCGAAGGAGTTCCTCCTTTTCGCCGTCCGTCCAGTCCAGCCGATGCAGCCGCCCGTCCGTCTCGTCGATGGAGATCTCCAGAAAGTCGTAACCCGTTCGCCGCGCCGCTTCCAGGCGCTCCCGCCAAGCCAGCTCCGGCGGCGTCGCTTTTTCATAGAGGCCCAGCCGTATCTCGCTCATGCTACCGCTCCAGCCTCCCCCACACCGGGGCCATCGCGTCCGCAACCGCCCGGAAGTCATGGTATTTCCTGCGATAGATTTCCGAAAGCGCCGGGTTCGGGTGATACGTCCGCTGCACCTTCACCATCGCCTTTGCCGCCGCCGCGAGGTCCGGATACAATCCGGCGGCCACCGCGGCAGTCATCGCCGCGCCCAGCGCGCCCAGCTCCTTCACCTCGATGGTCTCTACGTCCATCTCCAGGATGTCCGCAAACATCTGCACCCACAGCGGCGCGTTCGTCACCCCGCCGGCAAGCCGCACGCCCTTGGGCGGCGCTTTACGGCTGGCCAGCAGCCGGTCGATGTGCAGCTTGTGCCCGAACACGACCCCCTCGTACACCGAGCGCAGCATGTGCGCGCGGGAGTGCGAGGCGTTCAGGTTCACAAACGCCGCGCCTGCCCGGGCGTCGTCGCTGCCGCCGTAGAGGTAGGGCAGAAACACGATGTTCGCCTCGTCCGGGGCGACGGCTTCCACCATCTCATCCGCCACCGCATACAGCTTCCGGTCCCCGGCAGCCTCCTTCAGGAAGCTGTTCACAAACCATTCCTGGTTCGACGCCGACGTGGGCGAGCATTCCTCCACAAGGTAGCGGTCCGGCAGGCAGTAGAGAGAATTCATCTTCACCGAGCGGTCCATGATGGGCGTCTTGGAGACGTATTCGTTGATGCTCCAGGTGCCCGCGATTACCGCCAGGTATTCGTCGTCCGTCACGTTCATGCCGATGGCGCAGGCGTCGATGTCGAAGAGCCCCGCCGCGACCGGCGTTCCTTCCATAAGCCCGGTCATTTCCGCGCATTCCCTCGTCACCTTGCCGCAGAACTGCGAAGAATAGGTGAGCGGCGGCAGCTTGTCTTTGACGGATTCCAGCCCAAACAGCTTCAGAATGTCGTCGTCATAGGACGCCGTGTTCAGGTTCACGAGGCTGGAGCCGGAGATGTCCGTGATCTCCGCGTAGGCCTCCCCCGTCATCCGGTAGCGCACATAGTCTTTGACCCCAAAGATCCACTTCGTCTTTTCCAGGACTTCCGGGCGGTTCTCGAGGAACCACTTCAGAAGCGCCACCGGCTGCGAGGCCAGGACGCTCTGGCAGGTCATGGGAAAGGCCTTCTCCGCCGTGCCGTCCCGCTGCCAATCCTCCACAATCTGGTAGGCCCGGCTGTCCGTGGACACGATGCCCGGATACGCGGGCTTTTCGTCCTTTCCCCACAGGTACAGCCCCTTGCCGTGGCCGGAGAAGGATATGCCCGCGATGTCCTTTGCGCTGACCCCGGACGACTCGATCGCTTCCCGGATCACCTCGCAGTTGACGCGCCACAGAAGCTCCATGTCACGCTCCGTAAACCCCACCTTGGGCGTCTCCATCGGCGTATTCCGCTTCGCCGTCGCCACCGCGCGCCCGGTTTCCTCAAACAGCACCGCTTTTGAACTCGTGCCGCCGTTGTCTAGTCCCAGAAGGTACCGCATGGCTGCCTCCTTAATCCGTTTACTCGACGGTCTTGGGCATGTCGGGGTGGTTCGGGCCGAAGTGCTTGAGCAGCACGAGGTCGTCGTACCGGCTCTCGTTGGTGATCCGGATGCCGCGCTTCGCCGCGGGTTCGGACACGAAGTACTCGTCCGCGCTCTGCTTGCCGTAGCGCAGCATGACCGGCGCTTCCGCGTCAAAGACGCCGAACTTGCCATGGCCCTGCACAAAGATGCAGCCATAGGCGCAGCCGTCGGAGATCACGACGCTCTTTCCGGGGTGCACGGTCAGTTCCTTCGCTCCAAAGTACTCGTTGGCGTAGGAAACCCACTTTTCAACGTGGGCGTCGCTCTCGGACGCGACGACCGGCGGACGGAAATAGTGCTTCTTGTAGTGCGGGTCGGTGTTCTTCTCCCAGTCGAGCAGAGAGAAGACGTAGTCGATGTCGTCCTGCTTGTCCGGCGGGCACTCCTCTACCAGCATCCTGCGGGGGTAGACCTCGCCGGAGACCACGTTCTCCTGAACGGAGTTGACGTCGCTGTTCCACTGGGGCTCATAGGTCAGCACCGAGGCGGGCGCGTGGATAACGCCGGCAGGGGTAAACCAGCCGGTGCCCAGCGTCACGCGGTAGGCGCGGGACAGCTCGGTGATGCGGGTGTCGCCCTTGTTGTAATCGCGGAGGCGCTGCTTGACGTCCTCAGGCTCGGTGTCCGGATCGAAACCAAAGTAGGTGGCGTTCATTTCGCCGGTGTTGTTGTTGAGCTGCGGCGGGAAGTAATAGGATTCGGGCTTCCCCAGCTTGCCGACGTTGGCCGCGTGTTCGAACATCAGGTGCACATGGTGGAACAGCGGGTTCTGGAAGTCGAAAAACTTCGAATACATCGGCCAGCCGCCGTACTTCTCCATGAGTTCCTTTCCGATGAGCTCCGCCCCAAGCAAGTCCACCGCTTCTTTGAGGGTGAACTTCTCGTCGGAGTCGGGCGAAACCGCCACATAGCTCATGCCCTCGTCCGGGGCCGCCAGCGGGCCATTCTGCGCGCGGATCACCGAAGAGAACCACCGCTCTTTGATCGAGCCCCGCTCGATGCCCAGCGCGTAGTAGTCATCCGGATGCAATTTCAGGCGGCGGCCCGCCTTGCCGAACTGGCGCGGCACAAACACCGGGTTCAGGCGGAACACGCCTTCGCCCGCGGCCAGGGTCTTTTGGATCAATGCTTCGTTGCCCAAGGTTCTGTCCTCCAAATTCATGTTTTTATCGCCGGACGGAGGTTTCGCGCCCTAGAGGACGCCCTTTTGCAGCACGATGTTTGCATAGCGGGCGGTGGTGGCGGTCTGCACGATGGCATACGCGCCCCTCGCCTGCTCGTAAAACGGCAGGCGGTCCACAAAGGCGAATTTGTTGAACGCGCGCTGGAAGTCCAGCCCGCGAAGGATTTCATCGTAATGGTTCCAGATCTCCGGAACGGGCTCCGAGGGCAGGTTTCGCATCATGCGCACCGGGTCCGCGACGAATGTGTCCAGCGGAAAGAACGGAAGAATGGCCCGAAGAAGGTCCGGGATCTCGACGCCGTCCAGCCGGATCAGCCGCTTGGCGCAGGACTCGGCGGGAAAGTTCGCGTCGGCCAGGATCAGACAGTCGCTGTGGCCCATGTCCATCATGACCTTGAACAGCTGTGACGAAAGGATGACCGGAATTCCCTTGAGCATGTTCGCACCTTCCTGATTGAGGAAGCCGCCATGCGGTCGGCCGGCTCACGCGCAGCGCCTCGCATAGCGGCTTCGTAGATGGACCCGCGAGGGTCGACCGATTACATGAACTGGTCCACGTTGTCCTTGGTCACAAGCACGAAGGGGATCATGACGTCGTCGGTCTTAACCGTCTTGGCCTTGGCGCACTCGAGCGCCACGTCCACGGAGGTCGCGCCCTGGCCCGCCGCATCCTGGAACACGGTGCAGTCCAGACGGCCATCCTTGACGGCCTGCAGCGCATCGGCGATGGCGTCGATACCGATGACGATGACCTGCTCCTTGCGGCCCGCGGCCTCAACGGCTTCGAGGGCGCCCATGGCCATGTCGTCGTTCTGGCAGATGATGGCGTCCAGATTTTGGTAGGTGGTCAGCCAGTTCTCGGCCAGCGCAAGGGCCTCGGCGCGCTTCCAGTTGGCGGTCTGCTCCTGGAGCACTTCGATCTTGCTGCCGTTGAACAGGTTCTCCTCGATGCCCTGCTTGCGGTAGATCTGCGGGGACACGCCGATGGGGCCCATCATGTAGCAGACCTTGGCGTCTTCGGGCAGCACGGTCTTGAGGAAATCCGCCTGAATCTTGCCGGCGTCCACGTCGTCAGAACCGACGTAGCAGGTGGCCTTGTCCGCGTTGTTGGTCAGCGTGTTGCACTCGATGACCGGGATGCCCGCGTCGATGAACATGTCGACGATGGGGGCGCTGCCCTCGACGTCCACGGCGTTCAGGATGACGGCGTCCACGCCCATGGTCTTCATGGCTTCGGCCTGCTCAAGCTGCTTGTTGATGTCGCCTTCGGCGTCCTGCATCAGGAGCTCGACTTCGGTGCCCAGTTCGGCGGCACGGGCGATCATGGCGTCGGAGATCTTCTGAACGAAGGTATCGGCGTTCTGTTTCATCAGGCCCGCGATCTTGTAGGTCTTGGTCTCGGCGCTCGCGACCGCGAAGCTGCCCAGGACCAGGCACGCGCACATCAGGATTGCCAGCAGTCTCTTCATGGTTCAATACCCTCCCATGTTTTGTTTCAATTTACACCGCCGGAGTTTTTTCCTACTCTTTCCGCTTCGAGCGCATGTCCATCAGCACAGCGATCAGTATAATGGCGCCTTTAACGATCTGCTGGTAGAAGGACGATACGTTGAGCAGCGTCAGGGAGTTGGAGAGAACGCCGATGATGATAAATCCGAGGATGGTTCCGGACAGGGTTCCGACGCCGCCGGACATCGAGGTTCCGCCGATGGCGACCGCGGCGATGGCGTCCAGCTCATAGCCGGTGCCCGCGGTGGGCTGGCCGGAGGAGATGCGCGCCGCCAGAATGATGCCCACGATGCCCGCCATCAGCGCGGAGATGACGTACACCATCATTTCGACGAACTTCGTTTTGACGCCGGAGAGCTTCGTCGCGTTGCGGTTGCCGCCGAAGGCGTACACATGGCGGCCGTACGTGGTGTAGTTGAGCACGATGCCCGCCACCACGCACACGACGAACAGAATCCAGATCGGGATCGGGATGCCCAGCAGCGAACCCTTGCCGATGACAAGGAAATCCTTGTCGGACACCGCGAAGGGCTTGCCGTCGGAGAACACCAGCGCGAAGCCGCGGCCAATGGTCTGCCCCGCCAGGGTGGCGATGAACGGGGGCAGGCTGCAGTAGGCGATCATCGCGCCGTTGAACACCCCGAACAGGACGCTGATCAGAATTCCGACGGCCGCCGCCACGAAGGCGCTGGAGCCGTTGATCAGCATCGAACCCACGACCACGCCGGTGACCGCCACCAGCGAGCCGACCGAAAGGTCGATGCCGCCGGTCAGGATGACGAAAGTCAGGCCCACGGCAAGGATGCCATTGAGCGAAACCTGGCGCAGAATGTTGATGATGTTGCCCGAAGTCAGAAACACCGGGGATACGATGGCCATCGCGACGACCATCACCACAATGAACACCACGAGACCCAGCAGGGTGTACAGACCCTTGAACTTGCCCGCGCTGGCGGCGGCCGCTCTAGGCTGCGACATTTTATGCTCCTCCCAACGCCAGTTTAAGAATATCTTCCTGAGAAGCGTTCGCTACATCCCGGAACTCGCCGGTGATGCGGCCTCCCGCCATGACCAGTATCCGGTCGCTCATGCCGATCAACTCCGGCATTTCCGAGGAGATCATGATGATGGCGATGCCGGACCTGGCAAGTTCCACCATCATGTTGTAGATCTCCGCTTTGGCGCCTACGTCGATGCCGCGGGTGGGCTCGTCCAGGATGAGCACGCGGGGCTTGGACAGAAGGCACTTTGCCAACACGACCTTCTGCTGGTTGCCGCCCGAAAGCGTGCCCGCCGCGTCGCCAATGCCGTTCATCTTGACCGTCACCTGTTTGGTGATGCGGCCGACCAACTCGCGCTCCCTCCTGTGATTCATGAACCCGCCGTGGGCGTACTGGTCTTCGTTCTGGATGGAGACGTTTTCCTTGATGCTGCGGCACAGGATCAGCCCCAGCGCCTTGCGGTCTTCCGAAGCCAGCGCGATGCGCTGACGCCTGGCGTCCCGCGGGTGGCGGATGGAAACCGCCTTTCCGTCCATTTGAACCGCGCCGGAGTCCAGGCGGTCATAGCCCACCAGCGCGCGCATGACCTCGCTGCGCCCCGCGCCGACGAGTCCCGCAAACCCCAGAATCTCCCCCGCGCGCACGTCGAAGGAAATGTCCTCGAAGGCGCCCTTCTTCGAAAGG